>JAZQHV010000001.1:0-54168 GCA_045540755.1 Eubacteriales bacterium
ATATTGAGGCAGGAGATCATGTGGTCATTATTGCCTGTGAAACAGGGATCGATGATTTGAATGAGGTTATCCGTAAATGAATAAGAAATTAGTCATTCGCAATCTGGGCGCGATTTTGCTGATCGAAGCCGCCGCGATGACGCCTTCACTGCTGATCGCATTATTGTATGATGAAAAGGGCGATGCTGCAGCATTTATCAAAACCATTGCCGTTTTGCTGGTGCTGGGGCTGTCTGCCTGGAAGGCTGTTAAGCCGGAGGACACAAATCTTCGCGCCAGGGAAGGGTTTCTGACCGTGGCCTTGTCCTGGATACTGCTCAGCTTTTTCGGAGCACTCCCTTTTGTTTTCAGCGGCATGATCCCCAATCTGGCGGACGCCTTTTTCGAGTCGGTATCCGGCTTTACTACCACCGGCAGCACGGTGCTGACTGTGTTTGAGAATCAGCCTCGCGGCATCATGTTCTGGCGCAGCTCCACGCACTGGATCGGCGGTATGGGCGTGCTGGTCTTTCTGCTTGCCATTCTACCAATGGCTGGCGGCTCACACATGCAGTTGATGAAAGCGGAAAGCCCCGGTCCTTCGGTCTCCAAACTTGTACCGAAAACACAATATACTGCGCTGATCTTGTATGGATTGTACGTCATGCTGACGCTAATACAGTTTGTTCTGCTTCTGCTCGGCGGTATGCCCGTATTCGATGCGATCACGACTACGTTCGGCACTGCGGGTACAGGCGGCTTCGGTATCAAAAACGATAGTTTGGCAGGCTACTCGCCGTATATCCAGTGGGTCGTGGCCATATTCATGGTCGCGTTCGGCGTGAATTTTAACGTGTATTTTCTGCTCCTGCTCCGCCGTTTCAAGCAGGCGCTCGGTGGCGATGAGCTACGTGCATACCTTGGAATCGTGCTCACCTCCACTCTGCTGATCTTTTGCAACATTCATACCCCGGGCGGGACTATCGGCGAAGAGATTCGTCACGCTTTCTTTCAGGTCGCGTCTATCATGACGACTACAGGATACGCAACGACTGACTTTGAGCTTTGGCCGGTCTTTTCACAGATGATCCTCTTTTCGCTGATGTTTATCGGTGCCTCTGCCGGTAGTACAGGTGGCGGTATCAAGGTGTCGCGCATCCTGATCCTCGCCAAGCGCGTGCGGCAGGAGATCCGCCACTATTTGCAACCGAAGCGTGTGACCAAGTTGCATTTCGAGGGCAAAGTGCTGGACAACGAGACAATCCACGCAGCAAGCGCATATATGATCACCTACGTGTTTATCTACATCATCTCCGTGCTTCTGCTTACCACGGGAGGACATGACCTAGTGACTTGTTTTACCGCTGTCTCCGCAACGCTGAATAACATCGGTCCGGGTCTTTCCATGGTTGGACCGACGAAGAATTTCGGATTCTTCAGCGACCTTTCCAAGTACCTTTTGTCCTTTGATATGTTAGTCGGCAGACTGGAACTCTTCCCCATGCTGATTCTCTTCCATCCGCACGTATGGTTTTCTAAAAAGAAATAGTAAAAAACTCTTGCATTCTTAAAATGAATATGCTATAATATTGGTTGTGAGTAAATTTCACGACCATATGCAGAGGTATCGAAGTGGTCATAACGGGGCTGACTCGAAATCAGTTTGTGCGAAAGCACACGAGGGTTCGAATCCCTCCCTCTGCGCCAAACAAAAGCACTCCTTTAAGGAGTGCTTTTTGTTTTGTGCTGTGGGGAGGAGAGGCGGACGCTCGCTCCATCGCGTAGCGAGGGATTAGGCGACGTCTGCGTCGCCTTGAGGGTCATCGAATCCCTCCCTCTGCGTGGGGCAAAAGCACTCCTTTTAGGGGTGCTTTTTGTTTTGTGCTATGGAGAGGAGAGACGAACGCTCGCTCCATCGCGTAGCGAGGGATTAGGACGCTAATTATGATAGAATTAGTGTCCTTTTGCTTTTTACCCACAAAGCCTTACGGCATAAGGGTTTACAAGCATTTTCAAAATATAAAAGCAGCACGGCACTCTGTGAAATAGTCGTTTATCACGAGTGAAATGCTGCTTTTTTCTGTTGTTTTTCGATTTTTTCCCGACCTTAAAAGTAATCGTTTTTATGATATCGGTTTAGTAACAAACACACGATATCCGAATCGGTTGCTAACGCGAATTCCGACTCAAAAAACATGCAAAAATGGCACTCCTTCCGGTGTGCCATTTTTGCATTAATTATTTTTCACTCTCATACTCTTAAGTGCAATGCGCGTAAATATTACACAGGCCTCGCTGCGTACAATCTCATCATTCGGGCGATAGGTTCCCTTACCGGCATCCCCGCTTACGATTCCGGCCTTATAGAGCTTTGAAACCGCATTGTAGCAAGTCATATCGCTTGTCACATCGGAATTTGAACCGTCATTAATTGCCTCATACTCACCGTCAGGAAGAATATTTGCAAACACTATCGCCATATCACCTCTTGTGATATTTTTGTTCACATCTGCAAATTGTCCCTTGGTAATAATGCCGTTCTGCACGCAATACTCAACATAAGGAACATACCATGCTTCACCGGAGAACGCGTCACGTACACTATTGCCGTTATATGCAGCGTGAATATTTGTTGCCGCTGTCAGCGCTTGCGCCACGGTGAAGGCGGAGTCCGGGGAGAATTTAGTAGCAGATGTACCGTTTGCAAGTCTGAGTTCATATGCACTTTCAACATATGGCTTAAACCAATGATTATCTCTTACATCCGTGAAGATACCTGTATACTGTCTCTTTGCCGCAAAAGGATTCTTTTGATAGTCTACCTTTGTAAATCCGCCGATTTTATTAATTACGGGATTGGGGTTTACTACCTGAGTATAAACTCTGTCAGGGGAGGACGGATGCCCCGTTCCCTCGCTGATTACAACACCGTTTTCATCTGCCCGGTAAGGCTCTACGAAAGCATATCTGCCACCGTTTGTGTCTGTTCCGAGATATGCGTTGTAGCAAATCCAGCCTTGTCCTGTAGAATCATCTACATAAGAAGCCGAGCCAATACCGCAGATTTCATTGTTCATGGAAAGAATGGGCTCAGGATGCTTTACCCAATTCTTTGCATCAAGCGGGTCACCGCCAAGAAACTTAAGCTGACCGAGCTTGTATTCGGGAGTATTGTAGCCGCAAGCGGAATACACGATATAAATACTGCCGTCATCACCGTAAACCGCCGTGCCGCACTCAACAATTGTAAGAGCGGTGTGCCTGCCGATTTCCCAATCGTATTCGGGACGGATGAGAATTGTAGACTTGCCCTTGATAGTCCATGGATTTGTCATTTCGACGATATTGATATTCTGATTAATCTTGCCGGGCTCACCCTCAATTGCAACAAAGAGGTTATAAACCTTGCCGTTTATGCGGATGTCTGTCTGACCGCCCGACCATCTGTCGTTAAATCCATCAAGTTCCACCGATACCTTTTCGGGTACGTTGACCTCTCCTGTAATCGGGTGACCCCAACGTCCAAGGAGATTGTCGCCGTCAAGGCACTTAAGAACATACATTCTATGCCCTGTATCTCCCTCGGTTTCACCGCCCGAACCAGCAAAATAGAGATACCAGCCACCGTTTCCCTCTCCGACCTCTTCATCGGTATAATGATGAATTTCGGGAGACCAACAACTTGCGGAATATGCTTTTCCCTCTTCGGGGAGGAAAACGGTTTTACCTGAAGTATAAATAAGGTCGCCGATATTTGCCGTTTTGGTAAGTCCGATACCCGGATTTCCCGTAGTGGAAGTGTAATAGTAAAAGCCGTCATGGTAGAAGAGCCACGGATCTGCACCGTCTTCTCTGACGTAGTTAGTAAACGTATATGTGCCCGTTTCGATTTCACTAAGGTCAACGGTGCTATTAATAAACGAAGGAACACCGTCTACATTATTTGTTCCTCTAAACTCAACGAGATGAGCAAAGTCGCCACCTGTTATATTTACATTGTAAACACCGCTGTATGTGCCGTTTTCACTTGCGGAATAAAGAAGTTTGTTATAGAATGTACCGCCTGCAATATTTAGGTTTACTTTGCTGTCAAACACCTGCTCCTCTTTGGTAATATTGGCGCATACCACAGAGGCAAACATTGTGCCACCGGTGAAAGTTGCATTTATATCTCCTGTGTGAGCGGATGTGCTACCCAGCACCATAGCATCATAAAACTCGCCGCCCTCAATTCTTAAGTTTACCGTGCAATTGGTTGCATTACCTGAAGCACCGCCGCGAATCCTTCCCCACATACCGCTTTGAATGGTTACATCGGTGGTTTTGCCGCTTGCGTCGCCAATACCGCCGCCAAGTACCACAGGATATGTCTGACCGTCAACTCTGTCACATACGATTCCTTCGCCAATAACGAGCTTGTGGTACTCACCGACAATTGCCTTATACTTTGCTTCGGAAGTAATATAAATGTTATTAAATTCGGTTTCTCCGCCGCAGTGGTAATTGTTCTTTTGTATAATTTTGGCGCCGTTTTCCTTTCTATAGTCAACACCGTCATAGAGTGAGGTTACAGTAACCTTTCCTTCATGCTTGTGATTATAACCAAGAACTGCCGCCGTGATAGTAACCTTTCCGCAAACAACTATAGTGCCGCCCTCATTACCAAGTGCGTTATATGCATTGTCAAAGGAACCGCCTGCACTTGCAAAAGTGCCGCCGTTACCCGTGCCACCGTCTCGGATGAAATAGACTTTATCGGTAGAAATATCAAAGTTATCTTTTGCACTGCCGAGTACTTCTACGGTAATACCATTACCAAGAGTAGCCTTACCGCGCACATTTGTACCGCTATTCTCAAAAGCCCCGACCTTGCCGCCAAGCAGTCTTAGGACAAGTGACTTTGAAACGTTGTTAAATATAACCTTTTCAACATTACCGCCGTTTACGGTGATATCAAAGGATTCGCTGCCGTTTTCACTTGATTTTACGGTATTTACGCTACCGCCGTTAATTTCGATTACTGTGGCATTTCCGCCGACAATTGTTTCTACATTTGCGCCATCAACAATAACGTTTTTTGCATTGGTAATGTTATCTACATAGCCTCCGTAAATAATTGCAGAGCCTGTTATGTTCAGTTTTTTGTCAGTCTTTACATCCTTTGCAGTTTCAAAAACGCCATTATCTGCGTTGAAAGTGCCGCTTCCGCCTAATGTAATATTTTTAAACTCGGTTTTACCGGAAAGAGTGTATATACCGTTTACTGTAAGAGATTTACCTGTAATAAGTACTTTTTCCGAGTGCGACGGCTCAACAAAACTATCGACAGTAATATTATTCAAAAGCACAACGGTGCTTCCCGATTTTGCCGCAGATTCAAATGCATCTGCAAAACTTGCAGGGTCATCCTCTGTATTGCCGCTGCCGTTTGCACCCATTTTTGCATATACGCTTGCTATATTTTCGGTATAGTCAAAGCCGACCTTAAATGTTTCGATCTCTTCTCCTGTATAGTAATTTGCATTGTAATAGAGGTAAAGCGGCTTGTTTGTTCTTTCGTTAAGAGTCGAAACCTCATCGTTTGCATACCAAACCGACATTGAGCCGATTTTAGTGCCGTTAACCGTAATCTTGCCGGTACCGATAATATTGTTTACGTTGAGATTTTTGATCTCACCACCGTTAAATGTGGCGCTTGCATCTCCATTGAGCCTGCGTGAAAGGTCACCGGCAACGTTAAAATCTTCAATATATCCACCGTTTACCGTAATATCTGCGCTTGTGCTGTACTGATATCTCACAGAGCCGCCAAAGAGATTTGCAATTCTGCCGCCGTTTATTGTCATGTAGTGCGTACCTGTGAAATAAAGCGGAGTCTTGTCAAAGGAATCTCTTGTGCCGCCGGCTACGATATAATAGTCACCGTCTTCAATTATAACATGAGAATCCTTTGTAACATCGACATCAGCTTTAGGTGCCTGATATCCGCCAAGCACCAGAAGCTGGCTTTCTTCACTTGTGAGATTGCGCGTTTTAACACCCTTGCCCATTCTGATAGGATTATATTGAGCAATAATATTAAGTGACTTTGAATACTCAATCGTTATGTTTTCAAACGTCGTGTCACCGTTTAAATAATAGCGAAGCGCAGAGCCAAAAACAAGTTTTGCGCCGCTTTTCTTGGCATAATCGGTTTCACCGTCATTGGTTGTGAAAATAATAGGATAATCATGTGCCGCTTCAGTCGGCGAGGTGTTGAAATGATACTCATTTGTGAAAACTACAACAAGCGTACCAATTCTCTTGTTCTTGCCGTAATTTACGCCCCATGTCCATGTTTTAAGCGGACTTTGCGGAGAGTCGCCGTTACCGGAAATGTCATTTCCTGTTTCGGAATTAACATAAACATACGTGTAGTCATCCTCTGTAGCATTAGTAGCAAATGCTGCCACGCACAAAAGCGAAACAAGCATTACCCAAAATGCTATGCAAAAAATATTCTTCATAACTATACCCCCTTACGGTGTTCCTATCATATTCTCATGATTCTTGTCTATAAAGTGTAGTATATCATATATTTATAAGTTTTTCAACTTAAGCGGCAGTTTTACTCTCTATTTTCTATCAATTTGTGCTGTGGGGAGGAGAGGCGAACGCTCGCTTCGTCGCGTAGCGAGGGATTAGGCGACGTCTGCGTCGCCTAATCCCTCCCTCTGCGCCAAACAAAAAGCACTCCTTTTCGGAGTGCTTTTTGCTATTTTATAATTCTTTCACGCGGTTACGATCGGAATCATACGAATTCATCCACAAAATAAGCATTGGTATCCGCACGCTTTCCGTGCCTGTCAAAAACGGTCAGACGGATGTATATCGCGTCCTCCGGAACCTTGAAACATGCAGAGGTGAGTGTCTTCCCTTTTTCACGGGCAGCAACGGCTGCGCGGCGGCACCCCATATTCACAGTAATGCGCTCTGCGGCTGACGTTTTGATATGCACCATTCCGTCTTCATAGTACAGTTCCTTGATCTCGGGCCCCATGGATGCGTAGAAATCACCGTGCAGAAGCGCGGCGGAAATATCTGCATAAGTCAGACTTGGCGCTTTGATCACCGTATACGCTCCAAAGGAATCGCACCGATAACTGTCCAAAGGATGGTGATTGTGGTTATCGTCACCGCCGACGCAGAAAACTCGCTTGCCCGTGCGAAGGATATCATCATACACACGGGGATTCACTTCCTCGAAGCCGGCAACATAAGAACTGTAATTATACATTTCCATCGCATGCATGCCGTCATAGTGCGCGTAATCGCGGTAATCATCGAGCGACCATGTCGGATGATTATATATTACAAAATATCCGTGCTCTCGCGCGATGCGCATGATCTCACTGACCCCTTCGGGCGAATGCACCCGCTCGTAGTCAGGCAGGCTCTCGTCGATCACCGCCTCTGCTATCTTTGCGCGCATGTTCCCCTTGACATACTTTGCGCGATGATAACACACCTGCAAAAGATTGTCCGGCGACAACGCAATCAGGTTGATATGTGTCTTTTTAGACTGCGAGACCGGTTCGGTATCAGCATGCACCTCCAACTCATAGCCGTGAAGCGCCAAAAAATTCTCGTCACAAAGGTCTCTGTGCGGAAGGATCAAATAATGGTCGGTATATGCAACAATGGAATATCCCCTGTCCATATACTCCTTTTTGATCTGCTCGGGTGTGAGTTTTCCATCGGAGCAGGTCGTGTGACAGTGCAGATTTGCTTTGTAAAACTTCCCTCTTCGAGGAAGAAGATCATGCCGCATAGATTACTCCTTTTTATTGCGAAGGTTGCACGGCAGAACAGCGTATCCGCCGCAACAGCACCATACCATCCGTTTGAATTTTACCGTCTACAAAAGATACAGTAAGCGAAATGCCCGATCGCATAAGCCAAAAGTATCAATTGGGGAATGCTTTTACTTAGAAACCGCTTTCATAATCCGGATAACGTCGATGAGACTCAATACCCCATCACCATTCATATCGGCATTTGCAAGCGTTTCTTCGTTCAGCAACGCTTTGATCGCCAGAAGTACGTCCAGAACCGTAATTGCACCGTCACCGTTCACGTCGCCGAGAACAGGCGCATCTGCGGGCACGGTCACTACCGCGCTGACGGGCGTTGCCGCGATCGCCTCACGGTTTTCATCAAACGCCTCGGAAACGGCAAGCATAAACGTATACTCGCCTGCTTTTACGGATTCTGCGACAGTATACGAAAGCGTGATGCTCGCTTGAATCGTCGCATTGGCACCCGTTTCACTGAGCAGAACGACCGTGCAAGGCTCGGTGTCAGAGGCACTTACGTAGAAGCCGTCCGTCACGGGGATGCTTGTACCTGCAAAGGTAAAGCCGTCCGGCGCGATGACGTCGATTTTTGCCGCCGCAATCGCGGATGCATTTACCGAAAGCGTAACGCTGACCGTTTCTCCATCCACAACCGCAGGAGAAAGCGCAAACACGCAATCGCCGAAAATGCTTGCATAGGTCTCGCCGCAAGCAGTGCATACATAGGTACCATCTGCCTTGGCAACGTAGATATGCGCCTTTTCCTCGCAGGAGTAAGTATACTGCTCGGTATAGCTTCTACCGCAGGAGCAGGAATAGAGTTTTGTACCCTCGGAATCGGGAGTTGCCGCCACGGTCACCTTGGGCGTGTATTTACACTCGTCGGTGACATTTTCGGTCACGACCTTGAGCGCATCCGCCGCATTTTGATACTTCAAAGGCGTTTCACACCATGTTGCATAGCTGTGCGAGCCGTAGTTGATCTCAATATTCATCGGGGTTTCCTCAGATGCAAACGTACCGTACGCATAGAAGGTGAACGGGATCGTGAGCGGACGGGTACGCCCGTCTGCCGCGGTGGAAACATTGATCACTGTGTTTTCTGCGTTGCGGATATAATAGTCCGTACCGATAGAAGAATTGTCAAAGAAGTTGAGTGTCTGCTTTGAAAGGGCGGCTGTGGAATCCGAGTATCCCACATTATAGTCACCCGTTCTTCCTTGGTTGACCGAGGTGTCTCCATACAGGTTCACGATCGTCTCACAGTTTTCAACGGGATTGTTCTTATACGTGCCGGTCGTGGACATGGTGTACAGCACGCCGATATCGGCATCTGTAGCGTTGAACGTTACCTTTTTATCAGAAGCAGATACGCCGTCCGCAGAAAAAGAACTTCCGAGATAGACATGCGAATAGAAACGGGTCTTGTTGATCGTTCCCGCAGCATTATAAGCGAGAGTTGCCCCCTCGTGAATAGTGATTACGGATTCCGCCTTCGCGGTGTCGTCTTCTGCCGTCTTGTACATGCCCGCAATAATATGCGCAAACGCATTATTGATAGCCTCTACCTTGCCGAACGTAAGGTCGTGCCAATTGCATTCGAAAACGCACGCATAACCGCCGTCAAAGCTGATACCGTCGAACTTGGTCTCACCACCAAGCGAAAGCACGGTAAGTGACGAGAGTTTAAATCCGCCGCGAATATAGCCATTGTCCTCATCCAGACCGCTGAATGTGATCTCCTTTGCATATGCAGGAAGCTCGACCGTACCGCTGATCGGATAACTGCCACAGATCACTATGGTGCCGCCGACGTTTGCGATCCTGCCTACCGCATCGGCAAGGCTTGCAACCGCCTTGTCTGCGGTTGTACCGTCATAGGAATCGTTTCCGTCTACGGATACATAGATCACAGGGGACTCTGCCTGCTCGGTTTTTACACTACATGCCGTACAAGTAAAGGAATACATACCGTCGGCATACTGCCACGTATAATCCTCGCTTATGTGGCGTTCGGCATCAACAGCTTCTCCCACCGTTGTCTTATCTGCAACAACATCCATACAGTCATAGCAATACCATACATAGTGTGCACCGCTTACGCAAGTTGCCTTTTCGGTTTCGCGCCATTCGCCGTTCTCGTGCTCGCAATTTACAGATGCGCCGCAGTTGTCGCAAAGCGTATCTCCGTTTGTGTCGGGATGTGCGCCGTTTACCTTGAGGCAATAGCGCTTATAGGGCTGCACGTTCTCTGCGCCAACGATCAGCGCCGCAAACGCCTCTGCCCCGTCTACTCTGGAATCCGCATAAACGTTGAGCGTATAGTCCTGACCGCGGAGGTGAATATCCTCGGCAGCCACATTGACATCACCCTGCACAACAAGATCTACGTCAAAGCGGCCTTCCACCTCGGACGACGGATGCGTGATCGGACGGAAAGTTTCTATAAAATCAACGTCCCCATCGAAAACAAGTGTCGCGTTTACACCGTCGCCGCCCTCATAATTAAGAGAGCCGGTTACCAAGGTGCTGTTAAATCTCAAGGTATCCTCGGGATCAGTCTTACCGACCGTCATTTTGATCGTGCCGGAATATGCGCCGCTGAGAAAACGGTTGCCGCCTCCCACCGCGTGATATGTACCGGAACGGATCGTGATATCGGTAGAGAAGCCCGTAGCAGGGATATCACTGTTTCCGTCGAGACTGCTCTCGTATCCGCCGACAAGATAAATATCCGCACCGTCAACCGTGATTCCTTCTCCTAAAACAAGTTTGTGGCCACGCGCAGCAAGGACAAGCGCGACGGAAGGAGAGATGGTAATATGTTCGAATACGACGCTGCCGTACATATTAAAACGGTTTTGGGTAATCAGCTTACCGCCCGTCACGGTCACCGTGTGCGAGAAAGAAGGAGTTTTATAGTTGGTGTCAACGCTCGCTTCATCCACAAGGATAATCTTAGTGTCCTTGCCGCAATACGCCGCATACTGCATTGCATCGGCAAAATTCTTAAACGGGGCACTCTCGGTGCCGATCGCAGTAAGGTTGCCGACAAGATCAAGTCCGTTTTTGGAAACATAAACGCTGCTTGCAAGCGTGCTGTCGGTGTATACGACCGCGCCGCATCCGCCGCAGGTGTAGGTGACAGAACCGTTGGCATAGTCCATTGTCAGTACTTGCGCTTCATGATTTGCGGCATCCACAGGGAGAACAACGTCACCGAGCTTGCTTTCGCAATCAAGGCAGAATTCATAAGCTACCCCTGCCGAAACACAGGTCGCGATAGCTTCGGTAACTATGGTTATATTCTCATGTGCGCAACTGCTTTCCACAGCACCGCACTTTGTGCACACACTGTTTGCAAATGTGTGCGCCTCGGAAAGTGCAACTTCGCCGCAATAGCAAAGGATCACGTGCTTGCTGCCTGCGGGCGTGTACGCGCCGCTCGCATCATGCTGGTGGAACACTGCAAGCTCGGGCGCACGTCCGTCTGTGACAACCCAAGCAGAGCCAAGGCCGGGGAAATTTGCCGCTACGGTTTCCGCTTCGACAAATGTTGAACAAGAAAATGCGTAACCGGTAGCATCGTTTGTATATGTATCGGTAGAAGAATAGTAGCAATATGTCATTTGCCCTGCGGTGTAGGTCGTTTTAGAAATCGCACCCGCAATAGGCTGAATATAGGTTGTTCCGTCAGCAGTAACAGAACCGCTATTGAAGCAACGAGTGATTGTATACGCATTATTCTGGCCGTTACCGGAACCGATAATACCGCCAACCGTTCTCGAGGTGGCATGTATAGCACCGGTGTTCATGCAATCCTGCAGGAAGCACATGTTCTTGGATGCAGAATAAACTCTGAAATACCCTACAATGCCGGCAACGTACTGTGAGCCGGTTACGGAACCGGTATTCATACACTGCTCAATGGTAGTCGATCCGCCGTTTTGCGAAAACGTGGCAACAATACCGCCGGCATATGTACCGCTACCGGTGATCGTACCGGCATTCTTGCATCCTATAACGAATGCATTACTGTCATTAGGTACCATACGTCCGATGACACCGCCAACATGTGTATCGCCGGTTACGTTGCAGAGATTCGTGCAGTTTTTGACCGTCAGAGCGGCGCCATCGACTTGCGCTACGATTCCGGCTGCACGGGTACCCGTTGCGGTAACGGTGCCCGAAACGGTCAAGTTGCAAATGGTTGCATCTGCGACCTGACCGAAAAGTGCCACATAGTCCGTACCGGAAAGGTTGAGACCGCTGATGGTGTGCCCCTGACCGTCAAAGGTACCTGTAAACTTCTTGGTTGCATTACCGATCGGCGCCTGCGAAAGACCGTTGGTTGCATCCGCGAGGTTAATATCTGCGGTCAGCTTATAGTCGTCTTCCCACATTGACGAAGTGTTCATCAGTGTGAGCAGGTCGTTTGCCGAGGTGATTTCCGCCGCACTTACAAAAGCGGAAAGCGATACGATCAATAAAGAAAGGCATATCGCAAAGAAAACTTTTTTCATCGTCATGCTCCTTTCACTGCGGTTTGCAAAATACCAAGGGCATCGTATAGAGTGATTTTTCCGTCGCCGTTGATATCTGCGTTTTTGTATTCAGCAGAACCGAGCATAGCAGATACTGCTGCCAAAGCATCTGCTACGGTAATGTAGCCGTCCCCGTTTGCATCGCCGCTTCGCTCTCCGACAAACATGGTATATCTCGTCTCTTCAGCATTGAAATACTGATTCTTTACGGTAGAATACCACTCCGTCGTGACCACGTTACCGTCCTCGTTGAAATAGAACATACTGACAAGACCGGTCGGCTCCGGAACGTCGATCGTCTGTGGATTGATCAGCAGTTGTGTGACCACGTTTCCGTGATCGCCAACAGTTTTGGTCGCACGAAGCTGATCGGAAGCAATGTGACCGGAAAGCACGAGCACAATATTTTCATACTTGCGTACAAACTGCTCCCAGATATCGTCGCCGTTGTTGTAGCCGTAATTTGTGGTCGGAGCTGTTTCGTCGTTCTCATCCGTAGTCGTACCATCCGCCGCCATATAACTATGGGTAATCACAATAACCTTGTGATCGGGATGCTGCTCTACCACTTCACACGCCCATGCCAACTCTTCGTCCTTCGGACCGTAATCCAGCGACAAAATGAGATAGTCGGTCTTGCCGAGCTTTGCAAGCTTATACATGCTCTCAAGCTTGCCGTTGTAGGTGCCGGCAATATCGGCAGTATATCCCTCAAAATTGAGATAGGTATTGTACGGTTCGCTATAGTCGTGATTGCCGCGACAGATCGCAAACGGTAGATTTCCGGAAAGGCGCTGGAACTGCTGACCCACAAGTGTCCACTCCGGCACTTTGTCGCGGTCATTGGTGATGTCACCAAGTGCCATCACGTATCCAATCTTTTTGGTTTCCTTATTTGCCAGAATCCAGTCGTAAATATAGTGGAGCGATTCCGGATAGGTACAAGAAACCTTCTGCTGGTCGCCGATAATGGCAATAGAATATGCATAGTCGGTCACAGGCTCGATCCAGTCCGTCCATGCGGCGTCATATCGCATATCGTAATTGCCTGCCGCATCTGCGATGTCCTCACCGAACTCGGCCTCCGTGAGATCATAGTGCGCCATGAGATTTTCATCCGCCGTATTCACAGCTACCATATCCGCTTTAATTTCGTCAGCGGTACGCACGTCGGAATACAGGGTAGCCGAGCGAAGCTGCCCCTTGAAATATGCGGTGTTGCCGGATCGGTTATCGCCGCCGAGCACCAGCGGAATCGGTGCGGCGTTCGGCGAAAACGTATAGCTCTTGCTCTCGGAAAGTTCGCCGTTGATGTAGCAGCCGATCGTCTGATTGGCAGCATCCGCCACAATGGCAACATGCGTCCACTCTCCGTTCGCTACGGAAGAATTGGAAAAGGTGTACGTCTTGGAGGAAGGGACGCCGTTTGACACCTTGTTCTGAAACTTAATCATCGGTGCACTGTTTGTGTAAATGTGGAACTGGAAACTGTTATAGCAATAGCCTTGGTCGTTTCCGAGTACAATTCCCGATGTTTCTGTTCTGCCCTTGGGAATTCTTACCCACGCCTCATAGGTTGCCGGTACAGTCTCCAACGGCACTGCCGTCGTATACTTGTCGTGTGGCTTGAAGGTCATATAGTCGCCGTCTGCCGCAAAAACGGAACAGATCAGCGAAAACGCCGTCAAAGCGCACAGCAAGGTGCAAAGGATCTTTTTCATTCTCTTTTCTCCTTTTGGGAAAATATAAAATCGTTTCGCCAAAAATATTATAACATTAAATGAAAATGGTAGCAAGTTTAAATAGCAAGCATCTTTCCGCTTTTGTTTTGACTGGAATCTTCCTGTTTCTTGCGCTTTGAAAAGGATACGCAGAAAGCACACGCGCACGAATTGTCTTTGTTGGGACAAATTCAAAGGAGCCTTCCGCAGAAGGCTCCTTTGAATTTTGTTATGTGAAAGTTGCAGCAATGATTTACCTTATTCCGGTTTTTCGACGGTATAGATTTCCTTATTGTAGTCTACGGTGATCCTTGTACCGTCGGAATACGTGGTGCGGTATACGCCCTCGGCGAGTTTTTCATGGTTTTCCATAAACTCGTACTGCAAATGCTTGAGCGGTTGGTATTCATCATAGGCGCGCTTCAGCGCATCGGTAGCAACGTCGATATCTTCATCACTTTGGCTGTGCAGATCGAGGTCGCCCATCCAGTTACGATCTGCACCGAATTTACTGTTAAAATACATCAGCGGTCTGCCGCCGTACTCGATAAACTTGAGATTCTGATACTTTTCCTTGATCGGATAGTTGATCGTCTGCGCGGTAGGGTTGGAAAGAATGATACCATGGTAGACGAGCTGCCAGAACGGGATACCCTCGTCGTATAAAGGATGAATCTCGGGCGTGATCTTCGAGCTACAACCGATGTAAAGAATAGCATCCATCTCCGCGCTCATATAATCCATCCATCCCTCAGACTGGAAGCCGCCGAACAGATCCCGGCAAAGTTGCGCGACCTTGCGGTGGTATTCCCACGCCTCCTTGCGCGTGCAGGGGTGATTGGGGTCATAGCACTTTTCGGGGATATACGCGGTAAGCTCGTCATTGTAATGGATGCCGCGGAAGCCGTAGCCGCGCACCTTGGGGAAGGTATGTACGGCATAGTTCTCATACGCCGTTTTAGCGCAGAGATGATAAGGTTCGCCTCCGTTGAGTCCCTTTTCAATATAGTGCTCACGCACGTAGGGGACGAGGTCGCCGTTCGGCCCCTTTTTCTTGGTGAGAAGATCGCGGTCAAAATTGTTGGCGATCTCGTAGGAGCCGCAGGTTACGGTGTGGCAAACGACCTGATAGCCGAGGCGCTGTGCACGCGCAATGAACTTTTTGAGCGCGGTGTCGCCGCCGAAACGCTCGTCGCAGGGGTACTGTTGAGGGAAACGGCCGTCGTGACCGCCCTCGCCCCAGCCCACAAGGCAGAATTCCGCCTCAGTAACCCCTTTTGCCTGCATGCTGTCCAGGATCTTATGGAGCGCAGGAATGTCACAAGCAACGTACATTTCGGGTTCGTTTTCGAGATTTTGATGGCGCACGGGCGTGGGGATCGGCTTCCACCCAAGACGCACGCGGATCTCCATGCGATCGGCGGCAAGGCGAAGCTCTTCTCTTTCCTCGGCGCGCTCACGCAACGGGCGGCAACCACGAAAATCCATCTGATACTTGCGATGTACCTTTGCCATATCAACATAGGTAGCGTTTGGCATACGCTTGTAGATAACGACAACGTCCTCATCAGGTGTGTCGCCGTCAAAGCGGAAGTGCGGATTCAACATGTATACGCCATCCTCATGCCCTACTTCAAAGCGTCCGTCAAACGCCTCGCCATCAATGCGGACGTAGACCGCATCGGGGTAACCGCAAAGACCTGCAACCAGCGTTGCCGTCGGCCAGGTGCGGAATTGCGTGTTCGGTCGATCCTTCGTAAAGTTGGTCATAACAAAACCGTTGCGGAAATCGGTCGGATAGAACATATATCCATCCGTTCCTGCCTGTACGGTTGTGAGCGAGGAATACACACGCAACTCCTGATAGTGCGGGGCGCAAAGCGTTTCGCGACGCACAACCAACTTCAGGGTGTCGCCGATCTCCTCGACGGAATAAGGCACGTCGCGCGTAAAGCCACCGACGGTTTTACCAATTACCTGAAAAGTATACATTTACGTCCTCCGAAAAGTTTTTTTCATTTTAGCACCTTGCGAATTCTCGGACAATGTATTTTTTGAGCAAAAACATTGTATTTTTCAAAAAGATCCCATCCGAATGGATGGGATCTTTTTTCAACCCAGCAGGACGTCGGAGACGAGCATGATACAAAAACCGACAAGAAGCGCGTAAGTCGCGCCACGTTCGCAACCGTGGGCATGCGTTTCGGGAATCATTTCGTCGCTGATAACATACAGCATCGTACCGCCGGCGAAAGCAAGTGCAAACGGCAATACCGCCGTGGAGACAGAGACGGCAAAGTAGCCGAGCAACGTGCCAACGACCTCGATAAGTCCCGTAAGCATAGCGCAGAAAAAGGTTCTACCGGGAGAAATGCCCGCCGCAAGCATGGGAGCAATGATAACCATACCCTCGGGAACGTTTTGCAAAGCGATACCGCCTGCAATCAACAATGCATCCGCAGTATTCCCCGCACCGAAGCCCACGCCTGCGGCAATACCCTCAGGCAGGTTGTGGATCGCAATGGCAAGGACGAACAAGAGCACCTTATCAAGGCTTGCGTTGCCACCGTGCTTTTCCCCGTCTACGCCGACAAGCTTGTGCAAATGCGGCACCAACTTATCCAAAAGATTGAGACATGCCGCGCCCGCGAAAATACCCGCGACCGTTACGACGATGCCGTATTTGCCTCCGTATTCAAGCGACGGCAGGATCAAACCGAGCACAGCCGCCGCAAGCATGACCCCCGCGGCAAATGCCAGTATGATATCGCTGAAGCGATGGGATATTTTCTTGAATATGAAACCAATCGCGGAGCCGATGACGGTCGCGCCACCGACGCCGAGTGCAGTTAAAAGGACCATTTCCATATTTATACCTCCGTGGAGGCATCCGTTTGCGCGGACTGTCTCCTCTACTCATTGTACTGCATGTGTCAAAATGCGACAAATCTGGAAAAAATCCCGCCGAAGCGGGATTTTTTGAATTACTCTTCGAGATTTGCCTTATTCTCAGCAATGATAACATCAGCAACGTTCTGCGGAACTTCCTCGTAGCGAACAAATTCCATCTCATAACGACCGCGCCCCTGCGTCATGGAGCGGAGTGCAATGGTATACTCCAGAACCTCTGCCTGCGGAACCTCTGCCTCGATGATAGTCGAGCCGTGCTTGGACTCGTCGGGAGTGATGTTAAGCACTCTGCCGCGACGCTTGTTGAAGTCGCCGAGGATGTCGCCCACCATTGCGTCCGGAACATAAACGTTCATGGTCATAACAGGCTCCATGAGCACGGGATTTGCCTGTTTCATGCCTTCCTTATATGCGATCGATGCCGCCATCTTGAACGCCATTTCGGAGGAGTCAACGTCGTGATAAGAGCCATCAAACAGATTTGCCTTCAGACCCGTCATCGGGAAGCCTGCGAGCACGCCCTTCTTCATTGCCTCTTCCAGACCCTTCTGTACTGCGGGATGGAAGTTCTTCGGTACACTACCGCCGACAGTGCTCTCGGTGAAGATCAGACCGGGCTCGTCACTCGGAGCGAACTCCATCTTGACGTGACCGTACTGACCGTGACCGCCCGACTGCTTCTTATGCTTACCTTCTACGGAGACCTTCTTGCGGATCGCCTCACGGTATGCGATCTTCTGCTTTTCGAGTGCAACGGAGACTCCATAACGGCTCTTAAGCTTTGCGACCGTAACGTCGAGGTGAATATCACCGAGACCGTAGACCAGTCTCTGCTTGGTCTCTGCATTGTTCTCATAACGGAGCGTGAGATCTTCTTCAAGAAGTCTTGCGATACCCTGCGAGATCTTGTCCTCATCGCCCTTGGATACGGGGACGACACCCTTTGCCATGTAAGGCGTGGGGGACACGACGTGTGCGTACTGTACCTTGCCCGATGCACTGAGCGTATCGTTGGTATTGGTATTGGTGAGTTTTGCAGTTACGCCGATATCGCCGCAGCAAAGCACGTCTACCTCTGTCTGCTTCTTGCCGCATACAGTGTAGATCTTTGCAAGTTTCTCATCAGTGCCGTTTGCATTTTTCAGCGTCATGTCGCGCTTGACAGAGCCGTTCATGACCTTAAAGTAGGTCATCTTACCTACGAACGGGTCGGCAACGGTCTTGAATACGAAGATCGCAGGATCGCCGTTTACGTCGATCGCGACCTCGTTGCCTTCTACATCCTTCTCTGCACCGCGTGCAGTAGGTCTCGGGAAGGAGTCCGCGATGATGTCCAAAAGCGGAGCGATGCCCCATACCTTTGCCGCAGAGCCGCAGATCACAGGAACGATACCGCCGTGGATGATGCCTTCGTGGATCGCCTCGACAGCCTCTTCGCGGGTGATGCTTTCGGGATCCTCGAAGTACTTATCCATCAGTGCGTCGGAGGTGCCTGCAATGGACTCAAGCAACATATCGCGATACTCGTGTGCCGTACCGATAAATTCGGACGGGATCTTGTCACCCTTGGAAAGATTGCCCTTGTCGTCGTAGGTATAAACCTTCATATCAATGAGGTTGAGGAAGCCTGCGACCTTATCCGCCTCGATCATGGGAATAATGAGCGGACATACGGCTACGCCGTAACGCTCACGCAGCGCGTTGAACGCCTTTGCAAAACGTGCCTCCCCATCGTCAAAACGGTTGATGAAGAACGCCTTGGGGATACCCGCTTCGGTTGCATAGTCCCAACCGAGGTCGGTACCGACCTGTACACCGGTACGGCCGTCCACTACGATGATTGCCGCATCTGCAACACGTGCAGCCTGCGTAGCCTCACCGCGGAAGCCGAGATAACCGGGAGCGTCGATCACGTTAATCTTGATATCGTTATGTATAAAGTTAATCATCGCCGCGGACAGAGTAAAGCCGCGCTTGATCTCTTCAGAATCATAGTCGCATACGGTATTTCCTTCGGTCGTCTTTCCGAGACGATCGGTAAGCTTTTTGCGGTAAAGCATTGCCTCTGCAAGCGAGGTCTTACCGGTAGAGCCGTGTCCAAGCAGGACAACGTTACGAATGTTTTTGGTGATATAATCCGCCATAGTATTTTGCTCCTTTGCGAAGTAGTATAGAGTTATTATACATGATTTTCAAAAGGCTTGCAAGAGGAAATTTGAACTTTTTGCGGTAGAACCGTAAAAAGAGCACCTCTTTTTTTGTGCAAAATCAACAATCATAGCATTTCCCCTGCCAAAGATCATGCTCAAATAGGTACTTATCGACCGCGTTGATGACGTTGACCTTGCGAAGACTCCAGAGCGGAGCGAGGAGGTCGCCGGCAACACCGTCTCCCGTGATACGACCGATGACCGTTTCGGGTGGGAGAAGCGTAAGCTGACGGGAAACGGTGGCAACATAGTCCTCCATAGTCATAGGGACATACTCACCCCGTTCGTACATAGCGGCAAGACGTGTGCCACGGATAACATGCAGCAGGTGCAGTTTGACCTCATCGGGATGCAGCGCGGCAACGTCGGTGACTGTCCTTTCCATGTCGGCGCGCGTCTCGCCCGGCAGACCGTTGATGAGATGCACACCGACCCGTAGTTTCGACGAAGCGGCACGGAGTGCGCGATACCCCTCGCAGAATTCGGCATAGGTGTGGCATCGGTTGATAATATCGGCAGTGCGATCGTTTGTGCTTTGCAGACCAAGTTCTACGGTCAGCACCGTCTGCTCAGCAAGTTCTGCAAGGAGTGCAAGCACCTCGGCGGTGAGGCAATCGGCGCGGGTAGCAACATTCATGGCAACTACGCCATCAAAGCCGAGCGCCTCGGTAAACTTTTCGCGAAGCAGACCAATCGGTGCATAGGTATTGGTATGCGCCTGAAAATACGGGATGCTGCGCATAACGTCCCACTTTCTTGCCATCATTTCCTTGCCGGCAGAAAACTGCGCCGCAAGCGGCAACGTGCTTACCGCGGCAAAGTCGCCACTACCGCGCGCAGAACAGTAGATACAGCCCCCGTGGCCGCGCGTGCCGTCGATATTCGGGCAGGTGCAACCGATGTCGAGCGGAATCTTTGCACACTTGCCGCCGAAAGTGCGGCGCAGGTAATAGTCGTACGTATAATACCGTTTGTTGGTGTCCGAAAGAGCAAATGGGTTGGTATCACGCTGTGTAGGCATGGAGTTCTCCTCGTTTTTTCTTTCAGTATAGCCTAAAAATCACCGAAAGGCAAGAAAAAGCGTATCCGAAGATGCGTTTTTTCTACAGGCCGACCTTTTCCATAAACGCTTTGGTGGTCAGGTGCGGCGAGCGGTTAAAACGACCGAGTCGATAAAGCTGTTCAGGCTCTCCTGTAATATAATTGATGCGCTCGTAGCAGGAAAGCGCGGCGAGAAAGCCCATTTCGCGTAAGATCGGGTAGGAGGCTTCGCTGATAAAGCCGTAAGGATAGGTAAAAACGGTAGGCGTGACCCCGGAATGCTCGGTCAGTGCCGCCTGTAGCTTTTCAAGATCCTTTTTCAATGTTTCACGATAGCTTTCCTCACTTTCGCCCTGCACGGGCATACATCCGCGGCGCGCTCCGATCTCATGCATACCGTAGGTATGATTGCCGATCTCGATGCGTCCGCTTTCCGACATTGTTCGGACGTCCTCCCATGTAAGATAGGCATAGAGCGGGTTGGGATCCGCAGTCTCACTGAATGTCTCCGTAAAGGCGCCGACGACCGAAACCGTAGCACACATACCGTACTTTTCCAAAAGCGGCAGTACATTGGTAAGATTGTTAAGATATCCGTCGTCCAGTGTGAGGATAACAGGGTTTTCGGGCAGTTCTACCCCCTCATATACATAGGCGGCAAGATCGGCAACGTGAATCGCAGAATAGCCACGGTCGTGCAGATAAGCAAGATCCTTTTCGAACATTTCCGGGGAAATACGGTAGTTCCCCTGCACGCGCGGATTGTCGCACACGCTGTGGTACATTAAGATCGGCACCGCAGGGAATGCCGTCGCCGTTTCGGACGTCGACACAGGCCGACTTACAGGTGCGGGCGCGAATACAGCAAGGGCAAGTGCCGCAAGCGCCAAAACCGCGAACGCACTGCAAAGCAAACGCTTTTCGTTTTTGTATACTTTGAAAGACATAACGCCACCTCTTCTCTGCATTTATATTTACCCTGAATATTGACTTTGTATGCACATCGCGTTATAATAAAAAAGTTATGTTTAAAACAAGATTTCAACATTATACAGTTCTGCTCCTTGGCTCGGCAATCCTTGCTTTCGGTCTGTGTAACATACACGCACGATCAAGTATCACCGAGGGCGGTGTGCTGGGCATAACGTTGCTTTTACGCCATCACTTCGGTATTTCCCCAAGCGTTTCCGAGGTCTGCATCGACCTAATCTGTTATCTGCTCGGTTGGAAACTGCTCGGCAAGGCTTTTGTCAAAAATGCCGCAGTGGCAACGGTCGGATTCGCACTTTTTTACCGTCTTTTTGAGCACTGCGGTCCCGTGATTCCCGACCTTTCCGCCCTGCCTGTCGTTGCCGCACTGCTCGGTGCATTGTTTGTCGGCGTGGGCGTCGGTCTTGTCGTCCGTGAAGGCGGTGCCGCCGGCGGTGACGATGCGATCGCGCTGATCATACACAAACTCGTCGGATGTCGGATCGGGCTTGCCTATCTCTGCACCGACGTCACGGTGCTTCTACTTTCCCTGACCTATATTCCCTTACAAAAAATACTCTGTTCCCTGCTCACGGTCACGCTTTCTTCCCGGATCATTGACCGTATCGGAGAACGGAAGAAACAAGGATAACACTATGGAAAAAATCGCAAGTTTTACCGTCAATCACATCGACCTGCTCACCGGCCTGTACGTCTCCCGCCGCGACAAAGTCGGCGGCGAGGTGGTGACCACCTTTGACATGCGTGTAACGCGCCCGAATACAGAGCCTGTCATGGACACCCCCGCCCTGCACGCGATCGAGCATCTCGGCGCGACCTTTTTGCGGAATCATCCCACTTGGAAGGACAAGACCGTGTACTTTGGCCCGATGGGCTGTCGCACCGGCTTTTACATCCTCCTTGTGGGCGACCTTACCCCTACAGACATCTATCCGCTGTTGCAGGAGCTGTGCGCGTTCATCCTCGCATACGAGGGGGATATTCCCGGAGCAAGCGCACGCGACTGCGGCAACTACCTTGACCTCAACCTCGATATGGCAAAATATTACGTCCGTAAATACAAGACCGAGGTTCTGGACGATTTCACCGAAGCAAGACGCACTTACCCCGACTAATTACATCCTACAATCGGAGGAAACAAAATGTCTTTACTCAACACGATCGGAAGCGCCGTTGTTCTCGCAATCGGTCTTGCCATGGATGCCTTTGCCGTTTCCATGTGTAAGGGGCTGGCGGTCAAGAAACTGTACTGGAAACACATGATCGTCACGGGACTGTACTTTGGTATTTTTCAGGCGCTGATGCCCACGATCGGCTATTTTCTCGGTACGCGCTTCGAAAGCTATATCAGTAGCGTAGACCATTGGGTCGCTTTCATTCTGCTTGCCATCATCGGTGGCAATATGATCCGCGAGTCACTGGACAGGTGCGCAGACTGCGAGGAGCACAAAGACGACTTTTCGTTCAAGGCAATGTTCCCGCTCGCCATCGCGACCAGCATTGACGCACTTGTCGCAGGGATCGGTTTTATCGGTGCAGGCGATCTGAACGTTCCGCTGACCATCATTCTCGTCGGCGCAATCACCTTTGCCACTTCTGCTGTTGGTGTCAAGATCGGCAACGTTTTCGGTGCGCGCTATAAGTCCAAGGCAGAACTCACAGGTGGTATCGTACTGGTTGCCATGGGACTGAAGTTCCTCATTGAGGGACTGATGGAGACGATATAAGTTTTCACAAATTCTTCAAACTGCCGCCATGCGGCAAACAAACACATCGTGTATGCTATAAGCATCCCATCCCAAGGAGAAAGCTTATGTTCAAAAAAGCGCTTTTCCCGATACTGGCACTTGTCGTTACGGCACTTTCCGGCTGTGGCGACGAGATCCCGGCAATGACGATCGGAGAGGATCTTGTCATTCACGCTCCGGAAAACACGGTAATCGTTACCGAAGACGAAACACATATCGCCCTTTCGGACACCGAGATCACCGTGAACGGCGAGATCATCTGCGGCGACTCCGAGGCAGCAGTGTACGCAGCAAACGATATTATTTATTATGAAAGCGGAAAGGATGCCTCCTACGGCGATGGCACCGAAGCCGACGCGCATTCCGAGGAGGAAGCGCGCGCGCATACCGTGGTGCACATCACTGAGGCGGGTGTCTACCGTATCAGCGGCAAGCTCTCCGCAGGTCAGATCTTCATTGATCTCGGCGAAGGCGCGAAAAACGATCCCGATGCCGTAGTCACACTGGTGCTCGACAACCTCGACATCACCTGCACCGTCGCCCCTGCGATCTTCTTTTACAACGTATACGAATGCAGCAACAAAGACGAGAATTCTGCCACCGCGACCGTGGATACGGGCGCGGCAGGTGCCAACGTGATCCTTGCGGATGACAGTGTAAACGCTGTAAACGGTGCCTACGTTGCACGTATTTACGTGCCGGGCACGACCGACAAGCTCCACAAGTACGACGGCGCGTTCTATTCCAGGAGAAGCATGAACCTTGATGCTGAATCAAACGGCACGGGTGCGTTGCACATCACTGCAACCAACGAGGGGCTGAACAGCGAGATGCACCTGACGGTCAACGGCGGCAATATCACCGTTTCCTCACAGGATGACGGTATCAACACAAACGAAGACAATATCTCGGTGTTGACCGTTAACGGCGGCGCGTTGACGATCAACGCGGGCCTCGGCACAGAGGGCGACGGTATTGACTCCAACGGATTTATCGTAATCAACGGCGGCAGTGTACTGACCTCCTCCTGCGACAAAGGAGCAGACGGCGGCATGGATGCCGACCGCGACATCCTCATAAACGGCGGTATCGTGATGGCGTGCGGCAACAATAACGGCACGATCTCAGCAGCGTCCAAGCAAGCCTTCCTACAGATTGCTCTACAGGACAAGATTGCCGCAAACAGCACCGTAAAGCTTTATGACGAAGCGCATGCGCTCGTCGAATTCAACACGATCAAGTCCTGCACCGCGCTGGTACTCAGCGTCCCCGATATGGATACGAATCAGCCGTATACGCTTACGGCAAACGGTCGGGAGATCCGCTATGTAAACGGTGGCGCATTCGGCGGTCCCGGCGGTAGGCCTCCGATGGGCGGCAGAGATCCTTTCGGCAATGTTCCGGAGGGACTTGATGAATGGCTCGCCTCCGCCGAGATACCAAGCGATATCCGCACTTGGATCGAAAGTATACGCGACATGGCAACTATGCACGGTGATCGCGGCAATCGCGGCGGTATGCAACCTCCACAGTAAAAAGCAAACGGCATCGCAAGATTTGCGATGCTGTTTTTTCTTTTATTAGGTTGCTTTTTGCTAAAAAGAATAGTATAATAATTTTTGTATAGAATTTTGTATGCGGAAAAGCCGCAGGAGGAAGCATCATGATCGTTGACAGAATCGAAAACCTGAAACTTTACATTCCCTACAACGCAAAGCTTGCTGTTGTTTGTGACTATCTCGCAAAAACCGACATCCATGCTCTCGAGGTCGGCAAATATGACATTGCCGAGGGCGTTCGCGTGGTTGTAAACGCCTTCACCCCCAAGGAGCCCGAAATGGCAAAATGGGAGACCCACAAGAAGTACATCGACCTGCAGTATCTCATTGAGGGTGACGAGACGATGGGGTACCTCCACATCGACGAGATGGAGGACGCCGAATACAATGCGGAAAAGGATATCAGTTATCCCGTGCCGAAAGCGGACGCGGACATGACCCTTATCCCGCTCAAGGTCGGTCATTTTGCATTTCTCGAGCCCCGCGATGCACACCGCCCGTCCGCAAAGCTGCACGCGACCGCATCCAAGAAGCTGATCTTCAAGATTCCCGTAGAAGCATAACATGACGTACAAGTTTTCGGACAAGCTGGCAAACCTGAAACCGTCAGCGATCCGTGAGATCTTCAAGAGTCTCACCGATCCGTCCATCATCTCTTTTGCCGCGGGCAATCCCGCGCCCGAATCCTTCCCCGTGGACGCGCTTGCAAAACTCGCCGCAGACATTTTTGCAAACGAATCGACCGCGGCGCTCCAGTACAGCATCACCGAGGGCTACCCGCCCCTGCGTAAAGCCATACAAAGCCGTGTCAAAGAAAATTTCAATATCGGCCGCGACTTTGACGACACTGTCATTGTGTCGGGCGGTCAGCAAGGTATTGAGCTTGCCTGCAAAGTCTTTTGCGATCCGGGAGACGTAGTTCTCTGCGAGGATCCGACCTTTATCGGCTCACTGAACTCCTTCCGTTCCAACGGTGCAAAGCCCGTCGGCGTCGCCTGTGACGGCGAGGGCATCCTGCCCGATGCGCTCGAAGAGCGTCTGCGCACCGTGCCGAACGTAAAAATGCTCTACATCATCCCGACCTTCCAGAATCCGTCGGGTATCACCACGCCGCTTGCACGTAGAAAGCGCGTGTACGAACTGTGCAAACAGTACGGCGTAATGATCTTAGAGGACAACCCCTACGGCGAGCTTCGCTTTTCTGGTGAGGACGTGCCCACCATCAAATCTATGGACGAAGATGGCATCGTTATCTACTGCTCCTCCTTCTCCAAGATCCTGTCGGCAGGCATGCGCCTCGGCTACGTAGTAGCCCCAAAAGAGGTCACCTCCAAGATGGTCGTTGCCAAGCAGGGCGAGGACGTACATACCAATATTTTTTTCCAGATGCTCTGCCATAAGTATATGACCGAGTACGACTTAGACGCACATATCGCCGGCATCCGTGCGCTCTACAAGAAAAAGTGCACCTTGATGCTGGAATGTCTTGAAAAAGAACTGCCGAAGTGCGTGACCTTTACGCGCCCTGAGGGCGGTCTGTTTATCCTTTGCACTCTGCCGTGCGGGCTGGACAGCGCGGAATTTGCCAAAGGGCTCGTTGCACACAAGCTTGCCGTTGTACCCGGCGCAACCTTCCTTGCCAATGAAAACGGCAGATCCTCCGCATTCCGTCTGAACTACTCCACCCCGTCGGACGAGGATATCGTCCGCGGCGTGAAGATCCTCGGCGACTATGCAAAAGAATTTCTCACAGAGAAAGGAATTTCCCATGATTGATGATAAGAAAGTGGTGTTCTCGGGCGTACAGCCTTCGGGAAACCTCACCATTGGAAACTACCTCGGCGCGATCCGCAATTTCTCGGAATTTTCCGAGCTGTACAAGTGCTTTTACTGTGTAGTAGACATGCACGCGATCACTGTGCGTCAGGTCCCCGCAGAACTGCGCCGCCGTACCTATGAGACGCTGGCACTATACATTGCCTGCGGTCTCGATCCGAAGAAAAATACGCTTTACGTACAGTCGCACGTACCCGCGCACGCAGAGCTCGGCTGGATTCTCAACTGCTACACCATGTTTGGCGAGCTTTCCCGCATGACGCAGTTCAAGGATAAGAGCGCAAAGCATGCGGACAACGTAAACGCAGGTCTCTTTACCTATCCCACGCTGATGGCGGCGGATATTCTGCTCTATCAGACCGACCTTGTACCCGTGGGCGTTGACCAGAAGCAGCATCTTGAACTGGCTCGCGACATTGCAACGCGTTTCAACGGCATTTACGGCGACACGCTCGTCGTGCCCGAAGGCTACATGGCGAAGAACGGTGCCAAGATCATGTCGCTTGCCGAACCGACCAAAAAAATGTCCAAATCGGACGAGAATGCAAACGCGGTCGTCTACATTCTCGACTCCAAGGACGATATCCTCCGCAAGTTCAAGCGCGCAGTGACCGACTCGGACACCTGCGTAAGATTTGCAGAGGGTAAGGACGGCATCAACAATCTGATGACTATCTACTCCTGCTTCACCGGTAAGACCTTTGAGGAGATCGAGCGCGAATTTGACGGTCGCGGCTACGGCGATTTCAAGATCGCGGTCGGCGAAGCGTGCGCAGACGGTCTTGCATCCGTGCGTGAGGAGTTCACACGTCTGATGGCAGACAAAGCCTACCTCGAAGAGGTCATGAAGAACGGTGCGGCCGAGGCGGCGTACTATGCTCGCAAGACGCTTTCCAAGGTAAAACGCAAGATCGGCTACACTTCCCTGTAATCGGTCATTTTCAAGGAGAACGTATGAACACCGAAATCATCTACAGTTTCTGTGCCGTGCTTTGTGCAACACTGCTCGCCTTTGCCTTTACGCCGATCGTGCGCGTGCTTGCCATCAAGATCCGCGCCATCGACGTGCCGACCGACGGCAGACGTATGCACCACAAGCCGATCCCGCGTATCGGCGGTCTTGCGATCTTTCTCGCCTTTCTCGTGGCAACCGTCAGCTTTTACAAGCCTTCAAGCGACCTGATCACCATACTCGTCGGCGGCGGCACGCTCGTCGTGCTCGGCATCCTCGACGACGTATACCGTTTGAACGCATTTCTAAAACTCGCAGTACAGATCATCGTAGCTCTATTCGCCGTTTCGCAAGGTGTTTCCATCGACTTTATCAACTTCGGTGGCACCTATATTCCGTTCGGCATCTGGTCGGTACCGATCACAGTCGTCTGGATCGTGGGGCTTACCAACGCCGTTAACTTTATCGACGGTCTGGACGGCCTTGCCTGCGGCGTATCCGCCATCAGCTCAGCATCCCTGTTTCTCGTCATGCTGCTTTCGGGCGGCAGTGTCGCACACTGTACCATTACGGCGATCCTTGTCGGTGCCTGCGTCGGCTTTTTGCCGTTTAACGTCAACCCCGCCAAGATCTTCATGGGCGACACGGGTGCGCTCTTTCTCGGCTACACGCTGTCGATCCTCTCGGTCGTTGGCGTATTTAAAACCGACATGATTCTGGCATTCTTTATCCCGCTTTCGATCTTCGGTCTGCCGCTTGCGGATACCGCTTTTGCAGTCATCCGTCGCCTGTTGCATGGCAAGAGCCCGTTCGCGCCCGACCGCGGTCACCTGCATCACAGGTTGATCGATATGGGCTTTGGACAAAAGCAGAGCGTGCGTCTGCTGTACGCGATCTGTGCACTGCTCGGCATTTCCTCGGTCATGCTGACCAACAACGCCTGGACAGGCGGTGTGCTGGTGCTGATCGTGGCACTGCTCATCTTCTTCCTGCTCTTTATCATTCTGAAAAAGCCGCATCTCCGTATGCACTCTGCGATCTATAACGAGGACGATGGTGTCGCGCCGCCGGAAGAGACCTTTGAAGATATCGGCATCACCATGACAGAAAATGCAACAAACGAGGAGCATATCTGTGACGAACAAGAAAGCGACGAAAACTAAATCTTCATTTTACAGTGCCAGGGGCATCGCACTCCTGATCACGGCTCTCCTGATTGCCTCGGTGTTCGCACTATGGGGTCTGTACGCCATCGGCGCACTCCGTGTGCCGCAATATATCACTGATCTTTTTGCCGAGGAGACCTCAGTTCCCCTCCCCTCCGGTGCGGCAGCCAATATTGCCCCAGAAGGAACGGAAGCCCCCTTGCAAGAGGCGGTACCGCGCGAGGAATATACGCTCGCGCTCTCCGAAATGCATTTTCCAACGGAGTTCTACCGCAGTTACACGATCACACTGCAAAATGCCACCTATGCGGATACGACCGTGTATCACACGATAAAAAAAGGGAGCGACTGGTGGGTACAGACTGTCAAGGATAACGTGATCTATGAGACAGCCCTTTGTAAAAACGGCAAGGTCCGCATTACCGACAACGCGCAAAATGCTTCCGTTTCTCTACCCGAAAAGTCAGAGCAGGTGCCAAACGGCGTTTCCTTTGAGGAACGTTGCGGCATCATGACCACAAAATCCCTTGTGGAGATCATTCGCCGCGCGGCAACGGGTGAGCCCGTAGAATACGGTGGCGGTGTACGCGACTATTCGCTCTCCTTCACCCCTTCCCGCGGTACGGGAGAAAATCTGTTCACCTTCAGTTTTGTGAACGGAAGCGGCATTGCCGAGGAATACGTCTTTGCCTTTGAGAGTGCGCGTATCCTTTCGGCGAAGAAATCGGTCGGTGACACCGTGATCTACAAAATGGAATTAAAGGATTATCGCAACGAGCTGACGGATATCGATACCGCCACGCTGTTTGCAATGCAGTAACATGGAAATCAGAAAGACAACGGTCAAGGATCTCGACCGCGTTATGGAGATCTACGACATCGCACGCGATTTTATGCGTGCCAGCGGCAACCCCACGCAGTGGGGCGACGGCTATCCCGTGCGTGCCCTCATCGAAGAGGACATCGAACGCGGGGAGAGTTACGTAATCACCGACGGTGAGGAGATCCACGGCGTGTTCATGTTCATGCAGCGGACCGAACCGACGTATGCGAGGATCGATGGGGCGTGGTTGAGCGATCTGCCCTACGGTACGATCCACCGTGTAGCAACCGACGGAAAATACCGCGGTCTGTTTGACCTGTGCGTAAATTTTTGCGCCGGTATTACCGAAAACCTGCGCGTGGATACGCACCACGACAATCTGCCAATGCAAAAAGCCATTGCGCGCAACGGCTTTACAAAATGCGGCATCATATACATGTTGCACGACGGTACGCCGAGAATTGCATATCAAAGAATCAAGACACCGTAAAAATACGGTGTCTTTTCTCTTGACAAATCGGTCTACATCGTGTAGAATAAATACAGAGGTCTACATATTGTAGAATGGAGGTATACAAATGAGTGAACTGCATATGGGCGTAGCAGAATCACGCTTTGCCGATATCATATGGGAGCATGAACCGATTGCAACAACTGTAATTGTGCAAATCTGCGAAAAAGAATTGCAATGGAAAAAGACCACGACTTACACGGTGTTGAAACGGCTTTGCGAAAAAGGAATCTTTCAAAACGACCGCGGAACGGTAACTTCCCTGCTTTCCAGAGACGAATTTTACGCAAGGCAGAGCGAGCGTTTTGTGGATGAGACCTTTGGCGGTTCCCTGCCTGCGTTTCTGGCAGCGTTTACAAAACGCAAGGCGCTTTCCGAGGAGGAAGTCAAGACACTGCGGGATATGATCGACGCATACAAGGAGGATTAGTATGACTCGCTTTTTTATTCATCTTTTCAATATGAGTATCACGGCAAGCTGGCTCGTACTGGCGGTCATTATACTTCGTCTTTTGCTCAAAAAAGCGCCAAAGGCAATTACGGTCGCGCTGTGGGCATTGGTCGGCATACGCCTTCTCCTGCCTTTTTCCATCGAAAGCATCTTTAGCCTTGTTCCAAGTGCAGAAACCGTACCGCAAAAAATCGTATTTGCGAAAGAGCCAACCATTGACAGCGGCGTTGCGGCGATCAACTCGGTCGTGAATCCGCTCATCACAGACTCCTTTGCACCAAAAAACGAATTGACCAGTATTAACCCGATTCAGGTTTTTCTCGCCTTTGCGGAGGTTGTGTGGTTCGTAGGCATGATTGCAATGGTGCTCTATACGCTCATCAGTTATCTGCGTCTGCGCATGCAGGTGCGCGAATCTGTACCGCTACGTGACAACATTTACGTCTGCGACGGCATTGCATCACCGTTTATCCTCGGTATCTTCTGCCCGCGCATCTATCTGCCGTCTGCAATGGAAGACGGCGACAAGGAATACGTGATCGCGCATGAAAAGGCGCATCTTCGCCGCGGCGACCACCTTTGGAAGCCGCTCGGCTTTCTGCTACTCACCGTATACTGGTTCAATCCCGTCCTATGGCTTGCGTATATTCTGCTCTGCCGCGACATTGAGCTTGCTTGCGACGAGCGCGTCATCCGCGACATGGAGCTCGCGGATAAAAAAGCATATTCCACCGCTCTGCTCAACTGTAGCATTCCGCGCAGAATGATCTCGGCGTGCCCGCTTGCTTTTGGCGAAGTGGGGGTAAAACAGCGTATCAAGAGCGTTTTGCACTACAAAAAGCCGGCATTTTGGATCGTCGTTGTTGCTTTGATCACCACAGTGGGGATCGCAGTCGGATTTTTGACCAATCCAAAGAAGGATACGTTTGCCACCTTTGAGGAAGACAGCCGCTTTGGCGATCTTTTCGAAAACGTGGAAACACTAGCGCTTTCCTATCAGTACGAGTACTATCTTTGGCTTTCGGAAGATGAAATACAAGACACAATTCAAAAGCTCAGCACCATCGAGATCACCCACGATCCGATCTCGCTCGAACGAAAGGAAGAACTCCGCGGCACCTACAGCATCCACATCAACGAAAACCGGAAAAACTTTCACGTCATTTGCTTCAACGCCGCGCTCGACAGATTCTGGATACGCGACAGTATAAAGCCCTCGTTTGTCTACGGCGTGAAGGACCCTGCCGCGCTCCGCGAGATCTTCAGCGTACTGCCCAACAAAGGTATCGGCGGTGTAGACATACCGAATATTACGGTCACCTCGACACTTGCGCAGGTGAATATGCATGAAGGTACACGCCTGTATATGGGCGCTCTCAACCGTGACAAAATGTATATCAGCAGCGTAAAGCATCTGCCGATCCACAAGTTTGAAAACGTGACCGAGCTTGACTCCTTTGTAGCGCTTTGCGGTGAAGAGATCGACTTTTCCTATAAAAGTCCGCTTTCGGATGCCCCTTCCTTTACCGATGCTGTCCAAAAATATGACGACGCTTTTTTCACGGAAAACGTCCTGTTTGCCGTTTACGTTTACGCGCCGCAATGTGACAACGAATACAGGCTGGCAAGCTCGCATTTTGGAAAAGAAGGTGCCGCCTTTCACCTTGTGACCGAAAAGCAAGGGCAGCTGGAGGCCATCCTCAACTACATGATGCTGATCGAAGTCAACCGTGGGGCGATTGCAGGATGTACGGTCTTTGATGCTACGATGGATGCTGTTGGCGTCGAGGAGGAAACCATTATCGGCACCTGGCAGGCACCGATGAGTATTTTAGGGCTTGCGCCCGAGGATACGCCGGAAGATCCCAAGGTGACCTTCGTCTTCCGTGAGGACGGCACGGGTGTGGAATCGGCACCGACGGTCAAAGACCGAAACTTTCTTTACACCGTAGAAGGAAAGTTTCTGACACTGACCTACGTGAATGACCCGCCGTCGCTATACAACGACAGCGTACAATTTTCCTATGAGCAAACACGCGACACGATGCGGTTGGGTAGACTGAAATCCGCTACCTTAAACGACGCGCTGGAATTGACGCGCATTTCTTACGACACACTCACTCCTGTGGACGACATGGAACTGCAACCGAACGGTCGCATTGCATGGCAGTTCTTCAAATGGACAAATCTGCCCGAAAAGCCGCAGAATATCGGTACGCTTTCATTTACGTTTCAAAAGTACGATTCCTATTCGGTCAGCAGCGGCCAGAATATGAACTATATTGACAATCTGCGATTGGAGAATACCGAGAGCGATGAATACGTGCTCAGTTTTCAGATCTTTCAGGACTCGCTCCCCTACACAGAGGATCTGCTCGTACTGCTGAACTCGATCGTAACGCTGACCTATGAGGGCGAGGTCTTTGATGTGCTCGACAAGGCAAACGAGCACGCAAGCATCTTAATCAACGGGGAGAAAGCGACGATTACCGAAGTAAGATCGGGCGCAGGAAACGGACACAGAGATTTTTACTTTACGATTCTCCCTGCCACACCGATTGAATTTAAGGTCATGGACAACTTTGAATTTGTCATCAGTTAAGCAAAAAAGGACTTCCGAAAAGAAGTCCTTTTTTTACTTCAGCAGTTTTTCTCTTTCTTTGTAGTCGGGGAGCGTTTCGGCGACGGCTTGCCAGAATGCATGGGAGTGGTCGAAGTGTTTTAAATGGCAAAGCTCGTGCACAACGACGTAGTCCCATGCGGCAGACGGGTAAAGCATCAGCCGCCATGAATAGTTAATACTTCCCTTTTTGCTGCAGGAGCCGAAGCGAGTCTTTGCACTTGTGATTCCGACGCGGGTAAAGGTAACACCCATTCTCTCGGCATAGCGTGCGGTCAGATCGGTGAGAACGGTGCGTGCCTTTTCTTTCAGCGCGAAAACCTCGGCTTCCGAAGGCTCGAGGCGCATCCTTCCCCGGACACGTGCTTGTGTTTTTTCGATCCATTCGGTACGGGAACGCACAAATGCCTCAATTTCCATAAGCGGCATGCGGTTTGGCGCGTGGACAATGACCTTGGCCTCTCGATTCACCTCAATAGAAAGCGTGCGGCGCTTGGTGCGCCGCAGCTCGTAATCATTTAACTTCGATAAGCTCATAGCTCATGGTGCCGATGCCGATCTTTTCAGCATGGGTAAGTTGTGTTTTCCATGCAGTGGAGGGGGCAACGTCGGTAAAGTGGTCTCCATGGATATGCTCGACCTCGTCAAGAACAGAACCAGCCATGACGGGAGCGGCAAGCACGGCCTCGGCGCAAGCGGTATCGAGTGCGACCGGATCAAAGGACGCAAACATACCGATATCAGGCACGATCGGCACGTCATTTTCGCCGTGGCAATCGCAATTGGGAGAAACGTCAATAACAAGGCTGATGTGGAACTGCGGTCTGCCCTCCACGATTGCCTTGGTATACTCGGCGATCTTGGCATTGAGGATCTCGCCCTTTTCATCCATAGACGCTTCGATAGCATCCTTGGGGCAAACGCCGATACAACGTCCGCACCCCGCGCATTTATCGTGGTTGATGTACGCCTTTTTATCGGTCACAGTCACACCCTCGTGGGCGCATACCTTGGTACAAGCACCACAACCGATGCAGAGTTCGGGGGTGATAAACGGTTTTCCCGCGCTGTGCATCTCCATTTTACCCGCGCGGCTTCCGCCGCCCATACCGATGTTTTTGAGTGCACCGCCAAAGCCGGCACATTCATGTCCTTTGAAATGGCTCATGGAGATGATGACGTCTGCATCCATGAGTGCTCTGCCGATCTTTGCCTCCTTGACGTAGGTACCGCCGCTAACGGGTACAAGCACCTCATCCGTACCCTTAAGGCCGTCGGCGATGATGGCGTGTACGCCCGTCTGGAACGGGTTGTATCCGTTGACGTAGGCACTGTCAAGATGATCCAGTGCGTTCTTTCTGCCACCGACGTACAGAGTATTACAGTCGGTAACAAACGGCTTGCCGCCAAGTTCTTTTACGTAGTCGCAAACGACCTTGGCGTAGTTCGGACGCAGGTAAGCAAGATTACCGGGTTCGCCGAAGTGGATCTTGACAGCGGCAAACTTGCCATCAAAGTCGATGCTCTCAAAGCCTGCCTTTTTCATAAGCCTTTTCAGCTTATCGAGCAAGCTGTCGCCAACCTTGGCACGCATCGATGTATAATAAACCTTGGATTTTTCCATGATAACCTCCGAGAGCGATATTTCTACTGTATTATATCGCAAAATGGGAGGGTTTTCAATAGTTTTATTCCGCTTTCCCCCGAAACAGCTCAAGAAGACGGAATTTTAGCTTGTAAACAGGCTTTTCGCCGCGAAGGAGCTCGTACTCGTCCGTAGTGAGTCCGTGGCTGACGAAGAGCGTTTCCCCATCCTCTGCGGCGGCACCGAGGCAAAGCGGCGGATAGAGCACACAGAAAAAGTTCTTCCCCTCTGCTTTGCCGAGACGGATGCAAAGCGCAGTGTAATTGCCGCGTGGTAATGTGTATTCTCCATAGGCTTTAGTGGGAAAGTATTGCTCTGCGACCGTGACCGTAGCGGTATAATCCGCGTGCGCGGAAAGATAGTCGTTTACGGTAGTTTCGATTGCCGTGAGCATCCCCCGAGCGGCGGCAACCGCCTCCGCTTTGGTGATATAGGCGGAAAGCGCCTCGCCGTAATTCGCAAGCACAAGATCGCGCACTTCAATCTTGCATGTCTGGTCTGTCTCGCTGTCGGAATTGGCAACGATGTGCAGGCGCACGACGTCCTTATAGACGCTTCCGTCCGCCGCGAAGCTGATAAGATACAAAAGAACGGTGAGTACCGTCAAAACCGAAAAGATCTTTAAAAAACGCAAAGAGCAGGACCTCCAAAATAAGAATGTCCTATTCTTTGCGTTTTCGTTTGTTTTTATGCAGTTATTTTACGAAATCAAATTCGAAATCGTAGATATTGACGGTGTCGCCGTCTTTACAACCCTTCTCTTCCAGAAGCTCGATGACACCTGCCTTCTGCAATACGCGGGAGAAGAAGGAGAGAGACTCATAATCCTCAGTGTTGACCTGACCCATGAGGTTGTACAACCATTCGCCCTCGACGTAATAGGTGTCGTTTTCGCGGCGGATGACCGTCTGCCGCTCACCCGCAGGGATCATGGCATCCTCCTCAGTATACTCCGCCTCGTATACGGTGAGCGGAGGCAACGTTTCCAGCATTTCAGCAGTTACGCGAACAAGCTCTTCAAGGTTTTCACCGTTCAGCGCGCTGACGTAGAGCAGTTTTCTACCGCTGTCACGGACATATTTTTCAAACGCCTCAATATCGGTCGTACCCGACGCGATCATATCGCTCTTGTTGGCGACGATGATCTGCGGACGGCTTGCAAGATCAGCACTGTAGCGCGCAAGCTCTGCGTTGATGGTCTCAATATCGGTGATGGGGTCACGACCTTCCAGTCCCGAAACATCCACCACGTGAAGTAACAGTCGGCAACGATCTACATGGCGCAGAAATTCGTGTCCGAGACCGAGTCCCTCCGAGGCACCTTCAATAAGACCGGGGATATCCGCAACGACAAAGCCCTTTCCCTCGCCCGAGCGAACCACACCGAGGCTTGGAGACAACGTGGTGAAATGATAATTGGCGATCTTCGGCCTTGCGGCGCTGATCCGGGAGATCAACGAGGACTTACCTACGTTCGGGAAACCGACAAGACCGACGTCTGCCAGCATTTTCAGTTCCAGAATGACCTCGCGCTCCTCGCCCTTGGTTCCGCTTTTCGCAAAACGTGGGATCTGGCGCGTGGGGGTAGCAAAATGGCGGTTGCCCCAGCCACCGCGTCCACCCTTGCAAAGGACGTAGGGCTCGCAATTCGACATATCCTTGATGATCTTGCCGCTTGCGGGGTCTTTTACGAGCGTTCCGGGAGGAACGGTTATGACAAGATCCTCACCGTTTTTGCCGTGGCGCTTTGCCGCCTCGCCGTCGCCGCCGTCAAAAGCAACAAACTTGCGCTTATAGCGGAAGGCAAGCAACGTGTTGGTTCCCTCGTGGATCTGCAGTACGATATTGCCTCCACGACCGCCGTCGCCGCCGTCGGGTCCGCCCGCGGCAACGTATTTTTCACGACGGAAAGAGACCTTCCCATTGCCGCCGTTGCCGGCTTTTACATAGATTTTTACGTGATCGACAAACATATTTTGCCTGCTTTCTTTTATTTATCGCCCCGCTCGCGGATCACGATGCGGATCGGCGTACCGCGGAAGCCAAAGGTCTCGCGGATACAGTTTTCCAGATATCTCTGGTAGGAGAAGTGAAAGAGTTCAATGCTGTTGGCGAAGATAACAAAGGTCGGAGGTGCAACGCTGACCTGCGTCATGTAATAGATCTTCAGGCGCTTGCCGCGGTCGGAGGGCGGCTGTACACGGGCGGTCGCATCGTTGAGCATATCGTTGAGCATACCCGTGGAGATACGAAGCTTTGCCTGCTCGTTGACGTAGTTGATGTGTTCAAAGAGTTTGGGAATGCGCTGTCCTGTGAGGGCGCTGACAAAAATGATCGGCGCGTAGGTCATATAGGAAAGCGAATTGTAGATCTTCTTGGTAAACTCGTTAACACTGTTGTTATCCTTTTCGACAAGGTCCCACTTGTTAACCACGACGATGCACGCCTTGCCCGCCTCATGTGCGATGCCTGCGATATGCTCGTCCTGCTCGGTGATGCCCTCGGTGGCATCGATCATCATGAGGCATACGTCGGCACGCTCTACTGCCATATGGGCGCGGAGCACGCTGTACTTCTCGATGACCTCCTCCACCTTCGCCTTGCGGCGGATGCCCGCCGTATCAATGAAGGTATACTTGCCCCACTCGCACTCGACCTTGGTGTCAATGGCATCGCGCGTGGTACCAGCGATATTGGAAACGATGAGACGCTCCTCGCCGAGGATCTTGTTAATGATGGAGGATTTGCCGGCATTCGGCTTGCCAATTACGGCAACCTTAATAGTATCGTCTTCTTCGGCGTAGTCAAAGTTGTCGGGCAGTTCGGCAAATACAGCGTCGAGCAGATCTCCCGAGCCGCTTCCGTGCAGAGAGGACAGGGCGATCGGGTCCTTATCAAAGCCGAGCTCGTAGAACTCGTAAAACTCAAACGGCGTTGCACCCACGCGATCTACTTTATTGACCGCAACGACAACGGGCTTTCCGCTCTTTTTGAGCATGACAGCAATGTCGCGGTCGTCGGCGACAAGACCTGCACGGACGTCGCACATAAAGATGATCGCATCCGCAGTGTCGATGGCGATCTGCGCCTGCGTACGCATCTGCTTTAAAATGATATCGTCAGTCTTGGGCTCAATACCGCCCGTATCGATCACAACGAATTCCTTGCCGCACCATTCACCTTCCCCGTAAATACGGTCGCGAGTGACGCCGGGCGTGTCCTCGACGATCGCGCGGCGCTCGCCGATGAGCTTATTAAACAGTGTGCTTTTACCGACGTTCGGTCTGCCCACAATTGCAATGATCGGTTTTGCCATTTTTTATTCCTCTATCTTTATTTTCAAAAAGTCAGAAGCGGACTCGGGGGAAATATAGTAGCCGAGCACCTCTTCATACATACCGCTGTGGGTAACGTACACGCTAAGGCGCGTTTTCCCCTCCACTGTCTCGATCGCAACGTACGGATACAGACCGTATGCGGAATCGTACTGCGAAAGATCCGGCTTTACATCAAAACGGCCGCTTTCAAACGCCTCAACCATCTTTGCGTAATCTACAACGTCGGGGGTTTCGAGGATTTTTCCGCTGACGGGATCAACATTCACGGTGTAGAGAACGTCTCCGCCCTCCTCGCTATTTTCATAGTATATGGCATAACTGCCCGAAAATACGGCAGAAAGAAGCGTTTTGCTCTTGTAGACGCTTGTAAGCTTGACATCGTATTCCGCAGTGCCGCCAAGCTCGGAAATGGACGAGATATTGGGGATGTACCGTGAAAGGATCTCCGCAGAACGTGTCTCGAGGATCGCATTGAGCTCCTCGTCGTCAAGGGTCAGCACCTCATATTTCACGTCTACGTCCTTGCCATAGTCGGGTACCTTTTCAGTCACGATCGGCTCAGCCGTTTCAGGCTCCACCACAGTCGTCTGCGCCGTGATGGGCGGCAGTACCGTTTCGGGCGGCTCGGTCGTCACAGGTGGGTCCTCGCGTCTGCATGCCGTCAAAGCAAGCACGAGAACAAGGAGAAACCATATCCGTTTTTTCATAACAGCCTCCTATACTGAAACTCCAAAGATCCGGGAGACAAAATCGGCGCCGTCATCTGTGGAAAAGGTGACGGGGACGTGCAATTTTTCGGCAAGCTCTTCGCAGTGCATTCCACAAAGGAAGAGATCCCCCTCCGCGCGCAGTGTATTGGCAGGCAGGATCAGCGTTTCACCAAGCTCCTTATCTGCGAGCTGTTCGGAAAGATCTTTGCCCGTGAGCAATCCCGAAACCGTGATCTGTTCACCGAAAAAGTGATTGATGATCTTATACACGTGGATCTTGATATCGCAAAGCGCCATCAGCTTGTCGCAAAGCGAACGGATGAAATCGTATGCCGCGGCACCTGTAGCAATGGAAACGGTGCGCGATTTTCCGTCCATAGCGGCGACGTAGTCGGGTAAGAAAGACAGCTCGATGCCAAACTCCTCCTCCATAGAGGCAATCATCCCCACGCCGTTTTCGATCTGGGTAAAATCCTCATAGAACTCCGCCTTAGGCAGTGGGAGCCCCCCTTTGATGTAGAGCTCGTCCGCAGGATAAATAAGGCGCGTGCCGAGTTTTGCAAGGCATTCATCTCCAAATGCAGTAACCTGTGCGATCACCGCGCGGCACTCCTCAGGGGTAAACGCTTCAAGCGGATACAGTCCGTCGCGGAATTTGGTAAGCCCCGCAGGCACGACCGAAACCGAGTCCATATTCGGATAAAGACCGGCGAGATCGCGCATGGTACGGTCCAGTTCCGCTCCGTCGTTGACGTTTTTGCAAAGCACGATCTGCCCGCGCATATGCGTGCCGCCCGCCTTGAACTTTTCCAGGTAAGAAAGCACCTCGCCTGCATGCTTGTTCTTCATCATGGCAACACGCAACTCGGGATTTGTGGTATGCACGGAAACGTTGATCGGCGTAATATGCATATTGATGATGCGATCCACGTCGCTTTCCGAAAGGTTAGTCATCGTGATGTAATTACCGTGCAGGAAAGAGAGGCGGGAGTCATCATCCTTAAAGTAGAGCGTTTCGCGCAATCCCTTTGGGAGTTGGTCGATAAAGCAAAAGATGCACTTGTTTTCACAACGGTGCTTTTTGTCCATCAAGGGCGTTGCAAACTCCAGACCAATGTCGTCATACTCGCCCTTGACGACCTCCGTACGGAAGTCACTGCCGTCACGACGCAAGGTCAACGTGACGTTCGTATCGGCAAGATAAAAGCGGTAATCGATCACGTCTGTAATGGCATTCCCGTTGATCGAAAGGAGGATGTCTCCCGCCTGTATACCCGCTTTTTCGGCACGGCTGTGCGCGAACACCTCGGTGATCTCAACCATCTTTATCCCTCCTTCAAAACAGAATAGCCATAGTACGCCAATTTACTTAGCATATTATTTTATCATATTATGCCCGTTTCGTCAAGAGCGTGGGCTAAAGAAAAAACCGACCTTTCGGTCGGTTTTGCTTTAGTGGATGACTCTTACGCGAATGATGTCGTCGATCGCGTTGAATTTGTCGGTGGTCTCTGCAGGGATCACGCTGCCGGTGTCTACGACGGTGTATGCATAGTCACCCTTGGAGCCATTGCCCATGTTCTCAATATTGATGTGCTCTTCACCAAGGACTGCCGTAATCTTAGCGAGCATATTCGGCACGTTTTTGTGCGTGATGCAGATGCGGGTACCGCCGGACTTGGGAACCGTTACGGTCGGGAAGTTGACGGAGTTAACGATGTTGCCGTTTTCCAGGAAGTCGACAAGCTCGTGCGCCGCCATCACTGCACAGTTGTCCTCGCTCTCCGCAGTGGATGCGCCAAGATGCGGGATGGAAATGATATTCTTATAGCCGATAAGCTCGGTAGACGGGAAGTCGACCACGTACTTTGCAACCTTGCCGTTATCGATCGCAGCCTTCATATCCTCGGGGTTGACAAGCTCTGCACGTGCAAGGTTGATGATCTTGACACCGTCCTTCATCTGTGCAAACGCCTTGTCATTGATAAAGCCCTTGGTATCCTTGGTTGCGGGAACGTGGAGCGAAATAAAGTCGCAGGACTTGAAGATCTCGTCGTAGCTGTCAACGAGCTTAACGTCTCTGGAAAGGTGGAGTGCGCCCATAACTGACAGGAAGGGGTCATAGCCGACGACCTTCATGCCGAGGCTCTTTGCCGCATTGGCAACCATACCGCCGATGGCACCGAGACCAATCACGCCGATGGTCTTGCCGCTGAGCTCGTTGCCCGCGAAAGCGCCCTTGCCGGCTTCAACCTCTTTTGCAATGTTTTCCTTATCCTCAATGGTGCGTGCCCATTCGATACCACCGAGAACGTCACGGGAAGCAAGCAGCAGTGCACAAATCGCAAGCTCCTTGACCGCGTTTGCATTCGCGCCGGGGGTGTTGAATACGACAACGCCGGCCTCAGCACACTTGTCTACGGGAATGTTGTTGACACCCGCGCCGCAACGTGCAATTGCAAGCAACTCGGGGTTGATCGGCATTTCATGCAGCTTTGCCGAACGGACCATGATCGCGTCGGGTGCTTCTACCGCATCCGAAACCGTATAGCCTGCGCCGAAGACGTCAGTGCCAACCTTTGCGATCTTATTCATGAGTTTAATATTCATTTTAGTTCTCCTTGGGATTGTTTGCCGCGAATTCCTTCATGAATTCAACCAGCTTTTCTACGCCTTCGATCGGCATAGCGTTGTAAATGGAAGCGCGCATACCGCCAACGCTTCTGTGCCCCTTAAGGTTCTTCAGCCCTGCCTTTGCCGCCTCGGAAGCAAACTTCTTGTCGAGGTCTGCATCGCCGGTAACGAAGGTAACGTTCATCATCGAACGGCTCTCCTTCTGTACAGGTGCGGTGTAATAATCCTGGCTGTCGAGATAGTCGTAAAGGATCGCGCACTTCTTTGCGTTGTACTCCTTCATCTTCTCAAGACCGCCCACCTCGTTGAGGATCCACTCATATACGAGGTTTGCCATGTAGATCGCATAGCAAGGAGGCGTGTTGTACATCGAATCGTTCTCTGCCATGAGCTGATAGTCCAGCATAGAGGGGGTAATGTCGCGTGCCTTGCCGAGCAGATCCTCACGGATGATCACAACGGTAAGACCGGCGGGTGCCATGTTCTTCTGTGCGCCTGCATAGATCACGCCGAATTTAGAAACATCCACAGGCTCGGAAATGATACAGGAGGACATGTCGGCTACCAGCGGGATATCACCGGTGTCGGGAATATAGGGGAACTTGGTTCCGTAGATGGTATTATTGAAGCAAACGTGTACGTAGTCTGCATCGGGACGGAAGCTCTCGCGCGTGGTGGCGGGAACGTAGACAAAATTGTCTTCCTTAGAGGTAGCAACGCATACGGCATCGCCGTACTTCTGCGCTTCTTTGAACGCCTTGCCCGAGAACTGACCGGAGACGATATAATCCGCCTTGCCACTGCCATTCATCAGGTTGAGCGGTACCGCCGCGAACTGGGTCGAAGCGCCGCCCTGCAGGAAGAGCACCTTGTAGTTATCCGGGATGTTCATCAGCTTGCGGAGGTTTGCCTCTGCGGCCTTGATGATCGCATCATAATCGGAAGATCGATGGCTCATCTCCATTACAGACATTCCGCTATCACCATAGCATACGAGTTCATCTCTTGCTTTTTCAAGTACGGGCAGGGGAAGCATAGAGGGACCTGCAGAAAAATTAAATACTCTTGACATTTGAGTCACCGTTTCCTTTCTTAAAAATAATTATTATCATTATACGACTTTGAATCGCGCCCGTCAATAGAAAATGTTAAGTTTTTGTCAGGTTTTTGCAAAAAAACAGCGGAGTCCGCTGACTCCGCTGGTGCTTGACGGAATTATTCCGTCAAGCTGAATATAAAATTCGTTTTAAAGACGGACATGCGCCGGCTTTAAAACTCCTTAACGGGGCGCGAGTGGTGAACGAGTCGAGAGACTTGCGCCCCAACCGGTCGAAAGGCTTGACTTTCGACCGATCACTCGTGTGCTTCTACCTCACGGGGACGGAACAGAAGCGAGATACACCATACACCCGCGAGGGCAACGACGGTGTAAATAATTCGGCTGACGATCGCCGCCTGCCCGCCGCAAAGCCATGCGACAAGGTCAAAGCTGAACAGACCGACTGCACCCCAGTTGAGTGCACCGACGATCACAAGGATCAAGGCAATTCTGTCAATTAGCATGTTTTTTCCTCTTCATCTTAAGATTTCGAGTTGTTCTCGCATACATAGTGTCCCCGCATACAGAGAAAACCAACAAGGAAATGTTTTCCAATTATTTTTCAAGCAACAGTACGTCCACGGCAAGCGGCTCGCAAAGGGGCACATCCAGTCCGTTGCGCCCCGCCAGTTTTTCAGGGGAGATGCGATTCGCCTTGGCAAGCATCCACAAGCTCTCGCCCTTGGGATACAGAAGCGAAAGCGGATACCGACTTGGCTTGCAGAGTTGCGGCGCCGTGTAATCCAACGCGGCAACTGCGCGCTTCTCGCCGCAACCGACTGCGCGCAGGCTCACAGAAAGATCCATGTCGCACACAAGGCTTTCCCCGTCGGAACGTGTGCGTGCCGAAAGAAGGGTTACGGTCGCCACAGGCGTAGTATTTTCGGAGGTTTTGGCATCCACGGTCAGCTTGAACGGAACGGCATAGTCAGCAGAAGAAAGCGCGCCATCTTCATCCGTATACAGCGTATTCAGCAAACACCTTCCAACAATCCTATACTTGCCGTCTGTCGCCACAACCTCCTCAACGACCGTTTCTCCCGAGGTATCGATACACTCCGCAAAATCCGACATACCTGCCGCCGCCTTTGTAATACTGCCGCCCGTGGTGTATACCGAACTACGGTCAACCAATAACCATGCGGTCGGCAGGGTCTGATAGGTGATTTTCCCGTCCGCATTCTCCGAAAATGCATCCTCGGTCACGGGGATAGCGCAGGGATGGTCAACCAGCGCCTCCACAACAAGCGTAACGTCCGCAAGCGCCTCGCTTCCCTGCTCCTTTGCAACCTCGGTGGACAGAACGTATGCCACCGCCGTCACACCTGCGTTTTTCTGTACGTCGCCGTCGAGAAAAGCATCAAACGGAATTTTTTTAGTCACTGCCTTCAGTTTGCCGCCATCCGTAAGAAGCAGTTTAATACACGCATCTCCGCGCACGCTGACACCGCCTTCCATTGCCCGCACATCCTGCACCGCCGCAGTCGCGCCACACCAGATCGGGCGTGCGGTGACGCTACCCGTTTCCACTGAATCCGAAAGCGAGATGTCCGCAGATCGCAGTGCGACCGAGCAAAGTGTTGGCACCGTACCCGCGAGGCGGTGCAGACCGCCGATCCCGTCCGCAGGCATCTGTTGCTCGGTGACCTCGGACGTATCGAGAATGCGCGTGCGCGCGCGGAGACGGGTGCGAATCTGCAGTTTGCGCGGCGCGGTCAGCCGATACGTAGAGGTATCGATGCATACGGACACCGTTACCGTAGGGGATGTTCCCTCCGCAAGCGGCACACCAAACTCATACCGTCCGGGAAGCACCGTAGAGGCGACCTCCCCTTCCTCACCCACATAGACCAGCGTGTGCAAGAGATTCCCGGACATCTGTACCTCCGCCGTGTTCATATAACGCGAGGGCGGCAGAACGCGCGTTTCCATCCGCAACACCTTCTGCACCTTGGGCATATAATCGGGCAAGACGTGCTCACTGTTGCTCTCGCAAAGCACGTTTCCCAACGTTTCGGTCTGCACGACATTTTTTCCCGAAAGGATAAATTCCTTTTTCTCGCTCATCATTTTTCTCCTTTACACAGTTTTCTTACTGCATGGTATGCTTGCCTGTGAAAAAGTATGCTTCCCGCTTCTGCGTTAAAAACGGTGATTTTTTTGTCCTTTTTTTTATCTTGTCGCGTTTTTTCCCATATGATATACTTAAAATGTAAAAAAACTTGGAGGTGCATTATGAAAAGATTCGCCTTTTTGCTCTCTTTAATCCTGCTTACGCTTTGTCTGGCAGTGTCCGTTTTTGCCACTGACAAAACCGTATTTGTCGCCGCAGGCGGTACAGGTGACGGTGCAAGTGCCGCCGCCCCGATCGGCTCGATTGCCGATGCTTATGCGGTTCTCGGCGACGAGGGCGGAACGCTTGTCCTCATGAACAAGTACTCCCTCTCCGCACGCATCGATCTACCCAAGCATAGTGGCAAGATCACGTGGACGAGTGTTTACAATGGCATTGATTACCGTGAAAGCGGTGCCATGCTCTACTGGGCAGGCAGTTACCGTATCGGCTTTGGCGGTCCAACCGAGATCGACAATTTTGTATTCACGGACGCATCCAACCCCGGTGGCGTTCTTGCCGCGAATTTTCACAGTCTTACCATTGGCAAAAATGTACAAACTTTGAATGCAACCGGCGAGACCGAAGGCAAGATCCTTGTCATCGGCGGCCCGAACATTGATACCTCCGTTGCGGCGCTTGCAAGCGGCAAAAGCAGTACGTTGACGCTTCAAAGCGGCTCTTACGGTTCCGTTATCGCTTTCAGCCGCGCGGTAGCAAAATCACACGAGGGCACGGTTACCGTTAACCTTAGCGGCAGTGCCGTTGCAAAAAACTGTTGCCTCGGTGCGGACGGAAACAACGCCAAGGGTGGCACTGCGATATTGAACCTGTCCGACTCCGCACATATTGATACGCTCAATCTGTCCAATAACCCTGCGGCGGCAATGAATGGTACCGTTACGGTCAACATTACCGATACAGCAAGCATCGACACCCTTACCAATACTGCTTCTGCGCTGTACTACGAGGCAACCGCTTCTCTGCCGAGCACATTTGCCGACCATTTTGATACCGCAACGCAGATCGAGATCCCGACAGGTAAAGTTGTCTTTGTTTCCATGGGTGCATCCGGCACAGGCGAAAGTGCAGATTCCCCCGTTGGCACACTTGCAGCAGCATATGCAGTGCTCGGTGACGAGGGCGGCACGCTGGTTCTGATGAACGAATATGTCCTCTCCGCCCGTATTGATCTGCCTGCACACACGGGCAAGATCCAATGGACGAGCGTTTATAGCGTGACCGACTATCGAAAAGCAGGTGCGGCGATCAAATTCTCCAAGAGTGTACGTATCGGCTTTGGCGGTCCGACCGAGATTGACCGTTTTGTCTTTACCGATGCGGCCGGCGGCGTACTTGCGGCAAACTTCCATGATCTCACGATCGGCGCAGACGTTGCCACGCTGAACGCAAGCGGTACCGTTGAAGGAAAAATTCTGATCACGGGAGGCGCAAACAATAACGCTTCTGTCGGTGTGCTCGGCGCAGGAAAAAGCAGCACGCTGACCGTAAAGGGCGGCGCATATAGCGCCGTTGTCGCCTTCAGCCGCAGTGTGTCGAATCTTTCCCATCTGGGCACCGTAACCGTGAATCTCAGCGGCAACACCACGGTCGGTGAATGCGTGCTCGGTGCCAGCGCCACGGGAGCCAAAGGCGGCACCACCGTGCTGAACATGACGGACAATGCGACAATCTCTAAACTCTTTCTCGCAAACAGCGACGCGACGGCCGTCACAAACGGCGACGTTACATTAAACGTGTACGACAACGCTTCTGTCAAAGCGATCGACCGATCGGATACTGCACTGATTGCCGGTACGTCCACCGTGCACGTTTACAGTGAAAATGCATCTCTTCCCGCGAATCCCGACTCTTATTTTGATGTTACAAACATTCACGTTAAGACGTACGTGCTGACGCTTCCGGAGATCACCGATGCCGAGAGCATCACGTCCGTCACGGTAAACGGTGAGGCGATCAACACAAGCATCACCGATACAGAGAACGGTGTCTGCATTTCGTATGTAAAATCGGAGATAAGCACCTCCCTCTCCGTCACTGTACGTGACAGCGGCTATACCGTATATAATTACGCGGTCACCGAAACAGACGGCGAAACCGTTGCGGTTCTCACAGGTACAGAGACCTACGCGGGCGACGTGATCTACATCGGTGCCTTCGACGGGAACGGTCTTACGCCCGAGACACCCGTTTCCTCGATTGCCAAGGCGTATGATTTTCTGATCGGAAGCGGCGGTACCTTCGTCGTTTGCGGCGAAGTCACAATGGGAGCGGCGATCGTTGCCCCCGAGCATACCGGCACGCTGACCGTTACAAGCGTGTACGGCGGCGTGGACTACCGTGAAATCGGCGCTAAGCTCCTGTATCCCACATCCACCGGCTGGCACATCGGCGGTGAAACGATCTTTGAAAATCTCACGTTGGATATTGATACCACCGCAGTCATCAGCGGCGCCTTCCATCCGCTGACGTTTGACGAGGGAATCGAGATCATCAACGACTACGTCGATGCGGACGGTAACGGTCTGTTCCTCATCGGCGGTCACAATAAAGGCACAAATGCCCTTGCAGAATACCCTAATGACACCTCCGTTACAGTTCGTAGCGGCCATATCCGCTGTATCATTGGCTTCTCCCGCTACTGCGGAGCGCGCGTGCATACAGGCACGGCGCACATCAACGTGGAGGGAGATGCATACGTCCGCTATATCTTTGGCGGCGCAACGCAGGGGAGCGCTACCGCCAAAGATACGATCATCACGGTAGCCGATCGAGCGATCGTGGAAAACATCTACACAGGCGGTAGCATTCAGGATAATCTGACCACAGGCAAGGTCATTATCGACGTTACCGGACTCTCCGGCGGCGATATCTATGAATTTGACACGGTTGGCATTTCCACTTCCGACGGCAAGGTCGAGTTGCATTACGACCCGCGTACTGTGGCAGACGGTATCACCACCATGGCAGGGCTTGCCCGCTTTAAGGTGCTTTCTCTCTGCGAACTCGCAGGTGCACACACCTACGGCGAAGCGTATGCCAATCCCTTCGGCGGCGGGCTTACGGCACATACCTGCGCGATCTGTAGCTATACCGAACTTGTCGAGGAAGCACCTGCAAAGGTGACTGACGGCGTGGTCTTTGTAGCAGACGGCGGCTTTGGCGACGGTCTCTCTCCGTTCCATCCTTTCGGTAATCTGGAGGAAGCCTTTACCGCGCTCGGTGACGAGGGCGGCACGGTCGTGCTGATTGGCGAAACCACTCTGCCCGTCAACATGACATGGAAGATCAACGGCACGCACGTCTCCTTCCAGGAGCCTACGCATACAGGCAAGGTGCTCATCACCTCCGTATACGGCGGTACCGATTACCGCGAGGAAGGCGCAAAGCTGATCTTTGACGGCAACATGCATTACCGTCTCTCAGGTCCGACGACCTTTGACGGTATCGTATTCGATACGGTCGGCGATCCTGCGACCAATCTGATTGCGGCACGCTACAATCCGCTGGTATTCGGCGAGGATTGTAAGATGCTGAAAACGGTCCGGGACAACTATCAGCTCTGGGTCGTCGGCGGCTATCAGTATTTCCGCTATACCGACTTTATCGGTGTCAAGATCGACGATCGGTATCTGGAAATGGTCACCCCCGCGAGACCGATCGCCTGGGATAGCGTGCCTGCCGATCTCACACAGTTCTCGTACGTAGCCGGTAGCGGAAAAACGCATACGCCTTCCCTGCAAAAGGATGCTGCCGCCGCGTTTGAAGCCATGTTCAAGGACATGGAAGCAGAAGGTCTTTATCTCCCGTATTGCGGATGGAACTTCCGTAGTGCGCATACGCAGTACGGCATCTTCTCGGATCAGCTTGGCGACCGTCGCGTAAAGGGACAGGATTTTGCAACGGCTTACCACGGCGTGGAGGTATCCTGCTCCATTCCCGGCAGCAGCGAGCATCAACTTGGATTTGCTTTCGACATCAACGATGAAAGATTGGAAGAACTCTACCCTGGCAACGCACACGGCCACTATGATAAGACGCCCGAATGGCAATGGATCATCGACAACGGTCATAAATACGGGATTATCCACCGTTTTATAAAGACAAAAACAGCAGTCACCGGCTTTGTCTACGAGGCTTGGCACTTCCGCTACGTCGGTGTGGAGCACGCAACGGCAATCGCACAGACCGACTACTGTCTGGAGGAATACGTTGCCGAGACCATGGGTATGTTTGCCAAGGATTCGAGCGTGACCGTCCTTAGCGGCGACTTTTATCAGGTCATGGGCGGCTCCCGCGGCTGTGACTACCTCACGTTTACCGGCACGAACCGTGTGACCGTTGGCGAGGGAGCAACTGTTGTCAACCTTGTGGACGTGGACGAGGAGGTCGTGACCGAGGGCTTTGGCGAACCTACATGCATTGGCGATGCCAACGGAGATGCAGTCGTTTCCCTTACAGACGTGATCCGCGTACTGAAGGCGTGCACGGACAGTTCCGTTACATTGGATAAAGCCAATGCCGATATGAACAAGGATGCAACCATTGATATTCGGGATGCTCTGCTCATCCTGAAGGCATGTCTTAACGGTTAAACAAACGTACGGCGGTCTCCCGCCGCACAATTTATAAAGAACTATGGAACAGAACACAATTTTTGCAGCAACACAAAACGAATTCGAACAAGCGTTTGCGGCTTTGCCGCATGGCGGAACGATCGTGCTGACGTCACGCATCACCGCAAGCACGGTACGCCTTCCCGAGCACGGCAGAATTACCGTTACAAGCGTATACAACGGCATCGACCACCGCAAAAGTGGAGCCTGCCTCGCTTTTGACACCTCCGTAACCGTTACTTTAGGCGGCGAAACGGTGTGGGAGCATCTCCTGCTAGATATTGCAACCTCAGGCGTGATCGCGGCAAACTTTCACGCCCTCACCTTTGGGGAGGACGTACAAGTAAACTGCGACCTTGCCGAAGAAGGAAACGGACTCTATCTTGTCGGTGGTGAAAACAATGCCGCAAGTGAAAGCAAGGTATACGAAAAAGACACCCACTTGGTTCTGCACAGCGGCATAGTCAGCCGTCTTGTCGGCTTTTCGCGTGGATGTGCCGACCGCACACACAGCGGACACGCGCATTTTCACGTAGACGGAAGCGCCTACGTACGCTATCTGGTTACAGGTGCCATGGGGGACCGTGCAACGGCAGGCAGTGCTTCCCTGCACCTTGGCGGCAACGCCGTGATCGAGGCGATCCACATGGGCGGCGGCAAGACGGAAAACACGCTTGCGGGCGATATGGAGATCACCGTAGACGGCGGCGATATTTTTCGCTTTGATGCCGTGGGGCTCTCTGCCGTGCAAGGCAAAAAGAAATTGTTATACGATCCGCGCACAGCGCCCGACGGCTTGCTTTTTCTTGCGAAGCTTGCACAGTTCGACTCGATCGTATCGGTCTGCGACATAAACGGGCACGCCTACGGCGAGACTTTTGCCAATCCTTTCGGCGGCGGGCTTTTCGCACACACTTGTACGGTGTGCGGACGCACGGAATATTGCGCCGAAGAGCCACAGACCAACGTCTCGGTCCGATTTGTTGCGGACGGCGGCTTTGGCAAAGGACATTCCCCCTTCTGCCCGCTCGGCAGCTATGCCGAAGCCATTGCAGAGCTCTCAGACGGCGGTACGCTCGTGCTCGTCGGCAAATGCACACTTCCCGTCAACCTGACCGACCGTTTTGAAAAGGTCGCCGATGCCTTTCAGGAACCGTTGCATAACGGCGAGATCACCGTCACCTGCGTACACGACGGTGAAGACTATCGAGCCAAGGGTGCTTCCCTGCATTTTCCGAAAACGATGGACTATCGCTTGTCGGGCGCCGTGCGGCTGGAAAATATACGCATTACCGCTGCGGATGCGGCCGTGCAAAACCGCATCGTAGCGCGGTACAATCCGATCACGGTCGGCGCGGACTGCGAAACGCCTGTGCGAAAAAACTACAAGCTTGACATTATCGGCGGATACCTGCAATTCCGCTACACGGATATCGAGGGATGCCCGATCGAAAACCCTTACGAAGAGATCGTGAACGCACACCGTCCTTTGCCCGTGGATTTTGCTGTCGATGACCCGGTACCGATCGGTATCTACCCAAAATTCTCTCTGCGTCGCGAGGCAACGGAGGCGTTTGACCGCATGTTTGCAGATATGGAGTCGGAGGGACTGAAAATACCAACCGTCACCGATGCGACCCGCACCTACGCGCGGCAATATGCCCTGTTCACCGGCTATCTTTGCCGTCTGCGCCGTACCTTCGGCTACGATCACATGACCGCGAGAAAAGTGGTTTTGCGTTCCTGTGGCCTGCCGACCACCTCGGAGCATCAATACGGTGTTGCCGTGGATATGTACGACATGGATCTTACCGAATTCGGCTCCAAAAAGCACCATTATTTCGACATCACGCCCGAATGGGCGTGGGTGCGTGAAAACGGGCCGAGATACGGTATCGTATTGCGCTATCCCGATAACAAGACCGATATCACGGGTTGCATTTACGAAGCATGGCACTTCCGCTACGTCGGAAAGACGGTTGCCACAGTGCTGAAAGCACGCGGCTATACGCTGGAGGAATATATGGGTGCAAAACTCGGGCTTTTCCATCGTGACGCACACGTCACCGTGGAAAGCGGCAATTTTCATTCGATCACGGCGTTTTCGCGTGAGACGGGACTGCTACAGTTCACAGGCAAGCATTTTCTCACAATCGGCAAAAACGTGCGCCTCACAAAGCATATTGAAGAGGCATCCGAATGCTGATCAAAAAGGCACTTCTTACGAAGTGCCTTTTTCCTTTTCCTCAATAACAGCAAGGAGATTCTCTTTTCGAATATACTTTCGTATCAAAGCAACCGCTTCTGCTTTACTTTCCACTTGCAAGGTCTCGCGGATCTTGCGGATACGGTATTTTGCCGCCTCGGCAGACATGAAGCAAAATTCGCCCGTTTTCTCGTAGCTGTACTCCTCCAGCATGCAATATAGCAGGCGCAGATCGGCAATATCGCTCACCGAAAGCAAGCGCTCGATCCGACCGACGATGCGGGTAGGTAAGCGAAAACAAATCGGCTCAATCATGGGGTGCAGATCCAAGGCGATCGGCGGCTTCTCCGACACAAGGTACGGCATATTTCCCGTACTGCCGCGGATCTGCAAGGAGCAATTCAACAAAACGGTCACGGCAGACCAATTGTATTTCAATCGGTTGAAATGTGTTTCTACCGCCGCTTTACCGCAGTCGTAATAATTGACGGTGACCGAGGTGATGCCCTCTCCGTACAGGCGCGCGATCGTCGTGTCCCCGTAGCTGATAAAAAACTGCTCGGGATCGTATGCTCCATGCTCCTTCAGATACTCGATCAGAGCGATCGTAATATGATCGGTGGTGCAGATCACGGCATCGAAGTTCTTTCGCTCGGCAAGGAATGCACGATAGCTGTCTGCCAGATCTTCTGTGGCGTAAAAAACGCGGTGCCCATCTCCGCGCGCATATCTGCCGAGTGCCTCCGAACGGCTGACATCGCTCCAGGAATTTTTATTGATCCCGACCTCTGCGATCCGCATTTTGCCGCAACCCGCAAGATATTCTGCGATCATGCGGCAGGAGGCATCCATATCCGGAGAAACACAGCTGAACTGTAACGGCAAACGAATGCCGCTGACGAGCCCCGAAAAGATGGGGTGCACCTTGAGCCGCGCCAGTATCGGAGCGATCCTTTGAATGTAGCTGATCGCATCAAAAACCACGATGACCGAGGAATCGGCATCCAACTTGGAGGCAGCGGATTCAAATGCGGCAACGTCGGTAAAAAAGCGAAGCTTTTCCCGACGGCGAGTGGCCTCGTCCTGTATGCCTCGCATTTTTTCATCGCACCAGACATTGTCACGGTATCCCTCGTCATAGAGTACAAAAAGCGCCACGTGCATACCCCCTCCCTTTTCTTTATCATAGCAGTATTTTTTCGGAACGGCAAGCGCTTTGTTGAAATTTTTGTGTTTTTTCTCAATTCATTTTACCTTGTCCGTGCCGTTTAAGCTATATAAAATAAAACTGTAAAGATTTTATTTTAGGAGGCTCTTATGAAAAAGTTTTGGCTATTCTCGAGTCTGTTGCTGTTGTGCGCCATCTGCATAACGGCGGTCGGCGCGGCGGACAAGGTCGTATACCTTGCCGACGGCGGCACGGGCGACGGTACAAGCGCATCGGCACCCGTCGGTACACTCGCGGATGCGTATACCGCACTCGGTGACGGCGGCGGTACGGTCGTTCTGTGCGGCACGTACACGGTCGGCGCTAACGTAAAAACGCCCGTGCACACCGGTACGGTGACGTTTACAAGCGTGTACGGCGAAACCGATTATCGCACAAGCGGTGCAAATCTGCTGTTCGCCGGTTCGTATCACCTGCGCTTGCAAGGCGCGACCGTGTTTGACAACATCAAAATCGTAACCAAGACCGGAACGCCCTACGTTGCGGCAAACTTCAATCCAATAACCTTTGGTTACAATGTTCAAACAGTCAACGCATCAGGCACAAACACGCGTCTGCGCGTCGTTGGCGGTTCGAAGAGCGACCGCACGGTGGAAGCACTTCCCGCAGGTCAAAGCAGCTCGATGGAGTTTTACAGCGGCTACTACACCGTTTTTGCATTCAGCAATGACGTGTCAAGCCTTACGCATGAAGGTACCATGTATATTACGGTAGGCGGTACCGCAAGTATCGTAGACTTCTGGGTCGGTATATACAACAGCACGACCAGCTACGGCGGTTCTGCAGATATTACCTTCAAAGATTCCGCAAAGGTCACGAACAGCCTCTACATGGCAGGCAATAAGGCCGGCATGTATCTGAACGGCGATATCACCGTCCGCGTGCAGGACGAGGCCTCCATTGCTCTGATCAAATATTCCGATAAAGAAACGCTGTTCCCGAACCACACAAGAACGCTTGAGATCACGGGAGACGATGCCTCCCTCCCCGAGGGCTTCGCTGACCATTTTGACGTGATCTTCAAAGACAACGTACAGATCAAACCCGAGCCCGAAGTAACCGTTTTGGATACGGTCTTTGTGGCGGCAGACGGCACAGGTAACGGTGCTTCGGCTGACAGTCCCGTTGCAACGCTTGCCGAGGCATATGCCCTGCTGGACGCGGAAAAAGGCGGCACGATCGTTCTTTGCGGAGATTATCCCGTATCTGCATCGATCCTCTTCCCCGAGCATACAGGTACCGTCAAGCTGACGAGCGTATACAACGGTGTAGACTATCGCACCGCCAACAATGCGGCACTCCGCGTAAACGGGAACTGGGTATTCCGCTTTATGGGACCGACCGAGCTTGACGGCTTGCAGTTTGTCATTTCCGCAGGCAAAACGGCGACGATCGCCGCAAACTACCATCCGCTCACCATCGGTACGGACGTACAGATGGTGGACACCGATGGCGCAGAAACTGCGCAGATGCGCGTGACCGGCGGTCCTTACAATGCAAAAACCGTTCCCCTTCTCGCGGCAGGTGAAAGCAGCAGCCTTACCATCCACGGCGGCACGTACTCCAGCATTCTCGCCTTCAGTTACTCGGTTGCCAATTACGTCAACGCAGGTACGATGAACGTTACTCTTGGCGGCAATGCAAAGACGGACGCGCTGTGGT
>JAZQHV010000002.1:0-52621 GCA_045540755.1 Eubacteriales bacterium
GAGCGGCTGCCTGTGATGGTAATGCGGTGCTGAACTTTCAGTGCCCCTTTTAGGGGCTAAGCCAGTACTAACCCCTTCTAGGGGTTTTGCAAACCACTGGTTTACCAGTGGTTATGATTGAAAAAAGCACCGCCAGAGCTACTGCTCTGCGGTGCTTTTTTAGGATTACTGTGCCCAGAAAATGCCGTTATTCTTTCCGACCCACTGCTTCTGCGCAGAGGACGCAGACCCGTTCTCGCCGCCGTCCAGAATACGCTCAATCACAGTGCCGTCAGGCTTTGTGACCTTGTATCCAGGAAGCGCGTAGTCGACCAGAACGGTCGTACCGTCGGAATATGTGGTACGATATGCAGTATGGGAGAGTTTTTCGTGATTCTCCATAAATTCGTACTGCAAATAACGCAAAGGCTCGTACTCGTCATACGCCGCTTTGATTGCCTTAACGCTTTCGTCAAGATCCTCATCGGTAAGACTATAGAGATCCACTGTACCCATCCAGTCGCGACCGGGACCAAACTTAGAGTTGATGTACAAAAGCGGACGTCCACCGTATTCGATGAAGATCAGATTCTGCTTTGCATCCTTGATCGGATAGTTTACGGTCGAAGCAGTCGGATTGGAAAGCACGATGCCGTGATACACGAGCTGCCAGAACGGAATCCCCTCGTCAAACAGAGGATTTACCCACTGAGACTCATCCTTTGCGCGCATACCGACATACAGGATCGCATCCATCGCATCGATCATGTAGTCCATAAATCCCTCGGACTGATAGCCGCCAAACAGCTTAGTAGCAAGCTCTACGATCTTACGGTAATACCCCTGTGCCTGCTTGCGGGAAACTGGATGATTAGGATCGTCACATTTTTCCGGAACGTAAGCGGTCAGCTCATCGATGTATTCCAGTCCCTCAAAACCGTATCCGCGAACAACAGGAAGATCTTCCTTTGCATAGCGCTCATAAGCGCGCTTGGGACAAACAGCGTAAGGCTCGCCACCGTTCAAACCATTTGCCTTGTAAATGTCACGAACAAAGGGATAATACTCGCCTTTTTCATTTCTGCGTTTTGCAAGATCAGCAATATCAAAATTGTTGGCAATCTCGTATGCGCCACAGCTTACCGTGTGCGCAACGACTTGATAACCCATGCGCTGTGCTCTTGCAATGAACTTACGAAGTTCTTCGTCGCCTCCATAGCGAGGATCACTCGGATATTGCTGTGGAAATCTACCGTCGTGACCGCCGACAGCCCAACCGACAAGACAGATCTCCGCCTTGTCGATACCAGCCGCCTGCATCTTATCAACCAGTTTGTTCAGCATTTCGACCGTGCAGGTAACATGGAGCGGCGGCTCGTTCTTTTCGGTCTGATGACGAACGGGCGTAGGAATCGGCTTCCATCCCATGCGGATACGAAGTTCAAGTCCGTCGACCGCCTTGCGAAGCGGCTCGCGCATTGCGGCACGCTCACGAAGCGGTCTACAGCCTTTGATATCCATCTGATATTTACGATAGACCTTTGCCATATCGACGTAGGATGCAAACGGCATTTTGTAGAAGAAGATCGAAACATCCTCTTCGGGATCCTCGCCCTGCAGATCAAAGCGAGGTTTGATAGAGTAGAAATTATCCTTGACCCGCACCTCAAAGCGTGCGTCTCCAGACTGGCCCTCCACACGGACAAAGCAGCTCTTTTCTTGCTCACAAATGCCACAAACCGGCATTGCGGAGAGCCAGGTAATTAGTTCTACGTCCGGCTTTTCATTAAAAAATGTACGCTGAATGCCATTTCCGAAGTTTGTAGGATAGATGAAATAGCCCGCATCTCCCGCCTTCGCGGTCAGCCAATCGGTCTCAACCACGACCGTGTCATAACGGCAACCATCAAGATAACGCTTCGGAATGCTGAACTTCAATACGTTTCCATAGTCTTCTATAGCATATTGAATCTCATTGACGGCACCGCCCATAGTGGTACCGATCACACGAAAGGTATGTTCCATAATCATTTCTCCTTGCATTATTCTGCGATCAGACGATCCGTGACGGTAACAAGCTGTACATCGCTGACGTACAGAGAGGCACCGCCGAAATTCAAAGTTACGGTGTTGATGTCCTTGTCGAGAACGACGGGAATATATACGCAATCAGATGCCCCTGTAGTAACGACCGTGCCGGTCTTATAGAACGGAACCGTACGGAAATCATCCCCGTTTACGGTTACGGCGGCGTCTACGATACCACCGGTGATATTGGCAAAGTATACTTTAAGCCATACCTCTCCGTTTGCCTTTCCGCTGATGGAAATATCCAACATACCGTCATAGCGGTTTGCCACGGTCGCTTTCGAAGTGATCTTCACGGAAGAGACACCGCTAACAGTATACTCTTCAATGCGGACGAGCTCAATCTCATCGATAATTGCGGTGCCGTACGCATTCTGAGCGGGTACAAGCATACCGATCTCCATCGTTTCCGCCGTAGCAACGAACACAAGATCGCGTTTTACAAATTCGGGTTGATACAAAACGCCGACCGTCTGCATTGCAGTTGAACCGGGAGCGCGTACAAAGAGCTGTGCCTCGGTGTTGCTGTCTGCAAGCATGTATGCGGAAACGCGATAGGTGCTTCCCTTCTTCAATCCGGAAACCGTAGTATACACGCCACCGTCTGCGTCACTTGATGCCTGTACCGAAGCGGCATGTTCGCCCCAATAAGCAAAATCGGTAATCTTGATGTTGGCGGCATTACCGATAGTCTTATAGCCTTCAAGCGTACCTTTCTCAAAATCGCCGTTCGAAACGGATACGGCATCAAAAGTCTTCAGTGCAGACTTGGGAATGTAATAGTTATCGCCCTCGATCTTACCACCGTTCTGGAGCAAAAGCCATTCAAAATTCTCGCGGTAGAGGTCGATCACGCTTGCAATCGTATATCTTTCGGGAAGTCCCTCTGCAAACATCCAGACACCGAATACCGTGTCGGGAACCGCCTTGTTAACGATCTCTCCCTTGCCGTTCTGCCACGTTACAGCTTTTGCCTCTTCAGGGATCGCGTCCATGCCGCCGATAATACCGAGAACAGGCAACATAATCGTTCCGCGCGTGTCATAGCCGCAAAGCGAAAGTATCTTCGCGGTCTGCATATAGTCGCCGTCGCCGTACAAAAGTGCGAGGATCATAAATGCAAAGTTGACCTCGCATCTTCCCTGCTCGTTTGTCGACTTTCCTGTATGCAGGTAGTAAAAACGGCGCGCACATTCTTCTTCTGCCGCGATAACTGCATAGCGCCAGTTATTGGGATATCTTGCATAGAGCTCGTAAGCCATGTCGACGACCTCGCGCTCGTAGGAGTCATCGGGGAAAATCTCTGCGGCATTATTGATCAGCGTTTTGATATCACTTTCAAAGTATGCCATAGAGGACATCGTTACAACGAAGTCGAGCCAACGCACGTTATCCGAATCTCCTGTCACACGGCCGAAAGCACGGGTCAAGTCCAGTGCAACGTTCGGCATACCTGCCGCAGCCATGCCAAGACCATCGTTACCGATCCAGGGCTCCTGGCACCAGGAATAAGCGTTGCCGTACTCTGCCATACCGAGATAAGGTGTAATATATGCACGCTTGCTTGCGAGCGCATACGCACCGTTATAGCGCGCTCCACCGCCCATATCCCAAGGCGCATATTTCACCCAACCGTCGGTGATGACCTTGGTCGTAAAGGTGCCGTAATTCTCACGCATATCACGCAAAATATGCTGGCCCATAATGTCGATGGAATATGCATCGGCGATCCAGTTGTCCCACATTTTGGTCGTATCGTTCCAATAGAGCTTAATGATCTTAGTGTGGTAAGGGTTACCGGCAACGTCATTGCCGCGGCAAATACCAAGCCACCACTCCTCAGGAAGCGCAATGCGCGGAGTACCGTTCTTGTTCCATACGTACTTATAATCGGATAGGAAGCCGATCATCTGACCAAGAAAGCCCGCAGTCGTTTTATCCATGTAATCCGCCTTGGAGAGAACGTAATAGTCACCCGCGCTCTCGGTAGGCTTATTCAGTAGAGTACCGCTGACCGGCTTTTCGAGCGAGACGGAGGCAATCGCCACATCGTTTGCCTGAGTAAGATCCACAAGAGCAAACACGCCCGCTTTCACAAGATTCTCGTATACAAGCGCACCGTTCTTTGCAGTAGCGTAAAGTGCATTCCACGAGTAGCGGAAAGCATCGCCGCGCAAGAAGGATACGGAGGCGGAATCCTTTTCGCTCATGCCGATGGATTTTGCAAGGGAGAACGGATTGCTCCATACAAAGTCCCCGTTTGCGTCGCTGTAGCCGATGGCACGGAGCATAAAGGTGAGGAACTGCGCCTCGGTGGTCTCACCGTCGGTGCCGAATTTGGTTGCGCTCATGCCCGAGGTGATCTTGTTCGTATATGCATAGCCAACGTAATTGTTTGCCCAGGCGGGTACGTCGGTAAAGGGATGCGTATAGGTGCCTGCCTTGACCTCATCCTCCACACCGAGGAAACGAATGACCTGTACGACTGTCTGCACACGGGTCATCTTGTCAGTAAGGCCGAAGTTCGTACCAGTGGAGTCGTAGCCTTGTGCAAGACCAAGTGTGTATAAACCTCTTGCGCAGGCATAATCATTGGCAACTGCAGGCCTTTCGGGTGCCTGCACAACGTCTGCTGCCGTTGCCTCAACGTCAAAGCCGTCCTGTTTTACAAAAGCGATATCAGAAAAAGCATTGGTGTTATACTTTAGAGAAGCCTTTCCTCCAAAAGTTCCAACAGATAGCGTTGCTCCGTCTCCGAATGTACCGCCATTCAGTTCAACAGTCGCACTTCCCTTTACGCCCTGTGTGCGGGATACACTAATACTCGTGTGCGTAAAGGTACCGCCGCTGATTGCAATATGTACGTTTCCGTTGATATATGCGCTCTCGGAGGAGGTGCCGGGCGTAATACTGATCGGGGTCGCCTCTGTCCCCTTGAATATACCGCCGTTGATCACCAGATTTACGTTTCCCTCTACAGGCGACGCAGAAGTTGCCACAATGTTATCTTCTAATACTCCGCCATTGAAGATCACGTTCAGATCCCCCTTGATAACGGGGGAAGCACCGCGGTTGCCCGCACGAACGATCTGCCAGCTACCGCCGCTAATAGTCAGCGTACCGCCGCGGGAAGCATCGCAGATCGCATAATCCTTATTAAAGGAACCAAGCGTGATGCCAAGCCACTGATAGGATGCATCTGCGCGCATGCTCGTCACTCCCTCGCCAAAGGTAACGTTATTACCGTTGCAAGTGATCGCTCTCGCGCGATTGTCGCTTACCTCCAGCGTAATGTCGTCAAAAATCGTATCACCGCCAAGCGAGATCGGATTTGCGTTTTTATCCGCAAAAATGATCTTTGCACCTGCGGTGCGGCGGTAGTCTGTCTCTCCGTATACGGAGGTGATGCGGATTTCACCTACATGTGCAGGGCAAACCGAATTTACCACAGAGAGCGGACCACATACAACGACGGTGCCGCCATTCGGCAAAAGGCCAACTGCCGCCTCTAATTCTGCCACAGGCGTATCTACAGTCAGACCATTCCCCTTGCCACCATCCTGCACAAATACTGTATCCGCCGCGAAAGCCGCCGTTACAAGCATAAGACTTGCCAGGATGATAAACAACATATAACAAAATTTTTTCATGTTTTTCCCTTTCTTTTTACAGGATATCATACAAATTTATTGTACCTTGAACAAGCCGGTTCGTGCAAGGTAGATTTTCGATAATTTGATTGTATTTTTTTAAGAAAAAAGCCACCCTACGGGTGGCTGATATTATTTGCGTAAAGGATAGCCCGCATAAGTAACGGCGGCACGTGCCAGAATGTCGGTAGGATTGATAAGTTTACCCGAGATACCGTACATTTCAGCCGCAAGCGGGAGCTCGGTACAACCGAGAATCACTGCTTCAGCACCGTTCGAGATCAGGCGATCGATCTCGGCATTTAAAAGCGCGGTATCCCAGTGCTTGTTTCCTGCTTTTACACCTTTATAAATAACGTCCATCAAGGCATTCTGCGCCTCCGCACAGGGGTAAAAGATCGTAATTCCGTAGTGGGCAAAAATCGTATCAAACACGTGCGAATTTCGCGTGCCGTCTGTAGCAAGCACGACGACCTTATCCATCCCTTGCTCCTTGATATGCTTTGCCGTTTCTTCAATCATATTTATGATCGGCACTTCTGCCTTTTTTGTAAGTTCATCCATAAAATAATGTGAAGTGATACACGGAATCAGTAAAAATTCTGCGCCCGCCGTCTGTAACCGCTCGGCAGAACGCACGAGATATGGTAGCGGAGACTCGGTTCCACGCAGAATAGCGGAGGTTCGATCTGGGGTTTTGGGATTGTTATCGATCAGAATATGAATATGGTCAGCATCACTTGCCGCATCCGTAAAATTTATAATTTTTGTAAAAAGATCGGCGGTTGCAAGCGGTCCCATCCCGCCAATAATACCGACCGTTTTTTTAAAATCACTCATGAAACTCTCTCTTTCATAAACTTCTGTTCTATTCTATCATGCCGAATGAAAAAAAGCAACAGGTATCCTGCGAAGAATTTATACGCCCCAAAGGTTCATCTTTTATTAATACAGTATAATTTTCTTTGAATATCAAATACTAACCTCACGATTTGAGTTTAAAGGAGATCGTATATATGAAAGCAACCGGAATCGTAAGAAGAATAGACGACCTTGGCCGTGTCGTTATCCCCAAAGAGATCCGCCGCACTATGCGCATTCGCGAAGGCGACCCACTGGAGATCTATACCGACCGCGAGGGAGAGGTGATTTTCAAAAAATATTCCCCGATCGGCGAGCTCACTTCCTTCGCCGCGCAGTATGCAGACACCTTGAACAAAACCTGCGGCATGTCCGTGCTGATCACCGACCGTGACGTTGTAATCGCAAGTGCAGGCGTGTCCAAAAAGGAATATACCGAGAAAAAACTGTCTACCGATATTGAAGACATTATTGAAAGCCGTACACTGTACGTACAGAACACGGATGCAGAAAAGGTGTACGCCATTGATGACGGCGGCAGTCACTTTATCAGCTGTGCAATGCCGATCATCAGCGAAGGCGATATCGTCGGCTGTGTCGCTTCCCTTCTCCCCCATGAAGCAACAGGTTCCGCCCAGATCGCACGGGACGTAGAAGTAAAACTCATCCAGACGGCGGCGTCCTTTCTCGGCAAACAACTGGAAGCATGAAAAAAGCAGGAACAGAAATGTTCCTGCTTTAACTTTAATCAATGTCCTCGATCACCGTTTCGGGCGCAGACAACAGCAAGGCGGGCGAAACGATAAACTTTTTAATCAACTTAAACGCCGAAGCATAATAATAACCGTCACATATACGCTCATCAACAACCGCCTTCATATCCACAAAGGTACGGTGTTCAAGATCCCCATCGGCATTCATAATATTTTTATGATATTTCCTACCATAAGATATAAATACAGGGACGTTGCCGAAATTATACAGATGGTGGTAGATTGGCGGAATACCGAGCGAGCCCATACTGGTAATAAACATCGAGCCGTGGAACGGACTGACATCCAAAAGCATTCTCGGTAGCCATCCGAAATAGTCGAGGAAGTACAAAAGATCGACCGCACCGCGAAAAAGCATGCGCGGAAGACGGGTCAACGACTTTGCAACCTTATCAAAATCGGTGTTACTGCTTTCTGCAGTTGCTTCTTCCACCACTGCATTAAACTTGTTATATACGTCAACCAACGTATCGTGCACGTCAAAGCGAACCTTGACGACCGTATCGGGAGACTCCAGCGACATTTCTTTCTTTACAGTCATATTTACTTCGATCTCATCGCGATGGAAGATACGCTGTCCAGACACAAAACGATTTACGCCGGGGCGGAATGCAACGGTACGAATGTATGCGGCAAGAATAATATGTAGTATACTCATATTCTTGTAGCCCTGTTTGCGAAGATCACGCAGGAGTTTGTCGGTTTCCGTTACGTCAAAAGAATCCTCGAAATAGTTTACGGCGTCGTTACGGGTTCGCATAATAAACGGCTCAACATAAGCCATGGGTGGCAGAGTGCGAACACGTCTGCCGTCTTTTCTGTCACCAATACGGCGCTTTCTTTTCTTCTCCATACAGTCTCCAAAATCAAAAAAATCAAAATCAACTGTATTTTATCACACTTTGTCGAAAAAAGCAAGAAAATGTGATGCTTTTGTGAAAATCACGTTTCAGCGGCACACGCGGCTTCCGAAAAAGCGAACTTATAAGATGCCCCCGCGATCGGCAGTCCGTCCTCGCCAAGCGACATAACGCACACCTCGCCAGAAACCTGGTAAAGCACGATAAGGTACTTCCCATCATCTGAAAGGATCATATGACGCGGCTTCTCACCATCGGTAGGCAAACGCAGTTTTTCATACAAAGTACCGTCATCGTTCACGCCGAAAAAGATCAGCGACTCGCTGTACCGATTTGCACCGTATACCGTTTTTTCATCAGGAGAAAGACAGATCGCAGAGCAATGACTCTTGCCGACAAATCCATCAGGCAGCGTGGAAATTTTCTGCAAAAGCGTCTTTTCAGGCATCTTATAAACGAGCACCTCGTTGGAAAGCTCGGTAATCACGTAGAGAATGCTCTCGTCATGGTTAAAGACAGAATGACGAGGATGCTGGCCTTTTTCGGTATAGATTCGGTCCTTTTCATGAAGTTCGCCGTCACGGATTTCGTAGAAATAGATGATATCAAGACCGACGTTGTTGACCATCAAAGTATTCTCACCGTCACAAAGCCCAACGTAATGAACACGCGTGATCAACGACTCGTCTCCGCTTTCGTTTGCCTGATAGATCGAGCCGGTCTTCACAAATTTTCCGTTTTCATCAAGCGTTGCATACAGAAGATGTCCGGTCCCCCAGCACGCGCCGAAAAGCATATTGTGCTTTTTAGAATAGCAGATGTGACAAAGGAATCCGCCGTCAAAGTGCGCAGTATCTACCAGCCTATAGCCGTCACCGTCTTTAATGTAAGAATGCATCTCCGAGTAATTTTCCACTTCGGTTGCCGCAAAAAGACGGTCGCCCGACGTGATTGCAAAGCTCGGCGCCTCCACAGTATCCGACCAGATCACATTCCCTCGCAGATCACACTTAATCATATTGCGTTTTCCCTTATCGCCGTAACCGGAAATAATCAATTCCATAATTTATTCTCCTAAAGTTTGATTTTTACATTATTATATCACTTTTCCCCAGCGCTTTCAACCAAATATTTCTTTCATCTGAGTTTTATCTTTGCGCCACTTGCAAAGTTTCCGTATTGCGGTTATAATTACGCTATATCATGCCGAACTTTGTCGGAGGTGCCGATGAATCTCTTTTACAGACGGCCACTACTGTTAGCAATGACGTGCTTTCTGGCATTATGCGCGGTGCTGGCTTTTGCAACACATTCCATACGTTTCCTTAGCACGGTCATATTCACCGTTCTTTGCATGCTTTTCGCAGTTCTTGCCCTATTTCTTTCCGTTCAAAAGCACAGATGGGCACATACCGTCTTCACTCTGTTTCTTTGTATTCTGTTTTGTTGCCTTGCAAGTATTTCTTCCCACGCTTTCTTGGATAAAAAACTTGCCGCATTAGAAAACCATACCAATCCGGTCACTATAGTCGCCGAAGTGCGTGAATGCACATACAGTGCCTCGTATTTGGAAGTATACGCAGTCTCTGTCCGTTCTATGGAAGGACGAAAAGCAAGCTTTAACGCCGCTGTTTCCCTTGCAGAACCCGTCGGTCTGGATATAGGCAACGTGATCGAAGCAACTGTGCTTTTTGCCCCGTTCGAAGGCATGCAAAATGGCTACAACGAGCGTGCAACAAATATTTCAAACGGAATTCTCGTCAGCGGTGAGGTTTTAGAGTTCGAAATTGTCAAAGAAGAAACCGGATCTGCCTGGATTTACTTTGCAAAACTGCGAAAAGCAATATCGCAACGACTTGATCAAAGCGGTGCTGACAGCGCACCAATGCTGAAAGCGCTTCTACTGGGTGACAGATCCGAACTTGACGATTCCACAGCCCTGCACTTTCGCCGCCTTGGGATCTCCCATATCCTCTCGATCAGCGGTACACATTTCACCACGTTGCTCGGCATGGCACTGTTCCTGCTCTCGTCTTTTCGCGTAAACAAGCGTGTATCCTATGCGCTTATGATTCCTCTTGCATTGTTCTACATGGCACTTACCGGATTTTCCCCCTCGGTTTGCCGTGCCGGTATCATGGCGATGCTTGCCTACATCGGACTTCTCAGTGGACGGATGCGTGATTCCTACACTGCGCTTTTTGCCGCAGTTACAGTTATTTTGCTTGTTCAGCCATACACCGTCTACAGCATCGGCCTTTGGCTCTCCTTTACGGCAACTTTTGCGATTCTGATTCTCTTGGAACTCCTTAGAATTCTGGAAAAGGCAACAAAGGCGGTTTGGTGGAAGAAATTACTGTACTACGTCTTCTCCCGTGTTCTTATCACGATATTCGTCTCCTTTACAACTCTCCCAATCATCGCGTTCACATTCAAGGAGATCTCTCTGTTTGCCCCGATCGGCAATCTTTTGATCGTTCCGTTGCTCGAATGGTTTCTGTATCTTGCGCCGTTCACAGTGGTATTTGCAAATTTCACACCAATCGTTTTGATTACCGATTCCTTGTACGACTTCACCGTGCGTGCAGTCGATGCTCTCTGTAGCATCGACGGTCTGCTGATCTCTTTGCGTCCGATGTTCGTTACCTATATCGCCGTCACCGGCTGTATTGCAACGCTGATCCTGCTCGCACTTCCCTTGAAAAAGCGTTGGCGAATCCTGTTGCCAAGCGGCATATGCATTTTGCTGATTTCAGTCTCTATTGGTATCTTTATGCATTGGCACGCCACCATCACCGATATTACATATTTCACCTATAAAGAAAACGACGGCATAGTTCTGACCGACCGGAACCGATCTTTATTGATAGACATTTCGGACGGTTCTTCAACTCCTGCATACACAGGCGCTTATATCGCCGAGAAGAATTACAGTGTTGAGCTTGCCGGAGTTCTATTTACACACTATCATAGCAAGCACGCCGCCACATTACGCAAACTTGCGCGTTCCGTCAACATTCAGGCTATCTATTTGCCCTTCACAAAAAACGAGGGAGCACGGAATTCCATGCTCAGCCTCGAAGAAGTAGCAAAAGACTGCGATATTCCGATTGTTTGGATTGAGTATAATGCGCCTTTCTTCTTCGCAGGAAGCAAAGTCACCGTTTACGAGCCACAATATCTGTCGCGCTCCACACATCCCGTCATCTCTCTTGCTATCTCCGCCAAGGAGACGGACATTCTGTATCTCGGCTCCTCTTTTAACGATGCGAAACTCGACCTTTCCTCCGAAGCAAAAGCCGCAGAATACGTCATTTACGGTCAGCATCACCCAAAAGTAAAAAACGCATACTCAGTCGATACAAAGGCTTTCCCTATTTATGGAGATTCGGAACGCTATGCATTTTCTAAAGATAAACGCGAAGGACACGTAATTGACAAAGAAGAAGACATATATACTCTTACACTGAAATAAAACACAAAAAAAGGAGGATTTTTGCGGAATTTTTATTACTTTCGCGATTGACAAACACACGGATTTTTCGTATAATATTTTTAATAAAAATTTTAAGGAGTCGAATATGTCTAATATTGATTTTAACAACAAGATCATTCAGGACGGCATTACGTTTGACGATGTGCTGTTGATCCCTGCCAAGAGCGAAGTTACCCCCGACATGGTAAGCCTCGGCACTAAGCTCACAAACAAGATCAGACTGAACATTCCGCTGATGAGCGCCGCAATGGACACAGTAACTGAAGCAGACATGGCTATCGCGATGGCTCGCGAAGGCGGCGTTGGCGTTGTCCACAAAAACATGACCATTGAGCAGCAGGCAGAAGAGGTCGACAAGGTCAAGAGAAACGAAAACGGCGTTATCTCCAACCCCTTTACCCTTGGTGAGAACAACTTTGTATATGAGGCAGACGATCTCATGCACAAGTTCCGCATCTCGGGTGTCCCGATCTGCGATGAAAGCGGCTATCTTGTTGGTATCATCACCAACCGCGATATGCGATTCCTTACCGACTATAGCGGTCGCATCGGCGATGTCATGACAAGAGACAACCTTGTCACTGCTCCCAAGGGCACAACGCTCGAACAGGCGCAGGAAATTCTCCGTCATCACAAGATCGAAAAGCTTCCTCTCATCGACGAAAGCGGTAAGCTTTGCGGTCTGATCACCATCAAAGACATTCTCAAGACTCTGAAATATCCGAACTCTGCAAAGGACGATCGCGGCAGACTGCTCTGTGGCGCGGCAATCGGCGTAACCAAGGACGTTCTCGACCGTGCAGGCGCTCTGCTTGAAGCAAGCGCAGACTTCCTCGTACTCGACTCCGCGCACGGTCATTCCAAGGGCATTATCGATTGCGTTGCCAAGGTCAAGGACGCGTTCCCGGAAGCACAGATCGTTGCCGGTAACATTGCAACCGCCGAGGCTGCACGTGATCTCATCAAGGCAGGCGCAGACGCTGTAAAAGTCGGTATTGGCCCCGGTTCCATCTGCACGACTCGCGTTGTATCCGGTATCGGCGTTCCCCAGATCACCGCAGTTATGAACGCGGCTTCCGTTGCTGCAGAGATGGGCATTCCGGTCATCGCAGACGGCGGTATCAAGTACAGTGGCGATATCGTAAAGGCAATCGCAGCAGGCGCAGACGTTATCATGGTTGGCTCCCTGCTTGCCGGTTGTGAGGAGAGCCCCGGTGACAGCGAGATCTATCAGGGCAGACAGTTCAAGGTATACCGCGGCATGGGCTCGCTCGCCGCGATGGAAAAAGGCTCCAAGGACAGATACTTCCAGACCGGTACCAAGAAACTCGTTCCCGAAGGCGTTGAAGGTCGCGTTCCTTACAAGGGACCTGTTTCCGACACCGTATATCAACTCATGGGCGGTCTCCGCTCCGGTATGGGTTACTGCGGTACGCCTACAATCGAGGAACTCAAGGTCAACGGCAAGTTCACTAAGATCAGCGCGGCAGGTCTTCGCGAGTCGCATCCGCACGACATCAATATTACCAAAGAGGCTCCAAACTACAGCGTTCAGTCGTAAAAATTTTAAAAGCCCGCTTTTTGCGGGCTTTTTCTTGTATTTTGGATTTCTAAGTGCTATAATACTATTTTAGAAAGAAAACTAAAGAAAGAAGATATACCGATGACAAAAATTGATATTATTTCCGGCTTTCTCGGTGCAGGAAAAACCACACTCATCAAAAAACTGCTCAGCGAAGCGCTCAACGGCGAAAAGGTCGTGCTCATCGAAAACGAATTTGGTGAGATCGGCATTGACGGCGGATTTCTGAAAGATTCCGGCATTCAGATCACCGAAATGAACTCCGGATGCATCTGTTGCAGTCTTGTCGGCGACTTCGAAAAGTCACTCTCCGAAGTACTGGACAAGTTTGCGCCCGACCGCATCGTGATTGAGCCTTCCGGTGTTGGTAAACTTAGTGACATCATCAGCGCTGTGGAAAAACTTGAGCGTGAGGACATTTCTCTCAACAGTTTTTCCACCGTTGTCGACGCAAAGAAATGCAAAATGTATCTCAAGAACTTTGGCGAATTCTTCTGCAATCAGGTAGAGAACGCTCGCTCGATCATTCTCAGCCGCTCTCAGGATGCAAGCGAGGAAAAACTTGCCGAAACCATCGAGTTACTCCGAGGTCTCAATAGCGAAGCAAACATCATCACCACGCCGTGGGATTCCTTGGACGGTAAGCAGATCCTCCACGCCATGGAGACGGCAAAGTTGCTTTCCAAGGAACTTGAAGAGGAGCATCACAAGGCGCATCACCATCATCACCACGATGAGGAATGTCACTGCCATGAACACCATCATGACCATGACGAAGAGTGTCACTGCCAGGAGCATGAGCATCATCACCACGATGAAGAATGCCGCTGCCATGAACACCATCATGCGCACGGTGAAGAATGTCATTGCCATGAGCACCATCACGAGCATGGCGAAGAATGCCATTGCCACGAGCACGGTCATCATCACCACGACGCAGACGAAGTATTCGCTTCTGTCGGATTTGAAACTGTAAAAAAATACACCGTTGAGGAAATCGAAAGCATTTTGGCTGCACTGGAAGATGAAAGCACCTACGGTATCATTCTCCGCTCTAAAGGCATTGTTCCTGCGGCAAATGGCTGGATCCATTTCGATTACGTCCCTGAGGAATCCGACGTACGCATGGGCGGTGCAGATACGATCGGCAAGATCTGCGTGATCGGATCGAAGATAAACGAAGAAAAAATCAAGACCTTGTTTAGAGTGTAAAAAATGGAACAGGAAGTTAGAGTATATTTGTTTACCGGCTTTTTAGAGTCGGGAAAAACTAAATTTATCCGCGAAACGCTTGAAGATCACCGTTTCAACGATGGGGAGCCTACCCTGTTGCTCCTTTGCGAGGAGGGCGAGGAGGAATACGACGTACACGCGCCCAACATGGAGTGCGTTACCGTCTTCACACTGGAAGATGAATCCGAGTTCAACGAGGAAAACCTCATGCGCCTTACGGCGAAAGCAAAAGCCAAAAAAGTCATCGTTGAATATAACGGAATGTGGCTACTGAACGATTTTTATGAAAAGATCCCGAGCAACTGGGTGATCTATCAGGAAATGATGTTTGCGGACGCCAACACCATCGAAAACTACAATTCGAATATGCGTAGCCTTGTCTATGATAAGATCAGCAGTGCCGAACTCGTCATCTTCAACCGTTGCGAAAAGAGTATTGACAAAATGCCTCTGCACAAGCTGGTGCGCGCGATCAGTCGCCGCGTGGATATCGCTTATGAGTACACCGACGGCTCCGCCGAGTACGACGATATCGTCGACCCGATGCCCTTTGATATCAACGCCGCCGTGATCGAGATCGAGGACCGTGATTATGCGCTCTGGTATCGCGACACCTCGGAGGAGATGGAAAAGTACGATGGAAAAACCGTTTCCTTTAAGGCACTTGTCGCTATTGGCAAGGATTTCCCCGAGGACACCTTTGTTGGCGGCAGACGACTGATGAGTTGCTGTGCGGATGACACCATCTTTGCGGGCTTCGCATGCAAAAGCGATAAGCGCAATATTCTAAAAAACGGTGATTGGGCAAAGGTCACCGGTAAGATTCAAATACGTTTCAACAACCTGTATGGCAGAAAAGGCCCCGTCATCTACGTCACAAACTTAGAAAAGACCCTCCCACCGGAAGAGCCTGTTGCTACATTCTATTAAGAGAAAAAGCCACTCAAATGAGTGGCTTTTGTTATATATCTTTTATTATCGTTCCAAGTTCAGCTACGGTCGCGGCGATGTATGCAGCTTTTACCTCTTCCAATTCATCTCTGGAACCAAAGCCAAATAAAACACCTACACAGTCGATACCATATTCTCGCGAACCGATAACATCATACTTCCGATCTCCAACCATGATACAGCATTTCGGATCAGGATTTCCAAGCGCGTCAAGGTCATATGCAATGACCGCTTCTTTCGTAGAACGCGTTTCCGCCATGTCACTGCCGCCGATGAAATAGAAATACTTTGCAAGATCAAAATGCTCCAGTATCTGCTTTGCAAATTTTTCAGGCTTCGAGGTCGCAAGCACCAGTTTATATCCACTTGCCTGCAAATCAGCGAGCAATTCGGGAATGCCATCATACACCTCGTTTTCAAAAAGACCTGTCGTGCTGAAATATTCCCGATAATAGGCAAGGCCCTGCTGTGCCTTTTCTTTTGAAAAACCAAATTCCTGCATCATCATATCCACAAGTGGAGGACCGATAAACTGGTACAACTCTTCCCTGTTTTCAATGCGCATATCAAATTTTTCAAACGCATACATTAGTGAATTGGTGATGCCGAGCGCAGGATTAGTCAGTGTACCGTCAAGGTCAAACAAAATGAACTCTTTTTTCACTTCCAAAGTCCCTTTCTGTCAATAAATTCTTTTAAAAGAAATGCACAAACGATACCGACAATTCCCTGCACAGCGTTAGGAAGTGCACCAGCAAGCGCGGTGCCAAAACCATAAAGAAAAACACCTTCAAACAGGAAATATCCCAGAATCATCCAAAATTCAGCAAAAATACCGCTAAAAAGCAAAGCCACTCTTCCCTTGCACGGAACAAACTTGACTATATAAAATGCTATAACCGCCATCAATGCCTTAATTATGAAGGTTGCAGGAGCATACACCACATACGAAGCAAAAACATCCGCGAGCGCAGAACCGACACCCGCCGCCAAAGCACCGTATACAGGACCAAGCAACCAGCCGCACAGCAGCACAATGCAGTCACCGAGATTCAAGTACCCACCAAGACCGTTCGGGATCTGGATGATCATAGTAGCAACGCACACAAACGAGGCAAGCAAAGCCGCGACTACGAGTTTTTTAACGTCTAATTTTTTCATAAAGTATCCCTCCTAAAGATGTGTATAGCCAAGCAGGAATTCCCCGCGAGTATTCTTGTTATCATAGTCCGCATACACAGCCACATTTGCATGATACAGTATTGCAATACTGCGGCGTATATGTGTTTTTTCTTTTGTGTTTTCATAGGCGTTCAGTCGTTTCTTGATCTCGGCAATACGCGGATCGGGTCTGTGCAAAGCCGCAGGTAATCCGCGTGCCGAATTGGTGGCAAGGCGGTCACAGACAAAAGCATCGCGGATCTCTTCCGCCATATACGGGAGCTTCTCACAAAGGAAGGCATACAGTGCATTCGTCATATCGTCTAAGCCTCTATGTCCTGCGATCACTTTGCCGCAAGTACAAAAGAAATCGTAAGCACGCGCAAAGCGCGGCAAACAAAGTCGGATCACGCGGCGAAATCTACCGCTGTTATGCAAACGGTCCACCGCTCCTTCGGTAAGTTTAAGTTCGGCAAGCTCTTCGCGCAAAAGCCACGGTGTTTCGTACACCTCATAAGGCGGCTTTTTGTCGTATTGAAAACCGTATTCCTCGGCTCGCGCTTCCAACTCTGTACCGTGCAAAATCTTCAAAAAACCGAGCTGTAACATATCTGCGCCAAGCGCATACGCTTCATCAAAGCTATTCTTAAAATCTGTATATCCCTCGTACGGTAGCCCGGCGATCAGATCGGTATGGACGTGCGCGTTCCCCATTTCCACAAGCTGGCAGATTCGGTCTTTTAAGGTTTCGCTGTCGGTCTTACGACGGATAGCTCGGATCGTTTCAGGAAGGAAGCTTTGAATACCGATCTCAAATTGAAAGAGTCCGGCAGGCACCGTCCGCAAAAACGAAACCGTTTCATCATTCAAAAGATCACCGGAAAGTTCAAAATGAAAGCAGACGTCGCTTGGAAATGCTTTGCCGCTTGCATTTACAATGAAAGAAAAAATCTCTAAAGCCCGACGGCGGTCGGCGTTAAAAGTCCGGTCTACAAATTTGATCGTTTTCGTACCGCTATTAGCAAGCTTTACAAGATTTTCTTTGACATAGTCCATATCGAAGAAGCGCATACCCTCGCATCGCCCCGACAGGCAGTACGCGCAGGAATACGGGCAACCGCGACTGCTCTCAAAATAGGCGATCCTTCCGTTCAAAGCGGAAAAATACGCATCTGTATACGGACTTTTGGGTGTTCCGCTACCGATATACGGTTCTGCAATGACGTCACCATATGAGACACCGGGCAGATCCTCTGCCGCTCCATACAAAATGTGATTGCAAAGTGCCGCAAAAGGCACTTCCCCCTCGCCGCTGACCACGTAATCAATGGCATCGTTGCGAGATAGTACCTCTTCGGCATTATAAGAAACCTCAGGGCCGCCCACAACGGTAACTGTCTGCGGTGAAACCGCCTTCACCTGTCGCAGTAGCGATTCCGTATAGGTAACGTTCCAAATATACACGCTGACCGCAAGAATACGCGGCTTTCTTGACAGAATATCATTTACGACAGATTCCATATCCTCGTTGACCGTATGCTCTACGACCTCGGCGCCGGATACCTCTGCTTTCAGATACCAAGGTGCAAGAGACGAATGGATATATTTGCTGTTTAGCGCCAATACTACAACATCCATCTTCTCACCACCTTACCGTACATCATAGCATAATTCCGGCATAAAATCAATCAAAAATAAAAAAGAAATGACCTCTGATTGCTTACTTTCACCGCAATCAGAGGTCATTTCGCTTCACTCTTGATATCTAACATCATGTTATCCTCTCTTTCCTAAGGTGCCTTTTGCCGCATTCATTCTTCGTAAATTGTTTCTGTTCACTACTTATGCCAACAAAAGGTTTTAAGACTACTTTCTTAAAACGACTATGCTCCGTTCCTTTTCTTATTTCAAAAACTCCTTGGTTTCTTTACACCATCTATATTTGGATCCGTCGCATATTCTGTTTTCGGAAAGTTTTGAAGCTTACTTGTACATCGGACTGTACCTTCCTTTCTTCACCTATAGTGTAGCATATTCAGAAACACTATTTCAATTGGCAGAATAGAAAAAAATTCTTTTTCCTTTTTGTATAAATAGGAGAAAACTTTTAAAAGGTATTTTCAAAGTGCATCTAACTGTGTTATACTATATATGTTGTGATTCAAAATATCCCTTACAAGCCGTGTAGGCTTGTATTTTTGCATATGAGGTCAAAATGAAGAAAGCTTTGATCGTCACAGGCGGCTATATCAATTTTAATCGAATCGATATTGCGCCGGATGAATTTGATTTGATCCTTGCCGCAGACTGTGGTTACCTTTCCGCGAAAAAGCTGCACGTTACTCCCAATATTATTCTCGGAGATTTCGACTCCGCTACCGTTCCAAAAACAAATGCAGAAGTTTTGATCGTTCCTGCCGAAAAGGACGAGACCGATACAATGCTTTCCTGCACCGTTGCCATAGAGCGCGGGGCGGATACCCTTTTGATCCTCGGGGGCACAGGTGGTCGCGCCGACCATTTTCTTTCCAATCTCTTTTTGCTCGAATCTCTTTGCGACCGCAAAATCAAGGCAAAACTCACCGACGGTGAAAATACGTTGCAGATCCTTTGTAACGAAAGCGTTTCCATACTACAACGCGGCGGCTACTTCTCGGTATTTGCCCTCGACACCTGCGAGGTTACGCTTTCAAGTTGTAAGTACCCATTGGAGCGCTATACGCTATCGCGCGCCGATCCCTTTGCTGTCAGCAACGAGGTTGTCGGCGACTCTGCAACCATCACCGTAAGAGGTAAAGCGATCCTCTGTGAAAGCCTAAAATAAGAAACGCCCTGTATCGGCAATATACCGTGCAGGGCGTTTTTTGATTATCTTACGTTATAAAGCATCTGCACCGTCTGTGCGCGATTTAAGAGCGCGGAGGGCGCAACCATGCCTTCGCCGTCACCGTTGAACACCCCGGCACTCGTCAAAGCGTAGACGGCAGTTTTTGCCCACGTAGGAATAGCACTGTCATCTGCAAATACAGAAACGTATTCGCCTTCCTCTACACCGAGAATATTGTTCATTACCACAGCAGCCTCTGCCTTAGTAATGCTCGCTTTGGGGTCAAAATAAGTTATGCCGCTATCCTCTTTGCCGGTCACGTATCCCATGCGCTGTGCCGTTGCCACATACGGACGGAAACGGACGTCGATCTCACCGTTATCAGCAAACGACGTCTCTGCATCGGTCAACGTATCCACAGAGAGCACCTTCATCGCCATTGTTATAAATTCCTCGCGGCTCACGTTGTCGTTCGGACAGAAGGCAAGTCCGTTCTGAAAACCGGAGACCTCAACGGCGCCTGCTTCATATAAGGAGATCGCTGCATTTTCGCACCAGTGTCCTTTTGCATCGGTAAAGGCTATGTCTGTTTTTGTAACGTGTACATCCACAGACTTTGCCGGCGAATAGTTGCCAAACTCGTCACGAGCCACAAGCGTAAAGGAGTCGCTACCCACGTAACCGGCATTCGGAGTGTACGTGTAATTTCCGCGCACCGGATCGGTCACCGAAAGTGTACCATGCTCGGGATAACTGACCACCTGCAGATTCACTGTATCTCCCTCAGGATCGTTGGTGCGCATATTGCCATAGCAACGTACGTTACAGTATGTCTCCAGCTCCGCGTCCATGGTCGCGAACGTAGGCGCGTAGTTTACAGAATCCAACAGTTTTACTTCACAGGGGACTGCAGTACCCTCGCAGGAAAACAAAATGGATGCATTTGTCACCTCTTCTGCATTTGGCGCAAAACGAAGCATCGAAAGGTACTCCTTTTGAATCGTTTGCCCCTCTGTCACGTACAGGGTGCCAAGTTTCAAAACACCGTCAACAGAAGCGGGCAGTTCTTCCACCTTGACGCTACTTACCTCCGCGACACCGAGGCACTTCATAAAATCCTGCTCGGAAAAATAAACGTCGTTACAGACCAGACCACTCTTGATCATTTTATTCTCCTTGGCAAGTACGTTCAGTGCCGGAGAAACGATCGTAGATGCCAATGCGTTAAGCGAAAAAACGCATACAAAAACAAGTGCGAGGATCGAAAAAACTTTTACTTTCATTCTATTGCTCCTTTCAAAAACAATATGTTCGTGTTCAGTTTTTCCCACCCGGCTTTTTTTATGCAAAAAATGTCCAAATGCACGCAATTTGCATACAATTAGAATGAGCGATACGCTCACAACAATGGAAAGGTTACGATCTTTATGTATAGAATGAACAACGGTGGTTGCACACCGCGCGATCGGATGGACTCCCGATTGATCGAACGTCTCCGTGCCGAACGCGCAGAGCATCACCACCGAAGCGAGATTCGTGCTACCGAAACCGCCGAAGAAACCGGCGAGTTCAATTTTGCACTCGCAATGGTATATTCCCCTGTTCAGGAGTGGCAGAACCTCTACGGTGTAGAGGAAGGTCTCTGCGAAGGAACAATCTTTCGAGAACTGAACAAGCCCTTCTACGGTCCGAGATGCAACGGAGGTAGTTATGAATAACAGAAACAACTCTGCACGCGCCATGTTGCTTCGCAAGGTGCAACAGCACTACTTTGCTATGGTAGAAACGGGCTTATACCTCGACGGTCATCCTAACTGTCAAAAGGCACTCTCGTATTTTGAAAAGCAAAAGGCGGCGTACGAAGCGTATGTCGCAGAATTTGAAGCTACCTACGGCCCCCTCACGTTTAAATCGGGCGTGGCGGGCGATACGTGGAGCTGGATTCAAGGCCCATGGCCTTGGGAACCGGAGGCAAACTAATGTGGATCTACGATAAGAAACTGCAATTCCCCGTCAAGATCAAAAATCCCGATCCGAAAGCGGCCAAGATTATTATTTCCCAACTCGGTGGTCCCGACGGCGAAATTGGTGCATCGTTGCGTTATCTCAATCAGCGATATGCCGCACCGTATGACGAGGTCGTCGGCATTCTTACTGATGTCGGTACGGAGGAGCTTGCCCATGTTGAGATGATCTCCGCGATCCTTTATCAGCTTACGCGCGACCTCACCCCTGAGGAGATCAAAGCATCCGGCTTTGATACCTATTTTGTCGATCATACCGCCGGTATTTATCCCGTAAGCGCCGCGGGAGTTCCTTTCACCGCTGCATATTTCCAATCCAAGGGCGATGTCATTACTGATCTTATGGAAGACCTTGCTGCAGAGCAAAAGGCGAGAACGACGTACGATAACATTCTCCGCCTTGTGGATGACCCGGACATCCGCGAACCGATCAAGTTTCTTCGCGAACGGGAAGTCGTGCATTTCCAGCGATTTGGAGATGCCCTCCGTATCACGCAGGATCACCTCGACTCGAAAAACTTCTACGCGCACAATCCGTCCTTTGATAAATGCGGACGCATGATGCCTCGAAAAAACGGCTAAAAAAAGAACAGCCGCCCTCTTGGGCGGCTGTTTGCTTTTATTTTTTGAAATACTCCACTGCAGCTTTGAACATCTTGATGTCGTACTCACCCGGAACATTCTTATAGAGGCCGGCGCCAATACGCTCGCTATGACCCATTTTACCGATAACTCTGCCGTCGGGCGAGGTAATGCCCTCAATCGCGTACATAGAGTTATTGGGATTGAAGTGTACGTCCGTGGTCGCGTTGCCACTAAGATCCACGTACTGGGTTGCAATCTGTCCGTTTTCAGCAAGTTTTTTAATAAGTGCCTCATCTGCAAGGAAACGACCTTCTCCGTGCGAAATCGGAACTGTATACACATCGCCGACATTCGTTAAAGCGAGCCACGGCGACTTGTTCGAAGCAATGCGCGTGTGAACAATACGGGACTGATGGCGCGCGATGGTATTGAAGGTCAAAGTAGGACAAGTTTCATCGGTGTCGATGATCTTGCCGTAAGGCACGAGACCAAGCTTGATAAGCGCCTGGAAGCCGTTACAGATACCACACATGAGACCGTCACGCTTTTCAAGCAGTTCGGTCACACCCTCTTTGATCTCTGCGTTGCGGAAGAAAGCAGTAATAAACTTACCACTACCGTCAGGCTCGTCACCGCCGGAGAAACCGCCGGGAATGAAGACGATCTGCGAATCCTTCAGTTTGCTTGCAAAGTTCTCAACGCTCTTGCGAATACCGTCTGCAGAAAGATTGTTGATGACAAAAATCTCCGCCTCGGCACCTGCATCGCGAACAGCTTTTGCACTGTCAAACTCGCAGTTTGTACCAGGAAAAGCAGGAATCAGAACGCGCGGCTTTGCAATCTTGATTGCAGGCGCAACACGCTTGCCACTCTCGTAGTTAAAGTTGCAAACAGGAGCCTTGCTATCGGGAATATTACAGCTGAATACGCTCTCAAGCTTATTCTCGTAGATGTCAAGGATCTCGCAGAGATTCAGTTCTTCCTCACCCATGGTGATTTTTCCGTCATCAGTGACCGTACCAACGACGTAGTCACATGCAACATCCTCTGTAACTTCGAGAACAAAGCCTGCATAGCAGTAATCAAAAATCCCCTTCACGCAAAGATTGCCATTATAGTTAAAGCCAAGACCATTACCGAAGCACATCTTCATGACCGCCTCAGCGATGCCGCCCATACCGGGAGTATACGCAGAAACTGCCTTGCCGCTACGCAGAAGCTCGGTCACCTTAGCAAATACTTTCAGCAAAGAATCCGTCTTCGGCAAACCGTTTTCATCGTATTCCGGTGCAAGAAGAACGACCTTGTTCCCTGCCTTCTTGAACTCGGGAGAGACGACATCCTTAACCTTGCCCGTGGTAACTGCAAAAGAAACCAACGTAGGAGGAACGTCAAGATCCTCAAACGAACCGCTCATCGAGTCCTTGCCGCCGATTGAACCGATGCCAAGCTCTTTCTGCGCCTCGAACGCACCAAGCAGTGCCGCAAGCGGCTTGCCCCAACGCTTACCGTCCTTACCGAGTTTCTCAAAGTACTCCTGGAAAGTGAGGTATACATCCTCAAAGGATGCACCGGTAGCGATCAGTTTACATACAGACTCTATTACGGCAAGGTATGCGCCATGATAGGGGCTCTTTTCAGTGATGAAGGGATTGTATCCCCAAGACATGAACGAGCAATCATCGGTATGCTGCTTTTCAACCGAGACCTTCTGCACCATTGCCTGAATCGGTGTAAGCTGATGCTTACCGCCGAAAGGCATCAGGACAGTACCTGCGCCGATGGTAGAGTCAAAACGCTCGGAAAGACCGCGCTTGGAGCAGATATTGAGGTCACCGGCAAGCTTTTTATAGTTCTCAGCAAAGCCACCGTTGATTTCCTTGTCAAAGGCTTGCGGCTTTGCAGGCGTAACGGTGATATGCTTCTCTGCACCGTTGGAATTCAGAAATTCACGGCTGATATCAACGATCTTCTTGCCGTTCCAATGCATCACCAGGCGAGCATCTTCTTGCACATCTGCAACCTTGCATGCCTGCAGATTTTCGCTTGCAGCAAGTTCCATGAAACGCGCAAGATTCTCTTTTTCAATTACGACGGCCATGCGCTCCTGCGACTCGCTGATCGCAAGCTCAGTGCCATCCAGACCCTCGTATTTTTTCGGAACTGCATTTAGATCAATCACAAGGCCGTCTGCAAGTTCACCGATGGCAACAGAAACACCACCCGCACCAAAGTCGTTACAACGCTTGATCATGCGGCATGCCTCCGCGTTGCGGAACAGTCTTTGCAACTTTCTCTCTTCGGGAGCATTTCCCTTCTGTACCTCTGCGCCGCAGGTCTCGACCGAGTGCGCGTTATGCGCCTTGGAAGAACCGGTTGCACCGCCGATACCGTCACGGCCCGTGCTTCCGCCGAGCAGGATCACGATGTCGCCGGGCGTGGGACGCTCACGGCGAACGTTGGACGCGGGAGCTGCCGCGATAACCGCGCCAATCTCCATACGTTTTGCAGCATAACCGTCATGGTAGATCTCATCAACAATACCGGTCGCAAGACCGATCTGATTACCGTAGGAAGAATATCCTGCCGCCGCGGTGGTCACGATCTTTCTCTGCGGAAGCTTGCCCTTGATAGTCTCGCTAACGAGCTTCAAGGGATCTGCCGCGCCGGTAACACGCATCGCACCGTAAACATATGCACGGCCGGAAAGCGGGTCACGGATAGCGCCGCCGATACAAGTAGCCGCACCGCCAAAAGGCTCGATCTCGGTGGGATGGTTGTGCGTCTCGTTCTTGAACAAGAGCAGCCAAGGCTCCTTCTTACCGTCTACTTCAATCTCGATCTTAACGGTACAAGCGTTGATCTCTTCGGACTCATCGAGTTTATCCAGTTTTCCGTGCTTTTTCAGATACTTAACAGCGACAGTTGCCAGATCCATCAGGCAGATCGGCTTGGTTCTGCCAAGCTCTGCGCGAACGGCGATATAATCGTCATACGCCTTCTGCAACAGTGCATCCTCAAACTTGACGTCGTCAATGATGGTCGAGAAGGTAGTATGGCGGCAATGATCCGACCAGTACGTATCGATCATGCGGATCTCAGTGATAGTAGGATCGCGCTTTTCGCTCTTGAAATAGGACTGGCAGAATGCAATATCTGCATCGTCCATTGCCAGACCATAGTCAGCGATGAACTTTGCAAGACCCTCTTTATCCAGATCAATAAAACCGTCAAGCGTCTTGACTTCAGTGGGAACGGTGTACTGGATGGCGAGCGTTTCCGGCATCTCCAACGATGCCTCTCGCGCCTCTACGGGGTTGATAACATATTTTTTGATCTCAGCGATCTGCTCTGCGGTCAGATTGCCGTAGAGTGCATATACCTTCGCGGTGCGGACCGTTGGACGATCGCCCTGCGAAATGATTTGGATACACTGTGCGGCAGAATCAGCGCGCTGGTCAAACTGACCGGGCAGATATTCTACTGCAAAAACGGTTGCATCACCAAGATCGACCGATTCCGATGCGATATCCAGCTGAGGCTCGGAGAAAACGGTCTGCTTTGCATAATCAAACAGCTCGGCAGAAATGTTTTCCGCATCATAACGGTTCAGCACGCGAACATCGGTCAGCGCATCAATGCCCAAAAGGGAGCGCGCATCGCCGAGCAGTGCCTTCGCCTCGTTTGCGAGTTCCTTTTTCTTTTCTACGTAGACTCTGTATACCATTACTGCTCCTCCGTTGCTTTCAGGGCTCTTGCGCCGATGTCATGGCGATAGAATGCATTGTCGAAGTGGATTTGCTCCACAAGCTTATATGCCGCGTTTACGGCGTTTTGAAGCGTATTAGCAACCGCAGTCGCACCAAGGACGCGTCCCCCGTTTGTGACGAGTTTTCCGTCCTTGATCGCCGCACCTGCTACGTATACGTTGTTTGCGATAGAGTTAGGGATAGTCATTTCAAATCCCTTGTCATATGCGGTCGGATATCCCTTGGAAGCCATAACTACACAGCATGCGTGCTTGTCCGCAAACTTGACCTCTGCATCCGCAAGGGTGCCGTTTGTAACCGCCTGCATCACAGTCAGGAGATCGCTTTCAAGCAACGGAAGCACGACCTGTGTTTCGGGATCGCCGAAGCGGCAGTTGTATTCAATTACCTTGGGGCCATTCGGTGTAAGCATAAGACCGAAGTAAAGACAGCCTTTGAAGGTGCGCCCCTCGGCGTTCATCGCATCAACAGTCGGCTTAAAGATCTTCTCCATGCACTCTGCCGCAATCGAATCGGTATAATAAGGATTCGGTGCAACCGTGCCCATACCGCCGGTATTGAGACCGGTGTCATTATCGCCTGCACGCTTGTGATCCATGGAAGAGATCATCGGCACGACGGTCTTGCCATCCGTAAAGGACAGAACGGAAACTTCAGGACCGGTGAGAAACTCCTCAATCACGATCTGATCGCCGCTCTTACCGAAGACTTTATCCTGCATCATAGACTTGACAGCATCCATTGCTTCTTCTCTGGTCTGTGCAATGATAACACCCTTACCGAGTGCAAGTCCGTCTGCTTTAATAACAGTGGGAATAGGTGCGCTTTCCAGATACTTAAGTGCCGCATCCATATCGCAAAACACTTCATATGCAGCAGTCGGGATACCGTACTTTTTCATAAGATCTTTAGAAAATACCTTGCTTCCCTCAATGATCGCCGCGTTTGCGCGCGGACCAAAGCAAGGAACTCCCTTTTCTTCCAGCGCATCAACCGCACCAAGTACCAACGGATCATCGGGCGCTACAATAGCGTAGTCGATCTTATTCTTAACTGCGAACGTAACGATGCCGTCGATATCCTTCGCACCAATATCCACGCAGGTCGCATCTGCTGCGATACCGCCGTTGCCGGGAAGCGCAAAGATCTCGGTAACGGTCTTGTTTTCCTTTATCTTTTTGATGATAGCGTGTTCTCTGCCGCCGCCACCAACGACTAATACTTTCATCTGTCCTCCAAAAATCAATGATGGAACAAACGCATCTTGGTAAATGCCATTACCATGCCATACTTATTGCAACAATCAATAACAAGGTCGTCACGGATGGATCCGCCCGGCTCTGCAATATACTTGACACCGCTGCGCTTTGCGCGCTCGATGTTATCACTGAACGGGAAGAATGCGTCCGAGCCAAGAGCAACGCCGTCGATACCGTCAAGATATGCGCGGATCTCTGCATCAGTCAGAGGCTCGGGCTGCTCGGTGAAATACTGCTGCCAGATACCGTCTGCGCAAACATCCTCTTCATTGCGGTTGATGTAACCGTCAATAACATTGTCACGGTCGGGTCTGCCAAGTTCAGGCTTGAACGGCAAAGCCAGCACCTTTTCATGCTGACGCAGGAACCAAGTATCTGCCTTAGTGCCCGCAAGGCGCGTACAATGGATTCTCGACTGTTGACCCGCACCGACACCGATCGCCTGACCATCTACAGCGTAGCAAACAGAATTGGACTGCGTGTACTTGAGGGTGATCAGTGCAATAATTAGGTCGCGGACTGCGCTTTCGGGCATATCCTTGTTCGAAGTAACAATCTCCGAAAGAAGTGCCGGATTGATTTCAAAATTATTTCTTCCCTGCTCAAAAGTAATACCGTAAACCTGCTTATGCTCAATCTCGGCGGGAACATAGTTCGGGTCGATTTTTACAATGTTGTAGTTTCCGTTTCTCTTGGACTTGAGAATTTCCAAAGCTTCGGGCTCATAGCCGGGAGCGATGATACCGTCCGAAACCTCACGCTTGATGAGCTTTGCGGTAGTAACGTCGCAAACATCCGAAAGAGCTACCCAGTCGCCAAAGGAGCACATACGGTCGGTTCCTCTTGCGCGTGCGTATGCACAAGCGAGCGGCGAAGCATCTAAGCCCTCGATATCGTCCACAAAGCAAGCCTTCTTCAGTTTGTCGGAAAGCGGAATGCCTACTGCGGCGGAAGTGGGGCTGACATGCTTGAAAGAAGTTACAGCGGGCAGACCGAGAGCCTCTTTCAGTTCCTTGACCAGTTGCCAGCTATTGAATGCATCCAAAAAGTTGATAAAACCGGGGCGTCCGCAAAGAATCTCGATGGGCAGTTCTCCGCCATCGTGCATAAAGATCTTTGCAGGCTTCTGATTCGGGTTGCAACCGTATTTCAGTTCAAATTCTTTCATTTCGCACCTCAAATGTTTTTATTTACAATTCTCGTTTCGCTCTCGCCGCTGGCAAGATCAATATATCTGACAAAAAGAGATACCTTGTTGTCCGCATTCAGATTTGTCCAGATCAAATCGGTGAGAGAATCAATATCCATATCGGGGAGTTCCAGCGTTTTCGGCTCTCCCTCAAAGGAAGGCAACGGATTGCCATCACCGTTATATGTATGGATAAACTTTGCTTTTCCGGCAATGGGATTGGAATATGCATATGTAAATCTTTCGCAGGAACTATCGTCGCCCTCTGCGCTCTTCAGGATCGACATGGCATAATTCATATCACCGTTTTCGTGGTGAATGATGCCCGAGATTCTGGGGGTGAAATTCGGCTTGTCATCCTCAAACTCACGGGTGCGAAGAGCCTGCTCAAAGGTCATCTGCTTGTCCATCAAATCATAAATAGTGTCTGTCTGGTCGCCGTTGGTAACGATGGTCTTGTTGCCAAGAACTCTGACCGGATAGTAAATGATCAGATGCGGGTCGGTCATCTTAGACTCGTCATACGCCTTTGTACGCATAGCATCGCCTTCTGCGACAAACACACGGTTACGGCTGTTTTCGCTTCTGCCCATAATAAAGTAAGCGGTTACTGCCTTTTTCCCATTAGCACTCTTACCGATCATAATCCCCCTGCCGTGATAAGCAAGGGAATTCAGTTCATTTGCAATAGAAGAAACTTTCATTTTTATTCTCCTTTGATATACACTTTGTTATCTTTAACCGTTATTTTGTCCTCGCAGAAGAGTCGGACAGCTTCGGGAAGGATCTTCCACTCTGCTTCCTCCATAATTCTCCTCTGAAGCGTTTCCGGTGTGTCATCCTGTTTGACCGCAACAGCCTTCTGCAAAACGATCGGCCCCGCATCACATTCAGGCGTTACAATATGCACCGTGGCACCCGAAAGCTTAACGCCCTTGGCAAGTACCGCCTCGTGTACGTGCAGTCCGTAAAAACCTTTTCCGCAAAAGGATGGGATCAGCGCTGGATGTACGTTTAAGATCTTGTTCGGAAATCTCTCGTATACCTGCTCGTCAATAATCGTAAGGAACCCGGCAAGTACTACAAGATCGGCTCCGTGTGCCTCCAGTGCGTCTGCCAAGGCCTTGGAATATGCGGCGATGTCATCGTACGCCTTGCGCGCAAGCACCAGCGTCTCAATGCCGTTGTTCTTTGCACGTTCCAACGCATATACATCGGGCTTGGAAGAAAGAACGAGGGAAATCTTTCCGTTCCCAAGTTCTCCCCTTTTCTCGGCATCAATCAATGCCTGCAGGTTGGTACCGCCGCCGGAAACCAGAACGGCAATTCTCTTTGGCGCGCTCATCAGCAAAGTACCACGCCTTCGTCACCGGCGATGATCTCACCGATCACATATGCGTCTTCGCCGTTTGCACGGAGAATCTCCAATGCGGTCTCTACCGCAGAAGCGGGGACAACGATGCTCATACCAACGCCCATGTTGTAGGTGTTGTACATGTCACGCTCGGGAATATTGCCAGTCTTTGCGATAAGATCAAAAATAGGAAGCACTTTAACAGCGGATTTGTCAATCTTAGCCGTGAGTCCCGAGGGGATCGAACGCGGGATATTCTCGTAGAAGCCGCCGCCCGTGATATGGCTGATGCCCTTGATATCAACCTTCTCCAAAAGCGCAAGCACCGACTTGACGTAGATCTTGGTAGGAGTCAGCAAGGTTTCAGCAATGCTCTTACCGCCGAGTGCCTCACAAGGTACATACAGAGAGTCTGGATTGTTGTCAATATCAAACACCTTACGTACAAGCGAGAATCCATTGGAGTGTACACCACTGGAAGCAAGTGCGATCACCACGTCGCCGGCCGCCATTCTTGTATTGTCGAGTATTTTTTTCTTGTCAACGATACCAACAGCAAAACCCGCGAGATCGTAATCCTCAACAGGCATCATGCCCGGATGCTCCGCTGTTTCACCACCGATCAGTGCCGCGCCCGACTGTACGCATCCTTCAGCAACGCCGCCGACGATGGATGCGATCTTTTCGGGAATATTCTTGCCGCAAGCGATATAGTCTAAGAAAAACAGAGGCTTGGCGCCTACGCAAATAATATCGTTGACACACATTGCCACAGCATCAATTCCGATGGTATCATGCTTGTCCATAAGAATCGCCATTTTTACCTTAGTACCGCAACCGTCCGTGCCAGAAACCAACACAGGTTCTTCCATACCTGCGATCGGCAAACCGAAGCAACCGCCGAATCCGCCGACATCGTCAAGGCATCCGGCATTCTTGGTGCGCGCGATATGCGCCTTCATCAGTTCTACCGCTTTGTAGCCCGCAGTAATATCTACGCCTGCCGCTGCGTAGCTGTCAGATCTAGATTGTGTGCTCATTTTCTTATTCCTTTCCGCTCCAGCAATATGTGCAAAGCTTACACGGCTCAATGCCGATCGATTTTATAATTCCTTCAAGAGTTTGGAATTCAAGCGATGCGAAATTAAACGAGTCGCAAATTGTTTTCCTGAGTTTTTTTCCGCGTTCTGTCGAAGAATCGCTATATTCCTCTATGTGCAAAAAGCCCTCTTCTCCTTCAAGTTCCATAATCACACGGCGCGCAAGAAGTTCCATCGGGTTTCTCGAACTCGAGAAATTCAAATACTTACAACCATACATGATCGGCGGACAAGCTGAACGCATATGCACTTCCTTAGCACCGTGATCATAAAGGAAATCAACGGTTTCTTTCAACTGTGTTCCGCGAACGATAGAGTCATCAACAAACAAAAGTTTTTTGTTCTGAATCAGTTCGTGTACCGGAATCTGCTTCATTTTAGCGACCTTATTACGCTCTTTTTGGTTAGTCGGCATGAAACTGCGCGGCCAAGTAGGCGTATATTTAATAAACGGTCTGGCAAAAGGAACACCGCTTTTGTTGGCATATCCGATTGCATGCGGAGTTCCCGAATCCGGAACACCACCGACGTAGTCTATATCCTGCGCCAATCCCGCCGCCTTATCGTTTTCCGCCATGATCGCTCCGTTACGATAGCGCATCGTCTCGACATTTACCCCCTCGTAATTCGAAGTGGAATATCCATAATACGACCAAAGGAAAGCACAAATACGCATCTCCTTGCCGGGCTCCATCAGCTGTGTCATGCCATCCGCTGTCAGCTCAACGATCTCTCCAGGTCCAAGCTCTTTTTCACTTTCGTACCCCAATTTCTGATACGCAAATGATTCAAAGGAAACGCAATAGCCATCCTCACTTTTTCCAATCAGCACGGGGGTACGACCGTAGTAATCACGCGCCGCAATAATGTTGCCGTTGTCGCGCAAGATCAGGATGGATGCAGAGCCTTCGATCAATTCCTGCGCAAAACGGATTCCTTCCGCAAACGTAGGCTTTTGGTCAATGAGGGCCGCAGTCAGCTCGTTGGAATTCACTCTGCCGCCGGTCATAGCATCAAAATGCAGACCACAGCGTGCAAGATATTTATCGATCAGTTCGTTAGCATTGTTGATAATACCAACTGTGCATATCGCATACGTGCCGTGGTTCGAACGGATCAGCAAAGGTTGCGGATCGGTATCACTGATGCAACCGATCGCAGAAGTGCCCTTCATCTCATCTAATACGTCTTCAAACTTCGTTCGAAACGGTGAATTTTCAATATTGTGAATTTTTCTCTGCAGTCCGATCTCTTTGTCATACGCAGCCATGCCCGCCCTGCGCGTTCCAAGATGAGAATGATAGTCTGTGCCAAAAAACACATCCACCATCGCATCCGTTTTACAAACTGCTCCGAAAAAGCCTCCCATATGTTCTCCTTTTCTCCGAAAGTGCTATTACTTATTAAACTCTGCCGCTACCGCAGCATCCTTTTCCATAACAACGCTTGCGTCACTTGCACGTTTTGCATCCAACTTCGCGGCAAGTTCTGCATCCTCTACTGCGAGAATCTGCGCGGCAAGTAATGCCGCATTACCACCGCCATTGATGGCAACGGTCGCAACCGGAATACCGGTCGGCATCTGCACAGTGGAAAGCAGTGCATCCATGCCATCCAAATTCGATGATTTGCAGGGTATGCCGATAACAGGAAGCGTCGTGTTTGCGGCAATCGCACCCGCAAGGTGCGCCGCCATGCCCGCCGCCGCGATAATCACGCCAAAACCGTTCGCTCTTGCGTTCTTTGCAAAGTCGCCCGCCTCTTTCGGCGTTCTGTGTGCAGAATACACATGCACTTCATACGGGACTTCCAGTGCCGACAGCATGTCGGTGGTTTTGCGAATGATCGGCAGATCACTGTCACTGCCCATCACGATTCCGATCTTCTTCATTTTATACCTCCAAAAAGCAAAAAGGCACACTTACCCTTGACAAGTAAATGTGCCCAGACGGTCGACTAAAAACAGGAAAAACCTCCTGCAAAGTTCTTTACTCCCCGTGGTGCTCCACTTGATCCGTCAGTCGCAAAGAACCTTCTATATAAAACATTGTAACATATAGAACGGTCAGTGTCAAGGCACGCTTGTCGTATTTTAGATTTTTGCCTTTTCTTCACAATAAACACATCTGTATATGCCGTGTTCCTTGTCAGAAAGTTTAAATACATGCTTGAGTTCCTGCTCTGTCTTTGTGATACACTTTGGATTTTTGCAAAAAAGACGATCAATGAGCAGTTCTTCCGCCGGAATCTCGGCATTTACACCTTGCTCCGCTTCAGCAAGAAGTTTTAAGATGAGCGCCATACGAATATATTTTCCATTCAACGCCTGCTTAAAATAACAAGCGCGAGGATCGTCATCCACGGCCACACTGATCTCATTGACACGCGGCAGCGGATGTAGGATGCAAAGATCCTCTTTTGCATTCGCAAGTTTGCTCATATCTAATATGTAGCTATCCTTGAGACGTTCATACTCCGATGGATCGTCAAAACGTTCGCGCTGGATTCTCGTCATATAGAGTACATCCAGCATAGGCATAGCACCTTCGAGCGAACGCGTTTCGGCATGAATCATTCCATGTTTTTTCAAGACCTCGGTTTTCAGGTATCCCGGAAGTTTTAATTCCTCCGGGGAGATCAAGATCACGCGGATGCCCTTGTACCGGGACAATGCCGCAATCAGTGAATGTACCGTTCTACCGTACTTGAGGTCCCCGCAGAACCCGATCGTCAGGTCTTCCGTACGCCCTTTTTCGCGATAGATGGTTAAAAGGTCGGTGAGCGTCTGCGTGGGATGGCAATGCGCACCATCGCCCGCGTTGATCACAGGCACAGTTGCATTAACAGATGCAACATAGGGCGCGCCTTCTTTCGGATGACGTATCGCCATAATATCCGCATAGCAACTGATGACCTTTGCGGTATCGGCTACGCTTTCTCCTTTAGCAGCAGAAGAGCTGTTCGCCTCGGAAAAGCCGATAACATTACCACCCAGCTCCATCATAGCAGCCTCAAAACTGAGACGTGTACGTGTGGAAGGCTCAAAGAACAGCGTAGCCATCTTCTTGCCTTTGCACTTTTCAGAATACTTGGCAGGATTCTCGATGATATCGCAAGCGGTATTCATCAGTTCCTGCAATTCCTCTACCGAAAAATCGGTAATATCGATCAAACTACGCATAATTTTATGCCTTTGCGCCATTTACTTCAAGATACTTCTTGATACGGTCTACGTTCTCACGGTTTGCAGGATCTTCTTCCAGATACTCAATGATGTCGTATACGTCTACGACCGAGTAAACCGGGAATCCAAACTCATCGGCGATCTCGCCCATTGCAGACTTCTCGGTCTGACCCTTTTCCTTGCGGTCAACCATAACAAACGTAGCGGCAACCTTTGCGTTTAAGCCTCCGAGGATCGCCATGCTCTCACGGATAGCGGTTCCTGCGGTAATAACGTCCTCTACGATAACGATCTCTTCGGTTTCATTCGGAACATAGCCGACAAACACACCGCCTTCGCCGTGATCTTTTGCCTCTTTTCTGTTGAAGAAGAAAGGAACATCGAGACCATTCTTGGAAAGCGCAACCGCTGCGGAAACCGCGATCGAAATGCCCTTATAAGCAGGGCCGTACAAAACAGTTCTCTTATTGCCTACCTTTTCCAGATAACTCTTCGCATAAAACTCGCCGAGCTTCGAGATCTGCTCGCCGGTTTTGATCTCGCCGGCATTGATGAAATACGGGATCTTTCTGCCGCTCTTAGCGGTGAAGTCGCCAAACTTAAGTACACCTGCACCCTGTAAAAACTGTATAAACTCTCTCTTGTAGCTTTCCATATCTGTTCTCCTTAATCAACAAATTCTGCAACGCATCTGTTATATGCGGCTACGGGATCTTCTGCCGCAGTGATCGGTCTGCCGACGACGATATAGTCAGAACCAATCTTCTTTGCCTCTGCGGGCGTCATAACGCGCTTTTGGTCGCCAACGTCACCATCTGCGAAACGGACACCGGGTGTAATGGTAAGAAAGTTCTTGCCACAGGTATCATGTACCTTACCCGCCTCAAGCGGCGAGCAAACGACACCGTCAAGACCTGCTACCTTTGCATTGTGCGCGTAGTGCATAACAACTTCGTCGATAGGAGCGTTGATCAAAAGATCCTTTTCCATACTCTCCTGATCGGTAGAAGTAAGTTGCGTAACGGCAATGAGAAGCGGTCTTGTACCGTCAGGACGGGTAAGACCTTCGATCGCCGCCTCCATCATACGGACAGTGCCGGCCGCATGCAGGTTGGTGATATCAACGTCCAGATTGGAAAGAACCGACATTGCCTTTTTTACGGTGTTCGGAATATCATGCAATTTCAGATCAAGAAAGATCTTATGGCCGCGCTTTTTGATCTCGCGGACGATCTGAGGTCCTTCCGCATAAAAGAGCTCCATACCGATCTTAACAAACGGTTTTCTGCCGCCCTCAAATTTATCCAAAAAAGTGTAAACCTGTTCTGCGCTCGAAAAGTCGCAGGCAACGATAACGTCCTTTCCCATTACTGAACTCCTCCTATGATCTCACTTAAACTGTTAATTCTATATTTTTCCATGACGCGAGGCAGATCGTTGATAATATCGCGGCACACGTACGGATCCACAAGGTTTGCCGCGCCGACTTCTACCGCTGTCGCACCCGCAAGCAACATCTCTACAACGTCCTCTGCCGTGGAAACGCCGCCCATGCCGACAATCGGAATCTTGACCGCTTTTGCCACCTGATAGACCATACGTACGGCCACAGGAAAAATTGCACTGCCTGAAAAACCACCCATCTTGTTGGCGATCACGGGCTTTCGGGAACGCAGATCAATGCGCATACCAAGTAACGTATTGATCAGACTGATGCCATCTGCACCTGCATCCTCACACGCCTTAGCGATGGAAACGATGTCGGTGACATTCGGCGATAGCTTGATAATGATTGGCTTTTTGGTCACTTTTTTGACCGCGGCGGTCACTTCTGCCGCCGCAGCGGGCGAAGTTCCAAAGCTCATGCCGCCGCCGTGTACGTTCGGACAGCTGACATTGACCTCCAGCCAGCCAACCTGCTCGCAAGCATCCAACTTCTCACAAGTATATGCATAGTCCTCAACCGAAAAGCCGCTGACGTTCGCCATGACTTTTTTATCAAAACATTTTGCAAGACGTGGCAATTCTTCGGAGATAACTTTCTCTACACCGGGATTTTGCAGACCGACCGCGTTGATCATACCCGAGGTGCACTCTGCGATACGCGGCGTGGGATTGCCAAAACGGGGATCTTTGGTCGTGCCCTTGAAAGAGAACGTGCCGAGCATGTTGATATCATACAGTTCGGCAAACTCATAGCCATAGCCAAACGTGCCGCTGGCAGGAATGACCGGATTATCCAGTTCGATACCGCAAAGGTTTACATTCATTTTTCCCATATGATCTCCTCCTTCACGAGCACCGGACCGTCCTTACAAATACGTTTGTTACCGTACAACGTCTTGCAGGAGCACCCCATACAGGCACCAAAGCCACACCCCATGCGTTCCTCAAAACTAAGCTGACCGCCGGTAACCGAAGTATTATAAATCGCCTTCAGCATCGGCTCTGGACCGCAGGTGTAAAAGTAAGTATATTCCATGTCCCGCATGGCATCGGTAACAAAACCTTTTACGCCATACGATCCATCTACTGTGGTGACGGTAACATCTGCGCCAAGCGCACGGAATTCTTCCTCATAGAAAATCTCATCTTTGGTATTAAATCCGAGGATGACCGAAACCTTCTTACCTTCGCCGATCAGTTTCTTTGCAAGCAGATAAAGCGGAGGAACGCCTACACCGCCGCCGAGCAATAGCGGATGTTCGCCGGAAACGCTTGTATCATATCCGTTGCCGAGTCCTGTGAGTACATCAAGCATACCTTCCTGCATCTCACGCATCTGCTCCGTGCCCTTACCGACGACCTTGTATATGATGGTATAGATGCCATCCTCGCAGTCACAGACAGAGATCGGTCTGCGGAGATACAACCCGTCAAGTTTAATATTGATAAACTGTCCCGGAGCGGTATTTGCGGATGTATCACCGCGAAGCTTCATCCGCATAACGTTTTCGGTCAGCGGAACATTCTCAATAATTTCAAATAAACTCTGTTTCATTTCTTTACCTTATGCGTCAATAGTGGAAATCGTAAGCGTGGTCTCTTCAAGTACGTCCAACAGAACGCGAACAGTATCAAGTGCAGTAAAGAGCGTTACGTTATTCTCGGTGGCAATATTGCGGATCTCATAGCCATCGCTTGTCTGACCGGCAGAACCCGCATCGCTCGTATTGATAACATAAGCAATGTGTCCGGCACGAAGTGCAGTTTTGATCTCGTCGCTGCCATCGCTGAGTTTGCGAAGCACGTGTGTGCGGATGCCGTTTTCCTTGAGAAAACGTGCAGTACCCTCGGTCGCCTGAATATTAAAGCCGAGGTTATAGAATCGGCGAATGAGCGGAAGCGCCTCAGCCTTATCCTTGTCTGCAATAGTAGCGAATACGGTACCATAATTCTGCAGATGCATACCCGATGCCTGCAATGCCTTGTACAGCGCACGGTTGAGCTTGTCGTCATAGCCGATCGCCTCACCCGTAGACTTCATCTCGGGAGAAAGGTAAGCATCAAGACCGCGGATCTTCTGCGAAGAGAAGACAGGCACCTTAACGTACCAGCGATTCTTTTCTTCGGGATAAATATCAAAGATTCCGAGTTCCTTGAGACTCTTGCCGAGAATGACCTCGGTTGCAATGTCCGCAAGGCTGTAGCCTGTCGCCTTGGACAGGAACGGTACGGTACGCGAGGACCGCGGATTTACCTCGATGATAAAGACATTCTCATCCTTGTCAACGATAAACTGGATGTTAAACAGGCCGATAATGCCGATGCCGAGACCGAGCTTTTTTGCATACTGCAAAATAATGCCCTTGACCTTGTCGGAAATACTGAAAGACGGATACACGCTGATCGAGTCACCGCTATGAATACCGGTACGCTCGACAAGCTCCATAATGCCCGGGACGAATACATCTCTGCCATCGCAGATCGCATCCACCTCAACCTCTTTACCCTGAATATACTTATCAACGAGTACAGGCTTGTCCTCGTCGATCTCTACCGCAGTCTTGAGATAATGGCGAAGCTGCTCCTCATTGGCAACGATCTGCATTGCGCGTCCGCCAAGTACAAAGCTGGGGCGAACGAGTACGGGATAGCCGATCGCCGCGGCAGTCTTTACGCCGTCCTCGATCTTAGTAACGGCTCTGCCCTGCGGCTGAGGAATGTTCAGCTCTTCCAGGATCTTTTCAAAACGGTCGCGGTTTTCAGCACGGTCGATCGCATCACAATCAGTACCGATAATGACAACGCCGCGATCGCGAAGCGGCTCGGCAAGATTGATTGCCGTTTGACCGCCAAGAGAAGCCACAACACCCTCCGGCTTTTCGAACATAATGATGTTCATTACATCCTCCGGCGTAAGAGGCTCGAAATAGAGCTTATCAGCAGTAGTATAGTCGGTAGAAACGGTCTCGGGATTGTTATTGATAATGATCGCCTCGTAACCCGAGCGCTTGATGGTAGTAACCGCGTGAACGGTCGAATAGTCGAACTCAACGCCTTGACCGATACGGATCGGACCCGCGCCGAGTACAACGATCTTCTTCTTGTCCGTAAGTACAGATGCATTTTCTCCGGTGTAGGAAGAATAGAAATACGGGATATATGCACCGGTATGGCAGGTATCCACCATTTTGTATACAGGGAACATATTGTTCTTGCAACGGAGATCAAAAACCTCAAGCTCTTTTACGCCCCAAAGACGAGCAATAAACTTATCGCCAAAGCCCATCTTCTTTGCGTCCAGCAAGATGTGAAGGTCGCCTTTGTTTGCCCTGATTCTATTCTCCATATCTACGATGCGCTTGAGCGATTCCAGGAAAAACGGTGTGATCATGGTGATCTCATGCAATTTTTCTACAGAAACGCCGTGACGCATCAATTCCGCGATTGCAAAAATGTTGTCATCTCTGAACTCACGGATATAATCGAACAGTTCATCTTCGGTCATCTGCGAGAACTTCGGCAGATAGAAATGATCTGCACCGATTTCAAGAGAACGAACCGACTTGAGCAAGCACTCCTCAAGGTTAGAACCAATGCCCATCACTTCACCGGTCGCCTTCATCTGCGTACCAAGCATATTGGAAACAGTAGAGAACTTATCAAAGGGGAAACGTGGCAGTTTTGCAATAACGTAATCAAGACTCGGCTCGAAAGCGGCGTTGGTGTTTGCGATCGCAATATCCTCAAGTGCCATACCGACCGCGATCTTTGCAGTTACACGTGCGATCGGGTAGCCGCTTGCCTTTGACGCAAGCGCGGAGGAACGGGAGACACGGGGATTGACCTCGATGAGATAGTACTCGGAGGAATGGGGATTGAGCGCAAACTGTACGTTACAGCCGCCCTCAATCTTGAGTTCGCGAATAATCTTGATCGCGCTGTCATTGAGCATCTTGAGATCATGATCGTTCAGCGTCATAATCGGCGCAACAACGATGGAGTCTCCGGTATGCACGCCTACGGGATCGATGTTTTCCATGCCGCAGATGGTGATCGCATGGTCATTAGAATCACGCATGACCTCGAATTCGATCTCTTTATAGCCCTTAACGCTCTTTTCAATCAGAACCTGATGTACAGGGGAAAGTGCAAAAGCATTACGGCCGATCTCGACAAGCTCTTCTTCGCTGTATGCAAATCCACCGCCGGTACCGCCAAGGGTAAATGCAGGGCGCAGTACGACGGGATAGCCGATCTCGGCTGCTGCTTTCTTTGCTTCTTCAAGATTATACGTAATCTGCGAAGGAATGGTAGGCTCACCGATCGACTGGCAGAGTTCCTTAAAGAGTTCTCTGTCTTCTGCGCGTTCAATGCTCTCGCTACTTGTGCCGAGCAGTTCTACGCCGCACTCCTTGAGGATTCCTTTCTTTTCAAGCTGCATTGCAAGATTCAAACCCGTCTGTCCGCCAATGCCGGGAACGATCGCATCCGGACGCTCATAGCGCAGAATCTTTGCAATATATTCCAGCGTAAGCGGCTCCATATAAACTTTATCCGCGATCGTAGTATCTGTCATAATGGTTGCGGGGTTGGAGTTACAAAGTACAACCTCGTAGCCTTCTTCTTTAAGCGCCAGACATGCCTGTGTACCGGCGTAATCGAATTCCGCCGCCTGACCGATAACGATCGGACCGGAACCGATGATCAAAACTTTTTTTATGTCTGTTCTCTTTGCCATGAAATGCAGCCTCCCTTTATGTTAAAACCAATAATTATTCTTTGTAAGCAACTTCCCCGTCCGAAACGGTGAGCACACATTTACCGAAGAGTTTTTCTCCGGCGAACGGTGTAGCACGTCCCATAGACAGGAAATCTTCCGGATCTACGGTATATACAGCGTCGAGTTCCCAAACGGTGAAATCTTCGCCGAGTGGAATATCAAAGCGACGACGCGCATTGAATACCAGCAGGTCCATAAGTTTTTCCATCGTAAGAACACCTGTTTTTACGAGTTTCGTGTACATAACCGCAAAAGCAGTCTCAATACCGACAATGCCGAAAGCGCTACCCGAAAGCCCTTTTGCTTTTTCTTCTGCCGCGTGCGGAGCGTGATCCGTGGCGATCATATCGATCGTACCGTCGAGGATTCCCTCAACAAGCGCAAGGCGATCTTCCTTGCCGCGTAGCGGTGGGTTCATCTTGAAGCGTCCGTCTTCTTCGAGATCGCTGTCGTCCATTACGAGATAGTGCGGCGCGGTCTCGCAAGTGACATTGACTCCCTCCGCCTTTGCTTTACGGATAATGTCAACGCTTTCCTTGGTCGAGATGTGACATACATGGTATGCACAGCCGATCTCTTTAACCAATGCAAGATCGCGTGCGATCTGCTCATACTCGCTGGCACTGCAAATGCCTTTGTGCCCGTGCGTTGCTGCATATTCGCCGTCGTGGATGTAACCACCGTGCAGAAGCGCATTCACTTCACAATGTGCTACGATCATCTTGCCGAGTGCCTTTGCACGCAACATCGCCTGCCGCATCATATCATCACTCTGCACACCGCGTCCATCATCCGAAAAAGCAATTGCATCCTTTGCCATGGCCTCCATCTCGGAAAGCGTTTCTCCCTTTTGCGAGACCGTAATCGCTCCATACGGGTATACATGAATGACCGCATCTTGCTCAATGATCGCCTTTTGCATTTGTAGGTGCTCGGCACTATCGGGAACAGGGTTCAAGTTTGGCATAGTACACACCGCAGTATATCCGCCATGTGCCGCTGCCCTGCTACCGCTTGCAATCGTTTCTTTATAAGAAAAACCCGGCTCACGAAAATGCACATGCACATCGCAAAAGCCGGGAAAAACAGCGTACTTCGGAGAGTTGTACGCACAAAAAGCATCCGAGGACAAAAAAGCCTTGACAAACTGGCGAAGTTCCGGCAATTCGGCCATACCGATCAGTTGTGCGTTCATCATTTTCTCCATTATTGACTCCTATAAAACAAAATCCTGCCCAGTCCGGCAGGATAACAACACAACAAGGCGCATACAAATATGCCCCTGAATATTCTGTGTTAATCTTGCCGATCTCTCTGTATCGTACTTAAAGATTTAACGTTATTAGTATAGCACAAAATGCAGAACAATGTCAACAAATTTCTACTTTATATATAGAAAAAAAGCGGACTTTTCGTCCGCTTTTTTTGTTACTCCTTACCAATATACTTGCGTACACGAAGTGGAACACCACAGCGTGCCGCGATGGACTTACATTCCTCGATCTCCTCCGGAGTAAGTGCTATGTCTACAACGGTAAGCATTACGCTCGGCACATAGGCCTTTACGCGCGAAGCAAAGTCCAAAAGCCCGTCATACGCCCTGAGTCCAAAGCGCGAATGGCAAACGCGATCATATTCCTCGGCGTTTGGTGCGTTTAAGCTGATAGACACAGTATCAATCACGTCCGCATACATCGGAGCAGTATCTTTGCCATGCAATAGCGAGGACTGTCCGTTCGTATTGATGCGGATTGGGATGTCGTACAACGCCTTGATCTGCTTTGCAACATCCAAAAGATCATCAAGACGCTCGGTGGGTTCACCATAACCACAGAATACGAGTTCATCGTATCTGCCAAGATCACGTTCTGTAATGCTTGCAAGGATCTCCTCGCAAGTGGGCTCTTTCGCAAGCCAGAGCGAGTTTGATCCGTATGCCCCGTCACCGTTATTGCGGATGCAAAAGTCACAGCGATTGGAGCATCGGTTTGTGATATTTACATATAGAGCGTTTCCTACCTCGTAGGTAATGGTCATGTCTTTCATAGTTCAATTCCAAAAAACTTTGCCGCATTTTCGGCAGTAATTCTCGCGACCTCCTCGCCGGAAACTCCATGCACCTCACCAATGGTCGCCGCAGTAAACTCCATCAGCCCCGAATGGTTGCACTCGCCGCGGTGCGGATGCGGTGCAAGATAGGGGCAGTCGGTCTCAATCAGCAATTTATCCAGCGGAACACTCTTGGCTACTGCACGCACGCGCTCAGCATTTTTAAACGTGATCACGCCGGAAAAGGAAATGATCCAGCCGCGGCGGATGAGGTCCTGTGCCATTTCAGCACTGCCGCTGTAGCTGTGGAATACGCCGCGCACGTTCGGATATTTACAGACCATGTCAAAGCAGTCACCATGTGCCTCTCGGTCATGAATGACCACAGGCATGCCGTACATCTCGGCTACGCGCATCTGCATCTCAAAAAAGGCGCGCTGTGTCTCGCGGTCGGTATCGTCATAGTGATAATCAAAGCCGATCTCACCGACAGCAACGATCTTGTTTTTCTCCGCTTCATCCAGCAGATCACAAAGTGCCATGCGCCCTTCGTCTACCGTTCCTTCTTTGCCGGCACAACTCGGGTGAATGCCGGCGGCAACGTGCATTTTCGGGTGCTTTGCCGCTTGTGCAATACACTTTTTCGAGCTTTTGATGCTGTCACCGATGTTGATGACGTGGCAAAGCTTGTCCGCAAACAACCCCTCCAGCAACGCATCGGCGCCACCTTCAAACTCTTCTTTAAATCGGTGGTCATAATAATGTGCGTGTGAATCGAAATACATCATCGTACACGCTCGCCAAGCGGCGTTTCAGGGTCGAGGAATACAACGCGTACCTGCTCTTCACCCGATGCAAGGATCATACCGGCGCTCTCCTCGCCGCAGAGTTTTGCGGGCGCGAGATTTGCAACAACGATCACCTTTTTGCCGATCAGATCCTCAGGGGCATAAAACTTTGCAATCCCCGACAGAACCTGCCTCTTTTCATAACCGAGATCCAGTTGCAACTTCAGCAATTTCTTCGCCTTGGGCAGTTTTTCACAAGCGATGACCTGCGCAGTGCGAAGTTCTACATCCATGAAAGCATCAATGCCGATCTGCGCAACGCCCTCCGGCTTTTCTACAGGCTTTGCCGCCGCGGCCATGGCCGCGCGCTTTGCCTCAACATCAGCCAGGATCTTTTCCTCGTCCAGTCTTGCAAACAGAACCGCTGCTTCACCGACACTCTTGCCGCTTTCCAGTGCGCCGAAGGTCTCTACCGAGTCATAATCACGCTTATCGGTATTGATCTGTGTAAAGATCTTTTCTGCAGTAGCAGGAATGAAGGGCGTAAGCAAAACAGCCGCAGTACGGATGGTCTCCAGCAAATTATACATAACCGTACCGAGTCTACCCTTGGTCTCTTCACTTTTTGCAAGCGTCCAAGGCGTAGTTTCGTCAATATACTTGTTCGCACGGCGCAACATGGAGAAGATCTCCTCCAGTGCATCGGCTATATGATAGTTCTCCATCAGATCATATGCAGCTGCTTTTGCCTTTGCAACTTCTGCCTTCAGCTCTGCGTCTGTGCCTTCCTCTGCACCGGGCACAGGAACAACACCGTCAAAATACTTCTTAGTCATCGCGATGGTGCGATTGACCAAATTACCAAGGTTGTTGGCAAGATCGGTATTATAGCGGTTAATGATATTTTCATAGGTAATGCTACCGTCCGAGTTATACGGCATTTCGGCAAGTGCGTAGTAACGCACACCGTCTACACCGAAGATCTCTGCAAGTTCGTCTGCATAGATCACGTTGCCCTTGGACTTTGACATCTTATCCATACCAAAGTTAAACCACGGATGGCCGAACACCTTCTTCGGTAGCGGCACGTCGAGTGCCATCAAAATGATTGGCCAGTAGATGGTGTGGAAACGCAGAATATCCTTGCCGATGATATGCACGTCCGCAGGCCAGAACTTGTTGAAGAGTTCGGGTTGTGTCTCGTTATCGGGATCGTAGCCAAGTGCGGTAATGTAGTTGGAAAGCGCGTCGATCCATACGTAAGTCACGTGCTTTTCATCAAAGGTAATCGGTACGCCCCAAGTGAAAGACGAACGGGAAACACAAAGGTCCTGCAGACCTGCTTTCAGGAAGTTGTTGACCATTTCCTTCTTGCGGGATTCCGGCTCAATAAACTCGGGATGATCCTCAATATACTGAATGAGTCTATCTGCATAGTTGCTCATCTTGAAGAAATATGCTTCTTCCTGGGCCTTGGTTACGGTCGCGCCACAATCAGGGCACTTACAATCGGTCACCTGCGTTTCCGTAAAGAAAGACTCGCAAGGGGTGCAATACCAGCCCTCGTAATGACCTTTATAGATGTCGCCTTTATCATACAGTTTTTTAAAGATATGCTGCACAGAGCGGACATGATAATCATCCGTCGTACGGATAAACTTATCGTAGCTGGAACCCATCAGATCCCAAATACGCTTAATTTCCACCGCAACATTATCCACGTATGCCTGCGGAGAAATACCCGCTTCTTTTGCGTAGTTCTCGATCTTCTGACCATGTTCATCCGTGCCTGTCAGGAAGAAAACGTCATAGCCGACCTGACGCTTGAATCTTGCAAGCGCATCGGTCATGATCACTTCGTACGTATTGCCGAAATGCGGTTTTCTGGAAGCATAGGCAATTGCAGTGGTTATATAAAACTTTCCCTTTTCCTTCATTGTATCGTTATTCCTTTCGAAAAGTCTTAAACTTCATTACAGATTATTATAACAGTTCCGATTCGCTTTTTCAAGAGTTTTCCCTAATTTGCGAGCAGACTGTCCGCTATCACTGCAGAAAGTTGTATCTGATACGGCGATTCTTTTAACCTTTCTGCTTCAGCCAGATTGGATAGAAAACCGCATTCGATCAGAACAGCAGGTACTTGTAACCGATCCAACAAGAAAATGTTTTTGCCCGCCGCTTTGATTTCACGATGGTTTTCGGGCTGTAATATATGTTGCACACGTTTCTGAATCTGTTGTGCGATCGTTCTGCTGTCTTCATGATTCTTTGAAAAATACACCTGCAATCCACTATACTTTTCCACTGCAAACTTATTCATGTGTAGGCTAACAAAGACAGAAGGCACAGCGCGTTCCGCAAGTTCCAGACGATTTCGCAAATCGGTCATTTTCAGTTTTCCTTTCAGCAATGGATCACTTTCATCGCAGACAAGAGAGTCAGTCATACGTGTCATTAAAGTTTCCGTGCCGCACAACTGCAAATAATCCCGTAAGCGGAGTGCCAAAGCAAGATTTAGTTCTTTTTCGGTCGTTCCATCTGCACCCACGGCTCCGCCGTCCTTGCCTCCGTGCCCGGCGTCAAGAACATAAGTCACCGATGGCGTTGCAACTGTGGGATAGCTCCGCAAAGGTCGGCAGATCCCCCCTCCCCAAAGAGAAAGCGCGAACAAAACACACGAAAACACTATACAGATAAATAGGATTTTGATAGCATACAATATGCATTTCTGACTTTCCGGCATTGTCCCCTCCAAAAGATTCATTGCTCTATTATATGCAAAAAAGGCACGTGCTTTGCACGTGCCTTTTTATAAGCATTATTTTGCGCGCTTATCTACTGCGGCAAAACGGGTAAAGATAACGCAAGCCTCAGAACGAAGGATCTCATCGTTCGGACGGTAATTGCCGGTACCTGCATCGCCACCAACAATACCTGCTCTAAAGAGTTTCTGTACAGCCGCTGCGCAGGCCATATCGTTCGTTACGTCGGGGTTAGAACCGGTCTTGATCTCGGCATACTCGCTGTCGGGAAGAATGTTTGCAAATACGATCGCCATATCACCGCGGGTGATATTTTTGTCCATATCGGCGAACTGTCCCTTAGTGATGATCTGGTTGTTCTCGCAATACTCAACATAAGGGTCGTACCACTTTTCGCCCGATACTGCCGCGCGAACCGTAGCGCCGTAATATGCCTTGTGAATATTTACTGCCGCAGTCAAAGCCTGCGCAACAGTAAACTTGTTGTCAGGAGAGAACTTGGTCGCCGAAGTACCGTTAGCAAGTGCATACTCGTATGCAAGTTTTACATACTCATAGTACCAGTTCTTTTCGGGAACGTCCACAAAAGCACCGGTGTACTCTCTGCTCTTGACAAACTTAGCGGCATCTGCATATACAAAGTTGCCTTTGTAGGAGTGGCCGCACGAGCATTCGTACAGAGTATAACCCGCCTCTGCGCCATTACCGGCCACCACAGTCTCCTTATAGTTGTGTTTGTGCACAGTACCGGACATTCCGGTGTCTGTGCCAGTAGAAGTTTTCTTTACGGTAATTGTACCGTTTTCGGCAGTGCAAGCCACGGGAGCAATGTCTGCATCGTATGCCTCGACAGAAGAGATGCTTACGGTATATTCGCCCGCTTTTGCGTTATCGTTGATCTTAAAATCAACAGTTGCCGCAACAAAATCGCCGGAAATCTCTTTTAAACTAAAATTCGCGAGTACAAGTTTTACAGGGTTTGCGCCCTGTTCCTTGGATTTTTCTGTATAAAAACTACTGGAACCGCCCTTTGCAGTAACGTAAGACATAACATTGGAATCATAGCCAATATACAGCTGAATGCCGGTCATACCGGGGTTGTTGGTTACGTTTACAGTCAATGTAACCGTATCACCGGCAGAAGCGGTAGCACTACTGATCGTTGCCTTTGCGGCACCGTCTGCAAAAGCAGTCACAGAAAACGTGCCGACAAGCAACACAAGCACGAGAAGAAGGGAAAGTTTTTTCATAATGTCCTCCAAAAATTTTTATCTGTTTTTATTTTTTAGGGTAACTGTCCTTAAGGCCTACAATACGGTTAAAGGTTCCGTCGTACTTGGTATCCTTCACAAAGTAACCCGTACGTACAAACTGGAACTTATCCCCCGGCTTCGCCTCACCGAGCGACTTCTCCACCTTGCAGGCAGTCAATTTCTTCAGCGAATCAGGATTCAGATAGTCGTTATAAGTCTTATCTTCGGGAATGTCCGCGACGTTTTCGATCGTAAACAGGCGATCATAAAGCATCACATTGACATCATCGCAATTGGTCGCGGAGAGCCAATGGATCGTACCCTTGATCTTGCGACCGTCTGCGGGCATGCTGGCACCGGTTTCCAGATCGGCGGTACAGCGCAGTTCTTTGATACTGCCATCTGCATTTTTCACGATCTCGTTGCACTTTACAATGTATGCCCCCATCAAGCGCACCTCGCCGTCAGGCTTCATGCGGAAAAACTTGGGAGGCGGAACCTCTTCAAAGTCACTCCGATCAATAAACAATTCGCGGGTAAACGGTACCTTTCTCTTGCCGGCGTTCTCATTGTTCGGATTGTTCGAAAGTTCGAAATACTCTGTTTTATCCTCGGGATAGTTTGTCACCACGACCTTGATGGGATCTAAAACCGCAACACGCCGCGGCGCGGTCATATTCAGTTCCTCGCGAATGCAGTGCTCGAGGAGTTCGATATCCACAAGGCTATATGCCTTGGCAACGCCCGCGCGCTCTACAAAGTCGAAAATAGAAGCAGCAGTAAAGCCGCGGCGACGCAATCCGCAGATCGTGGGCATTCTCGGGTCATCCCAACCATCCACGAGTTTTGTCTCAACAAGCTGGCGCAGATAACGCTTGCTCATAACCGTGTAGGTAACATTCAGTCTTGCAAACTCTCTCTGTTTCGGCTTCTTTTCAAAGTCGATATTGTCCACTACCCATTCGTAGAGCGGACGGTGGTTTTCAAATTCCAAAGAGCAAAGCGAGTGCGTAATGCCCTCGATTGCATCCTGAATAGGGTGCGCAAAATCGTAAAGCGGATAGATGCACCACTTTTCTCCCTGGCGGTGGTGTGCAGTATGCACGATACGATAGATCGCAGGATCGCGCATGTTCATGTTCGGCGAAGCCATATCGATCTTAGCACGCAAGGTGTGCGTTCCGTCCTCGAACTCGCCATTCTTCATGCGCTCAAAAAGGGCAAGATTCTCCTCTACGCTTCTATCGCGCCAAGGGCTGTTTTTACCCGGTTGTGTCAACGTTCCGCGATATTCGCGCATCTCTTCCACAGTAAGATCGCAAACGTATGCCTTACCTTCCTTGATCAGTTTTACGGCATACTCGTAACACTTGTCAAAATAGTCGGATCCGTAGAATACGCCGCCGGTCGGCTCTGCACCAAGCCACATCAAATCCTCATAGATCGACTCGACGTACTCGTTATCTTCCTTGGCAGGATTGGTATCGTCATAACGAAGATTGAACTTACCGCCATACTTCTTGGCGATCGTGGTATTGATCCAGATTGCCTTTGCACTGCCAATATGCAGATATCCGTTTGGCTCAGGAGGAAAACGCGTGTGGACCTTCAGTTCGGGATTCGCCGCAAGATCCGACTCTACGATCTCCTCCAAAAAATTTGTTTTTACTTCTTCCATGTATTGCTCCTTATTTTGCCGCATTCATCAGTCTTTCACAGACCTTATCCTTGCCGAGAATACGCATAACTTCAAACATATCGGGAGAATTCTGTCTGCCGGTAACCGCTACGCGCAGGATCATGCTGACATCGCCGACATGTCCCTTAAAGCCGGTGGGGTCTGCCTTGAATTGCTTTGTGTCGGGGCAGAAACCGAGCTTTGCGGCAAGTGCCTTGATTTTGTCAAACCAAACAGTCTGATCATCGGTAGCGTCATAGATCTCCGTATACTCCACGAGAATGTCACGAATATCCTCCGGCGCAAAAGACGGGAAATCTGCCTCCTTTGCGAAATACGCATCATAGAAGAATGCCATGTGCGCTTTCAGTTCGCTCCAGACCGCAAAATCTTTTCTCGGCTTTTTGCCGCCGCGACCGATTGCAAGAATAGCCTTGGCATATTCAGGCGCCATCTCAAGCTTCTCTGCAAAATCGACATCATATTGCTTTGCCCACGCTAGCGCAAGCTCGTATACGCGCTCGGCGGACATCTTAGAAATAACATCCTTGGAAACGTCGCGAAGCTTATCCTCGTCAAACAAAGAACCTGCGGGATTCATCTTTTTGTAGGAGAACTTGAACTCATCCGTACTTGCGAACGGATTTGCGCGTCTCCAATCCTCGTAGTTGGAATTGAGAACCGTCAAGATATACTCGTAAACAGCTTCTACAGGATATCCGAGTTCCTGATAGAAAGTCAGAGCAAGCTCCGGATCCTTTCTCTTGGAAAGTTTGCGCTTAGAATCGCCGTCCATCTTCATCAGCGGACCGATATGCAGGTACTTAGGCGGCTTCCAGCCCAGTGCAAAAAAGAGTTGCAGATGGAACGGAAGCGTCGGAAGCCACTCGTCGCCTCGTACAACGTGCGTTGTATGCATAAAGTGATCATCGACTGCATGCGCAAAATGGTAGGTCGGAATACCGTCAGACTTGAGCAAGACGTGATCGATATCGTTTTCAGTGAGCTCCAGGTTACCCTTGATCAAGTCGGTAAACTTGATCTTATGCTCAATACTGCCCTCTGAACGGAAACGCAATACCCAGGGCATACCGTTCCTGATATTCTCTTCGATGGTTTCCATCGAAGCGTCGCGGTATTTTGCCCACTTACCATAGTAACCGAAATTTGCTTTTTCCGCCTCTTGCGCTTCATGAATGGCAGAAAGCTCCTCCTCTGTACAGAAGCAAGGGTATGCTTTTCCCTCCTGCACGAGTTTTTTAGCAAAGACATGATAAATATCCTTGCGTTGACGCTGACGATACGGTCCATATATGCCGTTGTCACCGTCGACCGTCGCACCCTCGTCAAACTGAATATTGTAATGCTTTAGCGAATTGATGAGGATCTCTACCGCTCCGGGCACCTCTCTCTTGGCATCCGTATCTTCGACTCGCAAAAAGAGCACTCCACCCGACTGGTGCGTCAAACGCTCCGAGGTCAAGCCCTGTACCAGATTTCCGAGGTGGACAAAGCCGGTAGGGCTCGGTGCCATACGGGATACGATTGCTCCTTCGGGAAGTTCGCGCTTCGGAAACTTTGCCTCAATATCCTCGGGAGTAGCCGTAACTGCTGGAAAAAGCAGTTCGGCAAGTTTGTTAAAGTCCATATTTATTCTCCGTTACCTGTGTAAATATCCGTGTGTTTTTTCGTGTTCCAAAGTGGTTTTTTCGCCGTGGCCGGGATAAACCGTATAGTTTTTGGAGATTGAACTCAAGCGTTCGATTGTCGCCCGCATATCTGCCGCTGATGACCCGGGAAGATCGGTACGACCGATCGATCCGCAAAAGAGAGTATCGCCGCTGATCATTACATCCTCAAACAAATAGCAAACGCTCCCCTTGGTGTGACCAGGAGTGTTGATGACTTCGATCACATTGTCGCCCATTTGGATGCGAGCTCCCTCATACAAAAGAACGTCCGCATCCGCATGGCGCGTATCACGCGCAAAAAACTGCAAATACAGCGACCTTGCAGGATCACCAAGAAAATCCGCATCCGCCTCATGAATGCAAACTTTAGCTCCTTTGGCGCGCCATTCGTCTACAAAGAGAATGTGATCGAAATGACCGTGCGTCAAAAGGACGTATCGCAAGGTATACCCTTCGGCAAAAAAACGTTCTGCCGCCTGCGGCTCCACGCTGGGATCCACAACGGCAAATTGCTTGCCCGCATCATCTATCAGGAGATATGCGTTGGATGCATATCCCGCTGAATCTAAAACTACTACACGCATCGTGATGCTCCGATCCATAATTTCATACAAAGATATTATACACCCGACGTTCCGCTTTTTCAATAAGCAAAACCAATTTCCTTTTACTTTTTATACACTTTTTTATAATTTAAGCAAAGAACGTATTCAAAAACGTTCCGGTACGCATAAAATACTAATGCGGGCAATTCCCTTCAGGAGCACCCGATGTCAACTTGTATTCTCGTCACCGGTACGATCACTCTTGCAATGAAAGCCAGAAAAACACTTCTGGCACATGCTATTCCTGCGGAAGCAAGTAAGCTCACCTCGCATGTGAGCGGTTGCTTGTACGGAATCCGTATCCCTTGTGTACAAATAGAAAACGCAAAAAGGATCCTGCGTTCCGAAAACCTGCCCTTCGAGGAATACCACCCGTGATTTATCTTGATAATGCTGCTACTACCTTCCCCAAACCGCCCTGCATGACACGAGAAATTATCCGTTGCATATCCGAGTATTGCGGAAACCCGGGAAGAAGCGGCCATTTTCTTTCGTTAAAAGCCGCCGAAAAAGTTTATGAATGCCGCGAATTACTATGCACCTTTTTCGGCGCTCCCGCCCCGGAAAACGTCGTGTTTACGGGCAACACCACGTATGCCATAAATATCGCCTTGCATACGCTTTACGAAGAAGGGGCGCACATTCTGATCAGCAACATGGAACACAATTCCGTATTGCGCCCCGTAGTCGAATTGCAAAATGCGAAAAAGATCTCCTACAGCATCTTTAACGTTTTACAGCCTACAGAGGCAATACTGAAAACTTTGCAAAAAAGCCTGCACAGCAATACAAAAATGTTGATTATGCAGCATGCCTCCAATGTTTGCGGCCACATTTTTCCCATTCGAGAAATAGGAGAGTTTTGCAACAAAAACAGAATCACCTTCGTCGTAGATGCGGCGCAAAGTGCAGGCGTCTTGCCGATCCATGTCATCAATGATCACATTGATGCACTTTGTCTACCCGCTCACAAAGGGCTGTACGGTCCACAAGGGCTCGGCATGGTCATATTCGGAAACAATGTACCCAAACGCCCCTTCATTTGCGGCGGGAACGGCGCGTTTTCCGCTTCTCCCGACATGGGTACTGCTTTGCCCGAGAGTCTGGAGGGCGGAACGCTGCCTACTCCGCTGATTGCAGGGCTGTGTGCATCCCTTCGATGGCTACACACCATTGGCATACAGGAGATCCGAGAAAATGAACGGCGGTTAGCCACGATGCTAAGCGAACGCCTTCTTGCTATAAATGGTAGCATACTCTACGGTCCCAAGACCTCCGGTACCGGAATCGTCTTATACAACAACCGTTTTCTGGATCCCTCCGCCATCGCGGCAGAACTGGATATGCAAAAAATCTGCACGCGCGGCGGTCTTCATTGTGCGCCGCTTGCACACTGTGCTTTAAAAACCGGAAAAGACGGTGCCGTACGATTCAGTTTTGGTGCTTTCAACACGCCGCAGGATGTTGAAAGCGTTTATGCAGCCATGCGGAAGATTAGTAAATAAATATCCCCCCGTAAAACGGGGGGTATTTCATTTTCGGGCATAGCCCTAATAATACTGGCGACGCACAAGTGCGTTCAAGTATTGGCCTGCCAGCCATGCAATTGTTACTTACTACCCATAAATGGGTCCCGTGGG
>JAZQHV010000003.1:0-13639 GCA_045540755.1 Eubacteriales bacterium
GTTTCCGGCACGTACAAGAATACGATGCTTGACCTGGAGATCCGTACAAACGGTACGCCGTATCTCTATTGGAGAGCGGGAACGAATAAGAGCGTTACTGCAAACTTTACCGACGTGGATCTTCGCACGGGCGCATGGACGCACGTTGCGGTCGTTTCCACGGCTACTGAGGCAAAATGCTATATCAACGGCGAACTGAAACAAACGGTTGAAGTGGCTATGGTTGACTTTGACGCGAGCGGACTTTCGCAGTTTATGGTTGGCGGCGACTTCCGTTCGGGCAATACGCAATATCTGAAGAACACGACCCTCGGCGCGGTTTCGATGTATGCCGAAAGCCGCACGGCGGCGCAGATCGCGGCAGACTACGCGGCGACCGACTTTACCGACGATGCGCTTATGCTTGCCTACGACTTTACCGAAAGCGGCATGGCAAGGCTGAAGGACTACAGTGCAAACAGCAACCATCTCGGGTATACCAATACGGCAGATTCCACGTTGAACGAATCTTACGTGGAGATGCAGACGGGCATGACCTTTGACAATACGAACGGTGTGTATGAGATCGGCACGCTTGCGGCAGTTCCGCACACGTTTGAGGCGGAGGTCTATTTCCCCTCCACCTTTGCATCCGATGAGCGCGGCGGCGTGATTATCGGTAACTATGGCAGTGAGACCGAGTGCCTCAACCTTGAGGTGCATACAAACGGCCGTCTCCGCTACTATTGGCAGGATGCAGCAGGCGATGCACACGCCGTTTATTTTAATGCAGGTCTGTACTGCGGTGCATGGAAGCATGTTGCGATCACCTATGATGATATAGCGAACACCGCTACCTGCTATGTGGACGGCGAGCTGCTGGGCACCGAGGTCGTGGATGCGACAGTGCCCGCGCCGAACTCGGTCAAGGACTATGTCCTTGGCGGTGACCGCAGAAGCGGCAATGAGCAGTATTTCAAGGGTAACCTCAGAAGCGTTGCGGTCTATTCCGACATCCGCACCGATGCCGAGATCGCCGCAGATGCGGTCGCATACGGCACGGATGACCTGATTCTGCACTACGACCTCTCAGAGTATACGCACACCGACCGCCCCGACGTTGTGACCGACCTTGCAGGGAACAACAACGCGGTACATAAGAAGGTGTGGCTGGACAACGAGGAGATCGAGACCGACTATGCATATTCCTTTGCAGTTGTCGGCGATACCCAGTGCCTCAACGACTTTTATCCCGAGCATTTCCAGACCCTGTATGACTGGATCGTTGCGAATAAAGAGACAAAGAACATTCAGTACGTATTCGGTCTCGGTGACATTACGAATCGTTCTTTGATCCGCGAGTGGGATGAGGCGATCATGGGTTTTGACAAGCTTTCGGATGCAGGCATACCCTACAGCGTTGTCAGAGGCAATCACGATAGCCAGACGACCACCGATACCGCAAAACTTCGCTTCAACGTGGCAATGGCGGATTCGAAATACGCTTCCGAGATCCCGGCAGAGCAACGCTTTAAGGCAGACGAACTGGAAAACACCTACCGCGTCTTTACCGTAGGTGAGGAGAAGTTCGTTTCGATCACGCTGGATTACGGTCCGACCGACGAGGAGCTTGCCTGGGCATCCTCCGTTTGCGAGGCATATCCCGACCACAAGGTCATCATGACCACGCACGCATACATGTTCCGCGACGGAACCACGCTGGACAAGGGGGACGTTGTACCGCCCTCCAATGCCGATCCCGCGAACAATGACGGCGACGAGGTATTTGAAAAGTTTGTCAAGCAGCACGAGAACATTGTGCTTGTCATGAGCGGCCATGATCCGAGCGCGTACATTGCGACGCGCAAGGACGTAGGTGTACACGGCAATACGATCACGCAGATGCTGGTGGATGCACAGACCGAGGAAAAGAACCGCGGCGCACTCGGCATGGTCACGATGCTGTACTTCTCGAAGGACGGCAGATGCGTGGAGGTGGAGCACTATTCCACCGTGCGCGATCAGTATTTCTACGAGGATAACCAGTTTACCATGACCTGGAACGAGCTTGCAGGTGATATCGACCTCGACTACACGGTTGATATCGAGGACGTGCTGACGGCACTGGCGGCATCTTTGAACGGAAGAGAAGAAAGCCGTGCCGACGTAAACGGTGACGGTGAGATCACGCTTCTGGACGTGCTGAGAATTTTGAAATACGCCGTACAATAATCGAAAAAAAGGCTGCTTTTGCAGCCTTTTTCATTGACAGATCACGCAGAAAGTGGTACAATAGAACAAAATTCTATCCGAAAGGAACTCCTATGAAGAATCGCTCCTGCCTGACTACGATCAAGCAGAAATATGCTATACTCACCCCTGTGGAAAAAAAGATCGCGGACTACGTTCTTTCGCAGTCCGAGGCGGTTATTTCCATGTCGATCGCCGAGTTTGCAGAGAATGCGGGCGTGGTGAAGTCTGCCATCATCCGCTGTTGCAAATCGCTTGGCTTTGACGGCTATTCGGCAATGAAGCTGTCGCTTGCGATGGAGCTTTCCAAGAACAAACAGCTCAACTTCGTGCCCTATATCGACGAAAACGACAGTGTGAGCGGCATTCTCGAAAAGATCTTTTCCGCAAATGTCAAAACCTTGCACGATACCGCGGAGGAGATCGACCGCGATATGCTCTCGGCGGTCGTGGATCTCATCGACGGTGCAAACGTTATTTACATCTACGGTATCGGTACCTCGGCGGCGCTTGCCAACGACTTTCAGTACCGACTCACGCAGGTCGGCTACACCGCCATCTGCTTTACCGACGTCCCCTCGATGAAGGTCTCCACGCTCAATATCAAAAAGGGCGACGTTGCCTTCGGTATCTCTAACAGCGGTCAGACGGTCGCTACCATCGACGCGCTGATCTTAGCCAAGGAGATGGGTGCTGTCACCGCCTGCCTCACAGGCTATCCCGACAGCCGCATCACCAAGGTGTGCGACCGCCCGCTCGTTATTTCCACCGATGAAATTCAATACCCCGTGGAGGCGATCTCGGCGCGCATTGCACACATCAGTGTGCTGGATACGATCGTGATCTCCCTCTCGGCAAGACATTACAGCGACGCGGTCATGCGTGCGGAAAAGACACGCGATTTTGTCAACCGCGGCAGACTGCTTACGAAAGAAAACCCATGATTTCCAAGAACAAACGACATCTCATTTATCTGATTGCCTATCTTGCATATTCCTCAATTTATATTGCCCGCGTCAACCTGACGATGGCAAATCCCGCTCTTGTGTCCATGTCGGTTCTCACGACCGAGCAGATCGGCATGCTTGGCGGTGTGTTTTCTGCTACTTTTGCGTGCGGCCGTCTTTTCAACGGCGCACTCAGCGACAAGGCACCCCCGTGGGTAATGATCTGCGGCGGACTTGCGCTATGCTCCGTGTGTAATATCGCGGTCGGCTTTTTCCCGCCCTTTATCGGCATCTTTCTTTTGTGGATGGCAAATGCCTATGCACAGTCGATGCTTTGGGGCTCGATGCTTGCCGTTATGTCGCAGATCTACGATGAGCAGGCCGCAAAAAAACGCACGGCGTTTCTCTCCACCTCGGTGGCGGTCGGCAATATTGTCGGCATTTTGCTTTGCACATGGCTCATCACTGCGTTCGGCGTGCGTTTCGCGTTTATCATCCCCGGTGCGATCACGCTTTTGCTGGGACTTGCGGTACTCTTTACCGCGCGAGACATTCGCCCTGTCGGCGGAGAGAAAAAGCACCTCTCTATGCCCGAGCTTTTGCGGGGCAGAGAACTGCGGCATATCTGCATTCCCGCCGCGATTCACGGCGTTATGAAAGAAAACATCAGCCTGTGGATGACCGTGTACGTGATCGATACCTACGCGGTCGACCTCGGGCAGTCGGCGTACTATCTGCTGCTCATTCCCGCCTTCGGCTTTGTGGGACGGACGGTGCATCAGGTGTTCTACAAGCTTTTCCGCGAGAATGAGCACGCCGTGTCACTGCTCGGCTTTGTGCTGACGGCGATATGCTCGGTGCTTTGTATCTTTAAGGTCTCTGCATTCTATAGCGTGGTCTGCCTCACAGCGATCTACGCATCCATTTCGATGGTCAACACGTCCTTTCTCTCTATTTATCCCATCCGCTATCGCTCCGAGGGGAATGTTTCCTCGGTCAGCGGTGTTATTGACTTTGTTACCTATCTCGGTGCGGGCATCAGTGCTTTTGTCTACGGCTACATGATCGAGCCGCTCGGCTATGCCGCGATGTTCGTTACGTGGGCGGTGCTTGCGGCACTTGCCTGCATTCCAATGACTTATTTTGCAAAAAAGGAGCATAGAAAATGAAAAAGTATCTTCTGCCCGAGGGCGGCAATTTCTACAAGGCGAACCTGCATTGCCACACCACGGTTTCCGACGGCAAGTTTACTCCTGCCGAGGTCAAGGAGGCGTACAAGGCACGCGGCTATTCGATCGTTGCCTATACCGATCACGATATCATGATCCCGCATGATGAGCTGAATGACGAGGGATTTCTTGCGCTCCACGGCTACGAGATGGAGGCGACTGCGCCCGGCGTGGCATTCAAGCACCGTAAGACCTGTCACATGTGCTTGATCGCGCTGGATCCCGACAATCTGCGCCAGGTCTGCTGGCATCGCTCGAAGTACCTGATCGGCCACGGCGAGGAATACCGCGATCAGGCACAGTTTGATCCCGATATGCCCGACTTTGAGCGTTCGCACACGCCCGAATGCGTGAACATCATGATGAACGCCGGCCGCGAAAACGGATTCTTCGTGACCTACAATCATCCCGTATGGTCGATGGAGGATCGCAGTGACTACGAGCATTATCACGGCATGCATGCCATGGAGATCTGTAACTACGGCTGCTATCGCTCCTATCCTGAGTACAATGCGTATATCTATGACGAGATGCTTCGCATGGGCAAGCGCATTTACTGCATCGGCGCAGACGACAACCACAACGGTGTACCGGTCGATCATCCCAAGAGCGACTCCTTCGGCGCGTTTACCGTGATTAAAGCAGACAAGCTGGACTACAAGACCATCACCGATGCGCTCCTCGCAGGCAACTTCTATGCCTCAATGGCGCCCGAGATCACGGAACTGTATCTGGACGGCGACAAGCTGCACGTGGAGACCTCTTTCTGCGAGAAGATCATCATGTCCACGGGTACGCGCAAAGTACGCTCTGAGGTGCGCCAGAAGGGCAAGCGCCTGAACAAGGCTACCTTTACGGTGGAACCGGATGATCTTTACGTCCGCATCACGGTCGTGGACAAGGAAGGCAAGTACGCCAACACCAATGCGTATTTTGTAGACGAGCTTTTTGCCGAATAAACCTTGACAAGCGTCAAACTGTGTGATACCATAGGTTCAGCGTTGAAGGGAACAGTACGCGCGTATCGGATGGAGAGAGAAGTCGGTCGGTGCAAGACTTTGAGGAGAAGCGCAGAACCCACCCCGGAGCTTTGCGGCGAGGAGTCGCACGGGTAAGCCCGTTACAGCAAAGAAGAGTGCGGCACGTCTGTGCCGAATTCGGGTGGTAACACGGAAAATTTTCGTCCCGAGCCTTTTGGCTCGGGACTTGTTTTTTATCGGAGGTTTTTATGAAACTTGCAAATCTTGTCGGCGACCGTTTTAAGGAGAGACCCGCGGGTGCCGTAATCGACAGCCATGCATTGATGTTGCGCGGCGGCTACATGAAGTTTGTGGCCAGCGGTATTTTCTCGCAGTTCCCGCCGCTGCTCCGCACCTCAAAGAAGATCGAGGCCATCATCCGCGAGGAGATGAACAAGATCGACGGTCAGGAGGTCCTGTTCCCCGTGACCATGCCTGCATCCCTTTGGGAGGAATCGGGCAGATATTCGTCCATTGCATCCGAACTTCTGCGTTTTAAGGATCGCAACAACTCCCCCATGGTCCTCGGTATGACGCATGAGGAGGCGGCGGTACAGCTTGTCCGTGAGTACGGTACCAGCTACACCAAGTACCCCTTTATGATCTACCAGATCCAGACCAAGTTCCGTGATGAGGCAAGACCGCGCGCGGGCATGATCCGCGTGCGTGAGTTCACGATGAAGGACGCATACTCCTTCCACACCTCGATGGAGGATCTGGAGGAATATTACGCGAAGTGCCACCGCGCATATGAGCGCATTTTCGCACGCGCAGGCGTACCCGAGGTCGTATCGGTCAAGTCCGACTCGGGTATGATGGGCGGTAGCGTTTCGCACGAGTTCATGTTGCTCACCCCCATCGGCGAGGATACTCTCGTGATCTGCCCCGAGTGCGGCTACAGTGCCAACATGGAGGCGGCGGACTGCATTCTTCCCGCATATGCTGACGAGGCAGAGCAGGAGCTGACACTCACGCACACTCCCGATGCACATACCATCGAGGAGGTTGCAGAGTTCCTCAAACTGGATGCAACCAAGACCGCAAAGGCAGTCGTATATCAAGAAAACCTGACCGACGACTACGTTATCGTCTTTACCCGCGGTGATCTTGATGTCAACGAGACCAAACTCCGCAACTTCCTTGGCAAGGAGATCCATCCCGCTGTTGTGACCGAGGAGAGCGGCATCGTTGCCGGCTTTATCGGCGCAGTGAACTTTACAGGCAAGGCGACGCTTTTGTTTGACAAGTCGCTTGAGGGCGCAAAGAACCTCGTTTGCGGCGCAAACAAGGAGGATTACCACTACACGGGCTTCAACATCGAGCGTGACTACGGCAAGGTCGAGTACCACGATTTCTCCAAGGCATTTGAGGGCGGTATCTGCCCGCAGTGCGGCAAGCCGCATCTCACGATCGCGGGCGGTATCGAGGTGGGCAACATCTTCCAGCTCGGCACCAAGTACACCAAGACCATGGGCATGACCTACCTCGATGAAAACGGCGAGGCAAAGGAGCCGATCATGGGTTGCTACGGCATCGGCGTTGGCAGACTTGCCGCATCGGTCTGCGAGGCAAGCCACGATGAGTACGGCCCGATCTGGCCGATCTCGATCGCGCCCTGGCAGGTGCATCTCTGCTGCGTTCGTTCGGACGATGCGGAATGCAAGGCATTTGCCGACAAGATGTACCGCGATCTGCAAAATGACGGTATCGAGGTCATCTACGACGACCGCGACGTCCGCGCGGGCGTTATGTTCTCGGATGCGGACCTGCTCGGTACACCCTTGCGCGTAGTCGTCAGCCCGCGCAACCTTGGAGAGGGTGTCGTGGAGATCACCTCGCGTGATAAGTCCATCAGTCTCAAGGTTCCGACCGCCGAGGCATTCGACACCGTTAAAAAGACGGTTGCCGATATGTTCGAAGCAATCAACGCGAAGGTTCCGACTTTGTTTTAACTATGAAGATCATTCAGCTTTTTCCCGGCATCCTGCTTTCATTATTGATCGCATTCCTTGCGTGCTTTCTGGAAAGCCTTTTGCCGATCCCGCTTATTGGTGCCGCGGTCATTGCCATGTTTATCGGCATGTTCTTGCATGCGGCGTTACAAAAAACACAGCTTTTTGCCACGGGCATTAAGTTTACATCCAAAAAGATCCTCAAATTTGCCATCATTCTGCTTGGTCTGTCGTTGAACATCAACACGATCTTGCAGGTGGGAAAAATGTCCCTCGCGGTCATGTTTTTTACGCTTCTGACCTGCTTTGGCGGCGGCTATTTCATCGGCAAGGCGCTCGGACTCAACTGGAAACTGTCGAATCTCATTTCGGCGGGCACCGGTATTTGCGGCGGCTCTGCCATTGCGGCGATTGCCCCGACGATCGAGGCGGATGACAACGACGTTGCCTATGCCATGTCGGCGACATTTCTGTTTGACATGGCAATGATCGTGCTGTTTCCGATCATGGGGCGCGCGCTCGGTATGTCGGATGAGGCATTCGGCATCTGGGCGGGCACGGCGGTCAACGATACCTCGTCCGTTGTCGCCACCGGCTATGCCTTTTCGGAGGGCGCGGGCGATTTTGCTACTATGGTCAAGCTCACCAGAACACTTGCCATTATTCCCACGGTGATTACGTTTGCTTTGATACAACTGCGTATCAAGCGCAAAGAAGCCGTTGCCGCCAGCCAAAACGGCGGTGAATTGAAGGCGAATTTCAGCATTGCCAAGATCTTTCCTTGGTTTATCCTCGGCTTCCTTGCCATGTCCATCGTAGCCAGTCTGTTCCCGATTCCGACGGCAGTCGTGTCCGGAACCAAGCGTCTCAGCAAATTTTTGATGGTCTGCGCGCTGGCGGCCATCGGACTCAACACCTCTTTTTCGGACATGAAAAAGGCGGGTGTCCGCCCCATGCTCCACGGCTTTATCATTTCGGCTCTGGTCGTTATCGTTGCGCTCCTTGTGGAAATGTGCATGGGCATTGTATAAAAGAAAACGCACTGCTTTCGCAGTGCGTTTTTTTACTTTTTCTTGAACAGCTTTGCCTGCGAGAGCAGGATACCGACGAAGATGAGTCCACAGCCCATGTAGCCGAGCGGGGGCAGGGGCGTTGCACTTTTGTCGATGATCGGCTCGCCGATGGCGGCAAAGATCGATTCGGTGCAGAGAATGATGGAGGCGAGTGCAGGCTCGGTGCCGCGCTGTCCGATGACCTGACAGGTGTACGCTACGCCGACAGAGCCGATGCCGCAGTAGAGGATCGGGATAAGGGCGCTGGTGAACACCTCGGGGGCAAGAGAGAGCGGGCCGTCGAGGAACGGCGCGACCGCCAGATTCAGAATACCGCAGAAGATGAATTGGAAAAGCGAAAACTTGAGGGAGGGGCACTCGCTTGCCAGCGTGTCGATGCAAAGGATGTGTGCCGTCCAGAAGAGAGCGCCGATGAAAACGACGAGGTCGCCGATATGTGCGCTTTCTATGCCGTTTGCAAAGCAGACAAAGTACAAGCCTACCACGCCTGCCACGGCACCGAGCCATGCCTCGGTGCGGATCTTTTTGCCGAGGAAGATGCCTGCGAAGGGAACGAAGATCATGTATAGCCCCGTGATGAACGCCGCCTTTGCCGAACTGCCCGACATACTGATGCCGATCTGCTGGAGCGCAGATGCCGCAAAGAGGATGGTGCCGCAGACCGCGCTTGCGATCAGCGTTTTTTTCCACTGTGCCTTTGTCATTTTCTCACGCTCAAAGATGAGCACGACGGGAATGAGTGAGATCGCGCCGATGATAAAGCGGATGCCGTTGAACCAGAATGCCGTGAGATATGCGGAAGCGATCTTCTGGAACGGGAACGCGAGTCCCCAGACGATCGCGGTGATAAACAAAACGATGATGGATACGATGCTGTTCTTTTTCATGGATATGCCTTCTTTTTTGGATTTCTTTATTATTCTAATCTTTGCGCCCTGTTTTGTCAACGCAAAATGGCAGAAAAACGTTTCGCGCTTAGTTTTTTGCTAAAATTTCAAAAAACTATTGCATCGCACCTTGGGGTATGATGTATAATGGGTATGAAAACAACGCAGGAGGACCATATAATGAAGAAACGAGTTTTCAGTATGCTTTTGTGCGTTTGTATGCTTATGAGTATAGCATGCATTCCGGCTATGGCGGCGACCGCCGTGAATACGTTCAACGTTACGGTGGAAGAGCCCAAAGCCGGTGCAAAGCCTGCCGAAACCGCTTCCGTGCCCGAGAATGCAAGCACGTACGTCACGGGCGTGGAATGGAAAGGAACGTTTGACAAAAACGGAAATTTCATGAAGGGCAAGACCTATATCGTCCGCGTTACCGTCCGCATCAAGGAAGGTACGGATAAATACATCCAGTTTGTCTCGGGCAAAGCAAAGATCAACGGTGCAAATGCAAACGTGATCGAAATCTCCGACGATAAGCAGCAGGCTGTCATTACCCGCACGCTTGCCGTAGGGCTGAATACGGGCGCACTCAGTGAGCTTGTGCATGGGGAAGACGTCAATACCATCACGCTTTCCATTCCGGAGCCTGTTCACGGTCAACTGCCTTCCAAGACCGCATCTCTGCAAAAAGGAGCCAAAACGACTGTCAGCAACGTGGAATGGACGGGAAGATTCAGCCACGACGGAACGTTTATTGCAGGCGCGGAATACTTGGTGAAGCTCAAGGTCGTTATCAAGAGCGAGTATAAAGAAGACAAGTATACCTTGACCGATCTGTCGAAGATCACCGTAAATGGCAAGCAGGCAACGGTAAAGAAGGAAAACAACCGCGAGGCATACGTAACCTATACGTTCAAGACTCCCATCCCCGCGGGGCAGATCGATATGAGCTACGCGCTGACCAAGGAGCAGGCAGACCATTATTTCGTGGACTATCATAACGACGATCTGATATTCAACGATGCATTTGTAGACTATATCATGGACAATCCGTATGTTTTCGGTATGGACATGCCGCTGGACCGTTATCTGGCAAATGCACATAATTACAAGGATCCCGAATATCAGTTAGGCTACATCAAACGTATATTGCTTGATTATGAAAAAAATGCGCAATACAGCGGTGCGTTTGTCGAATGGACCCATGAGCTCAAAGAACTGTGGATCGCTCCGAACATTGATGCACGCGGCATAATATCCAACAGCAGGACCGAAACGAACAAAAGCCATTACGGTAGCGGCGGAGGCAATGTCGGAACCTTCAAGCTCTTTGTGTCAAAGGACGTTTATCCCGACGGCTGGTATTCCATCATGTCGCAGGGGATAAAGGAGCTTGATACCGACGAGATCAGAAACTATTCATACGCCGGCTACCGGCTGTACCTCTACGAGGGGGACGTGTATGAGGCGTTCAAAAAGGGTGAATCTGCCGCAGAGCTGTGGTGTCCGGGGCATAAGTTTATCAATCCCGTGATCTCCGCCGACCGCGTGGCAGAGTATATAAACTGTCAGCACCCCACGACCTATTACTATTCCTGCAAATACTGTAACATCTGCGAGTACGATCCGAACCACACCTTTAAGGAAGCGGACGAGTATGACGTATACAGCATTGAGCAGATGGAACACGTATACGGCGACAGAGTCCTTTCCGATAAGAACTATGCGGGTCTCAATGCCGACGGTGAAAAGGTATACTTCAAGCAATGCATCTACTGCGGACAGAATCCCAAGGAGGTCTTTTTCGACTACTCCGAAGAGGATTTCAAAAAGGAATATGCCGAGTATTACGGTAAGCCGGGGTATGAGTACGTAACGTATGACTGGCATATGGAACGGCTGAACATCGGCTGGAACGATTATTGTTCCAAAATGGTCATGTGTGCAACCACCAAGGAGGCTGCTCCCGACGGCTTTGCAGTATATGCCGACAGAGAGACCACCGCAAAAACAAGCGGTTGGGCAACCGACGAGGTCCGCTGGGCAACGCAGCTTCAGCTTACCGATGCCGCACTTCTCGGCGAGGACTATACAGCATCCTGCACGAGAGAACAGTTTGTTTCCGTCGCGGTCAAAATGGCGGAAAGAATGCTTGGCAAGGAGCTGGAAGCGGCACCTGCCGGCACGTTTGACGACACGGACAGCCTCTACGTAAGAAAGGCGGTCAAGGCAGGGATCACCGCGGGAACGTCAGCCACCACCTTCTCGCCGCAGGATACGCTGACCCGTGCACAGATGGCGACCTTCCTGTACCGTGCGCTGCAGTACGTACGCAACAATTCGGACATAAGATACACTGTATACGATTCTGCGCTCGGCAACTACTCCGACAGTAGTCAGATACCGGATTGGGCAAAGGATGCCATGGCTTTTATGAATGCGCTCGGACTTGTCAAGGGCGTTTCCGATACCGACATCGCCCCGAACAATACCTGCACGGTCGAGCAGGCACTGATCGTTGCGTACCGAAGCCTTGATGCGGATGAGATCGGATGGTATCAGTCGTTGAACGAATTCCACAACAATTCCCGCGGCTATCTCGGCGGTACTCTCAATAAGTTCTTCTCGGTAGGCATCGGCGGAGTAGCGGCTTTTTCCAGCTACACCAACGCAGACCGTTATTGGTGCAATAAGCCGCATACCCCCGCCAATCTTCTGGACGGCAAGGATATATGGAGAGAGGAAAATGCTCTCCCCGTACTCGAACCGTATACGGGCATCCAGAGCGCGGTTCCGCTGGAAGATTTTATGCCGATCAAGGACGTTGACTGATCGAGTCGGGATGGCTTTCGACGGATCCGTAAGCAGTAAAACGAACAAGGGCACTCCAAACGGGGTGCCCTTGTTTTATCGAACGATCTATGGATCGCATTTCGGCGGGAAACCGCCGCACCTGACAGAAAAGTATCGTTTTTTATTCAAAATAGATGCAAAACAGCAGAAAAGTTTCGGTTTTGTGCAAAATACCGTCTTGATTTCTGCGGTGAAAATGGTATAGTTATGGTAGATAATAAGGCGAAAGCCAAAATATGGAGGATCATCATGACAAATAAGGCAATGTACTTAATGGCTCCCGGTCTGGTCGAGATGACCGAAGGTCCGGTTCCTGCGATCAAGCCGCATGAGGTTTTGGTCAAGAGCGAGTATTCTGCGATCAGTGCGGGTACCGAGCTTGCAAACTTCAACGATATGCCCAACACCGTGCGCAAGTACCCCCGCAGCTTCGGCTACAATGCCGTCGGTATCGTGGAAGAAGTCGGCGCATCCGTAAAGGGTTATGCTGTCGGCGACCGCGTGCTCTGCTACTTCGCGGGCGGACACAGACTGTATTCGATCTGCCAGGAAAAGAATCTCTGCAAGATCCCCGAGGGTGTAGATCCTAAGGATGCGGCACTCGTCATCATCGGCGGCTTCGGTCTCGAAGGTGCGCGCATGACCAAGTGCGAGATCGGCGAGAGCGCATTGGTTGTCGGTTGCGGACTGCTCGGTCAGTTTGCATTGCAGGCATTCCGTTGCATGGGTGCGACCCCCGTTATCGCGATCGACTTCAATGAGGACAGACTTGCGATCGCCAAGGAGTGCGGCGCAGATTACACCTTCCGTCCCGATGATCCGGATCTCAAGGCAAAGGTCATGGAGGCGACCGACGGCCGCGGTATCAACTGTGCCGTTGAGGTTACCGGTTCTGCAAAGGCGCTCATCACTGCGCTTGAGCTGATGGCTCGCCGCGGCAGAATCGCACTGACCGGTTGTACCAGAGTTTCGGACGTTCCCGTTGACTACTACAAGCTCGTTCACGTTCCCGGCATCCAGTTGCTCGGCGCACACACCAACGTTCGTCCGCAGTCCGGCGAAAGCCAGCCTGGCTACTGGGTACCGCACGACGATCACCGCACGCTCCTCCGTCACATTGCAAAGGGCAACATCAACGTCAAGCCTCTGCGTAACGAGGAGTTCAGCCCTGCGGATTGCACCAAGGTATACAGCGACCTTGCAAACAACTCGAATCCGCCGCTTGGCAACCTCTTCGACTGGTCGAAGATCTATTAAGATACGTAAAAGCCGTTGCTTTGCGAAAGCAACGGCTTTTTTGTAAAACGGAAACCACGCGATAGTCGCGTGGTTCAAAAGAGGCTTTGCCGATGAACAGAAAATCCTCCGATTGTGGTAAGATGTAAATGACCTGCCAGTCAAAACAAACACAATCGGAGGATTTTATCTATGAAAAAAGTAAACATAGATG
>JAZQHV010000004.1:0-8132 GCA_045540755.1 Eubacteriales bacterium
GGACTCGAACCCACGACCCATGGTTTTGGAGACCAGTACTCTACCAACTGAGCTATACCCCTGTATTGGAGCGGGTGACGGGAATCGAACCCGCACGGCCAGCTTGGAAGGCTGGAATTCTACCATTGAACTACACCCGCACATAGAACAATGCTTTAATATAATAGCACAACAATTTTCGTCTGTCAAGTAAAATTTGAAAAAGTTTTCTTCAGCATTGACTTTTTTTACAGAATGCGTTATACTTTTATCAGAATTGTTTCAGGAGGGTAAACAAATGGGATTTTTGGAAAGTCTTGTAAACACTGTTAAAGTGTTCATTACACAAAGCGCCGTTAACTTTATTTTCTCGGCGATCTGCGCACTCGTTTTCATTCTGCTTGGCTTCAAGCTTTCGAGCTGGCTTGTCAAGGTGCTTAAAAAGTCCAAGGGCTTTCAGAAGTTGGATGACAGTCTTGAATCTTTCATCGCTTCCTTCATCAGCATCGCACTGAAGATCCTCGTCGTTGTCATTGCGGCAACCATCGTTGGCATCGACGTTACTGCACTTTCCGCAGTCATTGCCACGTTCGGCGTTACCGTCGGTCTTGCATTGCAGGGTAGCCTTTCCAACCTTGTGGGCGGTCTGATGATCCTCTTCTTCCGTCCCTTTAAGGTCGGCGACTTCATCGACAACCATTCCGACAGCGGTACCGTCCGCGAGATCGGCATCTTCTACACCACGCTCGCCACCCCCGACAACAAACGCATCACCATTCCGAACGGTCTGCTTTCGAATGCGACTGTCGTCAACGCAAGCGCCGAATCGACCCGCCGCGTGGACATGGAATTCTCGGTCGCATATAACTCCGATATCGACAAGGTCCTCAAGGTCATGCGCACCGTTACCGAGGCGAACAGCAAGGTGCTGAAGGATCCTGCTCCCTTTGTTGCGTTGCTTCGTCAGGACGCAAGTGCCCTTGTTTTCGTTGTCCGTGCATGGGTAGACAGCGCAAATTATTGGGACGTATACTTCTATCTCTGCGAGAATATGAAGAAAGCATTTGACACTACGGGCATTGAGATCCCCTTCGATCAGCTCGACGTACATTTCGATAAGGAACAGTAATCAAAAGACCGCTTCGGCGGTCTTTACGGGGCATTAGCGCAGTTGGGAGCGCATCACACTGGCAGTGTGGGGGTCAGGGGTTCGAATCCCCTATGCTCCACCAAAAAGAAAGTCCATCCTTCGGGATGGACTTTCTTTTTGCGTGAGTATATGGGGTCAATGAAGAAGCCCTCTCCATCGCTTTGCGATGGAATAGGTGCCACCGGCACCTTGGGGTTTAGGTGCGTAGCACCGCCGAATCCCCTATGCTCCACCAAAAAGAAGTCCATCCTTCGGGATGGACTTCTTTTTGCGTGAGTATATGGGGTCAATGAAGAAGCCCTCTCCATCGCTTTGCGATGGAATAGGTGCCGCCGGCACCTTGGGGTTTAGGTGCGTAGCACCGCCGAATCCCCTATGCTCCACCAAAAAGAAAAGCACGCTTTGGCGTGCTTTTTCTTTTTTGTTTTCCCTATTTACTTTTATAATAATATTTGTTATAATATATTGATACTAAAATAGGATAATTATCCACTACGAACAAAACACAAAGGAAAACGAGATGAAAGATAAAAATCAAAAGAAGGAAAATCGGCGCACTGTGCTGATCCCCTTGGGGATTGGGATCGTGTCGCTCGCAGTGTTCTTGCTGTTGCTCAGGCAGTTCACACCCGTCACAAGCTTTGTATCGGCGCTCATTCTTCTCCTTGCGGGCAACGGACTCTATGCCCTGCTCTCCCATCGTGCCGCGCGCAGTGCAGATGAAAAACTCACGCACTCTCTCGGACAGATCATGCTGGAGACCGTGGTCAAGATGCAATTCCCCATGGTGATATGCGATACCACGGGTAAGATCATCTGGCGCAACCGTGCTTTTGCAAGCGAGACCGAGGCGATCGGCTCGGTCATGGGCGTCGGCATCGACACCATCTCTACCATCGACCTGACCGAGCTTGCCGAGCACAAAGAGATCTCCGCAGAACTCTGCGACCGCCGCTATCTGGTCGACCCCTTCTCCTTCCGCACCGACGAAAAGACCTACTGGTTCCTCGTTTTTGACGACTGCACCGAGATCGATGCACTCGAAGCCAAGGTCGAAAGTGAACGCAGTGTGGTCGGCTACGTGCTCATCGACAACCTCGACGAGCTTTCCCGCCACGGACAGGACAGCTACTCGAGCGAGATCAATGACGTTTCGATGCTCTTGCGCGAATATGCGGCTTCGCTGAACGCGATCTTACGCGAGTACGACCGTAGCAAATACATGCTCATCATGAACCGCGACGCCCTCACCAAGTGCCGCGCACAAAACTTTGACATCCTCGACAAGGTACGCGAGATCCGCGTGGGCGACCTTGGACTGCCGATCACGCTTTCGGTAGGTCTGACCGACGTTGGTGAAACGCTTGCCGACCGCGAAGCAGGTGCACGCGAGGCACTTTCGATGGCACTGGCACGCGGCGGTGACCAGGTTGCCTACAAATCCGAGACTGCCATGGAATTCTTCGGCGGCAACACCCGCCCCGTACAGAAGCGCTCCAGCGCCTCTGCCAAGATGCGCTCGGTCGAACTTGTCACCCGCATTTCCCGCGCAAGCAACGTGCTCATCATGGGACACAGCGGCGCGGATCAGGACTGTTTCGGCGCGTCGGCAGGCATTGCGCGTCTTGCCATGTACTGCTACGTCAAGCCCTACATCATCGTAGACAAAAATGACCGCAATACGCAAGGCTTCCTCGAAAAGTTTTCGGGCCTTGCCGAATATGCCGACGTTTTCGTGGATGAAAACGAAGCACAGGACCTTATCAATTCCGACACCCTGCTGATCGTGGTAGACGTCAATAACGTGGGGCACATGCTTTCCTCAGGCATCGCCTTTGCCGTGAATGACGGTATCATCATCGACCATCACCGCAAGACCGACTCGCCGAAAAAACGCGATTGGCTTGCCGAATATATCGAACCCTCCGCATCGAGCGCATCCGAGCTGGTCTCTGAGATCCTCGAACAGTCGCTCGGCGAGGGCCAGCTTCTCAAAGAGGAAGCGGACGCCCTGCTCGGCGGCATTCTGCTCGACACCAAGCAGTTCACCAAGGCAACGGGCACGCGCACCTTTAATGCGGCGATCTATCTCCGCAGTGCGGGCGCCAGCATCTATGAATCCGCACGCGAGCTCAAGAGCGGATTTGGCGAATTCAGGAAGCAATCGAAGATCCTGTCCGACCTTGTGATCTATAAGGGACGCTTTGCGATCGCCAAGGACGAGAGCGACGGCGAGCCCATCGACCGTATCGCGGCGGCAAAAGCGGCGGAAACGCTCCTCACCGTACAGGGCGTGGACGCGGCGTTTGCCCTCATCCGCATCGGCGGTGAGACGCACATTTCCGCGCGCTCGGGCGCATCGGTCAGCGTACAGCTCATCCTCGAAAAGATCGGCGGCGGTGGGCACTTTGACAGCGCGGGTGCCAAGAGTGCCGACCCGATGCTAAACGTGCTCGAAAGCCTGAAAGCGGCGATCGACGAATACATCGAGGAAAACGAATCCGGCAAAAATGAAAAATAAGTAGAAAAGAGGACATAGACATGAAAGTTATTCTGCTCAAAGACGTAAAGGGCACCGGTAAGGCAGGCGAGATCAAGGAAGTCTCCGACGGCTTTGCCCGCAACTTCCTGATCCCCAAGGGTGCGGCAAAGGCGGCAGATGCCGGCGCACTCAACGACTTGAAGAACAAGGAAGCCGCACGCCTCCACAAGATCGAGGTAGACAAGGCAGAGGCAAGAGAGCTTGCCGCAAAGCTGGAAACCATTCTCGTCAAGATCGAGGCATCCCACGGTGCCGACGGCCGTCTCTACGGCTCCATCACCTCCCAGCACGTTGCCGATGAGCTGAAGAAGGTCAGCGGCATCGACGTAGACAAGCGCAAGATCGTGCTGGACAATCCCATCAAGGCATACGGCAAGTACGAGATCCCCGTCAAGCTTTACGGCAGTGAGATTCAGGGCAAGATCAACCTGATCGTCACCGAAAAATAAGCCATGAACGGTGATTTTTCGAGAAAAATGCCCGTCGCGATCGAAGCGGAGCAGTCGGTACTCGGCTCAATTTTGATCAGTCCCGACAGCTTTGACAAGATCGCAGGGCTCATTACTTCCGACGACTTCTATCTTGAGGAGCACAAAAACATCTTTGAAACGATGAAAGAGCTCTACAAGAAGAACAAGGAGATCGACCCCGTCACGCTGATCGACGCACTCGTGCGCGACGGCGTATACGACAAGGCGGGCGGCACCGAATACATTAAGATCATCGCCAAGACCGTTCCCACCGCGGCAAACATCCTCGACTACGCCAAGATCGTCAAGGATAAGAGCCTGCTGCGCGCACTGATCGGCGCCTGTGACGATATTTCCTCCGAGGCATATACCGAAGCGGGCGAGGTCGAGCATATGCTCGACGCCGCCGAACAGCGCATCTTTGCCATCGCCGAAAAGCGCGAGACCAAGAATTTTGAAAAGATCAGCGACGTTCTTTCGCGCGTGTACGCGCACCTCGAGTTGATCTCCAAGGACAAAAGCGCGCTCAAGGGTACCTCCACCGGCTTTTCGGGCATCGACCGCGTGTTGGTCGGCATGGGGGACAGCGACCTTGTGCTTGTCGGTGCGCGTCCCGGTATGGGTAAGACCTCGTTTTGTCTGAACATCGGCACCAACGTTGCCAAGGCCACGGGCAAAGCGGTCGCCATGTTCTCCCTCGAGATGTCCAACGACCAGCTCGTCACCCGTATCCTTTCGAGTGAAGCCATGGTCGAGAGCAACGCCCTGCGCGGCGGCAACCTCACCGAGGAGGACTGGACAAAGCTGGCGCATGCCGCAAGTGAGCTTGCCGAGTGCGACATCCTGATCGATGACACCACCGGCCAGACCATCACGGGCATGAAAGCAAAGCTTCGCCGCGTCAAGAACCTTGGTCTTGTCATCATCGACTACCTGCAGCTCATGAATTCCGACCGCAAGATCGACAACCGTGTACAGGAGGTCGCGGACATTTCCCGTAACCTCAAGATCATGGCAAAAGAGCTGAACGTGCCGATCATCTGCTGTGCACAGCTTTCACGCGGACCCGAATCCCGTACCGACAAAAAGCCGATGCTTTCCGACCTGCGTGACTCAGGTGCGATCGAGCAGGACGCCGACGTCGTCATGTTCATCTACCGAGACGAATACTATAAGACCGACCGCCCCGCAGGCGAGGAGGAACAGGCGGCAAACACAGCCTCCATCATCATCGCCAAGAACCGTCACGGCGGCACCGGTGAGATCAAGGTCGGTTGGATCGGTCAGTATACCAAGTTCCGCACCATTGAAGACGACTACAATGCGTAAAGAAAACACAGCGGAAGCGGTCTATACCCGCTTCCTTTCGGCACTGCGTTCTATGCAGGTACAGGGCGGCGTGCTGGTCGCACTTTCGGGCGGTGCCGACTCGGTCTGCCTGCTCGACCTCTTTTGCCAAGCCCAAAAAAACGGCGACTTTCCCTACGCGATCGCCGCGGCGCATCTGAACCACGCCCTGCGCGGAGAAGAAAGCGACCGCGACGAGGACTTTTGCTCAAAACTTTGCGCAAAGTACGGTGTACCGCTCTTCAAAAGCAGAGTTGACGTGCGTGCGCTTGCCAAAGGAAAAAGCATTGAGGAAGCGGCACGCGAGGCGCGCTACGCCTTTTTTGCAGATACCCTCCGCGAGGGCGATGACCTCACTTACGTTGCCACCGCGCATCACTTAGGAGACTTTTGCGAGACCATGCTTTTGAATCTCGTGCGCGGTAGCGGCATCAATGGTCTCTGCTCGATCCCACGCATGCGCGGCAATATTCTCCGCCCCCTGCTCGACTGCAATCGGGAGGAGATCCTTGCCTATAACGCACAGCAGGGACTTGATTTCGTAACAGACAGCACCAACCTTTCATTCGAGTACAGCCGCAACCGTATCCGTCACCGCGTGCTCCCCGAACTTGCGAAGATCTCGGAAGGCTATGCGGACAGCATGGCACGCACGGCGGCACTGCTTGCAAGCGATGCCGATTTTCTGCGTACCGCGGCAGAGCAAGCCTATGTAAAAACCGTGCAAAACGGCGTGCTCAACACAAAACAAGCACAAAACCTTCACCCCGCACTACTTTCACGCATTGTAAAAATGTTGTATACTCAGTGTATGGGTGCGCACCTTGCCGAGGTGCATATTGATGCCATCACGGGGCAGATCAAGTCAGGAAAAGCCGATTTTTCCGTTTCGGTGCCCGGGGGCATCTGCCACGCTGAGCGAGGTGAGCTCACCTTTACCGCGGCTCTGCCAAAGTGTAATGACTTTGCGCTACCGATCACGGTCGGCACACCCGTAGCACTGCCGTGCGGCATCACCGTGCTGCTCTCCGAGCAGCCGGACGGCACGCCTCTGCTTGCCGAGGCGCTTTCGGGCACACTCACCGTGCGCTCCCGCCGCGAGGGCGATACCCTGCGGCAATTTGGCAAGACCCATAAGATCAAACGAATGATCGCCGACAAAAAACTTTCGGCAACCGAAAAAGCGAAGCTCTTTTTCCTTGTCGCGGATGGCGAAATTCTATTCACAAATCTCCCTGCCACGGCGGACCGCGCTTTTCCGCGCGCTGATGGCGGACCTTGTATCTATATCAAAATCGAGGAGACACTATGAACAACGACGTTTTGAAGATCCTGATCACAGAAGAGCAGATCGAGGCGGCAACCACGCGCATTGCAGAAGAGATCGACCGCGATTATAGCGGCAAGAGCGAGCACCTTGTCCTGCTCGGCATTCTGAAGGGCTCCATTCCCTTCCTCGCCGACCTGATGAAAAAGGTCAAGACCAATCCCGAGATCGAACTGATGAAGGTCTCCTCCTACGGCGGCGGCACCAAGACCAGCGGCGCCATCAAGATCCAGTTTGACTGGCAACGCCCCAACATTGAGGACTGTGATATCATCATCGTGGAGGATATCATCGACAGCGGTCGCACCCTGTCCTACCTTTGCGAATACCTCAGGCAAAAGGGCGCAAAAAGCGTGCGCACCTGCACCATGCTCGATAAGCCCTCCCGCCGCGAGGTGGAATTCGTTCCCGATTACTGCGGCTATTCCGTCCCCGATGAGTTCGTCATCGGCTACGGCCTCGACTACGCGGAGATGTATCGCGCACTGCCCTACATCGGCGTGCTGAAGCCCGAGGTCTACGAAAAGTAAAAATCGCACATACTATATCAGATTTCTAATATAAAAGGTAACTGCTTCATGAACAAAAATTTCAAGGTCATCCTCTCCTATATTCTTGTGTTCGGCGCGCTGATCCTCATCGGCTCAACCGTGCTCGGGGATTTTGGCGGCAAAGAGGATAAGATCACCTACAGCGACATCATTGCGTTTTTCCAAAACGAAGAGGTCAAGTCCTTCTCGGTCAGCGAAAGCAACGTGCTGACCATCACCCTGCACGAGGAGATCACTCTGCCGAACGGCCGTTCGCAGAACAAAAAGATCGTCCACAACCTGCGTGATCTCGGCATGTTCTATCAGGACACGCATGAGCTTGCCGAAGCGCAGATGGCGGCAGGTATCCTCGAGGAGTACGACTACCCCTCGACCGAGCCGCTCCCCGCTTGGCTCGGATTCCTCCCCTATATTATCATGATCGTCGTCATGATCGCCTTCTGGATCTACATGTCCCGCCAGATGAGCGGCGGAGGCGGCAAAATGGCTTCCTTTGGCAGAGCCCGTGTCAAGATGGGCACGGATGAAAAGAATCGCGTCACCTTTAAAGACGTAGCGGGTGCCGACGAGGAAAAGGAAGAACTGGAAGAAGTTGTCGAGTTTCTCAAAAACCCCAAGGAATTTGAAAAGCTCGGTGCCAAGATCCCGCACGGCGTGCTTTTGATGGGCCCTCCCGGCACGGGTAAGACCCTGCTCGCCAAGGCGGTTGCGGGCGAAGCCAACGTCCCCTTCTACTCGATCTCCGGCTCGGATTTCGTCGAGATGT
>JAZQHV010000005.1:0-9001 GCA_045540755.1 Eubacteriales bacterium
GGGAGTTAGTTTGGCTTTGATCCCCTCATCCGACGGCTTCGCCGCCACCTTCCCCCGAGGGGGAAGGTAATACAGCGCACCAACAGCTTCCCCCTGGGGGGAAGCTCCCGCGAAGCGGGTGATGAGGGGTTTTTCGCAAACAACTTCATCGCTAAACTATAATTTATCTATCCATCACAGAAAGGGGAGGACACGCTATGCAGAGCTTTCTCCAAAAAATAAAACGTTTTCTCACGCATGAGCCGAATCTCCGGGCTCTTTTTGCGCGCGGCTCGGCGGACGGTGCCGCCGCTGAAAAACAGCGTGCGCGCAGTCGCCGCAACGCATTTTTCTTCCTGTTTTTCCCGCTTGCGGTCTGGTATATGGAGACCGTCATGCACTTTGCCGTTTTTTCGGAGATGCCCGTCCGCATCCTGCTTTATCTCGGACTGTTCTCCTTTGCCTACGGCTTCCTTGTAAACGCGATCGCGCTTCTCATGCCCTTAAAAGCCAATCGCATCTTTACGGGCGTGATGCTTACGCTCACCACACTTCTGATCGTCTCGCAGTACATCTACATTCGCTTCTTTAACCAGTTCTTCCGCGTGGATATGATCGGCCTTGCGGGCGGCGCGATCCGCGACTTCTGGCGCGAAACGCTCGCCACGGTCGCATCCTCCTGGTTTGCCGTCCTGCTCCTCGTTTTGCCGCTCATTCTCTTTTGCAAAAAACGCAAGACGTATAAGCCCGCCTTCGCGCCCACCTTTGCTTTCCGTATCTATCTGCTTGTTGCCGCACTGCTGCTCCACCTGCTTGCCGTCGGCATCATCAGCCTTGACCGCAGTGACTTCGGCGACCGCCATTATTACAAGAACGAATACTCCGTCACCGAGACCGTCGGTCGCTTCGGCGTGGTCACCGGTATGCGCCGCGACGTCGCCTTCACGCTCTTCGGTGAAGGTACGCCCGACGACGTAGAACTGCCCGATGAAACGGTGGATCCCTTTGCCGCAGAGACGACTGCGCCTCCCGAGACCGCCGAGACCACGGCGGTGACCGAGGAGCCGCCCGCACCCATCGAGTACGGCGACAACGTCATGGACATTGACTTTGCCACGCTGATCGCAAATGAGACCGACAAGGATATCCGCGGTGCGCACGAGTATTTCTCTTCGCTCACCCCCTCGAAAAAGAATCAGTACACGGGCATGTTCCGGGGTAAAAACCTCATTTACATGACGCTGGAGGGCTTCTCCTACAAGACCATCGACCCCGAGCGCACGCCCACCCTGTACAAAATGGCGACCGAGGGCATCGTGTTCAATAACTTCTACACGGGACTTTGGGGCGGTTCCACCGCCACGGGCGAGTATACCTCGATGACGGGTCTGCACTACAACAGTGCCAAGTGCTTGCAGTACAGCGGCGACAACCTCATGTACTTCACCATGGGCAACCAGCTCTCCCGTCTCGGCTACAAGACCTACGCTTTCCACAACCACGTGGATACCTACTACAGCCGCAACGTCTCGCACCCCAACATGGGCTATGAGTTTATTGCTATCAACCGCGGGCTCACGGGGCTGACCGATTGCTGGCCGCGCAGTGACCACGAGATGGCGATCGCAACACTTCCTTATTATATAGACCTCGAAACGCCGTGGCATGCCTACTACATGACGGTCAGCGGACACGCAAATTACTCCTTTATGGGCAATAACATGTCCAAAAAGCACCGCGACATCGTGGAAAGTCTCGATGCCTCGGACGGTGTCAAGGCATACCATGCCTGCCAGTACGAGGTGGAGCTGATGCTTGCCGAAATGGTCGCACAGCTCGATGCCAAGGGCATCCTGGAGGACACTGTGTTTGTCATGAGCACCGACCATTACCCCTATGCGCTCACCGATGCCGAGCTTGCCGAGCTGTACGGCATCCCCGAGGAGGGCATCCATCAGAACTTTGACCTCCTGCGCAACGGTTGCATCATCTGGTGCGCCTCGATGGAGGAACCGATCGTGGTCGATACCCCCTGCTCGTCGCTCGACATCATTCCCACCGTGTCTAACCTCTTTGGGCTGGAATACGATTCCCGCCTGCTCATCGGTACCGACGTGCTCTCGGACAGTATTCCGCTCGTAGTCCTCAACCAGGACGGCGACGGCACCGCGTGGAACTGGATCAACAAGTATGGCGAGTACTCTACGCGCACGGGCAAGTTCACGCCCTACGAGGGCTTTACCGCCACCGAGGAGGAGATCGCCGCGTACGTCAAGCAGCAGAATGCCATCCTCAATGCCAAGACCAAGTATTCCCGTATGATCCTCAATAAGGACTATTACCGCGAGGTGTTTGAGTGACGCACTTGAAAATGCAAGCATTTTCAAGTGGGGAGGGGCGTGCGTTCTCACCTCGCTCCACCGCTCGCGCCCTGCAAGGAGTTTGAAAGCCGGCACAGGTCCGTCTTTCAAACGGATTCGGATATTTGAATAAGACGTAAAAAAGCAGCCATTCGGCTGCTTTTTTGCAACAAAATCAAAACTTTCTTGCAAAAAAATCATGTTTTTTTGCAAAAAAGGGGCAAAAAGGCTTGACAAAATGAATTAAGGATGCTATTATGAGTCATACGCTTTACTTTTAGAAGCAAGAAAGGAATTTTTCACCATGAAAAAGTTTATGAAGATCGCTGCATTCGCACTTGCAGCCGTTATGATGCTCGCATGCTTCGCAGCTTGCGGCAAGGCAGATGACACTGAAAAGGTATACAAGATCGCATCCGACAATGCTTTCCCTCCCTTCGAGTACCTCGACGCTGCTACCAACACCTACGTTGGTGTAGATATGGACATCCTCGCTGCAATCGCAGAGGATCAGGGCTTCAAGTACGAGATGGCAAACGTCGGCTTTGACGCTGCTCTCGGTCAGGTACAGGCAGGTCAGGCAGATGCCGTTATCGCAGGCATGACCATCAAGCCCGAGCGCGAGGAGATCTTCGACTTCTCCGTCGGTTACTTTGAGGACGGCCAGATCATGGTCGTTGCCGCAGACAGCGATATCGACTCCATGGAAGACCTTGCAGGCAAGGTCGTTGCAACCAAGGCAGGTACCATGGGTCTTGAGTACGCAGAGGCAAACAAGGAAAAGTACGGCTACACCACCACTATGTTCGAGGGTTCGGTTGAGATGTACCAGGCAGTTGCACAGGGTTCCTGCGTAGCATGCTTTGAGGACCGTGCCGTTATCGGTACCGCCATCAAGAACGGTGAGGTCAACCTCAAGACTGTCGGCGAAGTTATCAATCCCGCTCCTTACGGCTTTGCTGTAAAGAAGGGTAATTTCCCCGAGCTGATCACCATGTTCAACAAGGGCCTGGAGAACATCAAGGCAAACGGTACCTACGATGCAATTCTTGCAAAGTACGGTATGTAAGACAACCACAAAAAATTCGCGAACCGTTAGCATGATGCCGTAAAAACGGCATCATGCTAAATTTTGCTGTTTAGGAAGAAAGTATGAACTTAGAGTTTTCGAGAGTTTTCAGTCAGACGATGCCGCTTTTGCTGGAGGGTACCAAGACCACCATCGGCATTGCGTTGATCTCTATATTTGCAGGTCTGCTTGTTGGATTTGTTTCCTGTTTGATGGGCCTTTCCAAGAATCCGATCCTGCGCGCAATTTCCAAGGCATATGTCTGGGTCATCCGCGGTACGCCGATGATCGTGCAGGCGTTTTTCGTGTTTTACGCGATCCCGCAGTTTTTTCCGGGCGTAACGCCGTCGCCCTTCGTATCGGGCTTTATCACGCTCACGCTCAACGCGGGCGCATACCTTTCAGAGATCATTCGCGGCGGTATCCAGGCAGTGCCCGTCGGTCAGACTGAGGCGGCACGCTCGCTCGGTCTCTCCTCGTTTAAGACCATGATCAAGGTCGTTCTGCCGCAGGCGTTCAAGATCGCTATCCCCTCGATGGTCAATCAGTTTATCATCACCGTAAAGGATACCTCTATCCTCTCGGTCATCAGCCTGAATGAGATCGTAAACAATGCAAAGAAGGGCATCGGTATGAACTGGCGCTTCTTTGAGACATATATCGTTGTTGCAGTATTCTACTTGATCATCATTTCTGCACTTATGGTACTGTCAAACTATATCGAAAAGAGGATGAACAATGAGCGAAAAGGTTAAAGTAATCGGTCTCGAAAAGCATTTCGGCGACCTCGTTGTTCTCGACGGTATCCATGTGAACATCGCAGAGGGCGAAGTGGTTTGCGTGATCGGCCCCTCCGGCTCGGGCAAATCCACCTTCCTCCGTTGCATCAACCGTCTCGAGGAGGCAACGGGCGGTCAGATCTTTGTAGACGACATCGAGATCACGAACAAAAAGATCGACATCAACAAGGCACGCGAGGAGATCGGCATGGTCTTCCAGCAGTTCAATCTGTTTGCAAACTATACCGTCCTGCAGAACATCATGCTTGCTCCCGTGGAGCTGAAGCGCATGACCAAGGCAGAGGCGAAGGCAAAGGCAATGGAGCTGCTCGACCGTGTCGGACTTGCCGACAAGGCAGAGAGCTTCCCGAGCCAGCTTTCGGGCGGACAGCAGCAGCGTGTTGCCATTGCGCGCGCACTGGCAATGAACCCCGATATCATGCTCTTTGACGAGCCTACCTCGGCGCTCGACCCCGAGATGGTCGGCGAGGTATTGCAGGTCATGAAGGAGCTTGCCGCCGCAGGCATGACGATGATCGTCGTCACGCACGAGATGGGCTTTGCACGCGACGTTGCCGACCGTGTCATTTTCATGGCGGACGGAAACATCGTCGAGGAGGGAACGCCCGAAGAGATCTTCGGCAACCCGCAAAACCAGCGCACCAAGGATTTTCTTTCCTGCGTATTGTAATCAAAAGCACCCGAAAGGGTGCTTTTTTTGTGTGAAGATAAATTATAGTTTATAGCGCGTCTCCGACTGCCTACGCGCTGTAAACTCATGTTCCGACGCGCGCAGTCCTCGCCTCGATGGCTGAACGCCATCGATTTTGGTAAAATACGGCGAGTCCGTTTTCTTCGGTTCAGACTGCGCTATAGTGAAAAGCTTATAAAATAAGGCTTTTGAAGATGTTGTTCGCGAAAAAATAATTTGTAAAAAGGGCGGACACGTGCCGACCTTTTTACTCCTTACAGGGGCGCGCACGGTTGAGTGCGGCGCGAGCGAACGCCCCTAAACCACTTGAAAACGCTTGCGTTTTCAAGTGATATAACTTCCAATTTATCGCTGCCATCAAAAAGCGGAGCAGTTTCCTGCTCCGCGAATATTTTGTCTTGCGCCGAAGGGCGGCAAGCCGCCCTTCCCGTGCCCTTTCAGCGCAATGCGCACGGTATTTGTGAGCTCCACACAGTCGGGGCTTTCCTCGCCCCCACAGCTACAGTATACGCGCCGATTGTGAAGAAAATTTGAGAATCGCCCGAAAGTTTTGAAAAAAGCAGGCACCGCGGTGCCTGCTTTCCTATCTTTTTGCCAGTTCCTCGGCGATCTTGCCGACTGTTGCGGGAATGCCGCCGTCGCCCTCGGCGTCCACGGTGATGTCCGCGTACTTTTCATACAGCGGAATGCGCTCGTTGTAGAGGTCGCGGACGGTCTGCCCGTCTTTGATCGCCACACCGCGTGCGGCAAAATCGGCAAGACGGCGCTCGATCTCCTCCGCGCTCACGCGCAGATAGATCACCGTGCCGATCTCACGCAGATGCGCCATCGCCTCGGGCGAATAGATCGCACTGCCGCCTGTTGCCACCACGGCATCCTCGATCTCCAAAGCCACCAGCGCGTCACGTTCATGACGGAGAAACGCAGCATTGCCCTCCTCGTCGATGATCTGTTGCAGACGTTTGCCCTCACGCTGTTGGATCACGATATCCGTATCGCAAAATTGCATACCCATAACCTTGGCAAGCACGACGCCGACCGTGCTCTTACCACATCCCGGCATGCCGATGAGAATCAGATTCATTTAGTTTTGCCCTGCCTTTGTACGAAATTCGACCGGTGCCACACCCGCTTGTTTTTTGAAGGTGTTGGAAAAATGGTGGCTGTCGGCAAAATGCAACATCTCGGCGATCGCCTTAATGCTCATGTCGGTCTCAAGCAACATATTCTTCGCGGTGTCGATCTTTTTCTGAATGATATACTGCTTCGGCGAAATGCCAAACTCGTTCTTAAAGCAACTGATAATGTAGGATTTGCTAAAGAAAAACTTGCCCGCGATGTCATCGAGGCTGAGATCTGCCTGAATGTTCGCATCTATGTAGTCGCGGATCTTGTAGGAGGAGGGAGCAAGCACGTCGCAGGAGGAATCGCTCGTGAGCTGATCCATCAGGCGCACGATCAGCTTGAAAACGTTGCGATAGACCTCGGGCTTGTTGTCGGGCGTGATGCGTGCGCACTCTTCATAGATCAGGTCAAAGGTCTTTCGGCAGTTCATCTGCTTGATCACGATGCCGCTCTGCAGATTGTACAGTTGCATCATCTCGTTCATCACGCGACCGCCTACGTTGATCCAGATCTTGGAATACGGGTTATCGGGGTTACAGTAGTAACGATGCAAATGACGGCTGGAAAGCAGGTAAAAATCGCCTGCCTTGACCTTATATACCTCGTGGTCACATTCCACGTACCCCTCGCCGGAGATGACGTACTCCAAAACGTAGATATGGCGATAGAAATAACGACCGTAATTCTCGCGGTCGATCAGATATCGCTTGTCGGGATAGGTGATTCCCATCTTTTCGATGCAGAAAGTCCCCTCATACTCCGAGTGCAGGTTCTCGTACGCATATTTTTCGGTACCGAATCTGTAAATGACTCCATCCGGCATGTTATATCCTCCATGTAAAAAACAGGGGTGCTATTTTTTGCACCTATCAGTCTGCCTGTAGAATAAATGCAAGGGAGAAAGTCTTTGCTGACAAGAAAATTATACTGTATGCATGAAAAATTGTCAACCGCAAAAAATACATTTGTCGAAAAAAAGTGCAAAAAATCTTTTTTGCCGTCGAACGGTTTTTTGCATTTTTTTAAAAAAGTATTGACAAAGCCGCAAAACTGTGATATCATTCTACTGTTGCCGAGAGGTAATCGCGCCGGAGTGGCGGAATTGGTAGACGCCCGGGACTTAAAATCCCGTGAGGTAACACTCGTACCGGTTCGAGCCCGGCCTCCGGCACCAATTGAATATCGCGGGGTGGAGCAGCCTGGTAGCTCGTCGGGCTCATAACCCGAAGGTCGTGTGGTCCAAATCCCGCCCCCGCAACCAGAAAATCAAATCCTATGCACCGGCATAGGATTTGTTTTTTTGCTTTGTGATGTGATTGAACCGCACAACTTTCATGGGCATGGCACGACCTCGGGCGAATAACCTGCAAACAATGAAAAAACAGTCCGGTGGACTGTTTTTTCGCAGTTTGACACTCAGACACAAGGAGAATTTGCCGACGGAAGACGGCAAAGGCGACTATGTGGCTAGTGCGGAGGGAGTGTTCAAATCCCGCCCCCGCAACCAAAAAAGAAACCGCAGACGATACAATCGTGTTCTGCGGTTTCACTATTTTTGTCCTTAAATCATCATTTTTGATGGTTTTAAGGGCATTTTTTATTTTTATACTCTTCCCTCGCATCGCAAGTGCAACTACTGCAGGTGCAGGTATTACAAGTACACCACCTACAATCGTTCAAGCATTAAATCGTTCAGGGATTGATATTGAAAACAAAAATGCATTATGGTATAATTAACTTATAATTTAAATGAGGAGTTGTTGCAGATGACGGCGCAAATAGGTGATAGATTCAAATTTGACAAATCAGAATTCACAATGGTCGCTATCAGTAAGCCTTTAAGTTTCGACCCATCTAAATATGGCATTACGCCTGAATACGTATGCACTGCTTGTTGGCGAGGTTTTTGGTGCATTTAGCATCAATCCTTCACAGCTTTATCAAAGCGAATAAATAATCTATAAAAACAAAACGAGCCTCCGGGGAGAAATCCTCGGAGGCTTTCATCATATATTTTAGCTTTTATCGCCGTATATAATCCAATCTTTATCATATCCAAATTCAAGGGCGATGAGCTTTGCAAGAGTTTCAGATATGGTGGTCAGCTTTTCTTGGCTTCCTGTGAGCTGATAGATGTAGTTTTCGCTGACACCCAAGATTTTTGCAAACGCTCTTTTTGTAAGTCCCTGTTCATCAATGATTTTATTCAGTCTGTCTGCAAGTGTCATAAAACTCCTCCTTTATTCGTTATGGTTTGCACGTTGTTTGTTTACAAGTGTTGCAAGCTCAAAACGGCTGTGAACACCCATTTTGGGATAGATTTTCTTTGTGTGATCTTTTACGGTATGCTCAGAAATAAAAAGCATTTTCGCAATGTCGGCATTGCTGTAGCCAAGACAAATCAATTCCACAACTTCTCTCTCGCGCTTGGAAAGATCTTTCAGTGGGTCTTCGCTAACAACATCTTTATAAATGCTATTAACCGACTCTGCGGTCAGCACTCCCAGCTCAGGTGTCTCGCTATTGCCGTCACTCTCTGAGGTAACGTCTCCGTCGGTAATCCTTTTACGCAGTGCAAACATCAAAGACGGCTCGACCTGCATATATACGAACTCAAGCACACCCATGATCACCGCATAGAAGATATACAGTGCGACAGGCGCACCGAGGAATATCTCGGCAATCACGGCGTGAACGAGAACAGCCGAGAGCGCAAGACCGATGATAGAGGGTGCTATGAACTTGGATGGATAGGACTTCATGATCGGCACACCGTAAAGCGGCGCGAACATGGCGGCAGCCATACCGAATCCGATCAGCCCGCAGGCAACAGGGACAAAAGCGGGAACGTAATCGGTAACGAGCATCAAAAGGAAACCGAGTCCGCCCAGCCCCACAAGAATGGGCATCAGCCGGAAAGGATGAATGTTCGCTTTTTTGTGGATCAAGTACATGGAAAAACAAGAAAGTGCCACGA
>JAZQHV010000006.1:0-5068 GCA_045540755.1 Eubacteriales bacterium
CCAGTCCCCGATCGGAACCAAGAATGAAAGATGGGATTATGATGTTCTCGCTTTTACCGGCATTTTTGACGGTAACGGCAAGACCGTAAGCGGCGTGAATATCAACAGCAGCGAAAATCATGTCGGTTTCTTTGGCGGAACGATGAACGGTGCTGTGATCGAAGACCTTACTGTTGAGGGAACCATCAAAGGCGGAAATTATACCGGCGGTATCGTTGGTTGGAACCGCGACACGTTAACGATCTCTAACTGTACGAGCAGGGTAACCGTCATAGGCGGTGCAGACGTCGGCGGTATCGTTGGATATGCAGAGACGGTTTCTGCCAATCATGCCGTTCTGCTTGACTCCTGCGTGAACGAGGGGGCATTGAGCGGTTCGCATCGCGTTGGCGGTATGATCGGTAGATTGTGGCAGAACGCAAGCAGCGGTATTGCCAAGATCTCTGATTGCGTAAATAAGGCTACAGCGACAACCTCTGGCGGACAGGCTGCGGGCATGCTTGCCTGGTGGGCTGTATCGAATGGAACAGCGCAGAGCGTGACGATCAGTGATTGTACCAATACCGGTGCTGCCACCGGAGGAAATGGCGCCGGCGGCGGTATTCTGGGCTTTGGTGAGATCAAGACAACTGCAGCGCTGACGATCAAGAATTGCGACAACCTTGCGGACGATGTAAACGATAAGATCCAGGACGTTTCTTATGCCGCGGGTATTGCGGGAAGATTTGATATGGATGCTCCGCTTTCGCTCACTGTTGAGGATTGTACCAATACGATGAGCGTTTCGGGTGCGACGATCGCCGGTATTGTCAGCCGAATTTGGTTCAAGACGGATGCTGCTGCAAATAGTGTCTTGAAGGTTGACAACTGTGTGAATACACTTTCCGACGTTTCCGGCTATACTTCGACAATCACGGCTAACGCTTTTTCCGGCGGTATTCTCGGATTTATCGAGAACACAAAAGCGGCCGGCTTTGATCTGAAGGTTTTGAATTGCCGCAATGATATGGAGATCGCCGGAGGAAATCAGGTCGGCGGTATTATCGCCAGCAACTATATCAGAGCTGCAGGTAATTCGTATGTATACAACTGCACCAATACCGGTAACATCAAGCTGAATACAGGCAATCAGGGTGTCGGCGGTATCCTTGGCTATTATTATATCGCTTCGGGCACTGTGGCAACCGTAGAAGCTTGTACCAATACCGGCAACGTTACGGGAGCCGGTCAGGCAGGAGGTATTGTTGGTTACCATAATGCTCCGGCAGGCAGTACGACAACCTTTACAAAATGTCTTAACTCCGGAGAAGTTACTGCAAATGCAAATGCTTATGCAGGCGGAATCGTTGCGAATTACTCCGGCAGCACACAAACCGCTTCTGCGCTTTCGGAATGTATGAACTCCGGTTCGATCAGCAGTAAGGGCTTTGCGGGCGGTATCATCGGCATGCGAAACGGTACAACCACGGTAACGGACGTACTGAATACCGGTTCGGTTACGGCGGTACAGGTGTCCGGAGGTATTATCGGTCACAGCGGAGAAAATGCGCTGGTATCCCATGCATTCAACAGCAGCACGGCTGTTGCACAGGCGATCATCGGTGTACCCGCTACTGCTCCGAACATAGAGGATGCTTATTATATCGCTGCAAACACCGTATCCAATACCAACGGCGGTGTTGTATACGACGCTTCGACCCTCTTTGATACATTGAATGCGAATGGCAAGTGGGTAAAAACGGCAGAGCCGATGCTTGCATGCTTCCACGAGCATAGCTATGACGACGGTGTAAGTGTTCCCGGGGAACCGGAAACAACACTTTATACATGTTCTGCCTGCGGTCATGTGCTGAGACTCCCCGAAGATGCAGTTGTTACTGTATACGTAGACGGCACCGGCAATACCGAGGGGGCTTACTCCGATTTTGCAGAAGCTGTGGAAAGCATTGCGGCTTGCGGCGGCACAATCGTTGTTTGCGGTGATACAACTGTAAGCGGAACTATAAATATTCTTGCGAATGCTATCGAAATTACTTCGGAAAAAGATGCGGTTTTGACGATCGGGGATGATCTTTCTATTGTTAAGGGCGCAGACAGCGCATCGATTACCTTTGACCTCCCCGTAAAAGCATCGGGCACGAAGATTTTCGGCGGATTTGCAAATGTAACCTTTGCCGAAAATTTCACGGTGGACGGCGAACTCGATTTTTATGGCGGCGTGGATGCAACTGCGCTTACCGTAAATGATGATGCAATTACCGAAACAGAGTATGCTGTTACCGTTAAAAACGGCACATTCAATAACTTTGCGGCAGGTAACTACCGTTCTGAGTACGATGATACCGTTGGCGCATTGGCGGCGCCTGTAAGCGTAACTGTTGAAGGCGGTGTATTCAACGATTCCTTCAGCGTTTCGGGTATGTCGATTCTTGCGGATGATGCAACGCTTTCTATTAGCGGCGGTACGTTTAATTGTCCTGTGTATGTGCAGGGAACTATGCGTGCGGTTAATTCGACAGGCGCAAGGTTTTCCGGCACTGTTGCATCCGACAGAAAATATTACGCTATTGACGGAGATATCACCGTTGATATCAGCGGCGGTACGTTCAACGGCGGCATGATCGGTGCATATGAAGCACAGGTTGCTTATACGCAGGTTATGCGCGGAGACTATACCGTTACTGTAAGCGGAGGTTCGTTTGCCGACGGCACCGTATTTGATGCAACGCAGGTAAAGGCATATGCGGGCGAGAGCAAGAAGGCTTCTATCGTATATCCCGATACATATACGTTTGATGTTGTTCGCTTTGATAATGTAAAAGATGCGAAGGATGTACCGTATACAGAGCCGCTTCGTATCGCATTTGTAGGTGACTCCATCACAGAGGGATTCGCACCTGCAAGCCTGGGTCTGGACAGACTCTATGAATCATATCCTGCTGTTCTTGCGTCTATTGCTGCGGATAACGAAGTAGAAATGATTGCTTCTAACTACGGTGTTTCGGCCGCAGGTATACTCAAAGCAACTACGTATTATTATCCCGATTATCTTGCATACGACCTTCTCACAGAGGAGACGGATGCTGACTATATTGTTGTGGCTATCGGCACAAATGACTTTGCGGCAGGTGGCACAACAGGCGTACAGAATACCTTTGTAGCAAATTACCGTGACTTTATTGAAACGTTAGGTGAGCTTCCTGCAACAAAGAAGGTATTTATCACAAATGCGATCGTCAGAAACGACGCAGGCAATGCACGAATCAGAATGGCGTCTGCAGTTCGTCCGCTTCAGGAACAGATCGCAAAGGAATTTGAAGCACAGGATAGCAGCAAATACACGTTTGTTGACTTCTTCCGTCTCACGCTTGCAGATGCGGCGGCAGGCAACCTCTTGTCCGCAGATAAGTTGCACCCCTCCAAGGGCGGCTATGAAATAATGGCTGACGTTCTTTATGGTGTAATATTTGAGGATGAGGCTGCAACTACGGCTGCTTACAAGAGCAATGATGTTTATGTAAGTGCATCGGGCAGTGAGTTCGCAAGCGGAACAAAGGACGATCCGATCTCCAGGCTTGACCTTGCGTTTGCAATGCTTCCTGCAGGTGAGGAATCTACAGTTCACATCATTGGCAAGGTTTCGTATAACGGAAGCATCTTGATTCCGGTTACTCCGTCCAAACTTACCATTGTAGGTGAGGGAAGCGGTGCAATTCTTGAAAACGGCGACATATCTTTTAAGATCGGTTGTGATGTCAAGTTTGATAATATCACGCTTGCTACCACCGCCTCGACCGGAATGTATGGTTGCTATTATGATGTTGAAATGACCGATACTGTTTATCTCACAGGCGACTGGTCATTCTTTGCAGGATATAATGTGTATACCGAAGGCGAAACCAATGCGGCACACGATTCGGTTGCATCTGCATCTGCTGCATGGGATTGCAACATTATCCTCTTGGCAAACGGTACGATCAATAACTTTGCATTGGGTAACCGCCGTTTCCAGGGATCTTCTCCTTTTGGTACGTATAGCGGCAACCTTACCGCTTATATCGGTGAGAATATTACGATCAGCGGAACAGATTATGTAGGTATAGTTGGACAGAACTATCTCACAGGAACGATTTCTGTGGATATGCCGGAAACACTTACTCTTGCAACTTACGCACCTACATTCAGCGTGATTTTCCCCATTGTTTATGATAGTGCAAAGAATACCGGTACTGTGAGCATAAAGACTGCTCTTGTCGGTGATGTTAATGGCGATGGAAGCGTAACTCTTGTAGATGCTCTTCTCATTATTAAGGCTATCCTGAACGATACCGTACTCGAAAATGCAGATATGAATGGAGACGGCAGAATCAGTCTTCTGGATGCGATCCGCGTGCTCAAGAGAATATCCGCAAATTAGAATTTAATGCCCAAAAAAGGATTAGGACATCTGTAATCCTTTTGTAACAAACGGCTCTTAAAAAATGACACACAAACTTTTTTAAGAGCCGTTTTCGTTTTGAAAAAGTGATTTCTTGGATTGGACTTTTCAAGAGAAACACGAAAAATAACTATTATGAAAAATAATTTCCGTTGGTAGGTCACGGATTGCACTAAGGAAGACCGCTTCGGGAAGGGAATATAGGGGGAAGCATTTATGCAAAAGAAAATGGTAGGCGCTTTGTTGGTGCTTGCAGTACTGCTCTGTATGTTGGCTTTTGCAATTTCCGCGAGCGATGCAACGGCGGTTACCGATTGTGCGCATCCGATTGCGGATGGCGACAGTATATGCAGCAGTTGCGGCGCAATCGTAATCAGAACAGCAGAGGACCTGCTTGTGTTGATGCACAGTGACAATGTTGACAGTTCTGACGAGGTCGCATTGGCTGCAGCGCAGGAGACTCTGGGAAAGAGTTATGTGCTTGCGAACGATATTGATCTGAGTACATACGACTACACGGCAGAAGGAAATTACACCTCCCAGTCCCCGATCGGAACCAAGAATGAAAGATGGGATTATGATGTTCTCGCTTTTACCGGCATTTTTGACGGTAACGGCAAGACCGTAAGC
>JAZQHV010000007.1:0-9533 GCA_045540755.1 Eubacteriales bacterium
CCTGACATTTCGCGTCCCCTTCAAACTATAATTTATCGGGTGTATTAAAAAATATCCTTCCTTTTCACAAACAGACAAAATTTTCGAAAAATTCGGCATACAATGGCATTGCTCTGATTGAAAATGCTTTTTCGGGGCATACTGTACGTAAAAAAGGAAGGAAAAACGATCATGAAAAAATTACTTGTATGTATATTGGCTCTGCTGATGCTGGTACCGCTTTTTGCCGCGTGTGGCAAAAAGAAGGATACCCCCTCTGTCTACTACCTTAACTTTAAGCCTGAGCAAGACACGCAGTGGAAGGCGGTTGCCGCCGCCTATACCGCCGAGACCGGCGTACCCGTAACAGTCGTGACTGCCGCCGCCAATACCTATGAGCAAACGCTGACATCCGAAATGGACAAAAAAGAAGCGCCCACGCTCTTCCAGGTCAACGGTCCCGTCGGACTTTCCCATTGGCAGGATTATTGCTACGACCTCACGGGCAGCCCCGTGCTCGGCGAATTGACCTCCACGGATTTTGCCCTCACCGAGGACGGCAAGACCTACGGTATCGCCTACGTCATCGAGACCTACGGCATCATCTACAACAAAACGTTACTGGATCGCTATTTTGCCTCCGATTTTTCGAGTGTCAAGTCCATTGATGCGCTCAACAACTTCGCCGCGCTTAAAACCGTAGCAGAAGAGATCCAGGCGAACAAGGATGCCCTCGGCGTGGACGGTGCGTTTACTTCGGCGGGCATGGATTCCTCCTCGGACTGGCGCTTCAAGACACACCTCGCCAATATGCCGATCTACTACGAATATGCCGCACGCAATATCGGACAGACCGATGCGATCGACGGCAGATATCTCCCGAATTATAAGATGATCTGGGATCTGTACGTGAACAATGCCACCTGTGCGCCCTCTGCACTTGCAGGCAAGACGGGTACCGACGCCGAGACTGAGTTCAAGACGGGCAAAGCGGTATTCTATCAGAACGGTACCTGGGCATACGGCGCGACTGCAAAGGACGCAAACGGAGTCGGTCTTGCCGATGAAGAATTTGGCATGTTACCCATCTATATCGGCGTAGAGGGGGAAGAAAATCTTGGCCTGTGCACGGGTAGTGAGAACTACTGGTGCATCAATGCCAAAGCGAGCGAGGCGGACATTCAGGCAACGCTCGATTTCCTCTACTGGGTGGTCACAAGCGATACGGGCACGAACGCGCTCGCCCATGAAATGGGCTTCGTTTCTCCGTTTAAGCAGGCAAAGGCGGCGGACAATCCGCTGGTGCGTATCGCAAACGACTATATTGCACAGGGAAAAACCTCGGTCTCCTGGAACTTTGCCACTATCCCGTCCGAAAACTGGAAAAACGGTGTCGGAACCGCGCTTGCGCAGTATGCGGCAGGTAGTGGAAGCTGGGACAGCGTAGAGAATGCCTTTATAGACGGTTGGAAGAACGAGTACGCCGCCGCGCATAAATGAAGCACAACTGTATAAAATAAGGGGCGTAATCGCCCCTTATTTTAAATCACTCCCTTGGAGGTCACAATGAATAAACGGCAACTGAAATACTATTTTCCGATCTTTGTGCTGCCTACGTTCGCCGCTTTTTGTATCGGCTTTTTATATCCGTTCTTTCACGGCATCTATCTGTCGTTTTGCAGGTTCAAAACCACAAGCGATGCAAAGTGGGTAGGACTTGACAACTATATTGATGCGTTTCGCGATCCCGGCTTTTTGCAGTCCTTTTGGTTTACGGCGGCGTTTACGCTCGTCAGTGTGCTTGCCATCAACGTGCTTGCTTTTACAGTGGCGCACGTGCTGACAAGCGGCATCCGCGGAGCAAATGCATTTCGTACCGTTTTCTTTATGCCAAACCTGATCGGCGGCGTGATCCTCGGCTACATCTGGCAACTGATCTTCAACGGGATCCTGCAAAACTATGCGACCAATATCAAGCTCAATGCTACGTTTGGCTTTTGGGGCCTTGTGATCCTGCTTTGTTGGCAACAGATCGGCTATATGATGATCATTTATATTTCCGGCCTCAACTCGATTCCCGAATCACTCTATGAGGCGGCAAAGGTGGACGGCGCGACGAAATGGCAGACACTCCGTCGCGTTACGATCCCGATGATGATGCCGTCTATCACCATCTGTACCTTTTTAACGCTGACCAATTCTTTCAAGCTCTTTGACCAGAACCTTGCCCTCACCGCGGGCGAGCCCGGATTGCAGGTCGCAGGCAGAACGGTCTACCAAACGGAAATGCTGGCGCTCAACATCTACAACACTTTCTATCAGAACGCCAATACACGTGGCGTCGGACAGGCGAAAGCAGTCGTTTTCTTTCTGCTCGTTGCTGTGATCGGACTCGCACAGCTTTATTTCACCCGTAAAAAGGAGGTACAGCAGTGAAACATGTCGGAAAATCGGTGGCTACCGTCATTATGACGCTGATATCCATCATTTATCTTTCGCCGATCGCAATCGTGCTGATGAATTCCTTCAAGCTTAAAACGGCGATCAGTGCGTCCCCGTTTGAACTGCCCTCACCTGTAAACTTTGTCGGCTTTGAGAATTACCTGCGCGGCATCACCTTCGGCGATTATCCTTTTTACAAATCTGTTATCTTCTCCCTTTTTATCACACTTTTTTCCACCGCTGCCATATTGTTATGCACTTCTATGACCGCTTGGTACATCACAAGGGTTGACAACAAGGCCTCCCGTGCGATATACTATTTATGTATTTTTTCGATGATCGTCCCATTCCAGATGGTCATGTATACGCTCTCCAAAACTGCCGATACGTTGAATCTTTCCAACCCGATCGGCATCGTTCTCGTGTACCTTGGCTTTGGCGCAGGGCTTGCCGTGTTCATGTTCTGTGGCTTTGTCAAAAGCATTCCGCTTGCGATCGAGGAAGCCGCGAATATCGACGGTTGCGGACCGATCCGCACTTTTTTCGGCATCGTACTGCCGATGATGAAGCCGACGCTTATTTCCGTGGCGATTTTGGAGACGATGTGGATCTGGAATGACTACCTGCTCCCGTATCTGGTACTCGATATCAAGGAATACCGCACCATTCCGATCCATATTCAGTATCTCAACGGAAGCTACGGACAAGTGGATCTCGGCGCGATCATGGCGTTGATCGTTCTTTCGATCATTCCGATCATTATTTTCTATTTTACTTGCCAAAAGCATATTATAAAGGGGATAATGGCGGGAGCCGTCAAAGGATAATATCTACGGGGGAAACGCTTGCGTTTCCCCTTTTTGAAAGGATGTACTTATGCGAAGCAGCGGCGTTTTACTGCATATTTCTTCACTGCCTTCTCCCTACGGTATCGGTACCATGGGCAAGGAGGCGTACCGCTTTGTTGATTTTCTACGGAGCGCGGGACAGCGTTATTGGCAGATCCTGCCCGTCGGGCAGACCGGCTACGGCGACTCCCCCTATCAGTCTGTCTCTTCTTTTGCGGGCAACCCGTATTTTATTGATCTGGATATGCTTGTGCAGGAGAAATTGCTTACGGCAGAAGAGATCGCAGCCGTCGATATGGGCGGCGATCCGCGTTACGCGGATTACGAAAAACTGCATACCGCGCGCTATCCGCTTTTGCGCGCAGCATACGAACGCTTCATAAAGAAATTGGATGCAAAATTCCTTGAATTTTGCCGCAAGGAGGCGGCGTGGCTACACGATTACGCCTTGTTCATGGCAATCAAGAACGAGCAGGGCGGCGTACCGTTCGACAAGTGGCCCGAGGGGCTGAAATTCCGCCGCAAGAGCGCGATCGACCGTGCCGAGCGTGCGCTTGGACGCGAGATCGGCTTCTACAAGTTCTTGCAGTATAAATTTGCCGAGCAGTGGAAACTGCTCAAGGCATACGCCAACAAAAACGGCGTGGAGATCATAGGCGACCTGCCGATCTACGTTGCGCGCGACAGTGCGGACGTGTGGACGAATCCGCGTTGCTTCCTCCTCGACGAAAACCTTGTGCCCAAACTCGTTGCAGGTTGCCCGCCCGATGCCTTTTCGGCAGACGGTCAGCTTTGGGGCAATCCCATCTATGACTGGAAGTATCAAAAAGCGCACGGCTACGACTTCTGGTGTCGGCGCATCGCCAAACAGCTTGAATACTACGACGTACTGCGGATCGACCATTTTCGCGGCTTTGAGTCCTTCTATGCGATTCCCGCAGAGAACGAGACGGCAGTGGGCGGCAAGTGGATGCAAGGCCCCGGCATGTCGCTCTTCAACGCCGTGAAAAAGCAGATCGGCGAAGCGCGCATTATTGCCGAGGATCTTGGGTTTATCACGCCCGAGGTCGCAAAATTGCTTCGTGACAGCGGCTATCCCGGCATGAAGGTATTGCAGTTTGCTTTTGACAGCCGCGAGGAGTCGAACTATCTGCCACACACCTACAAGGACCGCAACTCGGTCGTATACGTCGGCACGCATGACAACGATACTGCCGAGGGCTGGATGCTGACCGCGGCGGCGGACGACGTGGCCTATGCAAAGCGTTACCTCGCGCTCAGTGCCAAAGAGGGCTATGCATGGGGCATGATGCGCGGCGCGGCGGCTTCGATCTCGGATACCGCGATCTACACCATGCAGGATCTGCTTTCGCTTGGCAACGAGGCGCGTATGAACACACCCTCCACCGCGTCGGGCAATTGGCAGTGGCGCATGGAAAAACAGCCGACAAAGGCGCTTGCAAAGCGTCTGTATCAACTCACAGCCGATTTTGGCAGATTGGTAAAACATGCAGAAGTATAACATCATCGCCGTTGATCTGGACGGCACGCTTTTGAACACAGATATGACACTCAGCGAGGAAAACCGCATCGCTATCGGTACTCTTGCCGACCGCGGCGTGTACGTTGTGCCTGCAACGGGCAGAACGCTTTCGGAGATCCCATCCTTTGTGCGGGATGATCCGAACGTGCGCTACATCATTCATTCCTGCGGCAGTGTTCTATACGATAAGCAGACGAAAACGCGCGTGACCGAGTGCATGGACCGCGCACTTGCGGCGCGTATCCTTGCGACCGTTCGGTCTTACAAGACCTCGCTTTGCATCCATGCAAACGGCAAGGCGTACGTCAAAGCCTCTGAACACAGCGAGGAAGGCTACGCCCCTTACCGCGTGCATCCCAACCATCGCCGCTTGTACTATGCAACGTGCGAAACGGTGGAGGATCTGGATGCTTTTGCGGATGCTTTGGACGAGACCGAGATGTACGTGGTCTTTTTTGCCGAGGATGCGGAACTGGAACAATGCCGTGCGGCGTTACTCGCCACAGGCGAGGTGCAGATCGTTTCCTCCGCACCGCACAATATCGAGATCGTTTCTGCTAAAGCGGGCAAAGGAACGGCGCTTTGGCAGCTTGCAGATCTGCTTGGTGTGCCGCGGGAAAGCACGATGGCGGTCGGCGACAGCACCAACGATACCGACATGGTGAAAAAGGCGGGGTTTGGCGTGGCTATGTCAAACGCTTGTGATGCGCTGAAAGCGATTGCCGACACGGTTGCCTGCCATAACAACGAGCACATCCTGCCGTATCTGATGAAAAAGTATTTTACATAAGCCAAAAGGGCGGCATTGCGTGTCATTCGGCACGCAATGCCGTCCTTTTAAGCAGTTGTCTTATTTTGTCACGGGAGGCGATCGTTTCGTCCGTATGCTGACCGTACAAGGTCTCTTCGCCGCGTAGCAGGGCAATATACTCAATACATTCGTCTACCAGTGTTGCGGCGGTCTCGATCTGCATCTGGATGCTTTCATAGGAACGCGCAAACATCTCTTTTTCGATTGGATCCGAAAGGATATGCTGTTCGGTGCTGTAAAAATATTTTCCTTGCAAAACGTCAATGGCTTGTTTCACAAGTTCCATATGTGCGTGTAGATAGACAGTCTGCTCCTGTAAACGGAAGGCTTCTTCGTGCGTTTGGGGGCAGACGTTTGGATCAAAATAGATCATGACGGCTTTCTCCCCGTGTAGCCGATAGGACAGCTTTAGATTTGGTAGGTGTGGTTTGTGGTATTCTTATAATACCATACTTGCGCAAGTATTTCAATATGCAAAACATATAAATTTTTCTCATGTCTTTTGTCTTTTTTGCATACTTGTGGAAGTATTTTTCTTGTGATATACTAATACAAAAGGGTGTGATTTTGTGGGTAAAACATCGGCGGCAGCCAAGAATCGGTATAATCAAAAAGCCTATGACCGTATCAATTTGGTTGTTAAAAAAGGTAAGAAAGAAATTATCAAAGCACATGCAGATGCAGAGGGAACCAGTGTGAATGATTTTATCAACCGCGCGATCGACGAAAAAATCGAACGTGACGGAAAGTGAATGAAACGGTAAATTGGGAAGTTTATTTGCCTTCCCCCGGGGGAAGCCTACTGTATTTTAAACTATAATTTATATCTGACAGAAGAAAATATTGCATGTTCATGTTTGAAAAAATAGGTTGACAATATCCTAAAATTTGTGTATACTAATTTAGCAGGAGGTGTGCCTATGCATATTGATACCAATCAGATCGTTTCGATTTCAGAAGCGAATCAGAACTTTTCCAAGGTGGCTCGCATGGTGGACCGAAACGGGGAAGTGTATATTTTTAAGAATAACAAACCGAAATACCGACTTGTGGATCTGGAAAACGATACTACGATCGAAATGACGGATGACGAAAAGATCGACTTTGTTGCAGCACGGGTCTTGCGCCAATATCGTCGCGCATTCGAGGAGCTTGCAAAATGATTAAATTCAGTCAGGAAAAGGTACTCTTGCTCCACAAGCTGATTACCGAGGAAACCGGCGGGGATCCGAATGTCCGAGATGTGACACTTTTGAACAGCGCGTTAGAATCCGCGTTTCAAACTTTTGACGGGCGGGATCTCTACCCAACAAAAGAGGAAAAAGGGGCACGTCTTGGCTATGCGTTGATTTCCAACCACGCATTTGTGGATGGCAATAAACGCATCGGCATGTATATTCTTTTGACTTTTTTGGAGGCAAACGGCATCCGTATCCACCCCACCGTAGATGATGTCGCGCGTGTCGGTCTTGCCGTTGCTGCCGGCGCAATGGGATATGAAGAACTTCTGCAATGGATTCGCGACAATAAATAAAAAAGGAACGCTTTCGCGTTCCTTTTTTTAGCCAAGCTTTGCAAGGGCTTCTTCGAGTCCCTTGCGGACTTCCTTGTACTTTTCCAGCTTCGCCTTTTCGCCTTCGACAACTGCGGCGGGTGCCTTGGCAACAAAGCCTTCGTTGGAAAGCTTGCCCTCAAGGCGCTTGATCTCGCCCTCGTTCTTGGCAAGCTCTGTGGTCAGACGCTTACGCTCTGCCTCAAAGTCGATCATGTCTGCAAGCGGAATGTAAACGGTCGCACTGTCGGTGATGATCTGTACCGCAGTGGTGTCCTCGTAAGCGTCCACAAGCTCAACCTCGGATGCGCTTGCGAGTTTACCAAAGAACTCGGTTGCGTTTTCAAAGGTATCAGCGAACTTGGTGACGATATAGAGTTTTGCTTTGCGCGAGGGGGCAACGCCCATCTCGGTGCGGCGTGCGCGGATCGCCTTGATGAGGGCGATGACCTTTTCCATCTCCGCTTCTTCGTCTGCAAAGCAGAGTGCTTCGTTAAACTTCGGGAAAGCGGAGATCATGATGCTTTCGCAGTCATGCGGCATCGTGGTGTAGATCTCCTCGGTGATGAAGGGCATAAACGGATGCAGCATCTTCAGCGTCTCGGAGAGAACGTATGCGATGACGTTCTGCGCTACGGTGTCGCCTGCGGAAAGTCTGGGTTTCAGCAGTTCGATATACCAGCCGCAGAAGATGTCCCAAACAAAGTCGTAGAGGTTGGCAAGCGCAACACCGACCTCGTAGCAGTCGAGGTTCTGCTCGACCGTCTTCGCAAGGGTATTGAACTTCGAGAGGATCCACTTGTCCTCGGTGGCAAGCGCGCTTGCCTCGGGCAGCTTGATCTCGTCGATGGTGAGGTTCATCATCACGAAACGTGCCGCATTCCACAGCTTGTTTGCAAAGTTACGCGCCGCCTCGATCTTTTCATCCGAGAAACGCATGTCGTTTCCGGGCGCGTTACCGGTTGCCAGCGCAAAGCGGAGTGCATCCGCGCCGAACTGGTCGATGATCTCCAGCGGGTCAATGCCGTTTCCGAGCGACTTGGACATCTTTCTGCCCTTGGCGTCGCGGACAAGACCGTGGATGAATACGGTGGAGAAAGGCTCCTTGCCCATGTGTTCAAGACCGGAGAAGATCATTCTGGATACCCAGAAGAAGATGATGTCATAGCCGGTGACGAGTACGCTTGTGGGATAGTATTTTTCAAGCTCGGGAGTTTTGTCGGGCCAGCCGAGCGTGGAGAACGGCCAGAGTGCCGAGGAGAACCAGGTGTCGAGAACGTCGCTTTCCTGATGCATCTTGCCGCCGCACTTGGGGCAGGTGTGTACGTCGGTCTTGGAAACGACCAGCTCGCCGCAATCTGCGCAGTAGTATGCGGGGATGCGGTGACCCCACCAAAGCTGACGGGAGATACACCAGTCGTGTACGTTCTCCATCCAATTGGTATAGGTCTTGGTAAATCTTTCAGGCTCGAACTTGACGGTGCCGTTGTATACGACCTCGAGTGCGGGCTCTGCAAGCGGCTTCATCTTGACGAACCACTGGTCCGAGGTGATCGGCTCGACGGTCGTGCCGCAGCGGTAGCAGGTGCCAACGTTGTGCTTGTGGGGAACGGTCTTGATAAGGTAGCCCTCTGCCTCAAGGTCCGCAACGAGTGCTTTACGGCATGCGTAGCGATCCATACCCTCATACTTGCCCGCCCATTTGTTCATGGTTGCATCGTCGTTCATGACCTTGATCTGCTCAAGGTTGTGACGCTCGCCGACGAGGAAGTCGTTGGGGTCGTGCGCGGGGGTGATCTTTACGCAGCCGGTACCAAAGCCGATCTCTACGTATTCGTCGGCGATGACGGGGATCTCTCTGCCGGTCATGGGGAGGATCAGCGTCTTGCCGATGAGGTGCTTTGTGGTATCATCGTTCGGGTTGACTGCAACGGCGGTATCGCCGAACATGGTCTCGGGACGGGTGGTTGCAACCTCTACGTAGCCATCCTCGCCCTTGATGGGGTACTTGATGTGCCAGAAATTACCGTCCTGCTCGCTGTATTCGACCTCCGCGTCCGAAAGGGCAGTGATACAGTGCGGGCACCAGTTGATGATGCGGTTGCCGCGGTAGATCAGACCTTTTTCATAGAGGTTGACGAATACTTCTTTTACGGCTCTCGAACAGCCTTCGTCCATGGTGAAGCGCTCACGTGTCCAGTCGCAGGAGGTACCGAGCTTTTTGAGCTGGTTGATGATGCGACTGCCGTACTGGTTTTTCCAGTCCCACACGCGCTCAAGGAACTTTTCTCTGCCGAGATCGTAGCGGGTGAGGCCCTCTTCCTTGCGGAGGTTTTCCTCAACCTTGATCTGGGTTGC
>JAZQHV010000008.1:0-48490 GCA_045540755.1 Eubacteriales bacterium
ACATGGCTACGATCCGACTTCTCCTAGTTTGCGTAGCAAACTAATGAGGTCTCGCATATGCGAGACCTTGAGAGTCTCAAATCTCTCCTTCTGCGCCAAGTAAAAAACCATCCCATTCGGGATGGTTTTTTGCTTTGTGCGGAAGGACGGGCCAATGCAGAAGTCTCCTAGTTTGCGTAGCAAACTAATGAGGTCTCGCATATGCGAGACCTTGAGAGTCTCAAATCTCTCCTTCTGCGCCAAGTAAAAAGCAGTCCCGTTTGGGGCTGCTTTTTGCTTTGTATGGAAATATTTAACGTAAAAACAGGCATCCCTTGGAGATGCCTGTTTTTTATCTTACCAATGGAATCTTGCGTATTGATAATCCGCAAGCGTAGGGGCAGTGATGCCGCTTGGCAGACATTGCGGATTGACCGAGGGACCGCCGATCTCGATGATATCCGCGCCGCCGCTCGGATTCTTGACGAAACGGATGCGGTCGATGCAGGTCTGCAACGGACGGACGACCGTGGGGGAGAAGTTGCGCAGATAGATGACAAAATGCTCACTGCCGTCAGGCGACGGGAACGGGCTGGACGCACCAACGCCGTAGGATTGGTCGTTCGACACGAGGATGGGGTTGTGCGCGTACTTCGTATACGGGCCGAGGGGGCTCTTGGCGACCGCGTAGCCCGTACCGTAGGTGGAGTTGTAGTTGCCGCCCGAATAGAGCAGATAATAGAGACCGCCGTGCTTCACGAGGAAGCCGCATTCCACGACCGACGCCTTGGCGTTCTCCCAATCCTCCGTGGGGGTGAGCAGGAGTTCCTCGCCGAAGACGTTCAGTTTGGCTACGCCGTCCTTCAGCGTGATATCCGAGCCGTACAGCTTGTTGCCGCCCGTGGTGCGCGCATAGATGAGATAGACCTTGCCGTCCTCATCTACGAACGGCTGACCGCCGATAAAGTCGACGTCGCCCGAAAGCGGCTCCTTGGTGGAATTTACAAACGGGCCCGTGGGCGATTTTGCGGAGGCATATGCCGTGACCGAAGTGCCGAGCGCGGCGGATTTTGCCATGTAGAAGAGGTAATACCAGTCGCCGTACTTGACGATGTTTGCCGCCTTGTATACGCCATCGCCGAAGGCATCGCCGTGTCGGAGGACAAGTCCCTCGTCGGTGAAGTTTACAAAGTCGGTGGTAGAAAAGCACTGTACGCCTTGATTCTGGGTTGCCGTGCGTGTGCCGTAGAGATAGTATTTGCCGTTTTCGAAAAAGACCTCGGGGTCGGTGAATTGCTCGAGCAGATGGTTTTTGTAGGTCGCGGACGGCTTTGTCTCCGCACGCACGGCGGCGGGCAGGGATGCGGTCGCGTTTTCCACGTACAGACCCACGCCGTAGCCAAAGGCGGGTAGGGCAAGGTCAAAGTCGAAATAGCTTTCTGCGGCGAGCGGATTGTCCTCAAAGTAAAGCTCGGCGGCGCCGTCACGGTAGGTCACGCGGATGCGTGCCTTGTCGGACAAAAGGTCGAGGTTTTTCTGCGCCACGATGCGGTAGATGCCGTCAGCGGTGCGGTAGAGGGTGAGCTTTTTTGCCGCCGTATCGGCCTCAAAATAATAGCCGTCGATATCGGACGGGTCGGTGCTGTTTGCGCCGAAGTAGAGCCCTACGGTCGCGTTTTCGGCAAGGGTCACGTCGGAATACAGGGTGTATGCAGTCTCCGCAACGGTGCCAAAGGCAAAGCCGCCGGAGATCTTGCCGTTGCTTACGGTCGCGCCGCCATAGAGGGAAAGCGTATCCGAAATGCGGTTGACTGTGTCGCCGCGCGGGATGGAGGTTTGTCCGCGCATCGCTGCGACAAGGAGCCGCGTTGCATCTGCAAGGTTGACCGCGCCGTCGCCGTTTGCGTCGGCGGTCTCGGTGTAGGTGCCTTTCAGCGCGGTGAGCGCATCGGCAAGGGTGACTCTGCCGTCGTGGTTGACGTCACCGGCGATCGCAGAGGGGATAGTGGTCTTCTTTGCACTGCCTGAAGGCGTAACGTCGCGTCCTGCAAGCGGATTCTCGACCGCTTCGGGGAGTTTGGCTTTTGCCGCCGCTTCCACGTTCAGCGTGTCCGCGTGGCGGAGGCTTTCTGCCTCCTCTGTGGTCATGGCATAGCGGGTAAGATCGGTGTTGACGCTGACACCCTCTGCGACCTTGGCGATAGCCGTGCCTTGCACCGTGCCTGCACCAAGAGCAATCTTTTTGCCCACGTCGGTAAAGACGTTGACTGTGACGTTGCCGCCAACGGTGCCGCCGCGGCTTGCGCGGATGCTCGCGCCGAAGTTGCCGCCGTAGATGGAGATGGTGAGGTCGCCGAGGAGGTCTGCGGCAGAGGCGCCGTTGACGCTGGCGGCAAATTCGCCGCTGTAAAAGTAGGCGTAGGCATTGCCATCGGTTGCAGAGTCGCCGCCGATGTCAAAGGTGCTTGTAAAGGTGCCGCCGTAGATCGCCATGGTGATGTCGCCCGTCTGTACGGCGGAGGAGGTGCCGCGCGAGCCGCCACGCACGCGGTACCAGTTGCCGCTGTGGATCTCCAGATAGGTGCCCACGGCAGGGGTCGCGCCGCTTCTGCCTGCGGCGATACTGGGGAGGTTGACCTCGGCGGTGCCTGCGGTTACGTTCAGTCCCTCGCCAAAGCAGGCATAGTTGCCGTTGCACATAAAGACGAGGTTTTTCGCCGCAGTGACGATGTCCAGATATTCAAATTTCATGGCACCTGTGAAATTGAGGTTGCCTGAAAGGTAGATGGAGGCATTGCCGTCTACGGAGGAGCGCAGATCCTTGTCGCCGTCCATCGAGGTGATGGTGACAAGACCGTCTACCTCGGGGAACTCGGTCGCCGCCACGCGGATGGTGTCGAGCACCACGACCTTGCCGCCCGTGGGCAGGGCGCGCACCGCGCTGTACAGCGTTTTCAAAGGGGACTCCCGCGTTCCCGTGTTTTCGTCGTTGCCGAATGCCGAAACGTATACGGTCGGCTCGGCGCTCTCTGCCGCAAAAGCGGGGAAAAGCAGGCACACGGATGAGAGTAAAACAAGCATGCATAGCAGAAGTTTTTTCATAGGTAGCCTCCAATCATGGTTACTGTATAGAATATATCACAAAAATCCGCCGTTTGCGTTAGAAACGGCGGATTTTTCGGAGAAAATATAAGAATGTGTATATTTTTTGTACAAAGCGGCGGATTTTTTATACGGGGACGGATTGTACTATATTAAAAGTAAAAAGCGAAAAACGGTTGAATTTCGCAAAAGCGTATGCTATAATGCAAGCGACAAAAGAATAAACGCGGTGCATTGTAATGGGAACGCCCCATGCATTGTCGGGTATATCGCAGGACGGTATGCTCGGGGATAAGGAAATCGCGGTGAGAATCCGTAGCAACAGCCATTACCGTATCTCTTGTGAAAACAAGCCAAGTCGGAATGCTTATCGCACAGCGACACGTAAAAGTCTCTTGGGCAACATGGGGAGCTTGTGTACCGTTGGTAAGGGTGTGTGCCCTTGCCGGCTTCGGCATGGCAGGATGTCGGGAATGCGATAACGAGTACCCCACGGAGGGTACTTTTATTTTATCCTTTTGTAAGAACGAACAGAAAGGATAAATCGAAATGAAAACAAGAATGCAAGCAACCGTTGCGTTGCTGTTGTCGGTTCTGCTGGTGATCGGGCTTTTTTCCTGTAACAGCGTAGAGAAAAACGGGGTGTGGGAAGATGCGGTCTACCGCAAGGATGCAGAAGTTGGTACGGGCGCAAACACCGTGGTGCTGGAGGTAAAGGCAGAGGAGCAAAGTGTAACGCTTACTGTCAAGACTGATGCGGACACAGTTGGCGCGGCACTGCTGGAGCACGGGATCATCGAAGGTGAGGCGGGACAGTACGGCTTGTACGTAAAAAAAGTAAACGGAATGACTGCGGATTACGATGTGGATCAAAGCTATTGGGCGTTTTACGTCGACGGGGAATACGCCATGACGGGCGTGGACAGCACAAAGATCACCGAGGGCGCAACGTATCAGCTTGTGTACACCAAGGGATAAAATCGAGATCCGCATCTGCAGATGCGAAAAAACGCATTTTTCATCGTGGAAGCGTTCGCCTGCTCAGAACATTCACGATGGAGCATAAGCAAAAGCTCCACGGCGTTGCCGTGGAGCTTTTTTCACTTTTTTCGCCGGTATTCGGCGGGGGTCATGGATACGTGGTATTTGAAATACTTCAAAAAACTGTTTGCGCTCGAAAAGTGCAGGAGGGAAGCGATCTTTTCCACGGAATAGTTCGTGGAGGAAAGCAGACCCTTGGCAAGGCGGATGCGCTCTTCGGCGATGAGGTCGCGCAGAGTCTTGCCGCTGCAACGCCGCACCGCGCGGCAGAGGTGATCCTTGTTGTAGCCGAGGGCATCGGCGACCTGCCAGACGGAGGGATCGTCGGCGGCGTGGTCGAGGATATAGGTGCAAACGGCATCGTACAGCTTTTGCAGAGACGGCTCGGTACGGTGGCTTTTGCGGATGCTTTCCAGCAGGAGCAAAAGATAGCAGTCGCCGCCGAGGCGCTCGCCGTCCGTGCGCGCGGTGCGATACAGCTCGGCAAAGGTATTGCGCGCATTGGCAGGCAGCGTGACGATGCAGAACTGCTGTTGCGCGGTAAAAATGCCAAGCTCGCTACAGTCAAACTGCAAAAGATAAAAGCAGGCACTGCCATCTGAGGAAAGCGCAAGGCGCGTGCCTGCGGTGGCAAGGAGCACGTTACCTTTGACGAGCGTGTGAGGTCTGCCGTTCAGTGCGACGGAAAGGCTGCCTCGCTCGGCAAACAGGATCACCGAGTGGCCGAGCAGGCGCGCGGGAATGGACCAGCCCTCGCTGTCGGTGTCGATTTTTTGCACCCCGCGCAGGTCGGTGGAGCAGGGGATTCTGTCACGGCGATACGCCTCGGAATACACGGGAAATTGTAGCATATATACCTCCACGTGATGGTTTTCTGCTTTTATCGTACCGAAAACACGCCCGAAAGTCAAGAGGAAAACGAAACTTTAAAAAGTCGTGTTTTGGCACATTGCAATTGTTTTTTCACTTGTGTGTGTATGCGCTCTATGCTATACTGATATTAAGGAAAGACAGCGTTTCGCTGTATATTCTACTTTTACTGCTTGTATCGCCGCACGGCGGCGGAATGGAGACCGTTATGCAAACCACGATTACTGCCAAATATATGCTTTTGCCCGTCAATAGTCTTGCCGCCAATAAAAAGGTGTGCATTTGGGACGGAGAAACGCTTTTGTTTGATTTTGATTGCCGTATCGACAACCTGCATCCAAACTTTACAGCGTATATGGACGTTTCCGCATGGTGCGGACGCACGGTGAAGATCACCGTGGAGCCGAACGTTGCTTACACGCCGCATTTTGCCGAGACGATGGATCTGCCGATGCTTTGGCAGGAGCCGCTTCGCCCCGAGGTACACTTTACCGTCAAGAACGGCTGGAACAACGACCCGAACGGTCTTGTGTACTTTGACGGCGCGTACCATATGTTTTATCAGTATAATCCTGCGGCAAAGGTGTGGGCGAACATGCATTGGGGACATGCGGTGAGCCGTGACCTCCTGCATTGGGAGGAGCAGGATATCGCCTTGTTCCCCGACCGGCTCGGCACGATGTTTTCGGGCTCTGCGATCGTAGACCGCGAAGGTGTAGCGGGCTTTGGGAAAAACACCATGCTGTTGTACTATACGGCGGCGGGCGGTACTAACCGCCTTTCTGCCGGGCAGAAATTCACACAATGCCTTGCGTATTCGCACGACGGCGTACAGTTTACAAAATACGAGGGCAACCCCATTGTGCCGCACCGCGAGGCGGCAAACCGTGACCCCAAGGTCGTGTACGTGGAGGAGATCGGCAGATACATCATGGTGATCTACCGCGCAGAGGGACGGTATGAGATGCTCGTCTCGGACGACCTTTTGCATTGGGACGGTTTTCAGGAGATCCCGCTGTACGACGATGCCGAATGCCCCGATATCTTCTCCTTTACCGTAGACGGGAAAAAACTGTGGGTGCTGATGGGTGCCAAGGACGTGTATATTGTCGGTCACTTTGAAAAAGACCGCTTTGTCATCGAAAACAGCGAGAAAAAACTGACCTACCTCAAGATGAGCTATGCGGCGCAGAGCTTTTCGGATATGCCCGACGGCAGAGTGGTGCGTATTGCGTGGCACATATTGAACGCTCCTGCGGACAATTTTGCTTCGCAGATGAGTTTCCCTACGGAACTGAAGCTTTGCGAGATCGAGGAGCAGTACTATCTGTGTGCATCCCCGATCCGCGAGATCGAACGGCTGTATCTTACGGGCGGAGAGGCAAAGGATATCGCACTCACCGAGCCTTACGCTGTCCAAACGGATGCGGCGGCGATGGATCTGTCCCTTTCGATGCCGTATAAGCAGGGCGAAAAACTGGTGCTGAACGTTTTCGGTATTGATATTGCCTGCGACATGGAGGCAAACGAGGTACGTTGCGGCAAGGCGAAAATGCCGCTTTCACTGCTTGGTGACCGTGCAGAGCTGCGCGTGCTCGTGGACCGTTGCTCGGTCGAGCTTTTTGCAGACGGCGGCAAGTTCTTTATGGCTACGGTCGCATTTGCGGACTACAATCTCCCGCGCTTTGTTCTGCGGAAGAATGCAAACATTCAAGTGGATTCTCTCACCTGGCATACTCTTGCGAATATACATACGAAGGAGAAAAAATAATGAAAAAAAGTATTTTTCTGATCCTTTTGGCTTGCCTGCTGTGTCTGGCGGTTACTGCGGAAAGCGGCGACCTTAACGGGGACGGGCAGGAAACTCTGCTGGACGTGTTGCTCGCGCTTCGCTATACCTGCGCGGATACGGGCGTGGACATGAACGGCGACGGAAATGCCAACGTGCAGGACGTACTGCTCCTGCTATGTCGCTTTTTGAATTCTCCCGAGCCGCTCGGCATGACCGACGTATCCAAGGATATGCAGTTTTTGACTCGCAACTGCTCCTGGAGCTATAACGACGGTGTGCTGACGCTGAACAGTGTATCGCAGGGCGGCGACGGATTCGCCATGAGCAGCATTTACGTGCCGGGCGGCACGGCGTTTGCCTTTGAAGCAACGATGCAGGTCGCTGAGGGAAACGAGTGCGGCGGCCTTACCTTTGGCGTGCGCGCACCCGAGCGTCCTGAGGTTATGTGGTATTGCGTCAACGTAGACCACACGGGTAAGAGGACACGCTTGTTTTCTGTAGGCACCGGAACCGTTGGCACTTCGTCGACCGCTCCGCAAAGAGCGCTGACCGAGGAGGAGCTTGCCATGGACACCTATACCGTGCGCATTGAGGTGACCGAGGGCGGCAAGATCTCCTGGTGGATGAACGGAGAATTTGTGGCATCCGCTATGGAGGAGAACTTTGCAGGCGGCTACCTCGGCTTCAACGCCTTCAAGAGCCGCGTTGTGTTCTCGGATATTTCGGTGCGCATCGGCGAGAGCGCTCTGCCTGTGGCAGAGGCGATCACGGCGGTGAACGGCAACTGGAATTTTGAGGGTGGAACGCTCACAGGCACCAACTCGAGTGTTGGTGACCGCTTTGCCATGACGGACGTTTTTGTTCCCGCCGGCAAGGCATTTACGGTAGAAACTACTGCATCCCTGCTTGGTGGCTCCAAAATCGGCGGCATTGTATTTGGCGTGCCGAATCCGAAGAACCCCGCGTCTGCTTGGTATTGCGCGAACGTCAGTAGGACGAACGCCCGCTTGTTCAGTGTGAAAACCGGCAATCTTGGCACCGGTAGCGATACGACTGTGGCGCTTCCGACCGCGGAAACCTTTAAGACCGACTACCGTTTGCGTTTAACCGGCAGTGCAGATGGCACGCTTGCCTATTACGTAGACGATGTGCTTGCATTTGAGCGGCAGGATACGACCTTTGTGGGAGGCTATATCGGCTTTAACACCTATAAATCCTACATTGCGTTTAAGGATATCGTCGTCACCGTGGATGGCGAGGTGAAGCCGCTTGCGAATGCACTTCTCACTGCTGCGGATACGCAGATCCCGTTGCAGTCGGATGCGGCATATCAGTCTGCTTTCGTGCCTGCAACGGCAAACGAGGTCACGGTGAAGCTGCCGATCCCCGAGGGCTATACCGCGAGAGTGGGTACGGAGCTTGTGGAGAACGGCAAATATACCTTTGCGCCTGCATACGGCAAAAACAAGGTGCAGATCGACCTGCGCGACAAGTATGCGCGCAAGACTACGATGGTCTTGGAGGTCATGCGCGACATTCCTGCAGAGCAGATTTACAAGGATACCTACCGTCCGCTTTTGCACGTGACGCCGCCGAAAAACTTTATGAACGACCCGAACGGCTTGCATTACAACGCTGCGACGGGTGAGTACCATACCTATTATCAGTGGAATCCCACGCAAATGCGGATCGGCAATCAGGTCTGGGGACACGCGGTCTCCAAAGACCTCTTGCATTGGACGGATCACGGTATTGCCATCGACCGCCCTGCGGACGGCGATGCGATCTTCAGCGGATGCGCCGTTGTTGACCGCGATAACACCAGCGGTCTGTTTGACGAGAGCGTTGCGCCCGACAACCGCGTGGTTGCGATCTACACTATTACAGGACCCTTCCGTCAGGAGCTTGCGTATTCCACGGACGGTGGCTATACCTTCACAAAGTACGAAGGCAACCCCGTCATCGCTTCCTCGAATTACTTTGCATCCTTCCGCGATCCCAAGATACAGTGGATCGAGGAGAAGCAGCTTTGGCTTCTGGTCATTGCAGGTGGTCCGATGGAGCTCTACACCTCGCCCGACTTGATCCACTGGACCTCGCAGGGAACGATGAAGTATCTTGACGGTACTACTATCGAAAGCGAGTGCCCGATGCTGCTGGCATTGCCGCTGGACGGTGACGAGAACAATATCAAGTACGTCTACGTCGGCTCCGGTCGCTTCTACGTCGTCGGAGACCTCGTTTGGGACGGCGACAGTGTGAAGTTTGTTGCCGAGCAGACCAAAACGGCGACAGTATTCTATTCGTCTCCCCACTATGCATCGCAGAATTTTTATAACGATGCACATGGGCGCACTCTCGTAATGAACTGGATGCAAGACTTGGTTTCAGGCTCTCTGCTGGACGAAAAATATTGGAACGGCGTACAGTCGCTGCCGTATGAGACTACGCTCGTGACCGAAAACGGCAGAATGGTACTGCATTTTGCGCCGATCGCCGAGCTGGAGGATGCCAAAGGCGACACGCTTTGTACCTTTACCGACGTTACACTTACGGATGACGCACTCGATACCGAGACGGTATCGGCGGTCTACGGTATCCTGGATATGAAGGCAAAGCTCTCCGAAGGCGCGACCCTTACGCTGGGACTGCGCGAGGGAGAGGGCTATAAAACGACCTTTACCTTTGCGTACAAAACGGCGAACTCCGTGACCGTTACCATGGACACAAAGGCATCGGGACCGATCGCACGCACGACCAAGACGGCGACCGTGACCACCGATGCGAACGGTTATTTCGGCATCAAGACGGTGCTGGACAACGTTGCGCTCGAGGCCTTCACCTCGGACGGCAAGGTGTTTGCCGATACCATCTTCCCGCCTGTCACGGCGGACGGTATTTCGCTTGCCGCCACCGGTACGGCATATATTGCAGAATTTGCGTTGTATGCGATCGAGGAGAATGAAGAAATGTATGATTACAGTTATACGGACATCGTAGACCGTATGCTTGATACGGAAGTATTGAGCGTTTCTGCAAGCGGGGAGAAGACAGGCATGTTTTCCTCGTATGACAGAACTTCGCAGTACAGCGACGGTGCTTACACCGGCTGGCGTGCGAACAATGATGGCGGCAACGTCCTCGGCGAGACCGAGGACGGCGGCCAATTGCTGGCGGATATTACAGGTGCGGGATATATTTCCCGCATCTGGTCAGCCACCAGCGGCCCCGGCCACGTCAAGATCATCGTGGACGGGAAAACGGTAATTGACCTGCCGTTCACTGACTATTTTAACGGCAATTCCGCCCCGTTTGATTATGAAAACCTCGTATATGAGGATGCGGCGCGCGGTAAGAACAATTATGTACCGATCACGTTTGCAAAGTCTTGCCGCGTGGTCGCATACGGCGGCTTTGGCGATACGGGATGGGGAAAGTATTATCACATCAATTATACGTTGTTCCCGGAGGGCACAACGGTGGAAAGCATGCCGATGTCGCTTAACCCCATGCAGAGGGCGGCACTGGAATCGGTGAACACTTTTATGGGCGGATCTCTTGGAACGCACCCTGACGGAGTGGCGGATGCTGCTTTCGAGACGGCGGTTGTCAGCAAGGATTCCCCTTTTTTTAAAACGTTGACAGGGAAGGGTGCGATCAGCGGTCTGCTGGCGCGTGTTGCACTTCCCGATGCGGTGAAGGACAACGAGATCGAAGCAATTCAAGCGCTGAAGGATCTGCGCATCCGTATATATTGGGACGGTGCAAAGACGCCTTTCGTGGATGCGCCGCTCGGTGATTTCTTTGCAAGCGGATACGGTTTTGATGCCGCAAAGACGTTGCTGGTCGGCGTGCGCGACGACCGCACGCTGTACAACTATTATTACATGCCGTATACCGAGCAGGCGAAGATCGAGATCTTTACGGTAGGAGAGACCTATACGGTCTCGCTGGCGGTCCACACGGTGGAAAACACCGTAGCGGAGGAGGATATGCTTTATTTCGGTGCGCAGTTTGACCTTGGAGAGTATCATCCGGATGCACTTGTGGACGGTGTGTATGATGTGACTGCGCCCCGCAGTCCCGACTACCGCTTTTTGAAGATCAACGGCGCGGGCAGATTTGTGGGTTTGAATCTGCATCTGTATAAGGCGATCGGCGGGGCCGATCCCGTCAGCAATCCCGGACAGTATTGGTGGGGAGAGGGCGACGAGAAATTCTTTGTAGACGGGGAAAAGTTCCCCTCGTGGTACGGAACGGGTACCGAGGACTTTTTCGGCTACGCATGGGGAGACTCCTCTCTGTTCAGCAAGGCGTATCACGCGCAGTCGTACTGCGTCGGCGGTCTGAACGGTGTGGGAAACCGTATGCAGACACGCATTCTTCTCGGTGACAGCGTTCCTTTTGCAGAATCGTTTGAGGGATATCTGGAAAAGTATTATACCGATACGTATGTACGTTACGGTTTCACCTCTTATTTCTATGCTACAAGGGATAGCAAGGTAGAGGGCGCGCGGTATGATGCCGACGCTGTGCTGGAGTATTATACGCCCGAGACCGCGGCGTACCGAACCTTCATGGAAGGCGAGACGCTGGAGGTCTTGTCGGTCAGCGGAGAGGGGGCAAGCCTCTCTACGCAGGAGATGTCCTCCTTCAGCCCCGCATGGAGCGGCAATACGCAACTGCTTTTCAAGGGCTTTTCGGAGGGAGCAAGCGCGACGCTTCGCCTGCCTGCACCCGCAGACGGAGACTATGTTCTGCTGGCATCCTTTGCGACTGCAAGTGATTTTGCGACCTTGCAGATTTCGGTGAACGGCAGTGCAGTCGGCGCACCGATCGATACCTACGGGGAGACCGTGGCGGCGGACGTGCTGACCGAAGTCGGTACGGTTTCGTTGCAACGCGGTCACGCGAACACGCTCACCGTTATGGGGGCGGGTAAGAATGCGGCTTCCAAGGGCTATTTCGCAGGGCTTGACTTTATTCTGCTTGTTCCTGCGGAAGAATACAACGGACTTTCCGGGGTGGATCTTTCCCACTATACAAACGTTCCGCGTTTGAACGTTGAGCGGGATGTCACGATTCCGTCGGTCTATACCTTTGAGGGCGAGGGAGAACTGCTTTCCAATGCCTGGGGTACGGCAGGAACTGTCTCTGTGCAGACGATGGCACACTTCGGTACCGCTTGGAGCGGCAACGCCCAGCTTCTTTGGAAGAATACAGGCACAGCCAATGCAAGCATGCGCGCTTTTCTCTGGGTAGAGGAGGCGGGCGCGTATACGCTTACGGGCGGCTTTACGACAGCCGTTGACTTTGGTAAATTTACGGTGTCTGTCAATGGCAAAGCGGTTGGCAGTACGATGGACTTCTACAGCAAGAGCGTATCGCATACCGACGTGGATTTCGGAACCGTTACGCTGAAGGCGGGCTATAACAAGCTTGTTTTCAGAAATACGGGAAAGAACGAGTCTTCTACGGGGTATCTTCTCGGTATTGACTATCTGCGCGCTGAAAAAACAGAATAACCGAAAGCCCGCCGCGGCATTGCCGCGGCGGTTGTTTTTCAGCGGGGACGGTGCTATAATGGAGGAAAAAGGGGGGATCACAGTGTTGTTCCGCAGTAAAAAGCAGGAGGCGCTTGCGCGGGACTTCTGTCTTTCGGAGGCAGAGGAGCAGACCGTGCATATGTATCTGGATACCGCAGAGAATGCGTTCCTTCTTTTGCCGCATTGCGTTTCGGACACGGGCGCCGTGCGCATCCCCTGTACCTTGCAGGCATTGACCGAGGCGTTGCCGCAAGCGCTTGCCGCGGGTGGGAACGCGCCGCTTTCCGCAGAAATGCTGTACGCATTTCTTGGCGGCGACACGTGGGAGAATGCCATGCGCGGCAAAAAGTTGGTCACCGTTTCCCGCAAAGAGAATCTTTGCTGGGTTTGTGCCATGCAGCCGCGTCGCCGCGGCTATACGGCGACCGAGCGCGTGACCTATCTTGCGGCAGACAACGCCGCGCTCTGTATGTTTGTGTACAAAACCTTTCGCCGTCTCCGCGCTTTCGGCGAAAAATAGAAAGAACTCCACGGGTGTGGAGTTCTTTCTATTTTGTCCACTCGCGCAAAAGCTTTGCCGCCATGGCAGGGAGTTCGCTTGCGAGCACGCCGTATTCCGAATAGATTTCGGACAGACGATCGCCCGCAAGTCCGTGCAGGTGCGCCGCAAGAACTGCCGCGTCAAACGGCGTGCAACCTTGCGCCAAAAATGCGCAGAGCATGCCCGTGAGTACGTCACCGCTACCGCCCTTGGCAAGCGCAGTGTTGCCCGTTTCGTTGACGTGCACGGCGCTGCCGTCGGTGATGACCGTGTTCTTTCCTTTTAATAATAGCGTCACGCCGTATTCTGCGGCAAAGGTTTTTGCCGTGCCCTCGCGGTCGCTTTGGATCTCGTTGACCGCCTTGCCTGTGAGCCGTGAAAACTCCAGCGGATGCGGGGTGAGGATCACGGGGCGGGTTGCCGCCCGTAACAGCGCGGCATTGCCTGCCAGCACGTTGATGCCGTCGGCATCGATGACAAGCGGTGCACACGTGTCTTTGCAGAGCAGATTAAGAACTTGCAGCATGGTTTCGCGGGTCTTGCCGCATCCGCAGCCGATGCCGACCGCTTGTACACGTTCTGCCGCTGTGAGGACGTCATTTTCCTCGCGGTCGAGCCAGATCGGCTCGTAGAGACTTGCTGAAAGCGCGTCGATGCAGGCAGTGGTGCTTGCCACGGTGACAAGGCCTGCGCCGCATCGCAGTGCGCCGAGGGCAGAGAGTGCCGCCGCGCCGCGCATGCTGTCGCTACCGACGATGAGGAGAACACGGCCAAAGGTGCCTTTATTGCCGTTGCTCGGCCGTTTCGGCAAAAGCGCGCGGACGTCAGGCATTGTATTTGCCTCCCAGCACCTCTTCGCAAAGGCGAACGCCGCAGTCGATGCATTTCGGGCAGGGCATTAGGACCTTGCCCGTTTCGATACCCTTGAGCTCGTGGCAGAGCAGGGAACCGCATTCCTTTTCAAACGCATCGCAAAGTTGCTTTGCGATCGCATAGGTATCCTTTTTGGTCTTCGGTGCCTCGATATTGCCGTCTGCGGTGACGGCGCCCGCCACCATGATCGCACCCGAAAGTGCGCCGCACATGCTTTTTGTGCCGCCGCAACCGAGTCCAAAGCCCTCGGCAAGCTTCATCACGGTCGCTTCGTCCATGCCGATCTCTTTTGCAAACGCGCAGACTACGCTCTGTGCACAGTTACAGCCGCGGCTGTGCAGCTTGGCGGCGTATTCGTATTTGTTCATAAAAAGCACCTCGCTTTCATTAGATCACTTGAAAATGCTTGCATTTTCAAGTGGGTTCGAGGCCGAATGCTCGCGTCTCGCTCAACCGCTCGCGACCTCTTAAGGTGTAAAAAAGCCGGCGCATGTCCGTCTTTTTACAGTTTTTATTTTTAAGTAAGTTCTAAACGGATATAGTTTACCATATTTTTATTTAATCCGCAAGAGGAGAAGGAGGAATTTATGGAATGCTGTTCTACGTCGGGAATCGGGCAAAAACAGGTCGTGAACGTGTGTGACGGCGCGTGCCTCGGGTACGTGACCGATATCGAGCTGGATATCTGCGAGGGGCGCATTACCGCACTGCTCGTGGGGGAAGGGGGACTGCGCAAGGGCGAGTGCGTGCGCGTGCCGTGGTGTGATATCAAATGCATCGGCGAGGACGTGATTTTGGTCGATCTGCCGCCCTCGGCGTGTCCCTGCCCACCGCCTTGTGAAGAAAAGAAGAAAAAAAGAAAGATTTTTTAAAGAAAATTCAAAAAAGACTTGCAAAAGAGGGAAACCTGTGATAAAATACTTCAGTCCGTGATATGCGGGCGAAAATATAACACACATACGGGTACTTTCCCGCTCGGTCCGAAAGGTGGCGGCGACAGCCTGTATGGTGGAAAAACCGGAGGGACATAAAATGTCTGTAATTTCGATTAAGCAGTTGCTTGAAGCCGGTGTTCACTTTGGACACCACACCAGAAGATGGAACCCCAAGATGGCAGAGTACATCTTCACCGAGAGAAACGGTATCTACATCATTGATTTGCAGAAGACCGTTAAGAAGTTTGAGGAAGCGTACATGTTCGTACGTGAGCTGTCCGCAAACGGCGGTAGCATCCTCTTTGTCGGCACCAAGAAGCAGGCTGCCGATACCATCAAGGAAGAGGCAGAGCGCGCAGGTCAGTACTACGTTAACGTTCGTTGGCCCGGCGGTATGCTCACCAACTTCAAGACCATCCGTAAGAGCATCAACCGTCTCAACCAGCTCGAGAAGATGAGCACCGACGGTACCTTTGATCTGCTCCCCAAGAAGGAAGTTGCAGCTCTCCAGAAGGAGATCTTCGACCTCGAAAAGAACTACGGCGGTATCAAGACCATGGAGAAGCTGCCTGACGCTATCTTCATTGTTGATCCCCGCAAGGAAAAGATCGCTGTTCTCGAAGCAAAGAAGCTGGGTATCCCGGTCGTTGCTATCGTGGACACCAACTGCGATCCTGACGATGCTGACTACATCATCCCCGGTAACGATGACGCGATCCGTGCGATCAAGCTCATCTCCTCCGTTCTCGCTGACGCTGTGATCGAGGGTAAGCAGGGTGAGGCTTTCGCTCCTGCCGCTGAGGAAGGCGCAGAGGCTCCCGCCGCAGAGACCACCGAGGCGTAAGTCACGCACCACTGAAATATAAGTAAAGGATAGGTATTAGACAATGGCTGCTATTACTGCAAAAGACGTTGCTGAACTGAGAAAAAAGACCGGCTGTGGCATGATGGAGTGCAAGAAGGCACTTGTTGAGGCTGACGGCAATATGGATGAGGCTATCAAGGTTCTTCGTGAGAAGGGTCTTGCGGCTGCAGGCAAGAAGGCAGACAGAATCGCTGCTGACGGCCTTGTAGACACTCTGACTGTCGGCGATATTACCGCGATCATCGAGGTAAACACCGAGACCGACTTCGTTGCAAAGAACGAGTCTTTCCGTGAGTTCGTTCGCGGCCTTCTCACCACGATCGTTGAGAAGAAGCCTGCTGACGTTGCAGCTCTCTCCGCTTGCCAGTACCTCGAAACCGACATGGACGTTAACGCAAAGCTCAACGAGATGGTATTCACCATCGGTGAGAAACTTGACATCCGCCGTTTCGATATCATCAACGGCACCACCAGCACCTACATTCACGGCAATGGCGCTATCGGCGTTGTCGTAAGCTTTGAGGCTGACGATGCTGCAAAGAACAATGCAGGCTTTGCTGAGTTCGCAAAGAACATCGCTCTGCAGGTTGCTGCATACCCCGTTGAGTATCTGAACCGTGAGGCTGTTCCCGCTGCAAGAATTGCAGAGGAGCGCGAGATCATCATGACCCAGATCAACAACGATCCTAAGAACGCTAACAAGCCCGAGCAGATCAAGGAAAAGATGGTCGACGGTAAGATCGGCAAGTTCTACGAGGCAAACTGCCTGCTCGATCAGGGCTACGTTAAGGACGATGCACTCTCCGTACAGAAGTACGTAGATGCAACCGCTAAGGAGCTCGGCGGCGCGATCAAGGTTACCGGTTTCATCCGCTATGAAAAGGGTGAGGGTATCCAGAAGCGCGAGGAGAACTTCGCAGAAGAGATCAACAAGATGGTCAACGGCTAATATAGCCAACTTTAAATCCCGAGGCGAATGCCTCGGGATTTTTTATGCGGTAAGCTTTTGATACACCAATATAATAAAATGTTTTAAAGACGGACATGCGCCGGCTTTAAAACTCCTTGAAAACCGAGCGCGGTGAGCGCTTCGCGAGACTTGCGGTTTGTATCGTTCGAAAAACAAACGTTTTTCGAACGGTTCATCCCGAGGCGAATGCCTCGGGATTTTTTTATCCCCTAAAATTGCAATGAAAAATTATAGAGATTTTGTATTGAAAAGTGTATAAAAGCATGATAAAATTAGAATACAATATGGCAATATTGCACATTTTTAAGGAGGGACATTCCCATGAAAAAGTTTTTGACAGTGCTTCTTTGCGCCATGCTTCTTTGCGTGCTTGCTCTGCCTGTATTGGCAGAGGACGTTGCATACATCAGCTTCGCACAGAAGAACAGTAACGACGGTCTCACGCCTGAGACTGCAAAGCAGTCCTTTGATGCACAGGGCTCCGGTATCGTCGGTGTTATTCCGAACGGCGGTACGCTCGTTGTCGTTGGCAAGTGCTACTTTGCAAACGACTACACAATCAAGATTCCCATGACCATCACTGCAAACTATGACGGTGTGGACTATAAGAATCCTGCTCCCGCTAAGAATCCTGCTGCCGGCTCGTTGAAGATCAAGGGCAACTGCGCCCTTTCGATCGCGGCGGACGTTACGCTGGATGACCTCATTCTCTTCCAAGAGGCAGAACCGACCAAGATCGTCGTTAAGGACGGTGCAACACTCACTATTACCGACAAGATCGTTTGTATGACGGCAAAGGATTGGTATATCGACATTGAGGTCGAGGCCGGCGCAAAGGCTATCATCAACGGCGGTACCTTCCAGTCGATTACCGGCAACGGCGACATTCAGGTTGCGGATAACGTTACCGTGATCGCTGACGGCGATGCACCTGTAGCGCCCGATGCTCCCTCTGTTCCCGCGGGCGAAGCAGGCGTGGCTTTCCAAAGTTTCAGCGGCTCTGACTCGAATAGCGGAACGACTGCGCAGTACCCCAAGAAGACGTTCGGCAGAGTTGATCAGACCGGTGTTATGAGCGTGATCCCGAACGGCGGCACGCTGGTCATCACCGGAAAGGGCTACGTTGGCGGCGACTACACCTTCCCCATGATGGCAAATCCGCTGACCATCACCAGCGTATACGGCGGCACCGATTATCAGAATCCCGAGCCTGCGGCGAACCCCAACTGTGCATTTAAGATCGCCGCGGGTAAGACCGTGACCTTCCAGAGTGACGTTATCTTCGATAACATCATCCTCTTCCAGGAGGGTGCACAGAATACTCTCGTTGTCAAGAAGGGCGCAACGCTCACCGTTACCGACACCGTAACGCTCATGTCCAAGCCCGAGTACCACTTCAAGCTCGTTGTGGAAGAGGGCGCAAAGGCGATCCTTTCCGCAGAGGCACAGGAGACCTTCAGCCTCTCCAACCAGGGCGGCACCATTGAGACCTACGTATCCACCGCGGCTCCCGCAGTACCCGCGGAAAAGACCGTTCTCAAGCTCACCATCGGCAAGATGGTCGGCATCGTTAACGGCGAAGAAAAGACACTTGACGCGGCTCCGATCATCAAGAACAGCCGCACCATGCTTCCCGTACGCTTTGTTGCTGAGAATCTCGGCGGCACTGTCGGCTGGGACGGCGCGACCTCCTCTGTCACCATCAAGGGCGACGGCATTGACATTGCAATCAAGATCGGCGATGCAAACGCGATGATCAACGGCTATTCGGTCAAGTTGGACTCCCCCGCATTCATTGAGAACAGCCGCACCTATCTGCCTGTGCGCGTAGTAGCCGAGGCAATGGGCGCGACCGTGGATTGGGACGGCGCAACCAGCACCGCAACGCTTACGAAATAAGCAATGAAAAGACCGCTTCGGCGGTCTTTTTGCTTTGGGGTGCAAAAAATGTTTAGAATCTGCAAATGTTTCGCTATTTTTTGTATTTACTAATTCGGTTTTGCAGGGTATAATGGAAACAACAGGAAACCCTGAAATTTTTACATACGACAAGGAGACAGAGCGATGATTGCACGCCCTGAATATCCGCGCCCGCAATTCGAGCGCAAGAATTGGATGAACCTGAACGGCGAGTGGGATTTCGAGATCGATCACGGTCGTAGCGGTAAGCAGAGAAAATTCTACAAGGACGGCGAGTTTACGCAGAAGATCATTGTTCCTTTCTGCCCCGAAAGTAAGCTTTCCGGACTCAGCCACGTTGATTTTATGGAGTGCGTTTGGTACAAGCGCACCGTAGAGATCTCCGCAGATTGGGCAGCGGAGGGCAGACGCACCATTCTCAATATCGGTGCATGTGACTACGAGACCGAGGTCTGGGTAAACGGTCAGTATATCGACCGTCACATCGGAGGCTACATTTCCTTTGCAATGGATATTACCAAGGCAGTTGTTGCAGGCGAGAACACCATCGTCATCTGCGCAACCGACCTGCTTCGTTCGCAGACCCAGCCCGGCGGTAAGCAGTGCCGCCAGTACCACTCGATCGGTTGCTCTTACACCCGTACCACGGGTATTTGGCAGACCGTTTGGCTGGAGAACGTTCCGAACCACTACATCAAGCGCACCAAGTACCGCCCCTCGCTCGACAACGAGTCTCTCTTTATCGAGGCGGTTTGCGAGAATGCAGACGGCAAGACTCTGACCGCGACTGCTTCTTTCGACGGCAAGGTCGTCGGTACCGCTTCTATCAAAGTAACCAATAAGGTTGCCGCATTGGAGGTCAAGCTCTCCGAGATGCATCTCTGGAGCGTTGGCGACGGTCAGCTGTACGACCTCGTTCTCGACCTTGAGGGCGACGTTGTGGATTCCTACTTCGGTATGCGCAAGGTTGAGTACAAGAATGGCAAGACCTACATCAATGGCAAGGTTGTTTATCAGCGCCTGATCCTTGACCAGGGCTTCTATCCCGACGGTATCTACACCGCTCCCACCGCGCAGGACCTGATCGACGATATCACCCGTTCCATCGACATGGGCTTCAACGGTGCAAGACTGCATCAGAAGATCTTTGAGCCTCTGTTCCTCTATCACTGCGACCGCCTCGGCTACATCGTTTGGGGCGAGCACGCAAACTGGGGTCTCGACATCTCCCGCTTTGAGTCTTTCCGTAGCTTTATTCCCGAGTGGCAGGAGGCTCTGGAGAGAGACTTCAACCATCCCGCGATCATCGGTTGGTGCCCGCTGAACGAGACTCAGCAGAACCAGAACCGCGACTTTGTCAAGCTGGTTGCAGATATGACCCGTTCCTATGACCCCGATCGTCTCTACATTGACGCATCGGGATGGACGCATCAGGATAACCTCACCGATATTCTTGATATTCACGACTACGAGCAGGATCCTGCAAAGTTCCGTGAGCACTATCTGCCTCTGGAAGAGGGCAAGCCCGTTGTATTCAACCACTACAAGCAGGGCGGTCTGCCGACCTTTATGAGTGAGTTCGGCGGCATTTGGTGGGATCCTTCCAATCCTGACCGTGGCTGGGGTTACGGCGGCGTAGCCGGCCGTCCGCAGAGCGTGGAGGAGTTCATCGAGCGTTATCGCGGACTCGTTACCGCAATGCTGGAGAACAAGGGCATCTGTGCATTCTGCTACACCCAGCTCACCGACGTTGAGCAGGAGGTCAACGGTCTGTACACCTACGACCGCAAGCCGAAGTTCCCCGTAGACGTTATCCGCGAGATCAACACGCAGAAGGCTGCGATCGAAGAGTAAAATCAAAAGCAAGTCCCCTGACAAGAAAACTTGTCAGGGGACTTTTTTATTCTTTTTGCGGAGGCGCAACGACGCGCTTGTAGGCTTTGTAGAATCCGCCGTAGGATGCGTATCCTACCATTTCGCTGATTTTGGTCAGCGGCAGAGAAGTGGTCTGCGTTAAGAGAACGGCGGCATCAATTCTTCTTTTGGAGAGCTCCTTGACAAAGGTGTTGCCCGTGATCCTTTTGATCTCCCGTTCTGTCTGCTTTTTGCTGAGCATCAGTTCCTTTGCCAGATCCTCGATCGTTACTGCCGTGTTATACTTTTTGGAAAAGAACTCGTCCATGATCAGCTCGCGGTTGGCGATGGGAATTAACGGCTTCGTTTGCTCGAAGTCGAAGAAAGAGGAGCATACGTAGGAGAGCAGAGGCTTCAGTTTGCCGTCTCTGCCGGTGAGCACGTATTCCTGTATTTCGTCGCACAGTAGGGATAAAAACGCTTTTGGAAGCGTTGCTTTTATCGGTGTGGGAGCGGTGCTGTCACGGTCAATTAAAAAGGTGATACGCTTGGAATCCTTGCTGAACGAATGATATTTGTGTTCCATATCGGCAGGCACGCACAGCGTATCCCCCTCGATAAGCTCAATTTCTTTTCCCTCGCAGCTGAGAACGGCATTTCCGCTTAAGAAGATGTGTATTTCGCAAAAAAGGTGCTTGTGTAGCGGATAAGAAATATCTCCGTGGTCGAAAAAACCGATCTGCATATAGGCTTTTGCCGGTACACCATTGACATCTATCACAAATTCCGTATTCATAATACCTTTCCAAAAAAGACATTGCGTTTGCAAAAAGTCTATCTGGCACATAGACAATTCAACGCATTCGTTGTATATTGGTCATATAAGGATTGTATCACAAGCCAAAAGAATTGTCAAATTCATAAGGGTGTCTGTTTTGTTAATATACGCAAGAGGCTTTTAAACCGTGGAAAAAACGCAAAGAAATCTATGGAAATTATATATACTGGCAGTAATTTGTACTATGCTTTGGGGGAGCGCGATCCCCACGATAAAGCTTGGCTACGATGTTTTTAACATAGCGCCTGCGGCTACTGCCGACAAATTGGTTTTTGCGGGCGTCCGTTTTTTGGGAGCAGGTCTTTTGATATTGGTTCCGTTTCGCCTTTTCTCAAAGAATATTGTAATGGAAAAAGGATTATTTCGGCATTCGCTCATCCTTGGACTGATACAAACGGCGGGGCAATATTTTTTCATGTACGTGGGACTCGCCTATACAACAGGCGTGAATACTTCCGTTTTCAACGCTGTGGGAACACTGCTTTACATTGCGCTTGCATGGATCATATTCAAAGACGAAAAGGTCTCCAAAATCAAGGTACTCGGTTGCATTGTCGGCTTTGGCGGCGTTTTATTGAACACCGTTGCCACACAAAAAATTGGGATCCTTTCTTTAAAAGGCGATGGGTTTATCATTATATCAAGCGTGTGCTTTGCAATAGGCTTTTTGTATAGCAAGCATTGTGTTCAGAATACGAATCCGTTTTTACTTACGGGAATGCAAATGGGGTTTGGCGGACTTGTTTTACTGGCGGTCGGCTTGTTCCTCGGCGGAACACTGCCCACCGTGACTTCAGGCGGCATGGCTTTGCTTTTGTATTTAATGCTTGTTTCTGCGGTGGCATTTTCCTTGTGGACGCTGTTGCTGAAAGAGTATTCTGCGTCGCTTGTCGGGGTGTTTAACTTTTTAACACCGGTTTTCGGTGCTGTATTTTCATACGTGTTGAGTAGCCTTGGATTCCTGAATGAGGCTTCGGCGTTTACGGCGTATACGGTTCTTGCCATTATATTTGCAGCCGGGGGAATATTATTGTCTTCCATATCCAATACAAAAAATATATAATATAAGGGGAAAACTATGAAACTTTGGAAATGCTTGCTTTGCACCGCGCTGACTTTTACTTTACTTGGAGGAACATGGATCATGGGAACGAATGCCGCTTCAACCGGTCTTACGAACGTTGATATACGTGCGACTGCGGAAATAACCTTTCCGGAGGGCATAGAGCATATTGACGTGCACAATGCCGAGGAGGACGGATATCATTTTCTGCTTGGCGCTTCCATCGTAAAATTCGGTGATCTTTGGATTTGCGGTTACGGGCAGAGCCTTGTAAAAGAAAATGATACAAATACGCGCTTTGCTTGCAAATATTCTGACGACAATTGTAAAACCTGGAGCGAGGAATATGTGATCGGCCCTATTGAGGAAGAATATTGCCGCAGTCACGGTGTGTTCTACAATGCAGGCGATACGCTGTATGCTTTTGCGCCCCGTGCGGCGTATAATGGAACTTCTAATTATACCGGTCTTGTTATGGAGGCATATCGCTTTAATCCTACAGACCGTAGCTGGACAAATCTCGGAGTGGTGCTTAACGATGGATTTTGGCCTCTCTGCGAGCCTTTTGAAATCAAGGGCGACAAACTTCTAATGGCAGGTCTTGACGGTAAAACCGGTACAGCGCAAGCAGCGGTCGCTATTGCAGAAAAGGACGATCCGCTTTCGTGGAAGATGATTATGATTCCCAACGATTCCGGCATGGGGCTTTGGGGTGAGAGCACGGTTATGGATTACGGCGACAAATATGTTCTTTTCTGCCGTACTACTGCGGGTAAATACGCAGTGAGCGAAAGTACCGACGGTGAAAACTGGAGCAGCTTGCAGTATACAGACCTTGCCGCCTCCAATACAAAGGCGTATGGCGGAACGCTTTCCACCGGTAGCCGCTATCTCATTTTTGCAACCGAAAGCCGCAAGCATCAGATCATAGCAATCGGTGACACAGACGGCTCCTACGGCTTTACAAAGTTTTATTACATTCGCAGCGGATTCGATACGACGGCAAACTATGGGTTTGGCAGACAGTGGGCATATCCGTATGCAGTTGAGGAAGATGGAAAACTCTATGTCGTATACTCCGAGCATAAGGAAAACTGCGAGCTTGCCGTGATTCCGATAGAGTCGCTGCATACAAAGATCGAAGATCCGGGCATAAGCTATCACAACGCATATGCGAGCGGCGAAGAGTTGCCTGCACGTACCGTTATAGCAGACATACCGATTGATGAAAATTGGTGGAGCGGTGACGGTCTCCGCAACGGTGGAACAAGCGAGAATATCGAAGTTGTGGAGATTGATGGAGCAAAGGCAGTTGCCAAGACGCAGGTAGAGGCGGCACTTACGCAGTCTAAAAAAGCGTTACAGGTTCTCCGCCGTCATTTTGAAGTAGATTACCGCAAGGTTAAGAAGCTTGATCAACTCGCGTTTGAGATCACATTCTGGAGCGCCGAGGACATGACAGCGGACAGACTTACCGCAGAAGCAAGAATTTTCTTTGGCAATACGACATATAAAGCAACCGCAACAAATGATAAAAACCCCAGCAATTACACCACAAATGGGCGTGTGGATTATAGGGCTACAACTGCGGTGACTCCTTATGACAATCTTTGGGGCACTGTCAAAAAAGGCTGGAACACGTGGCTTATCAGCTTTGATACGCTTGCGGTAAGCGACAACTATGACAGTCTGAATACGTTCTTCATGATCATGCCGAATGTCAGCGGACTTGACGGAAAGCCTTTGTATGCAATATCTTCGCTTAAAATTGTAGAAATTCCGAGCGAGACCGAAGACGAAAGAATGTTTGATTCGTTTGCTCCCGGCTCTGTAGTTGTTGACGATATGGACGATGCTTTTTCGGTGACCTTGGGTAAAGATGGAAAAGAGTGGGCGGTAGGAAGCGGAAGCGAGGGGTATAATACTTATTATCACACCTTCCTCGGCATCGACACATCGGCTACGGCAAAATGGGAGTATGCTGTAGATGAAAGCGGCGAATACGTTGTTTATATGTTCTACAAAGCAGGTAGCAACCGTGCGGATGCAACTCCTGTGGAAATTCATAGCGGTGACAAGGTGTGGACGGTTGAAGTCAACCAAAAAACAAACGGTAGCATGTGGTATGAGCTTGGCAGATTTGAGCTTGATGCAGACGCAGAGAATTATATCTTGATGCGTGCTACCGACGAAAAGTATTGCATTGCCGATGCGGTTCGTGTGCAAAAGGCTTGGTATAGTGAGGCTGTGAACGATCATGCCGAAGTCAAGTCGATTATAAGTAGTGGCCTTCCTTTGTGTTTCCCCGATGATAAAATCGGCGAGCTGAATGCGGCACACTCTGCACTTGGCGATATCCTTGTAGAAGAAACAGCGGATAAAGCAACTGTAGAAGCGGCAATGGATGCGGTGCATGATATTCTTGCATTCCGCAAGCACAGCTTTAAAACGGGTGACGACGGCTATAATGTTTGCACCGTTTGCGGACATAGTGAAAAGATCGGCGACATTGACGGCGACGGCGTTGTGGCGATCAAAGACGTGGTGACACTCCTCCATGCAGTTCTGAATGATATGGTCATCGAAAACGGAGACGTGAACGGTGATGGCAAACTGAATCTTGTCGATGTGATCCGTGTTTTGAAGCTTTCGGTGCAATAAAAGAAAAAATACTCTCGTTTGGAGCGTACTCGGATCAACGGACATTAAAACAAGAATCCCCCGGTTGTAGAAAACTACAACCGGGGGATCGTTTGTACCAAACAAAGCAAGTAATACCGTCGGGTGTGATCGCGGCAAACTCAGCGAGACCATGACTGAACAGAGAAAACAGACTTGGCAGAATACGGCTGTGTGAATGAAATGATTTATGCATTCTGTATTTTCTTATATTCCGTCGGAGAAACCGAAACGATATCCTTGAAGTTTCTGTTAAAGCTTCTGAGGGAAGAGTATCCGCACTCGGTTGCACATTTTACGACAGAGGTGTCGGTGGTTGACAAAAGCTCGCATGCTTTGCTGATTCTGAAATGATTTACATAGTCGTTAAAGGTAATACCGACATTCCGCTTGAAAAAACGGGAGAGATATGCATAATCATAGGAAAGTTCATCCGAAAGCTGTTTTAGTAGGCAGTCTTTATTGTACTCCCTTTCGATAAACGCAAAAATGCGGTACAGTAAATTGTTTTTATCGTTTGTTTTGTCGGTGTATTCGCTTATTTTATCAAATGCGGCACAGACAGAATACAGTGTTCCTTTTTTCTCGACGGTCGTGCTGTTTTCATCCGTTTTTCTAAGAAGAGCGAGTACATGCTCGTCCATAACAAATTTATTGCTTATGGGTATTTTTTGTAGCATCTTTGAAGAGAAGGCTTTTATAATTTCGGGAGAAAAAATATATAGAATATGCTTGCTTTGCAAGCTGCTTAACGAATGAAGCTGATGTGGAAAAATCAACACAGCTTCATTTTTGTTTAATGTATATTGATTTGTTCCTACGGTAATATCCATGCTTCCCGAAAGTATAATAATCAGTTCAAAAGAGCTGTGCATGTGTATAGGAAAACTAAAGTTTTCGCCCATCTCCTTGCAGAAGTGGTCGTCTTTGCCGAAATGTTCAAATTGATAAAACATAAATTTACCCACAAAAGTCAAATATTGTCTATATATTGTACAACGAATGGCGAGCAAAGTCAATATCGGTATGGTAGAATAAAATTGGAATCATATAGGAGTAAGTGAAGTATGAAGTATTATATAGGCGCAGATCTTGGCACGTCCTCTGTAAAGTTGATACTGTGCGACGCAGAGAACAACATCGTAAAAACCGTGACAAAATACTATGACGTAAGCTATCCGTATTCCGGATGGAGCGAGCAATCGCCATCCGATTGGTGGAATGCCTTTTCGGAGGGGGTAAAAGAGCTAGCAGACGGCACAGATAACATCTGCGGAATCAGCCTTGCAGGGCAGATGCACGGGCTTGTTATACTGGACAAGGAAGACAACGTGATACGCCCCGCAATTCTTTGGAATGACGGCAGAACATTCGCAGAAACCGAGTATCTGAATACCGTTATAGGAAAGCAAAAACTGTCCGAATTTACTGCAAATATTGCTTTTGCGGGATTTACGGCACCGAAGATTCTTTGGGTGAAGAATAACGAGCCTGAGAATTTTGCGAGAATTGCAAAAATCATGCTTCCCAAGGATTACATAAATTACCGCCTTACAAAGGTACATGCAACCGAGTATTCGGATGCGGCAGGCATGCTTTTGCTTGATGTCAAGAACAAATGCTGGTCAAAGGAAATGCTCGATATCTGCTCGATAGACGAGAGCAAAATGCCACGGCTTTTTGAAAGCTACGAACGCATCGGAACGGTATCGTCTGACGTAGCAAAGGAACTCGGACTTCCCGAAAATGTGAAAGTGATTGCAGGTGCTGCAGACAATGCGGCGGCGGCAATCGGAACCGGCACTGTCGGCAACGGCAAATGCAACATATCACTCGGAACAAGCGGAACGGTTGTAATTTCTTCGGACAAGTTCAGCGTGGATGCAAACAACAGTCTGCACGCATTTTGCCACGCAGACGGCGGCTACTATCTTATGGGATGTATGCTTTCGGCGGCATCCTGCAACAAGTGGTTCTGCGAAGAGGTTCTCAAAACCGAAGATTTTGCGGCAGAGCAGGCGGCTATCACCGAGGATATGCTCGGCAACAATACTGTTTACTTTTTACCCTATTTAATGGGAGAGCGATGCCCTATAAACGATACAAACGCAAGCGGAATGTTTATCGGTCTTCGCCCCGACAGTACAAGAGCAGATATGCTACAGGCAGTGCTTGAGGGAGTTGCGTTTGCCATTCGTGATAATGTTGAAGTAGCGAAGAGCCTTGGCATAAACATAGAAAAATCCACGGTTTGCGGCGGCGGTGCAAGGTCGGAACTGTGGCTTAAAATTATAAGCAATGTTTTGAACATTGAGTTGCAAGTGCCAATGGCTGAAGAAGGTCCGTCCCTTGGTGCGGCAAGACTTGCAATGGTAGGCTGCGGTGAATACGCAAGCGTAGCGGAGTGTGCAACGGTTGAAATCAAGAACACCGTAAAGCCTGACAAAATGCTTGCAGAGCGCTACGCAAAGAAATATAAAAAGTTCAAAGAAATTTATCCTAATACCAAAGAACTGTTCAGAACTCTTATGGAGGAAAACAAATAATGAGCGAAATCTTTGCTAATATTCCGCAAATCAAATACGAGGGAAAAGACAGCAAAAACCCCTTTGCATTTAAGTTTTACGATGCAGAAAAAGTTGTGTTTGGCAAGAAGATGAAAGAGCATCTGCCTTTTGCAATGGCTTGGTGGCACAATCTTTGTGCGGCAGGCACAGATATGTTCGGCAGAGATACTGCGGATAAGTCCTTTGGTGCAGAGAAGGGAACAATGGAGCACGCAAAGGCAAAGGTCGATGCCGGCTTTGAGTTTATGCAGAAGCTCGGCATTGAATACTTCTGTTTTCATGACGTTGACCTTGTGCCTGAGGCAGAGGATATTAAGGAGACCAACCGCCGCCTTGATGAGATCAGCGATTATATTCTTGAAAAGATGAAAGGTACGAACATCAAGTGCCTTTGGGGTACTGCCAATATGTTCTCAAATCCGAGATTTATGAACGGTGCAGGCAGTACAAACTCTGCGGAGGTTTACTGCTTTGCGGCGGCACAGATCAAAAAAGCACTTGACCTCACAGTAAAACTCGGTGGACGCGGCTATGTTTTCTGGGGTGGCAGAGAGGGCTATGAAACGCTACTCAATACCGATATGAAGTTTGAGCAGGAAAACATTGCTCGTCTTATGAAAATGGCAGTTGAATACGGTCGTTCCATCGGCTTTACGGGCGATTTCTACATAGAGCCGAAGCCTAAAGAACCCATGAAGCATCAGTATGACTTCGATGCCGCAACCGCTATAGGTTTCCTCCGTCAGTACGGTCTTGACAAGGACTTCAAGATGAATATTGAAGCAAACCATGCAACTCTCGCAGGCCATACATTCCAGCATGAGCTTCGTGTCAGTGCAATCAACGGCATGCTCGGCTCTATTGACGCAAATCAGGGTGACATACTTCTCGGCTGGGACACCGATGGATTTCCGTCCGACGTATACAGTGCAACACTTTGTATGTACGAGGTGCTGAAAGCAGGCGGACTCACCGGTGGCTTCAACTTTGACTCCAAGAACCGCCGTCCGAGCAACACATACGAGGATATGTTCCACGCTTTTATCCTCGGCATGGACACCTTTGCACTTGGTCTTATCAAAGCGGCGGCAATCATGGAGGACGGCAGAATTGACGCATTTGTAAAGGAAAAGTACGCAAGCTTTGATAGCGAAATCGGTAAGAAGATCCTCGACGGTGCGACACTTACAGAACTTGCCGCATATGCCGAGAATCTCGGCGGCACCAAAGAGCCAAAGAGCGGCAGGCAAGAATACCTTGAAGGCGTAGTGAACAGCATCATGTTCGGAGGGAACTGATATGAATAATCTTGTAATTCGGGAAAACGAGATCCTATTCTCAAGAAGCGGAGAACTGATCAGAATAAGCAGTTGTGGAAATAACGCAATACGTTTTCAGTCGTTTCCCGACTGTCAGGTTATAGACGAAAACTATACCTTGATGCCACAGGACAACGTACCTTGTGAAATTGTAGAGGAAGAAAACTGTGTATTTTTGACATGCGGAAAGCTTAAGTGCAAGCTTGAAAGAAATGGCAAAACGGTGTTTTATATTGATGAAAAGCCTGTCATTGTTGATAAAAGTCGCCACACGTTTGGCGGCAAGGGCGACTATCGCAGATTTGTAAATAAAGGAAACGAAAACTGGTCGGTAAGTGCCAACTTTGAGGCACACGACGGTGAGCATTTCTTTGGACTCGGTCATAGTTGGGACAATGAGTTTGACCTCAAGGGTTCTACGATTGACCTTTGTCACATCAACGCTAAGGTTACCATTCCGTATGTTTATTCCTCGTTTGGTTATGGCTTTATATGGAACAATCCATCTCCGGGACTTTGCGAGCTTGCAAACAACAGAACACGCTGGACAAGCGACAATGCAAAGTTTATGGATTACGTGGTTATAGCAGGCTCTCCCAAGGAGGCTTGCACAACACTTGCCGACCTTACAGGCTATGCACCTAAAATGCCCGAGTGGGCAACGGGCTTTTGGCAGAGCAGACTTCGCTACGAAACACAGGATGAGCTTCTTGCGGTAGCGAGAAAGTATAAGGAACTTGGAATTCCGCTTTCGGCGATCATTGTAGATTACTTCCATTGGACAGAACAGGGCGACTATAAATTCGATCCGAAGTATTGGCCGGATGTTCCCGCAATGGCAGAGGAACTGCACGCAATGCATACAAAACTTTTGGTTTCTATGTGGCCGACGATCAATGAGCATAGCGAAAACTACAGCTATATGCAAAGCAACAATATGCTTATGCGTACAATGCGCGGCTCTGACAGAGTATTTCAGTTTTATGGCTGGCAGGCGCAGATAGACGTTACCAACCCTGCCGCAAGAGAATTTGTATGGAGCAAACTCAAGGAGAACTATATCGACAAGGGCGTTGATGCACTTTGGTTTGACGTTGCAGAGCCCGAAATATGGCCGTCACACTTTGACAATCTTCTTATGCACGCAGGCAGAGGAGATATGGTTGCACTTCTGTACCCCTATTACTATGCAAAGCTTGTTTACGACGGTTTTAAGTCCATGGGCAGAGATGACATAATAACGCTCACCCGTGCGGCATATCTCGGAAGCCAAAAGTTCGGCTCGCTTGTGTGGTCGGGCGATATCGCTTCTAACTTTAAAAGCCTTGCACATCAGGTCAAGGGTGCAATGAACATGGCGGTGTGCGGCATTCCGTGGTGGAATACCGATATCGGCGGCTTTTACGGCGGCGATACTACCAGCGACTATTTCAGAGAACTGATTGTGCGTTGGTTCCAGTTTGGACTTTTCTCGCCTGTAATGCGTTTGCATGGCAACAGAGTAAGACATGGCGAAAAAAACAATGTAAAAGAACCTACCGGAGATCCTAACGAGATCTGGAGCTTCGGCGAAAAGAATTTTGAGATTCTCCGTGACCTTGTTATGCTTCGTGAAAGACTTCGCCCGTATATCCAAAAGCAGTTTGATGAAGCATCCGAAAAAGGATACCCCGTTGTGCGTCCGATGTTCTTTGAATACCCTGATGACGAGGTGTGCTATATGCTGGACAGCCAGTATATGTTCGGTGACGATATACTCTTTGCACCTATCGTAAAGCAGGGGCAGACGGTTAAAACAGTATACATTCCCGATGGTGAGTGGATTCTTACAAAGGACAAAACCGTTTACACAAAGGGAACGTATGAGATCCATGCAGAGATTGATGAGTTTGTTGCATTTGTCAAGAAAGGCTCTGATGTGATTGCGTGTTTTTAAGGTAATTATAATAACAGGAACAAAAAGGCACCGACAGGTGCCTTTTTGTTTTGTAAAAACCTATGATTTTCTTGACAAAAGGAATAACAGCAGTATATAATAATACTACACAAAATGTGCACGTGCACAAAAGAGGTGGAGCATGAGAATTTCACAAAAAATGATAGCAGATATTTCGGGCGTTTCAAGAGGTACCGTTGACAGAGTGTTGAACGGAAAGCCCAATGTAAAGCCGGAAACAAGAGAAAAAGTGCTTGCTGCAGCAGCAAAGCTTCATTACAGTCCTAACATGACAGGCAGAGCCTTGGCACTAAGTAAACGAGCGTATTCTATCTGTGCGGTCATGCCGAAGACCCCGTTTTTTGAAGATGTAATCAAAGGCATTGACAAAGCATTAGAAGAGCTGCAGGATTACAACATTTCAATTTCCTATGTTATCACTGATCGCCAAAACAGTGATAATGTAGTTAAAGAAATAACGGACAGTGATTTTGACGCTTATATGCTTGCAGTAGAGGATACGCCTGAGATCTGCGAATGTATAAAGAGAAAAACCGACAGCAAAGTGCCGGTGATTACGTTTAACACAGACGTAAGTGCATGTGGCCGCCTTTGCTTTGTAGGGCAGGATCTTTACAAAAGCGGCCGTATTGCCGCTTCGCTCATGCTGAAGATGACCGATTTTCGTTCCAATTTGCTTGTCGTGACGGGTAGTAACAAGTTCAAAGCGCATAGAGACCGCGTGCAGGGCTTTATGGATGTTATCGGTGATAAGGCGAATATTGTTTCGGTGATCGAAACGGAAGACGATGCGGCTCTTACGTATGAAAGAGTAGAAAAGATCCTTTCGGCAGAAGACAGTATTTCGGGCATATATGCGGCGGCAGGCCATATAAATGCGTTTTTGTCCGTTCTGCGAGAAAAAGAGAAAAAATACAGTGTTGTAGTCAACGACCTGCTCCCTGAAATCACCGAGGCGCTGAACAGCGAGAGTATTGATTTTACAATTTTTCAGGATCCGGCAGAGCAGGGGTACAGATCTGTAAAACTTCTGTTTGAATACCTGTTTTGCGGAAAGAAGCCCGAAAGTGAGTATTATTATACAGGCAACATAGCAATTACAAAAGAAATGCTTTAATTCATGGAGGAAATAGAATATGAGTTTTGAAGGATTTGTATGGCATTCGGAGCCGCCGAAGGATATTCCGTTCAAGAAGTCAGATTTGTGGAGTGAGATCCGTTTTACGGGGCAAAGCCGCCATTATAAGGTAGGGGATACATTCTATCCGTCGTGGGCGAGTGATGATAAAATGTATTCTCCCTTTACAGATGGCACGACCGACGGAGTAACCTCCTCTTCGCAGATACGTGGATTTACGGATGAAAACGGCCATTATCTTATAGATACGACTTCCACAACGGGTCAGGCGATCTTGGAGGGGGACGATCCGCTGAATCTGAAAGTGACCGCGCTTGCGAATCACCACGCATCCTCTCATCCCTATGCTGGGCGTTATCCGTGCGGCTCGCTTGTGCATAATGGTATATGGTATTACGGTACATATTGCCTTGGTCCATATTCCACTACTCGTTACGGCGGTTATGTTTACAACTGGCCTCACCTCGGTCCTTTTGTAGGCTTCAGAATTTCACGCGACTTTGGAAAGACTTGGGAGGATTGCCCGCATACACCAAAAGAATCTATTTTTAACGAGTGCGGACTCGGCGGCTATCCTGTAAAAATCGGTTCGCCGCACTTTGTAGACTTCGGTAAGAATATGGAACATTCGCCTGACGGCAAGGCTTATCTTGTTGCGCACGGCTCGGACCTCAAATTCTATCCTGTTGCCGTAGAGGATTTTGCACACAACAGCTGGATCACGGGCGATCAAGTCTATCTTCTCCGCGTGACACCCTCTCCCGAAACTATAAACGATCCCAAGGCATATGAGTTTTATGCAGGCAAGGATGAAAACGGCGAAGCGATCTGGACAAACAGTTTTGAGGACATCCAGCCGCTCCTTGAATGGAAGAATAACATGGGATGCGTCACAATTACGTACAATCCCACGTTAAAACGCTACTTTATGGCAGTAACCGATGGCCAGACAACTGTTGCCAAAATGAATACGTATATCCTTGAAAGCGAGTCGCTTACAGGTGAGTGGAAATTGGTGGTCTACATGAAGGATTTTGGCGAGCAGGCATATTTTGTCAATTTCCCATCCAAATTCATTTCTGCCGACGGCAAAAAAATGTGGATATGCTATTCGGGCAACTTTGCGAAAGGCTGGAACGGCGAAGTGATAGCATCCAATCCCCCCGAAAGCGCATACGGTATGGTCTTGCAGGAGATAGAACTGATCAAATAATTATACATCATTGAAATCTAAAAAAGGACTTGTGATGAAAATGAAAGAGTATGCAAAGATACGTTCTACGCCGATCCTGTTCTGTCAGATGGCATTACCAATACAAGCGGTTTGAAAGCCGAATTGCGGGTTGAAGTTTATAGCGATGTTTACGGCGATATAAACGGCGACGGCGGCGTTACGATCGCAGACGTACTTACGCTGATCAAAGCACTTCTCAATGATACTCTCCTTGAAAACGGCGATCTTAATGATGATGGCAGAATCAGCCTCATCGATGTGCTACGTGCCATGAAACGGATTACAAAGTGATTTGATCGAAACAGCACTTGCAGAAATGCAAGTGCTGTTTTACGTATAATTTAAAAGCCCATTGAACAAGTTCTTGCAATGCAAAAGGCACCAAACTCATTTGAGCTTGGTGCCTTTTCTTATAGCCATTTTGCGATCTCTATGAGTGCTTTGCGTGAGGACACGCCGAGCTTACCGTAGAGGTTTTTGTTATGGAATTTAAGCGTGTTTTCCTTGATATTCATGGTGGCAAGGACCTCTTTGGTGGACTTGCCGTCAAGATAGAGGTCATAGATCGCCTTTTCGGTCGGCGTGAGTGTTTTGAGCCCTTGTGTAAAGGTTTTTTGTTGTTCGAGCATCTCCCTGGTCAGTTTGCTTTCGGTAGCCTGTAGCTCTGGAGAGGGAAAACTGAATATTTTTTCGCTGTCCTGAATGAGCATAAACAGACCGAGCAGGAAGATCTCGCTGATGATGTAAGAGACCGAGAGAAACTCAAAATCGATCTTAACCAGCTGTTCCAAAAACCATACGCCGAGATTGGCAAATACGGCGGCCGCCAGAAAGATCGCCTGTATGTGGGAAGGAACCTTCTTTTTGACTGCTGCATGTATGATCGCCGCAACCATCGCGGCAAAATAGGCAAGCAGGAAAACGAGGTACAGAACGTGCCACGGACCGTACACTTTTTCGAGCACGGTGACGCCGTTTACCGTTTGCAAAGAAACTTCCTTATAGTAAATATCCGAGTATCCCGGGCTTGCCGCAACGAAGAATACAAACAGGCTGACGGCAACCAGCAGGAAGGGGACGCCCTTGGCATATCGCAAGCGGCAGACCTTGACAATGGTCATCAGCATGGCGAGCGGCAGAAAGACCGAGCCGAGGTAGGCGATCCTGTTTGCCATGAGTGCGCCTGTAAGCGTGGCGGAATTTGCCAAAGTGAGATAGCCGACATTGACAATTACCGCAGACGTGAACAGCACCACCATCCAGATCTCTTTTTTGCGGATGAGCGTCAGATATCCGACAAGCATCAGTAGAGAAAGAAGCGTTGTCACGACGTAGACGGATGACATATCCATCGCTTTGCCGCCGACGGAGGAGCACCCCGTAAGCAGGCAGAGCATTGACAATGCGACACAACTGAAAATCTTCTTCATAAATTGCTCTCCTTGGAACTTTTCCCTGTATATTTCAAAAACCACACCGTTTCCCACACTTTTGGTGCTAAAAAACACGGCATCCCACACTTTTATTTTGCCTTTGTGTGGCGACTTCCTGTAAAATTGTAATTTAAAATAAAATTACAGGGTATAGAAGGAGGGTATATAACCTTGCTGTAAAAGAAGGGGTACCCCGCCGCGAAAGCGGTGTCTCTGTGGCGCGCCAACGAAACAGAGACCGCCCCAAATATTTTATATATATTTTAGCACATTTATAAACTTTAGTCAATGGAGGTATCCAAAATGAAAAGAATTGGCAGATTTTTGGTCTTCACTTTGCTGGTCGTGTTGCTTGCGTGCACCGCGATCGCAGAGGACGGCGACAACTGCATGTACTGCGGCGCATATCGCTTTGGCGACTGGCTTTGCGAATGCGGACTTTGCAGTATTGAGGCGGAGCCCGCAGACTGCTGGGCGGCAACGCATTGCTGGGAATGCGGCGACTGCTTCAATACACGCAGTAATTTCTGTACCGAATGTCATCTTTGCGACGATTGCTACATCGCCGAGGTATATCATTGCATGGACTGTGAGGAGTGCTATGCCGGCGACCGGGATGCCCTATGCAGCATCTGCTGGTTCTGCGAGAGCTGCGCCGGCGCATTCTGTGATGATTGCGGCCGTTGCGAGAGCTGTCAGGAGTTTGAAGGCGGTGTGCATTGCCCCGAGTGCGACAACTGCTATAACACATACGGCGCATGCGAGGAAGAGGGAGCAGAGCACTGCAAGGAGTGCTGCCTGACCTGCGAGAAATGCGAGCGATGCGTTTTCGATGACGGTCTTGAACTCTGCGACGAATGTGGTGCCTGCGAGGAATGTTGCGAGGCAGAGGCGCAGAGTGAGGGCTGCGAGTGCGGCGAATACTGCGTGGAAGGCTCCGATTGGTACGACCATATCTGTCTTACCTGCGGAACGCCGTTTTGCACGGTAGATCAATGCGACATCTGCGAGGTATGCCTGGACTGCTGCGAGGGCAATTCCGATTGCAGCGAAGGGCTTTGCGTAATGGACGATGAATACGACAAGCATTTCTGCAACGACTGCGGCGCATGCTTCCATGACGTAGACGTATGCGAGATCTGCTTGGGCAACGGTGAACTCCGCTGTGAGGACTGTTGCCGTGCGTACGCCGAGGATGAGGGCTGTGACTGCGGTGACACGTGCGTGAGCGATCCTGATTTCGATATGCACGTCCTCACCAAACATTCCGAGGGCGGCGAGCACAGCGCAAAGCCGCAGAGCACCTGGTCGTTTGACGAGACCTATCACTACGTTGCCTGCCGCTATTGCGACAGTGCGGCACATCTGACCGCCAAGGCGAAGCACACGCTCAACAAATACGACATCTGCACGGTTTGCGGTTACAATACCCATACCAAAATTCTGATCCTCGCACAGCCGCAGAGCCGCGTTGTCAATGTCAGCGACAATGAAGCAGAGGCGGGCGAGCCCTACAACATTGAGGACAACAAGGTTTCGTTCTCTGTATTTGCCAAGGGAACCGGCACGCTCCGCTACCAGTGGTATGAAAGATACGGAAACGGAAAGTGGACGGCGCTTGAGGATGATGCAAACACTTGGAATAACGGCAAAAAATTCAGCGTTGTCCACGGCGCAAAGACAGAAAAACTGACGATCTCCGTTCCGACAACGGTTTGCTACGAAGAGAACTCTTACCGTTGCGAGATCACCGACGAGGAGGGCAACACCGTATACTCTGCCGAGGCTTCCATCCTTTCCAGACACATTTACAAAGACTACACCTACTACAAGGGTGCGCTGATCGGCATTATCCGCCAGCCGAATAAGAATAACAACATCGGCGTGTATGAAAGTAAGGTTCACGAAGTTTCCTGCCTTGGCGACGGTTGCGAAGCGGTAAAGGAAGAGCCGCACAACTTCGGCAAGGCGGAGGGCGAGGTCACCGACAGCGTGGACGGTAGCGTATGGACAAAGTTTACCTGCCGCGACTGCGGATTTACGACCCATATCAAGAACCACGACCACTATTTTTTGGATAAAGAAACCGGTGAGTGCGAGGTGGACTACACCTACAAGAACGGTACGCAGCACAGACTGAAGTGCCTGTACGACGGCTGTACCAAGACTACGCTGGAAAGCCATACGTGGCTTGCATGGGGCAATCAGGGCACGCCGCATTCCTCTCCGAGCGGCATCGGCGCACCGTATAAGGAGTGTAGTCTTTGCTCCTACACCACGACACAAAAGCCGATGCGCTTTGACAGCGTAAAGGAGGTAAACGTTGCCACCGACTGGACAAAGGCAAACGACCTCGTTTACGTGCAGTACGGCTATGCATCGAGCGATATTTACGTGATGGGGGATAGCATCGAGGTCACCTTTGCGCCTACCGTCAACGACAAGAGCGATTACATCAAGATGACCAATCCGAGATGCCTTGCTTTCCGCGTGTACTATACCGGAAACGGTGTCACCGATCTGGACGTTACGGGCTACGCCACCTCGGTCAAACTGGAAGGCGAGCCGAAGTGGAGGTTCACGATAAATAGCTTCAAGGAATACACGGGCGGCGGAACCTTTACCTTTGTTCCCGCCATCGACAAGGCGGAGTGTAAGCACGAGAGCGGCACGCGGATCTTCGGTGCCTACAAGCCCGTCTGCGTGAAGGATGGCTATACTGGCGATCTCTGTTGCTGTGACTGTGGCTATGTGGTCAAATACGGCGAGGCGATCGAGGGCGGCACCGAGCATACGGGCACGCTCACGCTGATCAAGAACAGCGTAGTGGAGGCAACCTGCGAAACGCGCGGCTATGAGGGCTCGTACAAGTGCTCCCATTGCGGCATGAAGGTACCGGGTGACACCACACCGAGAAAGCATACGGGCAAGATCACTGTTAAAAACGCAAAGGCGGCATCCTGCTTTGACTTCGGTTACACGGGAGACACCTACTGCTCCTGCGGTGATCTCGTTAAAGAAGGCAAGCTGATCGCCCCCGCGCATACAAAACTGCAAACGCTCAACTATGCCGAGGCAAACTGCTTGCATGACGGTTACACGGGCGACGTCAAGTGCGCGGCGTGCGGCATTTACGTAAAATACGGCTACACGCAAAAGGGCGGCGAGCACGCTTTCTCGAATTGGAAAGCGCAGGACGGCGTCAACCACAGAAGCTACTGTATGGTCAGCGGCTGTAATGAATTTGTGGTGGAGCCGCATACCGATGCCGACCGCGATCTCGTTTGCGATACTTGCAACTATTCTCTCGGTGAGGACGGTGAGTATATTTCGAGCATCGTCCTCAGCGTTGCGGCACCCGAAGTCGGTGCAAAGGCGGATTACACCAAGTTTGACACCAAGCGCTTCTACAGCGACGATCTGGGAGACCGTTCGGGCAAATACACAAACGGTATCAGTTGGGTAAACACCGTAACGGGCAAGAAGATCAGCACGTTTGAAGAGGGCGGCATTTACAAGCTGACCGTTTGCTTCCGATCTAATCTCAACTATTCCTTTGCCGAGAATCTCACCGCGTCCGTCAACGGTATGACCGCTACCGCGGAGTACCTCAGCCCCGACTTTGCCAGCATCGAAGTCACCTTCCCGAAGTTGGATCACGCACATGATTACATCCTGATGCGTAACGAAAACAGCCACCACTACGAGTGCCTTGTTTGCAGTGCTGTAAAAGATGCGGGCAACCACGTCTTTGATGCAAACGGACGTTGCAAGACCTGCGGCTACAACAAGAGCGGCGAAAATCCCTTTACCGACGTCAAGGCGAGCGACTACTACTTTGAAGCGGTACTCTGGGCATTGGAGGCGCAGGTGACCGTCGGCACGTCGGCAACCACCTTCTCCCCCGCCGCCACCTGTACGCGCGGACAGGTCGTGACTTTCCTGTGGCGTGCGGCCGGCTGCCCCGAGCCCAAGGTAAGCCCCTTTGCGGATGCCAATGCCTTTACCGACGTTAAAACGACCGACTACTACTACAAACCCGTGCTCTGGGCAGTGGAAAAGGGCATCACTGTCGGCACGAGTGCCACTAAGTTCTCCCCGAATGACACCTGCTCCAGCGCACATATCATCACCTTCCTCTACCGTGCAATGGGTATCGGCACCAACGGTTGGTATGAGGCGGCGCGCGACTGGGCAAAGGGCGAGGATCTGCTCGGTAAGACAGGGCTTGCGGTCACGCCCGCAGAGCCCTGCCCGAGAAGCGCAGTGGTAACGTTCCTCTATCGATTCTACGAAAAATAAGGAGACGGCTATGAAAAGATTTCTTTCCTGTTTACTTGTGGCAATGCTGCTTGCCATTCCCGCACTCGCGGACGATACGCCTTGCGAGCATGACTTTTTGGCAATGCGAAATCTGGTGAGCCACTATGAGGAATGCCAGAAGTGTTTTGCAATTCGCAATGCAGGCAACCACGTGCTTAATGACGGCGTATGCACCGTTTGCGGCTACGGCGACACCGAGGTCCGCGGTGAAGGCGAACATGACCACAAGCTGATGAACGGTGCCGACGACGACTACCACTTTGAAGAGTGCCAGGTATGCATGGAGCGCTTCAACGTAAAGGAGCACACCTTTAAAGACGGCAAATGCACCTTCTGCGGACATGCAGAGCTTGTCAATCCCTTTACCGACGTCAGCGAGAGCGCATGGTTCTATAGTGACGTCCTCCGCGCATACGGCGACGGACTTATCAACGGCAAGACCAAGACCACCTTTGCCCCCGACATGAACATTACCTACGTCGAGGCGATCAAGCTTGCGGCTTGCATGAATCAAAAGTATACCGAGGGTGCGGTAACGCTCACAGTCGGCACCCCGTGGTATCAGCCCTACCTCGATTATTGCATCGAAAACGGCATCCTGAGAGAGGATCACGGCTACGATCTGAACGCGCCTGCGACAAGACAGGGCTATATGCGTATCTTTGCATATTCGCTTCCGCCGGAGGCACTGGAGGAGATCAACTACGTCGCGCCAAACGCGATTCCCGACGTGCAGAACGATCCCGCGATCTACAAGCTGTACCGCGCGGGTATTGTCGGCGGTGTGGATGCGGCGCGCAACTGCAATCCGAATGCCAACATCAAGCGCAGCGAGGTTGCGGCGGTACTCACCAGAATGATGTACAAGGCGGCAAGAATTGAATTCACGCTCGGTGAAAAGCCCGCCGAGACCGAGCCGCTGCGGTTTACGGGCGCAACCTCCTACTCTGCGGACGGAAACTACGTGTTCTCTGCCACCTTTGCAGGCGGCAAGGCACCTTATACTTTCACGTGGTACTACAGTGACGGCGAAAAGGGAACTGTGCTGAAGGCTGACAGCTTTGTTGCGTTTGAAAGCAAGAACAATGAAGCACTTGCATCCTTTGTTTTCTCCGCGGAGAATCCGTACCTCGGTAAGGAGTTGAAGCTCGTCATCACCGATGCGGACGGCGAAAAGATCGACACGGGTTATACCGACGTTCCCGCTTATTTTGCGATCCAAGCTCCTGCAGAGGAAGAGACCTACGACAAGCTGACCGTTACCAAGCAACCCGAGTATATCGCATCGGCGACGGACGGCATGCTGATACACTATACCGTGGAAGTGCAGGGCGGTAAGGCACCTTACACATACGAGTGGCGCTATTATACAGGCATCAAGAAGCAGTCTGCGGCAATTGTAAACGGAGAGTACGCGCATGCAGACGGAAACGTTCTTAAACTCGGATTCTATATGGATAGCCCCTACCTTACCAAGCAGTTTTACTGTAAGATCACTGATGCAAACGGTGAGAGCGTAACCACCAACTGGGTCAGAATGCCCGAAGCACCCTTCACCATGGAGCTGGAGGACATTGTAAAGAATTCTCTCGGCACGATCCTTGTAGGCAGGGTCAAGACCGGCAAGCTTGTTCCCGGCGAGTATCTTGTATTTACCTTTGACGATAAATACACATACGGCTGCGGCAAGGTCGAAGCGATAGAAATGTTCAACAAGCAACTTGACGAAGCGACCGCAGGGGACAGAGTAGGGCTGCTCTTTAAGGAGATCGGCACGATCAATACCCGCGCCGCTGTTTTGGATTACGACAAGCAGGGGCTGATCGGCGATGCAAAGAACATCGCGATCAAAGAGGCTCTCCGCGTAGGCGTAAGCTATACGCCGAGAGGAAATATCGGCGATTGGACAAAGATGACCGTGTACGGCGTAGGCGGTACAGAGCCGTATACCTACGAGTGGCAGGCACTCAAAGACGGCAAGACTGCATATAATCTCACGAGCATTGCCAAAGCAGACGAGTGGGCAAACGGCTTTAACGAAGCAACGCTCAATATAAAACTTACCGAACAGCAGTTCGCCTTTGGTATGTCCTTCCGTTGCATGGTCACCGATGCCGCAGGCAATATTGCGTATTCTGAGGCATATATTCCTACGGTGCATGAACTGGTGATCGCAAACCATCCCCAGAGCGTATATGCAAACTACGGCGATGCAGTGCAGTTTAAAGTCAAGGCACTCGGCGCAAACGGCAGTGCGCTGACTTACAAGTGGCGGTATATCTACGACGGTGCAAAGACCTTTAAGGACATTCTGCCGACCGACACATGGGCAAGCGGATATGACACCGATACGCTGACGATACAGGTGGAAAAGACCGAGCTTACAAACCACGTTTACTACCACTGCGTTGTGACCGATGCCGAGGGCAACGAGAAGATCACGGCGGCGGCAACCATTTCTCCCGAAAAGCCTTTCATCAGCAAGCAGCCGGGTGTCGTTGCGGCAAAGCCCGACACCTACATCGAGTTCAGCATCAAGGCGGACGGCAGATACAAGCCGCTGACGTATACGTGGTATTACATGGTAGACGGTATGGACTTCTTCTATCCCGTATCCAAGGATCACGAATGGGCAGAGGGCGAAACGACCGACACCCTGACCGTCGGTGTGGACAGAAAGTATTTTGACGGTAGCTTCAAGTGCTACTGTCTGATCAAGGATGCAAACGGCAATGAGGTCAAGAGCCTGGAGGGCTCAGTGACCCTCAGTGATGACGCGAGCGTGAACCTTGAAACGGGACACGCGCCCAAGGACGAGGTAATCGTTCTGCTCTGGTAAAGGAGGTAACTATGAATTACGTTGGAAAATGGAAATTTCATTCGATCGGTGAATTTGGGGAGGACGGCATTCGCTACATGAATGCCGAGGAGTATCTGGCATCCCCGATGCCCTACATCGACGAAACCGATGCAGAGGCAGTTGCCGACGAGATCGCCGAGCGCAAAAAGATGATCGGCACGGAGATCCGCGTGCTGGAGGACGGTACGCTCTATATGCTGATGCCGCTCTCCGAGGGGGTCAGCAAAAAAGAGGTGGATGCGGCGGTCGCCGCAGGTCAGATCTCGCTGTATGACGGCATGATGTGCGAACGTCCGATGCGATGGGAGGAGCGCGACGGTGCGCTCTGGTTTGACACGGGCATCGAGGGAGAGGTGTACGGCGAAAAAGCCGATTCGTGGGCACAGGCTACTGATGGCGAAGGCTTTTTTAACTTTATAAACATTCGCTTTGTGAAAGGAGAGTAAGCATGAGCATTTTTGATCAGATCAAAAGAGCGATCGGAAGCGCGGTGAGAAAAGAGGCGGTCAAAGCCGTAAACAACGCGGTTTCCAACATTGGCAAGGGCAGAAATCATACCGAAAGCTTTACGTTTGCCGCTTTGCCGACGAGCGTAGAGGAGCTGCAAACGCTACCCGAGTGCTCGCTGGACAGCGCGTTTAAGGCGGCGGCGCTGACGATTGCGGCGCTCTGCAATTTTGAAAAGGATGCGGAGGCGACCTTTGCCATGCTGGATTTTTTGAAGGGACCCGAAACCGTCAGCACCTATGAAAAGGGCTTTATCCGTGAGCGTCTGCAGGATAAGCAGTATAAGACTTTCGCGTTCTTCAAGGGGGCGACTCCCGAGAATAACTATACGCCGACCTCGCCGTATACGGTGGAGGTCATCGAGAACCCTTATTCCTTTGACAACGAGAACTGGGCAACCCTTTGGGTCAAGAGCGGCGGCTCTGACAATCCAAGCTCCATCAAGCTGCGCAAAAAGCCGTCCACGGGACAGTGGTTCTTGAACGACATTCAGTGCCTTTCCGACATCCGTTTGCCTGCGGCAAAGGACGAGTGGGCGTGAGAAAAGCGGCGTTTGTGATGAGCTTGCTTGCAATAGTTGCTTCTCTTTTCGGCTGCGGAGCAAAACGGCCGAAAACCGATTTTCCGTCGCCCGTGCCGCTTCCCGAAGGGGAAACGCTCACCGCTCTGCACTTGACAAGACAGGGCATGCGAAGCGGACTGCACTATATTCTCGCGGTCGAGGACGAGGAGATCTTTTTCAAGATCACAAACATGCACCCTTACGGAGAGGAGCACCGTTTTAACGCAAAGGACAACTTGGATGAGCGCGCAAAATGCCGCATTGTCTCCCAAAAGGAGCCGCAGGTGCTTCGCGAAATCGAAGAGGTGCTTGCGGATTGCGGTACGGTCGGCTGGGACGGCTTTAACGAAGAGCTTGTCCGAAAAAACGTAACCGATACGGGAGAACGGTACGAAGTATATCTGCGTTTTTCGGGCGGCAGCACCGTCAGCGTGTACGGTATAGATACCTGCCCCGACCGCTATAACGAAATGTTTATGCGCATTACTGAAATTTTCCACAGAACTGTCAAGTGGGAGTGAGCGATTATGAAAAGTTTTGAAACGGAGACCTTCCGAATTGCGGTTCCCGAGGGATGGAAGGCGTTTAAAGTAAACGAACGGATCGTACAGGTCTGCAAGGGCGGCAATCGGGACGGAGACATCCTTTCCAAGCCGTACATACAGTTGAATTATTCGGGAGATGCGTATATGTTGCCGCCATCTAAGACGGGTTATTACGACGTCACCGATATTCCGCCGCAGGTGCTGGGCGGTCACACCTGGCAGGGCTTTGCCTGCGAGAGCATGGGCTTTCGCGTGGCAATGCTCTGGACGGGAGAGGGCAGACGACAGTTTCAGGTGTCCGCCAATCTCGAAACGCCGCAAGGGTGCTTTGAGATGACCGATGCGGACGTGCTGGAGATGTTGGCAAGCGTTTCGACGTATGACGATATGCAAATGGGCGTTGTTCCGCCGCATATCGTCGTTGATGCGCGCGCCGCTATGGCAGTGCCGACGGATGCATCGTCCGCGCCGCGTGATCCGAACGGCTGTAAAAGGTGCGGGGCATCGTTTACGGACCCCGATGCGAAATTTTGCCACAATTGCGGAACGGAGCGAGTGTAAAACCATGCGATTTTTGAGAATATTTTTCCGAAAAAGAGACACGGACGTTGAGGATGGCGGTGTACAAAAGCGCGTGCAACGCGACGTACCGAAAACGGTCGTTTCCGAAAACATTATTCGTTTCACCTGCAAGTTTTCCACGGTGGCGATCGCGGACGAGATCCCGATCGAGCACGGCGTATACACATTGTCCGCAAGCCTTGCGGACGGCGCGGTGCGCGCGGAATACGATATGCGCACGCGCCATGGAGAGGGAGAGCGTTTTTTGTTCCGTGACAGTCACCGCTTTATGCGGAATTTGCAGGAGATCGTCCGCGCACACGACCTCGCACGCTTCAACGGCGAGGAGCGCTCCGTCAGCGGACTTCCCGATATGTACGGCGCAAAAATACACATCGTGTATGCTTCGGGGGAATGCATAGATGCAAGTGACAATCAGAGCAACTTTTTACCCATAGAAGCGATGGTCGCACTTGTGGAATTATTTTTATCGAAAAAGAGGTAGATGACGAGGCAAACAAAGGCGACAGCATCGGCATTCTGTTCGATAGCCTCTACGGAGAGCTCGTTGCGGATTTCGTTGCGGCAGGCGACGTTGCTGTAAAGTACGTGTCTGCACCCGTCAACCCCAAGGATATTGTAAACTGATAAAAAGCCGCGTGAAAGCGCGGCTTTCCTTTTTGCGGCAGGAAATCGGTATTTACAAGAACGGTCGCGTTTGCTATAATGGTAACCAAAGGAGCGATGACAGATGACCTACGATTTTACAACGATTATCGACCGACACGGGATGGATGCGCTTGCCGTGGACGGTCTGGGTGTGGGATGGGCGCCGCCGGCACCGAAGGACGGCTTTGATGCGATTCCGATGTGGGTCGCGGATATGAATTTTGCTACCGTACCGACGGTGACGGAGGCGCTTATAGCGCGCGCCGCACACCCCGCTTACGGCTATTTCAACACGCGTAACGAATATTTTGATGCGATCATAGACTGGCAGGCAAAGCGCAACGGCGTGCGCGGTCTTACCCGTGAGCATATCGCGTATCACAACGGTGTGCTCGGCGGTCTGCTTTCAGCAGTGGCGGCATTGGGCAAGAGTGGGGAAAAGATCCTTCTGCATGCGCCGACCTACATCGGTTTTACAAACAGCTTGCAAAACGCGGGCTACACGTTGGTGCACAGCCCGCTCGTTTTGGATGCGAAAGGCGTCTGGCGTATGGATCTTGCGGACATGGAGGCACGGATCTGCGAGGAGGACATTCGCATTGCGGTGCTTTGTTCGCCGCACAATCCCACCGGGCGCGTCTGGGAGCCGTGGGAGCTTTCTGCGGCGATGGAGCTGTTTCAAAGATACGACGTGCGCGTCATTTCGGACGAGATCTGGTCGGATATCCTGCTCGACGGGCATAAGCATACGCCCACACAGTCGGTCAGCGCGGATGCAAGACAGCGCACGGTTGCGCTGTATGCACCCTCCAAGACCTTCAACCTTGCGGGGCTCATCGGTGCGTATTCCATCGTGTACGATGCCGCACTTGCCGAAAAAATGGCGCATGCCGCATCGCTTTCACATTACAACAGCATGAACGTGCTGTCCATGCATGCGCTCATCGGCGCATACCGCCCCGAGGGGCACGTGTGGGTGGACGAGCTTTGCAAAACGCTGAGCGGCAACGTGCGCTATGCATGCGATTTCATCGCGGCGCATTTTGACGGCGTGGAGGTCAGCCGTCCCGAGGGGACGTATATGCTGTTCCTTGATTGCAAGGACTACATGAAAAAGAGCGGCAGAACACTCGACGATATTTTGCAGAGCGGCTGGGACAAGGGCGTGATCTGGCAGGACGGAAGACCGTTCCATGGCGAGACCCACATCCGCATGAATCTTGCGCTTCCGCTTTCGCGTGTGCAGGATGCGTTTGACCGTCTGCAGATGTACGTATTTCAATGAAAAAGAGCCGGATTCTCCGGCTCTTTTCATATTTGCACAAAAAAACGCTATAGTTTTGCATTTTGTTGGAACTTTTGTTCTTGCTTTTTAAACAACATTATGATAAAATTGAACACATATTATCGGTAGCAATCGCGCAGAACAGGAGCATCCATGATTTTTTTCAAGCAATCCAAAAAACAGAAGCAACTTCTGCGTGCGGCAAAGCCGTGCGCGCCGTACGCATATGAGCCTTTCCTTCCGTATGCACAAAGCCTGATCGAAGAAGCAAAGCCGATTATAAAGCGGAAACTGGGGCTTCGCCTGATCGTCGTTGCGGATACGCACGGCGTGCTTGCGCACGATCTCCGCTTTGGTGCCTTTGTTCGGAACGTTGGTGAATACGATCTTTGTCTGTTGCTTGGTGACGTGGATTACAGCGATATTGAGGCGGTGTTGAAGGTGATTCCCGCGGAAAAGATCCTGGCTGTCCGCGGTAATCACGATTGCATGGATTTTTCCGAGTTTGGCATCCGCGATCTCCACAGAAAGGCATATATGCACAAGGGCGTGCGTTTTGTTGGTTTTGAGGGAGCATTCAAGTACAAAAAAGGTACGTTTCCGTGCTATACGCAGGCAGGGAGCCTGCGTGCGGCGAAAAAGTTGCCACGCCGCGCCGACGTGCTCGTTACGCACGATGCGGCTATGCTCGGCACGGCTGAAGATAAGGCGCATCCGGGTCTTGTCGGCATCACGCGCTATCTTGCCGAAAATGCGGTGCAGTGGCACCTGCACGGGCACGTGCATCGGTCGTACAGTGCGGTGCATCTGAACGGTACTACCGAAAAAAGTGTGTATCTTTGGGAATGTATTGAGATATGAGTGAAGCACCCGTCTTGACGGGTGCTTTCTGTTTACAAACACTTTTGCTTGTGGTATACTACAGAAAAAAGGAGGTGCGCTATGAAACTTGCTTTTTCTGCGCTTGGCAAGATGGTTTTGGGGCTTGCGTTATTTATGCTTCTGCTATTTTTGCCCGCAGGGACGTGGGGCTACGGCGGGGGATGGTTGTTTCTTGCACTTTTATTTTTCCCCATGCTACTGCTGGGTGCTATTTTGCTTTGGAAGGCGCCTTCGCTTTTGCAAAAACGTCTGGAGATGCGTGAGCGGGAATCGGGTCAGCGCGCGGTAGTTGTCTGTTCGGCGATCGGCTTTGTTGCGGGCTTCGTCACGGCAGGGCTGGACTTCCGCTTCGGCTGGTCGCACGTGTCGACCGAGGCGGTGATTGCGGCGGCGATCGTCTTTTTGTTTGGCTATGCGCTCTATGCGGAGACGATGCGCGAAAATACGTATCTTTCCCGCACTGTCAAGGTTGAGGAAGGGCAGACCGTTGTGGATACGGGGCTGTACGGTATTGTGCGGCACCCGATGTATGCGGCAACGATCCTGATGTTTCTCAGTGCACCGATCCTGCTTGGCTCCTGGTACGCGCTACTCGTATTTTTGTTTTATCCTGCGCTGATGGTTGTGCGTATCGTGCAGGAGGAAAAACTGCTTGTGCGGGAGCTTCGGGGATACGTTGCCTATCGTAAAAAGGTGAAATACAGGCTGATCCCGTTTGTGTGGTGAAAAGACTTCGGAAAATCAAGGTCTGTTTTCATTCTTGAGATCCGGCGTTCCGCAATGCAGATCTGCTTTGAAATCATATTTTGCGAAACAAAGGCTTTGATATAGTGCGTGGCCATAAGCAACAGCGCGTTGCTTGTGCCGGACACTGCAATATGTTATAATATAACCGCAGTAAATGAAGGCGGTGCTTATATGGAAACAAAAGACATCATTCTTAAACTCAGAACGAAAAAAGGATTCTCCCAAGAGGAACTTGCCGAAAAGGTGTTTGTCACCCGTCAGGCGGTCAGCCGTTGGGAAAACGGTGATACTACTCCGAACACTGAAACATTAAAACTGTTATCAAAACTATTTGACGTATCTATCAATACGCTTCTTGGCTCTCCCCAAAAACTAATTTGTCAATGCTGCGGTATGCCGCTTGAAGATTCCAACATCAGTAAAGAAAAAGACGGTTTTTTCAACGAAGAGTATTGCAAATGGTGCTATGCCGACGGCGAGTATATGTATCACGATATGGACGCTCTGATCGAGGTTTGTGTGGCGAATATGGCAAACGAAGCCTTTCCCTCGGAGCAGGCTCGAGCATATCTGAAGGAAATGCTCCCAAAGCTTGACTATTGGAAGAAATATAAAAACCTTGACGATGGCGGAAGGTTTGAGGCGTTCAAGGCGAGGCTGATCGACGAGATCAACGCCCTCCATGTAGAAGGAATGCCGAAGGTCGAAAAACTCAACGCACTTGTGGGCGGTTACGTTAACCTCGAATACCGCCTCCCAAACGGCAAGACCGTCAAATTCCTTGACGATAACGCCACCTACCTCGGTAATCAGCTGGAATGCGAATTCGGCGGCGACCGATGCTTCGGCATCGTTGCCAATATGGATTTCATCCTCGTTTGTACCTATGAGGAAAACGGCGAAAATCCCGAGCTTGTGATCTATAAGAAAAGATAAAAATTGCCGCTGAGATGGATTTCTCCACCTCAGCGGCTTTTACGTTTATCGTACTACCGATGAATGACTATAGATATAGAACTCCTCTTGGCTCGGC
>JAZQHV010000009.1:0-21403 GCA_045540755.1 Eubacteriales bacterium
CACGTTGCCGCTTGTAAATTCGGTGCCCGTCCAGAGACGGCCGTTTATAATGAGGAATCGGTTAAACATAGTTTGCCTCCGTTGTTTTTTTACAGTATAGCACCGAAAGAAAGCACCCGTCAATGGAAATTACGAAACAAATTTGTACGGGGTGATACAGGTTCTTTCTTCTTAAGAAAGAACTTTTTTCGTTCCCCTCACGCAAAAAAGGCATGCCAAAGCATGCCTTTTTTATCATTTTGCGAAACCTTGGATCGCCTGTGCTACGGGGAACTGACGGCTGACAAAGGAGAAAGTAATCTCCTTTGCATACGGGCCTCCGTTCATCTCCACGGACGTACCGTTCATCGTCCAGGGCTGCATCAGCGTGTAACGCGGGTTGCTGTCGCCGCACTCCCAGTTGTCGTAAGCATGGAAGACCATCCAGCGATTGCCGAGCGCATCCACGGTGAACGCCGCATGACCCGAGCCGTACCACTTGTTCTGCGCCTTGAATACAGGCTCGCTCGCGCGGATCCAATCCTCCGCCTTGACGGGGTCGCCGCCCTCTTTCAGTGTCAGCGTGCTGAGACAGTAATTGGGGCGCCAGTAGCCACTGGCAGAATAAGTGATCACGACCTCGCCGTCATCACCGTAGATAGCGGTCGCGCCCTCAACGACCTTGGGATAGGAAACGCCGGTCTGCGCATTATACGCATAGCCGTGCGACTCCCAGTCAAATTCCGCCTGCTTCAGCACGGTGCATACACCGACAGGTGTGTATGGATTTGCAAGAGCAGAAATGCGGAAGTCCTGTTTATGCTCCGCCGTACCTCTGCCCGTTTCGCTCGTCCACGTCAGATACGTCTTGCCGTTGGCACGCAGGAGAGACTGACCGATTGCCCAGGTCTCATCATTGTCCACGACCATCTTGACGGGGACGTTGACCTCGCGCGTTACGGGCGAACCGTAAACACCGAGCGGATCGTCGGTGAGCGCACGTACGGCAAAAATGCGATGATTGATATTATTGCCGTCATCTGCGGCAAAATAGAGCCACCAGCCCTCATATTCCTTGCCGAACTCCTCGGCAGTGATATAGTGCAACTCGGAAGACCAGATCTCTGCGCTGTAATGTCTGTTCGAGTCATTGACGGCATCGCCCTTCGGCGCCGTCCAGATGATTACGGGCTCCACGTAGGCAAGTGCGTCAACGGTCGCCGCTCTGTAGCAGTAGATGCTGACACCGCGGACGACGGTAAGATAATAGTAGCCGTCATGATGGATGACCCACGGATCGGGGCCCTTGAACAGGGGATTCTTCACGGTGGACTGTACGTATCCGCCGCCGTTTTTCAGCGCGTCGGAAACCGTGATGGTCGCCGTTTCCGAACCTGTAATGCTCTCGACGTGCGGGAGGCTGTCACCGACCAGATTCAGCGTATATTTGCCGCCGAAGGCGATAGTGTTGTCCTGATTTTCATCCAGACGTGTGCCGTACAGAATGCCGCTGTAGAAGTTGATGGTGATGTCACCCGTGATCGCAGGCTGCTGCTTGGTCGCGTTGGTACCGGCTCTGCCTACGGCAAACAGATTGCCCGCAAAGGTGGTACTGTACACGTTGACGGTCACGTCACCGCTCTGCTCGTTCATACCTGCCGCCGCGGACGTGTTGGTCGCCGTGCTCTTTGCAGTAAACGTACAGTTGTAGAGATTGAACGTGCAATCCCCCGAGATCATGCCAAAGGGGGCCTCGCCGACCGTGCGTCGGTTACCGCCACGGAAGTAGGCATACGTACCGCCGAGCACGTTGACGGTAAAGTCCTTGGAAATGCTTGCGCTCTCCACCGTGTCCTCCGCACCGACGTTGTAGCCGCCGAGCAGTACGACGTCGCCGACCGTCTCAACCTTGGTACCGAGCGTCAGATCGTTACCGCCCGCGCACAAAAAAGACGTGCCCGACGCCGAAAGGCTAATGCGGTCAAATATGGTCTTTCCACCGAGGGTCAGTGCGCCCGAAAAGGCGAGTTTGCCCAGCGGGAACAGGTTTTTGCCGTCCGCCGCCGTAAAAACGACCGTGCCGCCATGTGCGGGCAGTCTTACGTTCGCACCGATATTATAGTAATTGCAGACGATGATCCTACCGTCATTTTCGCCGATCAGCGCATAGGCACGCTCGACCGTCTTGACGGCATCGGCATAGCCCGTACCGCTATTGACATCATCGCCCGTAGAAGCGAGGTACACCGTCTTCTCTGCGGCGAAGGCACCGACTGTGAGAAGCACCGAAAGCAGGAACATTGCAGAAAAAGCAAGAAGTTTTTTCATGTTTTCCTCCGAGAAAAAGATATACTTTACGAAAAAAGTATATCATTTCCTCCTCTGCCTGTCAATTCAAAAATACGGCTCACTACCGGACCCGTTTTTTGTGGGATCCGAACTTTTGCCGTGCGAACGGGTTTTTTGTACGTTTTTTGCCTCCATTTCGTAAAATGTAAATTTTTAACCGGATTTTAAGTGTATTTTTGTGGTAAAAATCGCAAAATTCCCCTTTATCTTTTCAATATGTTGTGTTATAATAATATTTGTTAATAAATATATAGGAGATTACTATGGAACAGGCGTACAAGATCATCAATGTTTACATTGACAAAAACAAAGCACTGTACGGTGCCCCGTTCGGTCCCTCCGAGAAATACGGAAAGCGCCCCTTAGACAAGCTCTTTCTGTTAATGCCCGGTTACTCGGACGAAATGCTGTGCGATTTTGTCAACCGACTGTTTGACCAGTGCGATACCGAGGAAGCACGCGACGACATGCCGCCGAGCATCCAGACGTATCTGAAGGCGCGCTCGTACAGAGAGGCGGTCAAAAATCTCGGTCTCTTGGTCGGCTTCTATGCCGAGGGCGAGGGGTATGCGTTTACCCCTACCGACAACAAGGCGAACAAGGGCTTTGTCATGCGGGAGGATCAGGTCTTTGAGATCCGTCCCAACTGCACCCGCAAGGAAATGGCAAACCTGCTGAAAAAAGCGATCACTTCGGTTCGGATCGGCGAGATCGAGACGAACGACTGACCCCGGCGTTTATCAAAAGAATTATTTTACTGTGGAGGTAGGCAATATGAACCAGAAAAGAAAAGAATGCGTAGCAATGCTCCTCGCAGGCGGTCAAGGCTCCCGTCTGTATGCGCTGACCCAGTCCACTGCAAAACCCGCGGTTACCTTTGGCGGTAAATACCGTATCATCGACTTTCCTCTTTCCAACTGCATCAACTCGGGCATCGACACCGTCGGTGTCCTCACCCAGTATCAGCCGCTCGTGCTGAACGACTATATCGGCAACGGTCTGCCGTGGGATCTCGACCGTACCTACGGTGGCGTCAAGATCCTGCCCCCTTATCAGGGACAGAAGAAGGCAGACTGGTACAAGGGTACGGCAAACGCCATCTACCAGAACCTCAACTTCATCCAGCAGTATGACCCCGAGTATGTCATCATCCTCTCGGGTGACCATATCTATCGCATGGATTATGCGGCAATGCTCCGCTACCACAAGAAAAAAGATGCCGCCTGCACCATCGCGGTTCTCGAGGTGCCGCTCAAGGAGGCAAGCCGCTTTGGCATTCTGACCACACACGAGGACGGTCAGATCTACAAGTTCACCGAAAAGCCGAAGGAGCCCGACTCCACCAAGGCATCTATGGGCATCTATATCTTTAATAAGAAGGCACTCTTCGACTACCTGATCGCGGACGAGGCGGACGAGACCTCCTCCAACGACTTTGGCAAGAATATCATTCCCTCCATGTTGAAAAACGGGGAAAGAATGTTTGCATATCCTTTTGAGGGATACTGGAAGGATGTCGGAACGCTCGATAGCCTTTGGGAAGCCAATATGGATCTGCTCGGTGCTGAACCCGCGTTCTCCCTGAACGAGGAATCCCGCGGCAGGATCTACTCCCGCTCGTCGGTCAGCCCCCCGCAGTACGTGGGCAGTGGTGCAATGATCTCCAATTCCATCATCACCGAGGGCTGTAAGATCCACGGCACGGTCATCAACTCTGTCCTCTCGCACGGCGTTATCGTCGAGGCGGGCGCGATCGTGCGCGACAGTGTCGTTATGGCAAACACCTATATCGGCAAGGATGCATCCGTCAACTTCTCCATCCTCGATGAAAACATCACCGTAGAGGCCGGTGCCAAGATCGGCGAATCCAAGGAAACTGCTAAGGGCCTTGCCGTCATCGGTAACGGCTGTAAGATCGCCGCAGGCACGACCGTTGCCGCCGGCGAAATGATTTCGGAATAACGGAGGGTACAATCATGAATGCAATCGGCTTGATCTTTTCCAATATCCACGACTATGTCATTCCCGAGCTTTCCCGTCGCCGTGCCATCGCATCCATCCCCTTCGGCGGCAGATACCGTATGATCGACTTTGAACTGTCGAACATGGTCAACTCCGACATCACCAAGGTCGGCGTGATCACCAATTACAACTACCAGTCGCTGATGGACCACATCGGCACCGGTAAGGACTGGGACCTTGCCCGCCGCAGTGGCGGTATCAAGTTGCTCCCGCCGTATATCAACGCATACGACCCCGCAAAAGGTGAGGCACTGTACACCTCCCGTCTGGAGCTTCTCAAGGGCGCAATGAGCTTTATCGAGCGTTCCAAGGAAGAGTACGTCGTCATGACCGACTGTGACCGCGTGTGCACCATGGATTATCAGAAGATCATGGATAAGCACGTCGAGTCCCGCGCGGACATCACCATCGTTACCCATCGCAAAAAGGTAACGGAGGAGGGCATCGGCAAGGAGATCCTCATCGACGCCGACATGCTCGGCCGTATCGAGGACGTTTCCGAGCATACCGCGGCAGACGACGGATACCACAACGTTTCCATGAATATCTTTGTGATGAAGCGTCTGTACCTGCTCAATATCATCCGCGATGCGATCGCACACGGCTATAAGAGCTTCTACCACGATATCATCAGCAAGAATCTTCTGCACTCGGAATACTATATCTATAACTTCGACGGTTATTCCATGACCATCAACTCCCTCGCCTCCTTCTTCAACTGCAATATGGACCTGCTGAAGCCCGACGTACGCGCACAGCTCTTCGAGATGCCCTACCATCCCGTATATACCAAGGTCCGCAGTTCCGCACCGACCAAATATCTCGAGGGTGCCATGGTCTCGAACTCCCTGATCGCAGACGGTTGCATCATCGAGGGCAAGGTCGAAAACTCGATCATCTTCCGTGGCGTACACATCGCACGCGGCACGACGGTCAAGAACTCGATCATCATGCAGGACGGCATCATCGGCAAGAACGTTACACTCAACTGCGTCATCGCCGATAAGAACGCCGTGATCCGTGACGGCAGAATGCTCTCCGGTCACGAGACCCTGCCCTTCTTCATCGATAAAGGAGTCACCATATGAAAAAGATACTTTTTGTCGGCTCTGAGGCACTTCCCTTTGCCGCAACCGGCGGCCTTGGCGACGTACTCGGCTCCCTGCCCGTAGAACTGCAACGCTATGCAGGCGATGACGTGGACGTCCGCGTCATCATGCCGCTGTACTACGGCGTATCCGCAGAATTCCGTGCACAGATGGAGACCGTATACGAAAGTTCGGTCTACGTTGGCTGGAGACAGCCCTACGTCGGTATCCGAAAGCTTGCTTACAAGGGCATTACCTACTACTTTGTAGATAACGAGCAGTATTTCGGCCGTGAGGGTAAGCTTTACGGCTACTACGACGACGGTGAGCGTTACGCATACTTCTGCGAAGCAGTGCTCAGCGCCCTACCCTATATCGACTTTATTCCCGACATCCTGCACGCACACGACTGGCAGGCCGCGCTTTCGGTCATCTATCTCAAACTGAAATACAAGAGCGATCCCCGTTATGCAGATATAAAATCGGTCTTTACCATCCATAATATAGAGTACCAGGGCAAGTACGATCCCTTCCTGCTCGGCGGACTGTTCGGCATCGGCAACGACCATCTTGGTCTCATGACCTACGACGGTTGCATCAACCTGATGAAGGCCGCCATCGAGTGCTGTGACACAGTCTCCACCGTCAGCCCGACCTATGCGGCAGAGATCAAGCACCCCACCTTCTCACACGGTCTGCACTTTGAACTCATCAAGGAGCAGAACAAGCTGCGCGGCATTCTCAACGGTATCGACTACGATCTGTACGATCCTGCAAACGATCCGGTCATCGCCGCACACTATTCCGCAAAGGCGCCCGCAAAGAAGGCGGCAAACAAGAAGGCGTTGCAGGAGGAGCTCGGTCTCCCTGTACGCGACGACGTCCCCATGATCGCGCTGATCTCCCGTCTTGTCGCACACAAGGGTCTTGACCTGTTCACCCCCATCGCAGACAGACTGCTTGAAGAAGACATTCAGCTCGTCGTACTCGGCATGGGTGATGAGAACTATGAAAGTTTCATGCGCGATCTGGAGGGTCGCCACCGCGACAAGGTCCGCAGTCTGATCCTCTATAACCGCGATATGTCCAAAAAGATCTATGCGGCATGTGATATCTTCCTCATGCCCTCGAAGAGCGAGCCCTGCGGTCTCTCGCAGATGATCGCCTCCCGTTACGGTGCGATCCCGGTCGTTCGCGAGACCGGCGGCCTCTTCGACTCGATCAAGCCCTATTACGTCGAGGACGGCAAAATGCACGGCAACGGCTTTACCTTTGCAAACTACGTTCCCGACGAGCTTTACGAGCGTACCTACGCCGCGATCGCGCTTTGGCGTGACAAGGCACTTCGCCGCAAGCTGATCATGAAAATCATGTCGACCGACTTCTCTTGGGGCGCGTCGGCAAAAGAATACATGCAAATGTATAAAGAACTTTTTTAACTAAGGAGAACCCCTAAAGATGAATAGCAAATCCGCAGAAGTCAAAGCAGTAGCCGAACAGCTGGAGACAAAGCTCGCCAGATATTTCGGCTGCACTCCGAAGGACGCTACGCCTGAGCAGATGTACAAGGCGACTGCAATGACTGTAAAAGATATCCTGACCGAAAAGCGCAGAAGCTTTAAGGATAAAGTCAACGAGACCGGCTCCAAGCGCGTATACTACATGTGCATGGAATTCCTGCTCGGCCGCTCCTTGAAGACAAACCTGCACAACCTCGGTGTCGTGGATGCTTACAAAAGCGCCCTCAAAAAATTCGGCTTTGACATCGAAAAGCTGTACGAGCTTGAGCCGGACGCAGGTCTTGGCAACGGCGGTCTCGGCCGTCTCGCCGCATGCTTTATGGACTCGCTGGCGTCGCTCGACTATCCCGCAACCGGCTTTTCGCTCTGCTACGAATACGGTCTTTTCAAGCAAAAGATCATCGACGGTCTGCAGATCGAACTCCCCGACATTTGGCTCCCCGGCGGCGAGGTGTGGCTCGTTCCGCGTACCGACCGTATCTTCCACGTCCGTTTCGGCGGTCAGATCCTTGAAAAATGGGTAGGCAATCGCTGTGAGATCGGCTACGAGAACTGTGAAGAGGTCGAAGCCGTCCCCTACGACATGATGATGTCGGGCGCGGACAGCGACGGCGTCGGTCAGCTTCGTCTCTGGAAGGCTCGCGACATCACCAACTTCAACATGTCGCTCTTCACACAGGGACAGTACGCACAGGCACTCGCAGATTCCACCAAGGCAGAGACCATCTCTAAGGTGCTCTACCCCTCCGACAACCACGTCGAGGGCAAGCTCCTGCGTCTCAAGCAGCAGTACTTCCTCGTCAGCGCATCGGTACAGAGCATCCTCCGCGACCACATGGCGGTCTACGGCACGCTCGCAAACCTCGCAGAGAAGGTATCCATCCACATCAACGACACGCATCCCGCACTCTGCATTCCGGAGCTGATGCGTATCCTCGTCGATGAGCATTGCTTCTCCTGGGAGGAGGCATGGAACATCGTCATCAACACAGTCTCCTACACCAACCACACCGTCCTGCCTGAGGCACTGGAGACCTGGGATGAACAGCTCTTTGCGCTCACCCTGCCCCGTATGCACATGATCATCAAGGAGATCAACGAGCGTTTCTGCAAGGAAGCGTGGGAGAAGTTCCCCGGCAACTGGGATAAGATCAGCGGTCTCGCCATCCTGCACGGCAACCGTGTCCGCATGGCAAATCTTGCGGTCATCGGCTCGCATGCCATCAACGGCGTATCCAAGATCCACTCCGACATTCTCGTAAACTCCGTATTCAAGGATTTTTACAAGCTCTATCCCGAGCGTTTCACCAACGTGACCAACGGTATCGCACACCGCCGTTGGCTCTGCTACTCCAATCCCGAGCTTACCGAGCTGATCGATTCCTGCATCGGTGACGGCTACAAGCACGCTCCGCGCGAGCTTGCAAACTTCCGCAAGTTTGAGAAGGACGATACCGTTCTGACCCGCCTCGGCGAGATCAAATATAACAATAAGGTAGCATTTGCCAACAAGCTGAAAGAGGCAAGCGGTCAGATCATCGACCCGCACTCGGTATTCGACGTACAGATCAAGCGTCTGCACGAGTACAAGCGCCAGTTGCTCAACGCGCTCAACATCATCAACACCTACCTGGATCTGCGCGAGAATCCCAACCTGGATATCATCCCGCAGACCTATATCTTCGGTGCAAAGGCCGCTCCCGGATACGCGATGGCAAAGCAGATCATCAAGCTCATCTGCCTGCTGGGCCGTGAGATTGAAAATGATCCCATCATCCGCGAAAAGCTCCGCGTTGTATTCCTGGAAAACTACTCCGTCAGCCTTGCGGAATCGCTGATTCCCTCTGCGGAGATCAGCGAGCAGATCTCGCTTGCAGGTAAAGAGGCAAGCGGTACGGGTTGCATGAAACTGATGATCAACGGCGCGCTCACCATCGGCACGCTCGACGGTGCAAACATCGAGATGCTGAAGGAAGCGGGCGAGGACAATATGTTTATCTTCGGTCTGAACTGCAACGAGGTTGACGACCTCTGGAGCAAGGGCTACCGCGCTTCGGAATACTATCACACCAATGCCGAGCTTCGCCGCACCATTGACCGTCTGAACACGGGCTTTGCAGGCGAAAGCTTTGCAGATATCGCACACTATCTCATCGCGGCGCAGGGCGTTTCCGACCCGTATATGTGCCTTGCAGACTTTGAGTCCTACAAGCAGACGCACGACCGTGCCCTTTCCATCTACCCCAATCAGAAGCTTTGGAACAAGATGTCTCTCCACAACATCGCGGGCGCGGGTGAATTCGCCGCCGATCGTTCGATCGAGGAGTATGCAAGTCGCATCTGGCATCTGAACAAGGTCACGCTCGGTAAATAATCTTATCTTTCATTCTCCGCGCCGATATCGGCGCGGAGAAAATTCATATTCCACGAGGTTCCGCCATGCAGATCGGCATTATCAAGACCGTAGACGGCAAGGATCGCTCCTATTCGGGCGCATTTTCGGCAGAGGAAAGCATTGTCCTTACTCTGCTGATCCCGCGTGCCATGGAACTGGTCGACCCCGCCATGGTCATCTGCCGCGACGGACACAGAGACCGGACGCTTCTTCCCACGCACACAGGGGAGGAAAACGGCATCGACCGTTTTACCTTCACTTTGCACCCGTGCTCGCTTTGCGAGGGACAGTGCGACGGTCTTTTCTACTACGAATTCCGTTTCGAAAAAAATCACAAGACCTTCTACACCTCCTCCGTCAACAACGTGGACTTTACGCTGTCTGACCGCCCCGGACGCCGTTTTCTGCTACTGATCTACGATCCCGCCTTCCAAACCCCGAAGGGATACTACGGTACCACGATGTACCACGTGTTTGTGGATCGCTTTGCCAAAAGCGAAAAAGTGCTTCCCGTGCGCGCGGACGCGATTCTTCGCAAGGACTGGGAGGACGGTATTCCCGAATATGCGCCCTACCCCGGCGCGCCACTGAAAAACAATCAGTTCTTCGGCGGCAGTCTTTGGGGCATTATCGAAAAACTCGACTATCTTGAAAGCCTCTCGGTAAACTGCCTGTATTTAAGCCCTGTTTTCAAAGCGTATTCCAATCACAAATACGATACGGGCGACTACATGGAGATCGACGAGATGTTCGGCGGTAAGGAGGCATTTGACACCCTGCTTGCCGAATGTCGCAAGAGAGGCATCAAAGTCATCCTTGACGGCGTATTCAATCATACGGGTGACGACAGCCTCTACTTCAACCGTTACGGCAAGTATCCCTCGCTCGGTGCCTATCAGAGTGAGCGTTCCCCCTACCACGATTGGTATCACTTTCTGCGTTTTCCGAACAAATACGATTGCTGGTGGGGCATTGAGATCCTTCCGCGCCTGAGCCATGCCTCGCGCGAGTGCCGGGACTACTTTGTCGGAGACGGCGGCGTTTGCGAGCATTATATCCACAGCGGTACGAACGGATGGCGACTCGACGTTGCCGACGAGCTCAGCGATGCGTTTCTTGACGATCTGCGCAAAATCGTCAAAGCGGCAGACTCCGAGGCACTCATCATCGGCGAGGTCTGGGAAAACGCCGCCGAAAAGGTTGCGTATGGCACGCGCCGCAGGTATCTTCGCGGTGCACAGCTCGACAGCGTCATGAACTATCCCACAAAAAATGCCATCATCGACTTTGCAAAGCGCGGCGACTGTACGCACCTCTACAATACGGTGACCGAGCTCTACTCCACCTACCCACGCGCCGTTTGTGATTGCCTGATGAACCTGCTCGGCACGCACGATACCGAGCGCATCCTCACGGTACTGGCGGGCGACAGTGCAGAGGGGCACTCCAACGACGAGCTCGCCGTCATGCGTTTGAGCGACGAGCAAAGGCAGTACGGCATTCGTCTGCTGAAGATCGCAAGTGTACTGCAATACACCCTCTACGGCTTCCCCTCGGTATTCTACGGAGACGAGGCGGGGCTCGAGGGATATCGCGATCCCTTCTGCCGCATGCCTTTCCCTTGGGGCAGAGAAAACGAAGAACTGCTTACGCACTACCGCGCACTCGGCAAGCTCCGCCGTGATCACTCTGCCTTTGCGGGCGGTGACTTCCGCGTTACCGCGCACGACTGCGGTCTGTTCGCATTCGAGCGTGAAAATGCCGAGGAAAAACTGCTCATCATCGTAAATCGCGCGTCCTTCCCTATCCGCTATCCGCATGAGGGCGCATGGACCGACCTTTTAACAGAGAAGACCGACGAGGGCGCGATCGAAACGCCCAGTGACGGCTTCCGTATCGTAAAACTGTAATATGGATATCACAAAGAGACAAAATTTCACCATGCTCTGCGACTTCTACGAGCTGACGATGGCAAACGGCTACTACAAGGCAGGACTCGCAGATACCGTCACCTATTTTGACGTTTTCTTCCGCGACATTCCCGACGGCGGCGGCTTTGCCATCTGCGCGGGACTTGCACAAGTCATCGAATACATCAAGGAACTGCACTTCACCGAGGAGGATATCGCTTACCTACGTTCCAAGAACGTGTTTGACGAAGAATTTCTTGCGCGGTTGCGCGAATTCCGTTTTACCGGCGATATCTGGGCAGTCCCTGAGGGTACGCCCATCTTCCCCGGCGAGCCGATCGTGACTGTGCGTGCCCCTGCGGCAGAGGCACAGTTCATTGAGACCTATCTGCTTCTCGCCATTAACCACCAGTCGCTGATTGCAACCAAGGCAAATCGCATCGTGCGCGCCGCAAAAGGGCGCGCCGTTGCCGAATTCGGCTCCCGCCGTGCACAAGGTGCCGACGGCGCCTATCTCGGTGCGCGCGCCGCATACATAGGCGGATGCAGTGCCACCGCCTGCACCATCTCCGACCGCGACTTCGGCGTACCCGCTACGGGCACGATGGCGCACGCATGGGTACAAATGTTCGACAGCGAGTACGAAGCATTCAAGACATACTGCGAGATCTATCCCACAAACGCAACTCTGCTCGTGGACACCTATAATACATTAAAAAGCGGCGTTCCCAACGCCATTAAGGTGTTCAAGGAAGTCCTTCTCCCCAAGGGCATCACCAAGTGCGGCATCCGACTGGACTCGGGCGATATCGCCTATCTCTCCAAAAAGGCACGCAAGATGCTGGACGATGCCGGGCTCACCGAATGTAAGATCATCGCCTCCAACTCGCTGGACGAGGATATCATCCTCGCCCTCATCCGTCAGGGCGCGGCGATCGACTCTTTCGGCGTCGGCGAGCGGCTGATCACCTCCCGCTCCACCCCCGTATTCGGCGGCGTGTACAAGCTTTGTGCCAAGGAGCTGCCCGACGGCACCATCCAGCCCAAGATCAAGATCAGCGAAAACACCGCCAAGATCACAAATCCGCATTACAAAAAGGTGTACCGCCTCTTTGACAAGGAAAACGGCAAGGCGATCGCCGATTACATCGCCGTCCACGACGAAGTCCTTGATGAAAGTCAGCCGATCGAGCTGTTCGACCCCGACTTTACGTGGAAGCGCAAGACCGTGACCGATTACACCGTGCGCGAACTGCAAAAGCCGATCTTCCTTGGCGGAAAATGCGTGTACGAATCCCCCTCCACCGAGGAGATCCGCACCTACTGCATGGCAGAGGTCGATTCTCTTTGGGATGAGGTCAAGCGCTTTGAGAATCCGCATAACTATTACGTAGACCTCTCGCAAAAGCTTTGGGATATCAAGCACGAGCTGCTGAAAAAGAATAGCAAATAAAAAAGCACAGACAAATTGGAAGTTAGAGGGGAGTTAGTTTGGTAAAAAGAAATCCTCCACCCGCCAAAGGCGGGAGCCCCCTTTGACAAGGGAGCCTTGGTTTCATCGCATTTGAGCCTCCCTTGTTAAAGGGAGGGGGACCGTTTACGGTGGTGGGATTCTTCTTTCTCAAACAACTTTTCAAACTATAATTTATCGTTTGGGCATCCAAACAAGCAAAAAAGAGCCTCCATTCGGAGGCTCTTTTATTCATTCAGTTTTCTCGGGGTATCAATAAGTCCCAGTAAATAATCCACAGATACATTGTAATGTTTAGCAAGGATAATATACTTATCCACACCCATCATTTGCGTTCCTGTTTCCCACTTGCTGACTTGCTGTCTTGTGGTCTCTAAAAGTGTGGCAATATCGGTTTGTGTAAGATCGTAATCTTCTCTTATATCCTTTAATCGCTCATAATAACTCATATGCTCGCCTCCTTTTTTGTCATTATATCATGAACCTTATAAGATGCACTTGACATGCACCTTATAAGGTGCTATAATGTTGTCATCTCATAAGGTGCAAGGAAGGAACGTAACATGACAAAAACTATAGCAGCCCTATGGAATGGGAATTTAGAACCCGTTGGAAAATCAGGAATTAACAATAATGAAATGAAGGATCTTGAGGATGTAATCGGACAGGAGACAGACAGAATAGAAGGTCTGCTCAGCGAAGAAGAAAAAAGACTTTTTCAAGCATATTGCGATAATATGAACCGATACTTGTTGGTTTCATCTGAACAAGCTTTTTGTGATGGATATTGTCTCGGCACAAAGATAATGATGGAAGCCTTACTCGGCGCCGAAAACGTGACGCCTTGATAGATGGATCTATTTTCAAACATAAAAAAAGCGAGTCTTTCGACTCGCTTTTTTATTACCATTTTTATACTCTCTCAGCGAAGTACTTGATGGTGCGTACCATCTGGCTGGTGTAAGAGTTCTCGTTGTCGTACCAAGCAACAACCTGTACCTGATAGGTGTCGTCGTCGATCTTTGCAACCATGGTCTGGGTAGCATCGAACAGCGAGCCGTAGGTCATGCCGATGATGTCGGACGAAACGATTGCTTCCTCATTGTAGCCGTAGGAAGCGGAAGCTGCAGCCTTCATTGCTGCGTTGATGCCCTCAACGGTAACGTCCTTGCCCTTAACAACTGCAACGAGGATCGTGGTGGAACCGGTGCAGGTGGGAACACGCTGTGCGGAGCCGATCAGCTTGCCGTTGAGCTCGGGGATAACGAGACCGATTGCCTTTGCAGCGCCGGTGGAGTTCGGAACGATGTTCTGAGCACCTGCGCGAGCACGGCGGAGGTCACCCTTTCTGTGGGGACCGTCGAGGATCATCTGGTCACCGGTGTATGCATGAACGGTGGTCATGATACCGCTCTGGATGGGAGCGTAGTCGTTGAGTGCCTTAGCCATGGGAGCGAGGCAGTTGGTGGTGCAGGATGCTGCGGAGATGATGTTGTCATCTGCGGTGAGGGTGTTCTCGTTTACGCTGTAAACGATGGTGGGAAGATCCTTGCCTGCGGGAGCAGAAATAACGACCTTCTTTGCGCCTGCATCAATGTGTGCCTGAGACTTTTCCTTCGAGCAGTAGAAGCCGGTGCACTCCAGAACTACGTCTACATCGAGCTCGCCCCAAGGAAGATCCTTAGCGTCCTTCTCTGCGTAGATCTTGAGGGTCTTGCCGTCAACAGTGATGGTGCCTGCCTCGTCGTCAGATTCAACAGTGTGAAGGTTCTGACCAACTGCGCCGCAGTAACCGCCCTGTGCAGTGTCGTACTTCAGAAGGTGAGCCAGCATGGAGGGCTTGGTCAGGTCGTTGATTGCAACAACCTCATAACCCTCTGCGCCGAACATCTGTCTGAAAGCCAGACGACCGATTCTACCGAAACCGTTAATAGCAACTTTAACTGCCATTTTCTTAGTCCTCCGAATATATAAAAATTTTTGATTCGTGCTTTATGAACATGTATGCCTACATATCCTTATCTATTGTACCACAAAATTTGAAATATACAAGTATTTCTTTGAAAAAAATTCAAATTTGTTAAAATACTAACAGACAATGCAGAAGATGGTTTTCCTTTTATGGAAATTACACATCTTTTTTACGCCATTTCGCGGCGTAAGTGCCGATGAGGAACTTGGGCAGCTTCATCATGCGGCCGATACGCTTCGGCTCCTTGAGGAGGCGATACAGCCACTCGCACGAAAGTTTGATAAAGATCTTCGGCGCGCGCTTGACCGTGCCTGCATACACGTCAAGACTGCCGCCGAGGCACATGCACATACGTGCCGAGGTTAGCTTGTCCTTATTGGCGGTGATCCACGTTTCCTGCACGGGCACGCCCAGGCAAACAAACAGAAGCTTTGCGCCGCTGGCATTGATCTTTTCGATCACCGCGTCGCTCTCTTCGCCTTCCTTTTTAAAATAGCCGTCTTGGGTGCCGACAACGTGAAGCCCCGGATACTTTTCCGTCATATTCTTTGCCGCAAGCTCGGCAACACCCGGCTTTGCACCGAGGAAAAACGCACCGTCGCCGCTTTCGGCACAGTATGCAAGCATCGCTTCACCAAGCTCCACGCCCGCGACCTTGCCCTTGACGGGCGTGCCAAGGATCTTTGCCGCCTTGACAACACCTGCACCGTCCGCCACGACCATGTCGCCGCTATTATACAGGTCATAGTATTCGTTCTGTTCGACGCAGAGCTGTACGATCTCCGCATTCGGGGTAAACACGGTGCAAACCTTGTCGCCGCGAAGCATCTCTTTACCAACTTCGCATGCCTCAGCAGGGGTCACATTTAAAAATTCCACACCGCGGATACTGATTTTTTCAAAAGTCATGATGCTGACACTCCAAAAAAGTTTTTCTTTAGTATAGCATAGATTTGCAAGCTTTTGTTTAATTTTTATCGTTTTTTCTAAAAAAGAAATTTTTCGCAAGGGCAATTCTTGCATTGACCGCTTTGCCAAAGTATGGTATACTGTAGTTGTTAACAAAACAGGAACGGAGATATTTCAATGGAGAAACTCTATGGCAACGTCGTCGTCGGCCAGTCGGGCGGTCCCACCGCCGCGATCAACGCAACGCTCGCAGGTGTCATCCGCGGTGCGCTCGCAGGTGTGGAAAAGGGCATCATCGGCACGGTCTACGGTATGCGAAACGGCATTGAGGGACTTTGTGAGGAGCGTCTTGTCGACCTCGGCAAGATCTTCACCACCGAGCAACATCTCACTGATCTGGAGCACACGCCCGCAGCGGCGCTCGGCTCCTGCCGCAAAAAGCTCCCCGACCCCAAGGATAACCCTATCGCATTTGAATTTATAGTCGATATTTTCAAAAAATATAATATCCGTTATTTCTTCTACATCGGCGGTAACGACTCGATGGACACGGTCATGAAGCTGAGTGCCTACATCGAAACGGTCGATTACGAGATGCGCGTCATCGGCGTCCCCAAGACCATCGACAACGACCTTGCCGGCACCGACCATACCCCCGGCTTCGGTTCTGCGGCGAAGTATGTCGCCACCTCGGTCAAGGAGATCATTGCCGACTGCGCGGTCTACACCACAAAGGCCGTCACCATCACTGAGATCATGGGCAGAGACGCGGGCTGGCTCACCGCCTCTGCAGGGCTTGCCCGTCTTTCGGGCGGCGTCGGCCCCGACTACATATACCTTCCCGAGCGTCCCTTTGACATGACCGCCTTCTTCTCGGACGTCCGCACGGCGCTCAAGGCACATCCCAACGTGGTTATCGCCGTCTCGGAGGGCATTCGCTTTGCCGACGGTACGTACGTCAGTGAAAACGGCAGAGTCGATGCCTTTGGACACAAACAGCTTTCGGGCACGGGCACCATCCTTGCCGAGGCTCTGCGTGCCGAGGTCGGCTGTAAGACCCGCGCGGTCGAGTTCAACACCTCACAGCGCTGTGCCGCACACATCGCATCCAAAACAGACCTGCGCGAATCGGTCATGATCGGAAAAAAAGCAGTCGAAGCCGCCATCAAGGGCATCAGCGGTCACGTAATGATCTACGTTCGCAGCAAGACAGGCTACAAGATCACGGTAAGCAGTGTTCCCGCTGCCGAGGTCGCCAACAAGATTAAGCACGTACCAGATGCCTTTATTACCCCGTCGGGCAACAACGTCACCGAAAAGTGCCTCGAATACCTCCGTCCCCTCATCGAGGGCGAAGTCAAATACCGCCACGAGGCGGGACTCCCCGTACACTTTAAGATCTAAGCAAAATAAGCAGGCATCGAATGCCTGCTTATTTTTTGTCTACAGTAGCGCGTATACATCGGGGAAAAGCTCGAGGCTGCGGCGTAAGATCCCGTGCATGTGCGCAATGGCTACGCCGTAGTTGACCACGGGCACGCCCGCCGCCGTCGCCGTTGCCACACGGTGGCGCATCTCGGTCTCGTTCAACATACAGCCGCCGCAATGCACGACCAGCTTGTATGGAGAAAGGTCGGTCGGGAACTCACCGCCCGAAGTGAAGTCGTATTCCACCTTGGCGGACGAGAACGCCTTGATCCATGCGGGCATTTTGACCGTGCCAATGTCGCCGCATTGACGATGATGCGTGCATCCCTCGGAAATGAGGATGCGGTCCCCGTCACGGAGCGCGGAAAGTGCCGCCGCCCCCTTGACCTGCGTGATGAGCTCGCCCTTGTAGCGGGCAAACAAGATCGAAAAAGAGGTGAGCGGAATGCTTTCGGGCACGAGTTTTGCCACCTTGCCGAACGCCTGCGAATCGGTGATGACCATTTTCGGCGGCTCCTTCAGCGCCGCAAGCGTTGTCGCAAGCTGCTCCACCTGCGTGACAAACGCCATACAGCCCGCATCGAGGATATCGCGGATAGTCTGTTGCTGGGGCAGGATCAGCCGCCCCTTCGGCGCGGAAGCGTCGATCGGCGTGACCAGCACGACCACGTCCCCTTCTTCAAGCAGATCGGCGACGATGCGGCGGGTATTCTCCTTAGTCTTTGCGAGCGCGCCCAGCGCCTCCTTGAGCGCGGTCACGCCCTCGCCCGTGGCGGCGCTGACGTAAAGCGCATCGGTACGGGCGGTCACAAGATCCGCCTTGTTCCAAACGGTGATGCAGGGCGTTCCCTTCTCACGGACAAGCGCGAGAAAAGTTTCCTCCTCCTTGCCGATACCGACCGATGCATCCACAACAAGCACCGCAACGTCGGTCTTCGCCAGCACCTCGCGCGTTTTCTGCACGCGGAGCACACCAAGATCACCCTCGTCGTCAAAGCCGGGGGTGTCGATGATCATTACAGGGCCGATGGGCAACAGCTCCATCGCCTTTTTTACAGGGTCGGTGGTGGTGCCCTTTACGTCGGACACCACGGCGAGCGACTGCCCCGTAACTGCATTGACAAGGCTGGATTTTCCCGCATTCCGTTTGCCGAAAAACGCGATATGTACGCGCTCGGCAGATACAGTTTCATTCAAGCTCATAGTTTCTCCATTGTAAAAACGAATCCTCGGCATCGCACAGAGTGCGACGAAATGGGTTAGAGTCCCATTTCGCGAGGAGTCAGAACGCGAAAGAACTGCAGTGCGATACGCACAAAGCAGCAATTCGCGTTAAAATCTAAAGTCTCGTTTGTTGGATTTCTTGATATCCTCGATATGCTCGGCGGCAATGGCGCGAACCTTTTCCTTCGGCACGTTGCCAAGCTCCTTTTCCACCATGGCAAAGCCGACCTTTTTGGTCTCCTCGCTCGCATAGTCCACAAGGTACTCGGTCAGCGTCATCAGCGCGTTCGGATGACAGCAGTTGGCGATCTGTCCGCTCTTGCAAAGGCTCATAAAGCGGTCACCCGTGCGCCCCTCGCGGTAGCACGCAGTGCAGAAGGACGGGATGTGCCCGTTCTCCATCAGCCATTTGACGACCTCGTCGAGCGTGCGCTGGTCGGAAACGTCAAACTGCTCGGTATCGTGCGGGCGCTCTTTTTCGGCATAGCCACCCACCGAGGTGCGCGAGCCGCCGCTGACCTGCGATACGCCAAGGCGCAAAAGCTTGCCACGCACCGCTTCGCTCTCGCGGGTGGAGATGATGATGCCCGTGTACGGCACGGCAAGGCGGATGCACGCCGTGATCTTGGCAAAGGTCTCGTCGTCGATACCGTTATCGAAGTCGTCGGGATTGATGTCGTCTGCTTTTTTCAGGCGCGGCACGCTGATAGTGTGCGGGCCAACACCGTGCACCGCTTCCAGATGCTCGGCATGCATGATGAGTCCCGCGAATTCGTATTTATACAGTTCAAGTCCGAACAGTACGCCGAGTCCGACGTCGTCAATACCGCCGTCCATGGCGCGGTCCATCGCCTCGGTGTGATAGTCATAGTTGTGCTTGGGTCCCGTGGGATGCAGTTGCTCGTAGCTTTCCTTGTGATAGGTCTCCTGGAAGAGGATGTACGTGCCGATGCCCGCCTCCTTCAGCTTGCGATAGTTCTCTACCGTAGTCGCCGCAATGTTGACGTTCACGCGGCGGATGTCACCGTTTTTGTGGTGCACGCTGTAGATGGTCTTGATGCATTCAAGAATGTATTCGATCGGGTTGTTGACGGGGTCTTCGCCCGCCTCGATGGCAAGACGCTTGTGTCCCATATCCTGCAAGGCAATAACCTCGTTCCGAACCTCCTCCTGCGTCAGCTTCTTACGCGGAATGGTCTTGTTTTTGAGGTGATACGGGCAGTATACGCAGCCGTTGACACAGTAGTTCGATAGGTACAGCGGTGCGAAAATGACGATGCGGTTGCCGTAGAATGCAAGTTTGATCTCCTCGGCGATCTTGTAGATCTTTTCGATCTTTTCGGGGATGTCGCACGCGAGAAGCACGGATGCCTCGCGGTGCGTGAGCCCTGCACAGTGCCAGCCCGTTTCGGTCTTTTTGGGGCGTGCCTTTTCGAGGATCTCGTCAATGAGCGCCGCATTGTGCTTGTTTGCCTCGGCGTATTCGAGCGTTGCACGGATCTCGCCGTCGTGGATGAATTCCTCCGCCTTACGCGAAGATGGGTTGTAAATTGCCATAATATGTTCCTTTCTTTTGGGGCAGAATGTAATGCATCTTTCCCATTAGATAAAATTTGTCGTACGAAGGAGCGTTCTTTCTTAAAAAGAAAGAACCAAAGAAAAACTGTGGGGTGTTATATGTGTAGCCATGGCTTCACATATACAATTCTCTTAAAAAGGTTTGGGGTGTCAGACCCTTTCCGAGGAAAGTTCTCACCTCTTCACGTCCCCTTTTGCGGTGACTACGGTGTAGCCAATCGAGGCGATACGCTTTTTCAAGGCATCAAGACTTTCGGCGGCTTCGGCGCCGTCCGAAAGCTTGTTGTCGTACAGCATGTATTTCTTACGCACCGAAGCGGGCGAAAGATTGGGCATCACGACGTTTGCGCCTGCAAGGATGCCGCGCTCTCTGCCGTCCGTTTCCAGCGTGCCGAGCGCCGTGGTTGCGGGCAAAAGCACGTTTGGATGGATCAGCCGTATGCAGGAAAGAAGAAGCACCGTTTTGTCCACCGAACCCGCCGCATGATCACAGAATACCGTGTCCTTATGCGGAATAAACGGGCCGATGCCACACATATCGGGCTTGAAGCTTTCAATAAACTGTAGTTCCTGTACCAGCATTTCCACCGTTTGATACGGCGAGCCAACCATAAAGCCGCAACCGACCTGATAGCCGAGCGTGCGCAGGTTTTCAAGGCACGCTATGCGGTTCTCCCACGAAAGATTTTCGGGATGTAGTTTTGCATAATGTGACGCATCTGCGGTCTCATGACGGAGAAGATAACGGTCGGCACCCGCCTCGCGCAAAGCCTTGTAGCTTGCAAAACTGCGTTCGCCGAGCGAAAGAGTCACGGCGCAATCGGGATGCGCCGCTTTGATGCCACCGACCAAACGGACAAGCCGCGCATCGGTGAAATACCCGTCCTCGCCCCCTTGCAGAACAAAGGTGCGAAAGCCGAGGCCGTACCCCACGCGACAGCATTCGAGGATGTCCTCCTCGCTCAGCCGATAGCGCTCACAGTTCTTGTTGGAGGCACGGATGCCACAATAGTAGCAATCGTTTTTGCAGATATTGGTGACCTCGATGAGCCCGCGGACGTACACGTCCTTTCCGTACACGCTCTCGCGCACGGCGCGCGCACACGCGGCAAGGTATGCGGCATCCTCGACGGTCGCTTCGGTCAAAAGCTTTTGATATTCGTCTGCCGAAAGTGTATGTTGCTCGGCAAGACGGTCGATGAGCGCCTTCATTTTACGCTCGAAAACGCGGTCTTAACGCTCACGCCCGAAAGCTTACCGACCTTGCCCGCCAGCGCGGAAATGGCATCCTGCGGCGCGTCGATCGCGATGCTGATGATACTGATATTTCTCTCGCGGTACGGCAGACCCATGCGCCCGATGATATACTGCCCGTACTCATGCAAAAGCGCATTCAGCGGCTCTACCGAATCCGCATCCTCCACGATAATGCTCATAACGGCTACCCGTGTTTCCATATATACCTCCAAAAAATGCCGCGCCCTTGTGAAAAAAGGCGCGGCAAAAAAACGTGTGTCTTATGTCAACGCCTTTCACGCAGAACACGTCTTTGTGTCAG
>JAZQHV010000010.1:0-9961 GCA_045540755.1 Eubacteriales bacterium
GTTTGGCTTTGATCCCCTCATCCGACGGCTTCGCCGCCACCTTCCCCCGAGGGGGAAGGTAATACAGCGCACCAACAGCTTCCCCCCGGGGGGAAGCTCCCGCGAAGCGGGTGATGAGGGGTTTTTCGCAAACAACTTCAACCTATAATTTATCTACATCCTACAGCGTCCTTATAGAACGCGTCCATTTCCTCCTTGGTGGAGAAGGTGGCAACGTACATCTGGTTACCCATGGCGCCTGCGAGGGCATCGGGGATGCGCTCGACCATCTTCATGTTGGCGGCGTACTTGGCGCAAAGCTCCTCGTGCGACAGAATAAAGTTCTTACCGTCGCGGCGGCCTGCAAATGCGCAGAAATAATGCTCACCCTCGGGGTACATGGTGCTGTTATACGCGATCATATCCGCCCAGATCTTGTAGACGTTGGTAGAGTTCGCGAAATTCATCATATCGGGGGAGAAGCCGCCGCACGGACGCATGTTGACCTCCAGCGCAACAACATCACCCTTTTTGCCAAGCCCCTCCTGATCCTCGGTGAGGCGGAAGAACTCAAAATGCACGAATCGGCTCTTGACGCCAAAGCTCTTGACGGTGGCGCGTCCCTTGGAACGCACGTCGTCGGGCAGATCCTTGACGATGTAATAGATACTGTTGTCCTGATTGTTGACGATATCCATGATCGAATCCACGGTCACGTTGCCCGTCTCAAAGATGGGATTGCCGTCCGCGTCAATGATCGCGTCATAGGAGTTGACCTGTGCGTGCACGAACTCCTCCATGATATAAGGCACGTCCTTCGGATAGCTCTCGAAGAAAGCAACCAGTTCCTCGTCGTTCTTCAGCTTGTATGTAGCCGCCGCACCGACACCGTTGTCGGGCTTGACGACTACGGGATAGCCCACCTTTTTGATAAAGGAACGGCAACCTGCCAAGGTTTTGACCATGTAGTAACGCGCAACGGGGATGCCCACCTTTTCATAGTAGTGCTTCATCTTAGACTTGTGCTTGATGCGCTCCATGTCGGATGCCTGAAAACCGCTCTGAATATTGAAATCGGTGCGGAGCGCGGCATCCTTTTCCAGCCAGTACTCGTTGTTGGACTCCAGCCAGTCGATGCGACCGTACTTGTGGATAAAGAAGGCAACGGCGCGGTGCACCTCATCGTAATTTTCGAGGCTCGACACCTTGTAGTAATCCGAGAGGCTTGCCTGTAGCTCGGGCATGAGCGATTCAAACGGCGCGTCGCCGATGCCAAGGACGTTCAGCCCGTTGTTCTTCAGCTCGCGGCAGAACTGCCAGTAGTTGGTCGGAAAATTCGGGGAAATGAATACGAAATTTTTCATGATATCTTCAGTCTCCTAAAATGATCGGGATAAAGTAGGCGACCTGCTTGTGCCACCACGGCCAGTCGTGGTTGACGTCGCCGCCCCATACGTCTACCCAGACGTGGATGCCCTTTTCTTCAAAGAGCTGTTTGAGTCTGAGCGAGGTCTCGGGCATCTCCCATGCGCCCGTGCCGACGCAGATGATGCCGCGACCGCGGTTATACATATCTATGTAGGGGTGTCCTGCGGGCATATTCTCCATATAGTGGACGGGCGAGTTTTGGTACACGACCTCGTCCATGTAGTCGCCAAAGCCGTATGCCGCGGTATAGATGCCGCTGAGCGCAAGCAGACCCGTAAAGCGGTCGGGGAAACGGAGAAAGAGGTTTGCCGCGTGCGTTGCACCAAGACTGCATCCGAACGCGATGATACCGGGCTCGCCGCCCCAGCCGTTCTGCTCACGTGCGATCTGCTGGAGCATGGGTGCGACCTCGTTTGCGACATACTGCATCCACGCCTCGTGGCGGCGTGCGCGGTCGTAAGCGGGCGTCAACGTATCCGACCAGGTCTCACGGTCGATGGTGTCGATGGCAAGCACCATGAGCTGTCCCGACTCGATCCACGGTGCGAAGGTGTCGGTCATATGGAAGCCCTCGAAATCGAAGAATCGTCCGTCCTGACAGGGGACGAACAGGACCGGTCTGCCCGCGTGACCGTAGAGCTTGCACTCCATGTCTCGTTGCAATGCCTGCGAATAAAATTTGATATAACGTGTTTCCATGATCTATGCCTCGTAAAAAAGAGTTTTCATAAAGAAAGGGATCTGCTTTTCCCAGCTTGCCTCCGAGTGCGTACCGTCGGGCACGACGCGGAAGGTGAGATCCACGCGCTTGGCAAACAAAGCCGATGCGACCTTGGAGAGTCGCCGTTGCATCCCGCGGTGGTTCGGCATCTCATAGGCACCGTAGTCCATGTAAAGGACGGTGTCGGGCGCGATCTCCGACGTGCGGATGCAGGCATCCAGCTCCTGCGGTGCAAACCATACCGAGGGGGACAGACACGCCGCGCCCTTGAAATAACGGTTGTAGGCGGTGATGGCGTACAGACTCATCAGCCCGCCCATCGAGGAGCCCGCAATAAAGGTGTGTGCGCGGTCGGGCAAAGTGGGAAATTCTTTGTCGATCATCGGCTTGAAGATGCCGAGCAACCATTCCATCGTTTCCTTGCCCCGCCCCGTGATCTGCCCGTAGGAGCAGTCAAAAGAAAAGGGCGCATATTCCGAAAGGCGGCCGCCGTCGGGAGAATGGTTGCACTCGATCGCCGCAATGATGACGGGCGTGCGCGTGCGGTCCATATATTTTTTCATACCCCAGCTCTTGCCGTAGGTAGCGTCGCGGTCGTAAAAAACGTTATGCCCGTCAAACATGTAGAGCACGGGATAGCGGCGCTCGGGATGCTTTTTCGCCTCGTCGGGGATATACACGTACGCGCGGCGGGTCTCCTCGCCCGTGTACGCAGGGTAAGTCAGTGTCCATTTTTTCAGCATGGGTAAATGTCCTTTTGCGTGGTTAAGCCGTGTCGGCTTATTTTAATATAATAACACATTCTATATAGAAAAGCAAGAAAAAATGCAGATCGTTCAGTTCTCCCGATATACGTCCTCCGTTTGGCGCAAGGGATATGTGACAAGGCTGTCGCCGCAAAGGTCAGTGCGGTGCATATCCACAGCGGTAATGCGGCGGTTTTCATAGGTGGTGTAATAGCACACACCCTTTGCCGCATCGTATGCAGAGGTATACACCGTGATCTGATGTCCACCGTCCGCAAGGCGCACACTGCCGCGCGGATGCGAGACCGCGCCGAGAACGTGGAAGAACTGCGCGAGGTCGCCCTCCCCCTCGGAAAGCGAATTTTCCTTAAAAAACGCGGCGCGCACGAATCGGGATGCCGAGGAGAGGTCTCCGGGAAGCCCCATGCCGCCCATGCCACGGCTGTAGGCATGCAGGGAAATCCCTTTTGCAAAGCAATTTTGCGGCGGCAGGGGCGACACGCCCATATAGTCGGCAAGATGCGTCATGTGATAGGGAAACGGCGGGCTGTTGGTCAGCACGCGCACGGGATCTTCATATACAAAAAGCCCCGCGGCGACCGACTCCACCGCGATCGCTCCCGTTTTGTCCGCGATAAGCCAGTGCAAGGGCGTTGGCGGCAATGCCGCCGAAAACGCGGTGTCGCAAATGCACACGTTGCCAAGCAGTGTGCGCACCTCGGCAAGACTTTTACACCGTCCGAGCAACCACGGAATAAGCTCAAACGAGGCGACGTTGCTCTTATCCGCCCGCGGTGGAAAGTAGTGCGAAAAATGCGGAAAATTCAAGCCCGCGGCAAAGAGTCCGTGCTCGTTTACCGCCTCAAAATACAAAGGCACGCCGCCCTCCACCGCCGCCATGCCGATGAGCGCATGATGCGTTTTCAAAGGCGGCAGGTGGCAAAAGCCCAGCGGAAAATGACGGGGGGTGACCGCCACGCACTCGCCGTAAGAACGCTCGAGATCGAGCGTCCGCCCAAAAAAGTTTTTATACACGATCGCAGTACACATAGTGACCTCCTTTTTACCGTTAGTATGCCCCGAATTGCGTTGACTTCACGACAGACCCGTGATATAATGAATAAATCGGACCTTTCGCGGACAAAAAAACGCGATTCGCGGACAAAGTACGACATGTCGTATCCGGCATGCTATACTGATTCAGAACCCTTTTTTCACGGAGGTATTTATGAACCATTTACTGCGCGCTCTTTCCATACTCCTGCTTTGCAGTCTGCTCGCCCTCTCCGCACTTGCGGCGACCCCCGGCGACTACGGCTATTACGACGCAAACGAGGACGGCAAGATCAACGTACAAGACGTGCTCCTGATCCTGCGCGCTATCCTCAACGATCCCGAGACCGACTCGAACCTTCTGCAGGTGTTGCGCACCGCCAAGACCACCACGCAGAGCGAGCCTGTCGAGGTCATGATGGTCTCCGTAGACAAGGAGACCGAGACCGTTACCCTTTCGGGCGATATGCTGGAAAGCTTTACCGTTCCTTTCGCCACGCTCGGTCTCACCGAGGACACCGACTTTGATGCCCTCGTTGGCGAAGAGGTCACCATGACCGTGCCGCGCCCCGCCAAGACCTTTTTTGAAAACTTTGATGCCGACAAGATCCTTGCCGGCCGTCCCCAGCCGCTGATCGAAAAGCCCGAAGTGCCCACCGTTCCCACCGTGCAGGATATCGCTTTCTCGCCGAGCGGCACGTATCTGAAGTTCACGATCACCCCGCCTGCGGATGAGACCGGCATTGACCGCTACATGCTCCTGCTTTGCGAGGAAGGCAACGACGAGGGACGCATCGGATGGCCTGTAAATGCCGAATACTGCGAGTACATCGGTCTTGAGCGTCTGCTCCCCGACGTCAACTATGACACCGCAACCGTTTATGCATACGATGCAGACGGAAACACCCTCTCCGAATACACCGAAACGATCTCCGTCGAGCATACCGATGCGACCGTGAATCTTGAAGCCGCATACTATGAGCCGCTCGGCGGCTACGGCGGCGTGTTCTTCTCCGAGGAACTCCCCTCCGCCTACGTCCTCTCTTTCTATGATGCAGACGGCAACAAAATGGCGTTCCAGAACCGGATGGATGCGGGCAGCACCGTTTCCGACCTGTACGAATACGACGGCTACAGCCTTGCCGACGTTGCCGAAGTGGGAATTGCACATTCGAAGAGCGTGACCGTCGGTGAAAACAACGCGCTGACGGTCACCACCGTCGGCTCGGAGCGCGTCGCCCTCACCGAGTACCCCGCCGACATGCGCCTTGGCGCGGCAAGCAACTTGCACATTGATGCATACAACTGCCTTGCATGGGATACGCCCGACTACGATTTTGCCACCTACAGCGAGCTGTATCTCCATCAGCTGGGCGGAGAGTGGATCTACATCGGCATGATCGAAGGCGACATGTACGCTGTAAACTCCCTCCCCGCAGGTGTCTACGACAAAGTGCGCCTCTACACCGTCCCCGCCTGGGACGTGCGCGCCTCCTACGGCTACGGCGTTTCCGAAAGTCGCTTTGCCTTTGCCGTAGAGGACTACGGCAACACCATCCCCGCGGTGGAAAACGTTGCGTTCGCAGCTTCGTACAACAACGTGTACGTCGAATTTGACGAACCCGGCACCCTTGCAACTCCCGTACACAAACTGTATCTGTACAACGGCAGCGAATGGACGGGCGCGCTTGCCACCTCCTACGGACTGCGTTTCTCCCTCCGCAACACCGACGTTGCGGCAGGCACCTATACAAAGCTGCGCATCGTCTCCACCGATCCGGACGGCGAATACGAGGACGGCGTTTTTGAGGCGGATTGCTCCCTCACCGTTACCGCAAACCGCGGCACCGCCACCCTGCACACCTACACGCTCGGCGACGGGCAGTATGCCTTCTATTACTCGGGTCTGCCGACCGACGGCTCCGTGACGATGTACGAGGCAGACACGCCCTCGATGACCGATTGGCACTCCTCTTTCAGCCTGGATCGCGATCAGACAGGCGCAGGAGTCCGCCTCCACGATCCCGACCCCGATTCCTACTTCCGCATGATCAGCTTTGATGCGGGCACCGTCACCGATACGCTCACCGCGACCTTTGCCTACACGACCTACTCCGATTGGAGCAAGCTGACCTTTGATGCCCCCATTACCGACAACACGATCTTCACCGAAACGGGCTTCAAGGCGGTCAACGGCGTCCCCGCCTTTGCATACACCCCTGCCGATGCCGATGCATGGCAACAGTTCTTCGTACACTTCTCTGCGGACGGCGGCGAAACGTGGGTCGGCAAGAAGGTCTACGGATCCACCTCGGTCGCGCTCGGTAACCGCGAGTATATCTCCGTGGAGGACACTACCACCTACAACAAGGTGCGCATCATCCGCTTTGCAGACGGCGCCGCCAAGCAGTACATTGCCGATTGCAATTTCACCGTCAACGTGGCGGGCACGCTCACGTTGCCTTCGGCAGAGGTCGTCTACGACGAAAACAACGGTAGCTACGTGCTCAACTACAAGGGCGTTTGCCCCGCAGGCGCAAGCTACGTCTACGAGTTCAAGAGCAACGAGCACGGCAGCGGCTGGGGCTCGTACAGAAACTACTCGGAATCCCCCGCCGACATCACCGTTGGTGATTTTGCAGACTCCCCCGAGGCGTACAAGGACTACACCGTGCACATCCGCATCATGCAGGATGCCGTGATGAACGGCATGACTGCCTCGGTCAACATCTACGATTCGGGTGAAGTCCCCGCCATCGCACAGTAAATATAAAAAGACCGCCTCGGCGGTCTTTTTGTTTTTGGCACGAAGCGCTAAACCGTAGGGCGGGGGCTTGCTCCCGCCGCAAGCAGAGCGCTAAACCGTAGGGCGGGGGCTTGCTCCCGCCGCAAGCAGAGCGATAAATTGTAGGGCGGGGGCTTGCTCCCGCCGCAAGCAGAGCGATAAATTATAGTTTGAATGGGAGCAAACCCCTCATCCGTCGCTAACGCGACACCTTCCCCCGAGGGGGAAGGTATTACAGCGCACGAATAGCTTCCCCCTGGGGGGAAGCTCCCGCGGAGCGGGTGATGAGGGGTTCTTTGCCAAACAACTTCCAATTTCTCGCTTGCCTACAAAACAGTTGACATCCGATTTTCATAGTGCTATAATAATATGTTGTAAAAAATAATATCAATCGCAAAGGATATCAGAACCATGAAATGGACGTCCCTGAATGATTTAAGAGAAAAATACCTTTCCTTTTTCGAGAGCAAGGGGCACCTGCGCCTGCCGAGCTTTCCGCTCGTGCCGCAGGGCGACAAATCCCTGCTCCTGATCAACTCGGGCATGGCACCGATGAAGAAATACTTCACGGGCGAGGTCGTTCCGCCGAGAACGCGCGTGACCACCTGCCAGAAGTGCATCCGTACGCCTGACCTCGAGAGCGTGGGCAAGACCGCGCGCCACGGCACCTACTTTGAGATGCTGGGCAACTTCTCCTTCGGCGACTACTTCAAGGAAGAGGCGATCCCGTGGGCATGGGAATTCCTCACCGAGTGGCTGGAGATCCCCGCAGACCTCCTCTATCCCTCGATCTACGAAGAGGACAACGAGGCATTTGAGATCTGGAACAAGAAGATGGGCGTGCCCGCCGAGAAGATCATTCCCCTTGGCAAGGCAGACAACTTCTGGGAGCACGGCAGCGGTCCCTGCGGCCCCTGCTCCGAGATCTATTTCGACCGCGGCATCAAGTACGGTTGCGGCAGCCCCGACTGTAAGCCGGGTTGCGAGTGCGACCGCTTTATGGAGATCTGGAACAACGTATTCTCCCAGTTCAACAACGACGGAAACGGCAACTACACCGAGCTTGCACAGAAGAACATAGATACCGGTATGGGTCTGGAGCGTCTTGCCTGCGTCATGCAGGGCGTGGACAACCTCTTCGAGGTAGACACCGTGCGCAAGATCCTCGACACCGTTTGCGAAGTGGCAGGCAAGAAGTACGGCGACGATAAGGCAAACGACATCTCCATCCGTATCATCACCGACCATATCCGTTCGGCAACCTTCATGATCTGCGACGGCGTTATCCCCTCCAACGAGGGACGCGGCTACGTTCTGCGCCGCATCCTGCGCCGTGCCGCAAGAAACGCGAAGCTCCTCGGCATCAACCACACATTCCTCTCCGACCTCTGCGACGTGGTCATCGAGCTGAACGTGGGCGCATACCCCGAGCTTGCCGACAAGCAGGATTACATCAAAAAGGTCATCTCCATGGAAGAAGACCGCTTCAACACCACCATCGACGCAGGTCTTGCGATCCTTAGCGACATGATCGCAAAAGCGCAGGCAGAAAACAAGACCGTCCTCGACGGCGCAGACGTGTTCAAGCTGTACGACACCTACGGCTTCCCCGTAGACCTCACCCGTGAGATCGCGGAGGAAAAGGGTCTCTCCATCGACGAGGAGAAATACAAGACAGAGATGGAAGCACAGCGTAAGCTGGCAAGAGAAAATCGCAAGAACATCGGCGGTTGGAGCGAGTCCTCCAAGACCCTGCTCTCTGCCCTTGCAAAGACCGACTTTGTCGGCTATGAGACCGCTGAGTCGAAGGCAAAGGTACTCGCCATCATCGACGGCGACAACGAGCTTTCCGAGATCAACGAGGGCGACTGCACCGTCGTGCTCGATGCAACGCCTTTCTACGGCGAGGGCGGCGGTCAGGTCGGTGACACCGGCGTACTGACCACCGAAAATGCAACGCTGACAGTTCTCGACACCAAGAAGACCGACGGCATCTACCTCCATATCTGCCACGTTGAAAACGGCACGCTGAGGGTGGGCGACACCGTAACCGCGACCGTTGACGCAGAGCGTCGCGACACCATCCGCCGCAACCACTCCGCGGCGCATCTGTTGCAGGGCGCACTGCGCAAGGTGCTCGGCAACCACGTAGAGCAGGCAGGCTCCTACGTAGACGAAAAAGAATGCCGCTTTGACTTCACGCACTTTGCGGCAATGACCACAGAGGAGATCACTAAGGTCGAAATGCTCGTCAATGCGGCGATCCTCGACGGTGCCGAGGTCGTCACCAAGGTGACCGACGCCGAAACCGCAAAGAAAGAGGGCGCAATGGCGCTCTTCGGCGAGAAGTACGGCGACAAGGTACGCATGGTCAAGATGGGCGAATACTCCACCGAGCTTTGCGGCGGTACGCACGTATCCAACACCGCAAAGGTTGGTCTCTTTAAGATCGTTTCCGAGTCCTCGGTAGCGGCAGGCGTTCGCCGTATCACCGCGACCACGGGTCTCGGCGTACTCGCGCTTCTCACCGAGAGTGAAAGAATCGCGGCAGAGACCGCTCGCGAGCTGAAAGCAACCAATGCACACGACAATCCCGCACGCGCGGCGGCACTCCAAAATGAGATCAAGAATCTCAAGAAGGAACTGGAGGCGGCAAACGCAAAACTTTCGCAGAATGCGCTTGCAAACATCGCATTCGTAGAGGTCGGCGGCACCGAACTGTTCACCGCCAAGATCGACGGCAATGCACAGGCGGCACGCTCGATGTGCGATGAGCTCAAAGCGCAGAGCGCAAAGGCGGTTGCCGTGATCGCGGCAGTGGACGGCGGCAAGCTCCAGTTTGCGGCATGCGCAGGTGCAGAGGCAGTCAAGCTCGGCGCACACGCAGGCAAGCTCGTGGGTGCTGTCGCAGCCATCACCGGCGGTAAGGGCGGCGGACGTCCCGACGGCGCAATGGCAGGCGGCGCAGACGTTTCCAAGGTAGAGGAAGCACTCGCAGCCGCGGCAGAACTGCTCGCAGAACAGTTGAAATAAAGCACTTTTCGAGCCGCGTTTGCGCGCGGCTCGAAATTATTTTCAAAAAACACTTGACAAACGCATAAGGTTTCCATATAATATAGGTTGTCTTATTGTGAATACACGCGAAGTTATCGCTTCCGAAATCTTGCAAGGAGGTGCAATCCGTAATGCTTAGAACCTATCAGCCTAAAAAGCGCCAGAGAAAAAAGGAACACGGCTTCAGAAAGAGAA
>JAZQHV010000011.1:0-9700 GCA_045540755.1 Eubacteriales bacterium
GAAGGTGATGCCGAAGGCATCGGATGAGGTGTAGCCGCCGCAGCGGCGTTACCCTTTACAAGACGGACTCGTGCGAGTCCTACACCTCATCAGTCGCTCACGCGACAGCTTCCCCTCAAGGGGAAGCCAACTATGTTTCAAACTATAATTTATCAATTTATCTCTGATTTTTGCCAAAGGCAAAAATCCACCTTTTCTCTTCACTCTTCACTCTTCACTCTTCACTAAAAAAAGCACCCTTTCGGGTGCTTTTTTGTTTTTACTTTGCAAGGATCTTTGCCACGTACAGTGTGAGGACACCTGTGTCCGCATCGTATGCGCCAAGGATCTTCAGGCTTACGGTGATCGATACCGCACCCTCGTAGGTGTCGGAATCCATCTCGGGAACGAGGATCTCTGCGCCCGACGCATTCAGGATAAACTGATCCAGCACGCCTGCGGTGGGCTCGGTAACCGTTTCGACACGGTCGCCGTACAGCAGATACTCATAGCCGACAAGGTCCTCCGAGATCTCAAGCTCGTTGCCGCCAAGACCGTTCTCCGCATCGTAGGCAACGTTCAGTGCCAGACGGTCGAAGTCGTAGTCCTCGCGGTCGATGCCCGTGGTATCAATGGTGACCACGTGTGCGTTCACACCTGCAAGCACGTTCGGCAGGCTCAGTGCGCCACCCGTGACCTTGACGGTGTCACCGTCGATGAACTGCATATTCTCGGGAGCGATCTCACGGTAGGTAACGTCCTCCTCCGCGCCATTCAGCAGAACTGCCGCTTTGAACGCCTCTGCAACCGACATGTCTGCCGTGCTGAGTACGCCCTGCTCATCCGCGTGGAGCGGCTTTGCAAGGTCAAGCGATACTGCATTGTCGCTCAGGAAGCTGATCTCCGAGATCACGGTGAGGGTACGGAGATCGAAGAGGTCGGTCACGGTGACCGTGTACTTCTTCTCTGCGTCCGCGCCGTTTGCCTCGATGACGCTCTCGGAAGAATCGAGGGCGACGTAGTAGGTCTCCTCGGTCGTTGCCGCAAGGCTCTCGCCCCAGTCGGAAACGTCTCTAAAGTCGCCCGCAAACACAGGCTCACGGATGACCGCCACGATCAGCGAGGAGGATGCCGCATAGAAGTCAGCCGAGCCGCTTACCGTGTACTTCGCTTTCTGTACACCGTGGCGCACGCCGACGTTGCCCTCTCCGTCCACGATGACGATGACCGTACCGTCCGTAAGAGCGACGCGGGTCGCCTCAACCGATGCGTCGGGGTCCGCCTTGATCTTGTTGGTCTTGTTCGTTACGTCCGAGAACTCGAGACCCTCGGCAACCGTCGCAAATTCGACAGCGCCCGAAGCCTCGCCGACGTTCAGCACGCCGTCCTTCTCGGCGGTGACAGCAAAGATGCCGCCTTTGCCGAGTGCGTCGCGCATACGGACGTAGTCCGCGTAGCGGGTGAAGCCGTCACCCGTCAGCTCGACATACTTTGCATACTCGCCGAGATCGCCCTCGGTCGCGTAGTCCTCCTCGGTCGCGTCGTAGCCGAGACCGAAGCGGTCGATGGAAGCAAGCTCCCACTTGCCGTTTGCCGCGTTGAGGCGTGCAACAGCGACGTTGCCGCTCTTATCGAGCACAAAGTCGGCGGTGTAGGTAAGCTTGTCCACGCGCACGTCCATGAGGTCGGCAAGCAATGCGGGATCCAGCGACAGGATCGCAAAATCAAGCGACTGTGCGGTCTCCGTGCCGTCGTGCGCGGCGAGGTAGACAACGTTATCCCCTGCGAGGACGTATTTTACGTTATTCTCGCCCTCGTATGCGGAAATGATGGACTTGATGTTCTCGACGTTTGCCGCGTAGGTCGCGTAGTCCGCGTCCATGGCGCCCGCAAAGCCGAAGCCGTAGTTTTCGCCGTCGATACGGACGGTCTCTTTTGCCGCGGAGGTGCCCGTCAGCTTACCGTAGCGGTAGCCGCCGTGGTTTGCGGTAACGGTGAGGACGTTATCCACCGCATTGTAGTGGTAGAAGATGAATTCGCCGTTTTTGACCTCGCCCGAAACGGTCGCGGTCTTTGCCTTTTCGCCGTTTCTGCCCGAAACGCTTACGGTCGCCGAGGTCACCTTCTGCGACGTGCCGAGCAGATACTCGACAAAGTTCGACATCTCGCCGTCGGGATTCTCCACGCGGGTCGCCTCGTAGGTGCCGAGGGTGATGAACTGCGCGTTCTTACCTGTGGTAGCATCCTTCAGCGTGCGGACGAAATACTGACCGAACGCATAGGGCATATAATAAATATGAAGCGTTTTGGTCGTTTCACCGTCCTCCTTGGTCTCGCGGACGACGTAGCGGACGGCACCGTTCGAATTTGTGCCTACGTAGCCGTCCTTTTCGCTGTAGGCAAATGCGTTTTTGAACGCCTCGCCGTTATCCGCCTGCCAGCCCTTGTCGCCAAAGCTGTAAAAGACGGTCTCGTACTTATCGAAAGCGTACTTGACGCCGCCGAGCGAAAGGAAGTCGTCGTAAACGCGGATGCTGCCTGCGTCGCCGAGGTTCTCCACGTCGGTGAGCGCATCGGTGTTGACCAGCACGACGCGGGTATCGCCCTCGCCGTCGATGTCATATTTTGCAAAGAAGTCCTCTGCCTTGCAGTTGACGTAGAGGGTGATGGGAAGTCCTAAGTAGGTGATCTTGGGCGTCTCTTGCGTCAGGTGCAGGTCGCTTGCGCGGAGGGTGTAGTCACTGCCGCCGTAGGTAACGGTGACGGTGTCGTAGTCCTCGCCCTTTTTCGCCTCGTTATACGCCTTGACGGTGACCACAAGCTTGCCACTGGCAAAGCCTGCGCGCTCCAGATACGTCTCGCGGACGATCTTGCCGGGGCCGAGGAGTGCGCCGTAGGCGGATTCGTCCTCCTTGCCGGGGTAGATGATCTCACCCGTGAGCGGGTCGGTGAATGCGATCTCGGTGCCGAGCATATCCCAGATGAGCTGTGCGGTCTCGCCGCGGCTCATCTCTGCGCGGAAGCTGACCACGTTCAGATTGTCGGTGAGTCCGAGCTTCTGTGCCGCAAGGACGTGTCCGTAGGGGTACTGCATATCCTCGGTCTCATAGCCGAGCACGCGCACCGCAATGGTGAGCATGTCCTGATAGGTAAGCGGATCGTTGTATCCGTAAGTGCCGTCGCCGCGTCCAATGATGAGGCCGAGGCCATGCAGATAGTCGATCGCCGTGCCATACTCGGGCACGTCGGTGAAAATGGCGCTCTTGTCTGCGTTCCATACGGAGGGGTCGGTCTTGCCGGTGATTGCCTGAACGAAGAACAGCGCCGCCTGATAACGGGTGACGCTCTTGTCGAGCATCAGATTGCCGTTTTCGTCGCCCTTCAGCACGCCGATCGCCGCAAGGCTTGCCGCCGCGTCGGTGTAGTCGGCAGTCTCTGCCGCGCCCACACTGAAAACGCATGCGCCGAGCATCATCAGCGCCGCGAGCATCAGGGAGAGAAATCTTTTGAAGTTTCTCATGTGCGTTCTCCTTTTTTGATGTATTTTGGCGGTTGCACGTCCGCCGTGGTCTATCATAGCGTAAAAAAGGGCGGCGGACAATTCCTGTAAGGGAACTGTCAGCCGCTTGTAAGAAAAGTGCGCGCGCTTTGTTAGATTTACGGGAAATCGTGGAAGAGGCGAGAAATTGTAGGCGAACGCTCCGTTGTCGGCAAAAAAAGTAGCCTTTCGGCGACTTTTTTATTCTTTATCAAATTTGAAATACTGGTAAAGGTTACAGGGGATCATGCCGTTGTACAGCTTGCGGACCTTGTCGGCGCGCTTGCCGTACAGGCGCTCGAATTTCTCATAGGAGGTGAGCACGTAGACCTGCCACGGTGCCAGCGTGCGGAAGTGCCGCCCGATCTGCGTGTAGAGCTGTTCGATCTCCGCCATAGAGCCCATGCGCTCGCCGTAAGGCGGGTTGCAGACGATGGTGCCGCGCCGTCCGCCCGTGCGGATGGTACGTGCGTCTGCCGCAAAGGTGCGCACAACGTCGCTGACGCCCGCACGCTCGGCATTCTCTGCCGCGAGGGTGACCATGCTCTCGTCAATATCCGAGGCAAACGCCTCAAACGCGGTGGGACGGATCATCGAGCGCGCTTCCTCGCGCGCCTCTGCCCAGATCTCCCGCGGGCAGACCGCAAATTCCTCTGCCGCAAAGCGGCGGAAGAGTCCCGGTGCCTGATTTTTCATGATCATCGCCGCCTCGATCGCGATCGTGCCACTGCCGCAGAAGGGGTCCCAAAGCAGTACGTTCTCGCGCGGACGGGAGTTGAGTGCCAGCGCCGCGGCAAGCGTTTCGCGCAGGGGTGCCGCACCCGCGATCGCGCGGTAGCCGCGCTTGTGCAGGGGCGTTCCCGAGGTGTCGATCATCAGCGTGGCGATGTCCTTGAGAATAAAAAACTCTAACTGGTACTTGGTCTTCGTCTCGGGGAACCAGCACATCCCGTATTCGTTGTCCAGTCGCTGTGCGACCGCTTTTTTGACGATGCTCTGACAGTCGGGAATCGAAAAAAGCTTGCTCTTGACAGAGTGCCCCTTGACGGGGAACGCATCCTCTCTGCCGATAAATCGCTCCCATTCCAGCGCCTTGGTGCCCTCGAACAGTTCGCCGAAGGTGCGCGCGCGGAAAGAGCCCATCTTGATGTACAGTCGCTCCGCACAGCGTAGCCAGATGTTACAGCGCGCAATGGCACGCTCGTCACCGACAAAGGTAACACGGCCGTCGATCGTTTCGGTGCGGCGGTAGCCGAGTCGGTCGATCTCTTCCCCAAGAAAATGCTCCAGACCGAACAGGCAGGTTGCTACAAATTCTATTTCCATCTTTCTCCGCGCCTCTCCGTCTTTCCGTTCCGACGGCGAAGGCACTTCCTCCAAACACATGACCGGACTTTCCGTTTTGTCCGACCGGATTTTTGCTGATTACTTATTCAGCTGTTCGAGCTCCTCCATAAAGGTAGCTACGTCCTTGAATTCTCTGTATACCGATGCAAATCGCACGTAGGAGACCGCGTCCAGCTTCTTCAGCTTGTCCATGATGATCTCGCCGAGCTCGGTGGTCGTGATCTCCGAGCGCAGGGAGTTTTGCAACTCCGCCTCGATCTCCGCGGCAAGCGCCGTCGCGTCCACAGGGCGCTTCTGACACGCCTTGATGAGACCGCTCTCCATCTTCATGCGGTCGAAGAATTCCTTGCTACCGTCCTTTTTGATGACGATGATCTGCACCGAGTCGATGACCTCGTAGGTCGTGAAGCGGCGCTTGCATTCCAGACATTCGCGGCGGCGGCGTATGCTATTGTTGTCGCTGACAGGGCGCGAATCGATGACTTTGCTTTCGGGAAAACCACAGCCCGGACATTTCATTGCAAGAATCTCCTTATACAATATATTGTATCAATTTATTTTATCACAACAATATACACTTGTAAATAGGTATAGAAAAAAAGTAAAATAAAATGTGACAAAAAAACGGTTGACAAACCGAATTCCCTTTGTTATAATATTGTGGTAATAAACTTCGGGGTGTGGCTCAGTTTGGTAGAGCGCTACGTTCGGGACGTAGAGGTCGCGTGTTCGAATCCCGTCACCCCGACCAGAAAAAGCAGGATGGCATTCGCCATCCTGCTTTTTATTTTCTGTGTGCAGAGTTCGAACGCGCGTGCCCCCAAAGTCCCGAACACGGGACGGAGGGCAGAAGGCTCCGGGGGAGCCTTCTGCGGCGCGGACTTTGGCTACGGGAACTCGCTTTGGAGCACAGAGCACCCGTGCTTTGGAGACAGCCCCCGCCACGGGCGCCGAGGGCCACGCGTGACAACTGCGACTTTTAGTCATCCTGCTTTTTATTTTGCTTGTGCTCTTGGAAAATCAAATATGGCAGTATAAGCAGCCGAAAAAGGAAATACAGCGGAATGCATATATACGCCCACGGTTTTGGCGGAAAGCGTATATTCATAAAATAAAACGCGCCTTTTTCTCCGATGACGACATGCTTATACTCCGCACATCCCTCGCACAGCTCCAACTCCTTGGAGAGAACATGCTCTACATCGTCGCCTTCAACATCTCCGAACATCTCGTTCCAACATGCTTCACAAAATTCCGACATACAGTCCTCCTTTTGATTTGATTGCATTTATGATATCATATTATGAGTCTTTTGTAAAGTCTTAATATGAATATATATTTATTGCAAGAATATGTCTAAAATATAATCATAACATGATTATAGGAGCGGTTATATGTTTCAAATAGACAAAGGCACAAAATCGGCAAACGTTCAAAGAACCATTCGCTTTACCGAAGAGTTGTTTGAACGTCTCTCTCACGCCGCAGGCGAGAATAATATTTCCTTTAACAACCTTGTTTTGCAATGCTGCAAATACGCATTGGACAACATGGAAAAAACGAACTGATCTCGCAAAAAGCAGGATGGCATTTGCCATCCTGCTTTTTATTTACGCGGGACGGAGGGCAGAAGGCTCCGGGGGAGCCTTCTGCGGCGATAACAAAAACTATTGAAAATCGCAATGGAGAAACATGCGCAAAGCTCTTGGTATACGCTTGGTCTAAAGTTCTTGCGTCCTTCAAGCGTATTCTAACATAAAAGGTGTACCTTCAGTGGTGCAGAAACGGTTAAAAATGCGGTTTTCAGAAGTTTTTGAAAAATATCGCCGAATGAATTTCAAAAATATTACCGAATGGACTTGTAAAATATCACCGAATTGGGTATAATAATATCACCGATACCTTTGGAGGTGCACCCATGAAAAAAATTGCCGACAAAGCCAAGTATAAACCGCGTGTTATTGATAGCACTGTTAAAAAATATCTGGACACCTTTGGTGCAGTTTGCATCGAGGGCCCTAAGTGGTGCGGAAAAACATGGACATCATCTTATCATAGTAACAGCGAATTCTTAATTGGTGATCCTGCAAACAATTTTCAAAACAGAAATCTTGCAGAGATGTCTCCGTCAATTGTACTTGAAGGCGAAACTCCGAGACTCCTTGACGAGTGGCAGGAAGTTACGCCGATTTGGGATGCCGTTCGTTACACTGTAGACCAAAGAGCGAAGAAGGGGCAGTTCATTCTGACCGGCTCATCCACGCCCAAGAGAAAAGGCGTTCTTCATAGCGGTGCCGGCAGAATTGGCAAGCTGCGTATGAGAACAATGTCCTTATACGAATCCGGGGAGTCAAGCGGCGAAGTTTCGCTGGAGGCACTCTGCAACGGACAAATGACCGCCACGCTTACCGGCGAGGTAGATCTTCGCAATCTCGCAAATTATATTGTGCGAGGCGGCTGGCCCGGTAATCTTAACGTGCCTATCGAAAACGCATCCCTTTTGCCGATGTCATATCTTGATGCCATTCTTGATGACGACTCACAGAGAATTGACGATAAAAAGTATGACGTGGGTAAAATGCGTTTATTGCTACGTTCGCTCGCGCGAAACGAAAGCACAACCGTTTCAAAGCAAAAACTGCTCAGCGACATACGCGAGGTAGATGACGAAACGATTGACTCCGATACAATAGCAACCTATCTTGACGTGTTCAACCGTCTTTTTCTGCTCGATAACCAACCGCCGTTTTCTGCAAACATCCGCTCTTCTGTCAGGGTAAAACAGGCGGAGAAGCGACATTTTTGCGACCCGGCACTCGCATGTGCACTTTTGAAAGCGACTCCCGACAGACTGATTGGCGATCTTGAAACCTTTGGCTTTATGTTTGAGGCACTCTGCGAAAGAGACCTCAAAATCTATGCCGAATCCTTCGGGGCAAACGTTTTCCATTATCAGGACTACGCAGGAAGAGAAATTGACGCAGTGATAGAGCTTGAAGACGGAAAATGGTGTGCATTTGAAATCAAGCTTGGAGCAAATCAAATTGACGCGGCGGCAGAAAGCCTTATTGCTATCCGGGATGCGTTTGAAAGCTCCGGCGGCAAAGCTCCGAGCGTGCTCTGCGTAATCTGCGGTCTGTCCAATGCAGCATATCAGCGACCGGACGGCGTGTATGTAGTACCGATCACCGCACTGAAAAACTGATTCTTAAAGCCTGTAACCGTTGTGGTTGCAGGCTTTGTTTTTTCTGCTCCGCACAGTACGTTTTGGCGAGGACGCAGGACGGCTTACGGTTTCCCGCGGTTATTTCTCCTCGAAGGAGGAACGGACGGCGGCGAGGTCGATGAGACCCTCGGCGGCAAGGTAGCCTACGACGGAGGTGACCGCCGCGGTCACGCCCTCGGTGACACTGCCCATGCAGGCAAGCAGAATACCGCCGACAAGGCCGCCTGCCGCAAGCAGAAACTTACGGCTGGTGAATTTTTCCTTCCAATTCATGTACTTTCTCCTTCCTTTTGCTTTTCCCAAGCGCTTTTGAGCATGTAACTGACGATGCCGCCCGTCATGGGTGCGCCGATATAGAGGAGCAGGTCGCCGAGCGCGGCGATATCCCGCACGGCAAGCTGCCACGTGACAGCAAAAATGCCGTACAGCGCGCCCACAAACCAGACGAGGATCATGGCGGCGAGGCAACGCTTGGAAAACTGCACGAACTTTCGTTCCTTTTTCTCAAAAATAATCCTCATTCGAGCGCCTCCGCCATATTGTGGAGCAATTCGGGCAGATAGCGCACGGTCTTTGCCGTTTTCACCCAGTAATCGGGCGAATTCGTTACCCCGTGACATTGTAGCACGGCAAGGTCGCGCTCCAGCGCGGTGACGGCGTAGTTCCCCGTCTTGTTGGGGATGCCGAGGACGGTCTCGGGCGAGAGTTTGGTCTTTCCGTCCGCCAAACGCACCTCAAAATGCAGGTGCGCGCCGAAGGAATAGCCCGTGTTGCCCATCACGCCGAGCGTGTCGGCGGCGGCGACCGTCTGCCCCTCGGTGACGGCGCGGGAGGCGAGGTGACAATAGTAGTGGTACTGCCCCGCGTCGGTGCGGATGCAGACGTAGTTGCCCCACTGCCAGGTGGCATCGCGGCGGTCGGTGACGATGCGGGAACGCACGACCTTGCCGCCGACGGCGGCGGTGACGGTATGCGAGCCGATACCGACGAGGTCATAGCCGCCGTGGGTCTCGGTCTTGCCGCCGAGCGTGCGCGTGCCGAAGGGCGAGGTGAGCTTGACGCGATCAGTGGCAAACGGAATGATCATGCTCGCCCACCTCCAATCTCGTGACACGGCGGTCGAGTGCGTCGATCTCGCGCCCGTGTACGGTAATGCGCCGCTCGCTTGCCTCCATATTTTTATTCAGCGATACGATGGAGCAGTTGAGCTTTGTGATGCTGGTGTTCAGCCGCAAAAGCGGCGTGGTCACGCTGATGCCGAAGCCGACGAGTGCGATCAGCCCAACCACGATCTCCCAGGTCATGCAAGATCCTCCGCGGCATCCGTCTCGGGGATCTCATAAAACGCGGATGCGTCCGCGCCGAGCGCGAGGTGGATAATGCGGCCGCAGATCTCGCCGTCGGTGAGAAGCATGCCGTCCTCGGCGTAAAGGGTAATTCTCTGTTTCATTTTTTCTCCTTATCATCAAGATAAATTGGAATTTGAAAGTGAAGTTGTTTGGTATAGACCAATCCTTCCGTCGCCTGTCGGCGCCACCTCCCTTTACACAAGGGAGGCTAAAATACGATCAAACCAAGGCTCCCTTGTGTAAAGGGAGCTGTCAGCGATA
>JAZQHV010000012.1:0-3680 GCA_045540755.1 Eubacteriales bacterium
GGATCGAAGTATTCCATCGACTCACCGCTGTGCTCTGCGTGCTGAGTGAGGTCGTAATTGGTTCTGTCTGCAATGCCCCAGAGCTCGCCCCAACCGAACGGGAAGAGATACTCAAAGTCGGTCGTTGCCTTGGAGTAGAAAGAAAGCTCCTCGGGATCGTGGTCGCGGAGTTTGAGGTTCTCGGGCTTCATGCCGAGGTCGTAGAGGAACTGTGCACAGTAGTCCTTCCAGAACTTGAACCATTCAAGGTCGGTATCGGGCTTGCAGAAGAACTCCAGCTCCATCTGCTCAAACTCGCGGGTACGGAAGGTGAAGTTACCGGGCGTGATCTCGTTACGGAAGGATTTACCGATCTGGCAAACGCCGAACGGAACCTTCTTGCGCGTGGTGCGGGCAACGTTCTTGAAGTTTACAAAGATACCCTGTGCGGTCTCGGGACGGAGATACAGTTCGCTCTTGGAGTCCTCGGTAACGCCCTGATAGGTCTTGAACATCAGGTTGAACTTGCGGATGTCGGTGAAGTCCTTTGCGCCGCAGTCGGGGCACTCGATGCCCTTCTCTGCGATGTACGCCGCCATCTCCTCGTTGGTCCATGCGGCGGGATTGTCGTTAAGACCGTTTGCCGCAACGTAATCCTCGATCAGCTTGTCCGCACGATGACGCGCCTTGCAGGCACGGCAGTCCATCAGCGGGTCGCTAAAGCCGCCTACGTGACCGGATGCTACCCAGGTCTCGGGGTTCATGATGATCGCGCTGTCGAGGCCGACGTTGTACTTGCATTCCTGTACGAAACGCTTCCACCATGCCTTCTTGACGTTGTTCTTGAATTCGACGCCAAGCGGACCGTAGTCCCAGGAGTTTGCGAGACCGCCGTAGATCTCGGAGCCGGGGAAGATGAAGCCGCGGTTTTTACAAAGCGCGACTACTTTGTCCATTGTCTTTTCGGAATTGTTCATGATGTTGCTCCTATATGATAATTATTTATATTTCGACATTGTGGTGATCGCCGCGGGCAGATTCGGGTTAAAATACTGTACGCCCTCGCGATAATAGTAACTACCGGGATATTCCACCGTGTTGACGGCGTACTCGCCGTACTTGAAGATCAGATCCAGGTTTGCCGCAAGATCGGCAGATGTGAAGTTGGTATATACGTACCTGGAAACGTTTGCAAAAATGCCGGCAGCCTTATTTAGATAAGTAATATTCGTCATCTTCTGTGCAAGCGCCTGCAGAAAAGAAAGCATCGTTTTTTCACGCGAAAGCGCCGGATTGGTGTAGGCATCAAAAGCAAGCAGTCCCGCCACGTCCTTGCCACCGAGCGTTTGCGCGCCCGCCGCAAGTGAAATGTTCAACCCCGAGATCTCATCGGTATACTGCATGTCGCAAGGGACGGTGTAGGTGATCTTCCCCATCGCATCGACCACGTTTGCGACCTGCTCAATGCTCGTGACGGCGTAGTAGTCGATCTGCACACCGGTGATACCGCTCATCTTATTGACAAAGTAGTCGAGCCCTTTATCGTAATACAGTTCGGCAACCGTGGTGGTCACGCCGCCGATGGTCAACTGCATTGAGGACGGGATCTGCAAGTAGGTAAACGCCTGCTTCTCCTTATTGACGCAGACCAGAACGACCGCATCGGCATGCACCGTGCGATACGGATACTCGGGCAGTGCGCCGCCCGTGCCGATCAGCTTTGCGGAATTGTTGAATTTGGGATATTGGCTCGCCACGTTCGGGTGATAATCGCCGAGAATACTGGGACGGTAATCGGTACCCACTAGCAGAACGTTAAAGGATTCCCCCGCGACGTCGTCCTCGACGACGGGCGCGAGCGTTTCACCCGAAACGTCGGTATCCGCAGTGGTGACCTCTTCCTCCGTATCCCCCGAGAGAAGCCCCGTGAGACTGTCGGTGACAAAGCCACTGATAAAATAGGCGCACACGCCGAAAACCAGCAGAGCGATCAGAAGCGTAATGAAAAAGCCGCGCAGTGATTGCATGGCGTATGTCCTCCTTTTTCCTGATATCAACTTATTATATAACACTTTCCTGCATTTTTCAAGACTTTTGCGATTTTTGTAGTGCTTGCAATATATGTAAAAATATTGTATAATAGCCGTAAGAAAGTTGGTGTGTCCATGCTACAGAAAAATTCTGTCCACGAGGTGGACGTTCTCGATATGAATTTTCTCGGCTTCGGCGTAGCGAAGATCGACGGGATCGCCGTATTCATCAGCGGTGCCGTCGCAGGCGACCGTTGCCGCATCAAGATCATCAAGACCGCAAAAAGCTACGCGGTCGCACGGTGTGAGGAGATCCTTTCACCGTCGGCGCACCGTGTGCCTGACGGCTGTCCCGTTGCCGCCTCCTGCGGCGGATGCGCCTTCCGCGCGGTCGATTATCTTTATGAAAAAGCGCAAAAGGAAGCCTTTGTCAAGCAGAGCTTTGTCAAGCAAGGCATGCGCGACGTGACCGTTGCACCGCTCACGCACGCTTCCCTTTCGCACTACCGCAACAAGGGGCAGTATCCCGTCCGCAAAAACGCGTCGGGCGACGTCGTGATCGGCTTTTTTGCCGCCAAAAGTCACCGCGTTCTCAACGCGATCGACTGCGATCTGCAAAACGCGGCATTTGCCCCCATTCTCACAGAGATCCGCACGTTTTTGCTTGAAAACAACGTTTCCGTTTACGACGAAGAGAACGGAAACGGACTTGTCCGTCATATTTATCTGCGGATCGGCGAGCAGACGGGCGAAATTATGCTCTGCATCGTGGCAAACGGGGACGCACTCCCTCATGAAGAAGCGTTTGTCGCCCGCATGACCGAAAAATTCCCCGCCATTACCTCGCTGTATCTGAACACCAACCGTGAGGACACCAACGTCGTACTCGGCAAGGAATACCGCCTGCTCTTTGGCAAGCCTTACATTGAGGATATCCTTTGCGGCGTGCGCCTGCGTATCACGCCGCAGTCCTTTTATCAGGTCAACCACGATGCCGCCGAACTACTCTATAAAAAGGGTGCCGAGCTTGCCGCGTTCAAAGGTGACGAGCTCCTGCTCGACCTCTACTGCGGTATCGGCTCGATCGGGCTTTCGATGGCAGATAAGGTGAAAAAACTAATTGGCATCGAGGTCGTACCCTCGGCGATCGAATGCGCCAAGGAGAACGCAAGGTTAAACGGCATTAACAACGCATCCTTCTACTGCGGCGACGCGGCAGATGCCGAAAAACTGCTCGACGCGGCAAAAGCCGCCGAGGGAGCGTTTACTCCCGACGTAGTCGTGCTCGACCCGCCGCGCAAGGGCTGTGTAGAAAGTCTGCTCGCTTATATCGCACAACTCGGCATCGGGAAGATCGTCTATATCTCCTGCAATGCCGAAACGCTCGCCCGCGACGCAAAATTTCTCATCGAACACGGCTACAAAATGAGCGAAGTGTTCCCCTACGACCTCTTCCCAAGAACCGGCCATTGCGAATGTGTAACAAAGTTTGAAAGAGAAAGATAAATTGGAAGTTATCTCACTTGAAAATGCAAGCATTTTCAAGTGGTTTAGGGGCGTTCGCTCGCGCCGCACTCAACCGTGCGCGCCCCTTTAAGGAGTTTGAAAGCCGGTACACGCCCGTCTTTCAAACAATTTCTTTTTTAAAAAGGTTTGGGGGCAAAAAAGCTG
>JAZQHV010000013.1:0-19496 GCA_045540755.1 Eubacteriales bacterium
TTTGAAGTTGTTTGCGAAAAACCCCTCATCCGTCGCTAATGCGACACCTTCCCCCGAGGGGGAAGGTAATACAGCGCACCAATAGCTTCCCCCCGGGGGGAAGCTGTCACCGAAGGTGACTGATGAGGGGTTCCAAGCCCCCTTCAACTTCCAATTTGTCACTCTCTTGTTTTGTGCATACACTGGTATTACCACGCATATATTGGGAGGGAAACGATATGCAAATGGATAAGAACACACTCGCGTCGCTCGCGTCGCTCGACGACGCTTCGCTTTCAGCCGCCATCCGCATGCTTGCCGCTTCAGCGGGACTTTCACTCGGAGAGGGCGAATTTGCGAAATCCACGCTCGATGCGCTCCGCACTGCCCTGCGCGGCGCGACCGACGCGGATATCGCCAAAGCAAAACAGATTTTTGAGGGGTTCAGAAATGGCAGAAAATAGCGCACCCGATCTGCTGGGCGGCGGTCTCGCCTCCCTGCTGCAAAATCCCGAGATCACGGCAAAACTTCCCCGCATTTTAGAGGCACTCGCGCCTGTCATGGCGGAAATGCAGAGCGAATCACCGCCCGCCGAAGCCGCCCCCAAGGAGGAAAAAGAGGTATCCGCGCCTGTGGCTGTACCCACGCAAGATGCGATGCTCTCGGGACTGCTCAATAAGCTCACAAAGCCCAGAGAAAGCAGTGCGCGTCGCATCGCACTGCTTAAAGCGCTTGAGCCCTTTCTTTCGGACAGCCGCCGCGAGGCAATGGAGTACATCTGCAAGGTGTCGGGGCTGTTGGATATCCTGACGGAGGTGATGTGATCTGTACGTAAGCGTGCCCAAAAACTACAGCGGCGTGGCGTTCCGCCCCGACGTGGTGCATCCCGCGCCCCCGCGTCCCGAGCCGCCGCCGATTCCCGCGCCGCCGCCGACGCCACCTCCACCGCCCGAGGAAAAGCCGTCCGCAGAAAAGCCGCCCGCACCACCTGCACCTCCGCCGCAAAAGGAGGGGCTAAACCCGTTTCTTCGCCTCCTCGGCACCCTGCAAAACCGCGAACGAAACGGGCTTGACAACGAGGACCTGCTCCTCATCGGAATTATCGCCCTCCTCCTCGGCAAGGAAGGCAATGAGGACGTGCTCCTCATTCTTGCTATGCTTTTGCTGTTGTGATTTCTTCTTGAAATTATTTTTCATTTTCCTATTGCATTTTCAAACCGAGTGTGCTATAATCTCTCTGTTCGGAGGCATAGCTCAGCTGGTTAGAGTACTTGCTTGACATGCAAGGGGTCACTGGTTCGATTCCAGTTGTCTCCACCAAAACGAAGGCACCCATATGGGTGCCTTTTCGTTTTGGTGGAGACAACCGTTGCGAGCAACGGTGCTCCTTTGCGAAGCAAAGGAATAGGGCTCGCTTGCGAGACCTTACTGGTGCGCCGCACAGCGGCGCTCGATGTAGCCGCCTCCCGATGCAATACAAAAGGATCGTTATACAAAAATAACGCAAAGCAACTTCTGCTTTGCGTTATTTTTCATCTATTCTTCCTACAAGATAGTCAAGCGTTACGTTATAATAATCCGCAAGCTTGATCGCCGCCCAGAGCGGCATTTCTCTCTCGCCGCGCTCGTAGCGCTGATACACCGTAAGCTGCATATTGAGAAGATCGGCAATATCCTTTTGCCGCTTGTCTGCATCTTCCCGTAGATCCCGTATTCGCCGATAGGTCATACAATTTACCTCAATATTTAGTATGTACCTTGATTATATAAAAATAACACCGTTTGGTGTTGACAATAACACCGCACGGTGTTATAATGCTTTTTGCACACAAGTTTTCCAAGCGGAGAACTTCATTCTTGCATTCCCATATAGAATTTGTTATACTGTTATTATTCCCATAAGGAGGATCCTTGATGAAAAAGTTGTATTTTTTTCTCTGTCTGTGTATTGCACTTCTCTGCACAATGAGCGTTTCTGCCATCTCCGGATACTGCGGCACCTCCGTCCGTTGGACTCTTGATACCGAAACAGGCGACATGCAGATCAAGGGCAACGGCAAAATGACTTACTACAGCGCGGATTTTTCCGTTCCGTGGAACAACTACCGTGCACAGATCAAAACCTTGACTGTCGGCGAGGGTGTAACCTCACTCAGTGCATACACCTTTATGGATTGCTCCGCGCTGACCACGGTCACACTTCCCGAAACGCTTACGGATATTGAATACCAAGCCTTCCGAGGCTGCAGCGCGCTCGAGTCTATCGTAATCCCCGACAAAGTAACCGCGCTCGGCACCAACGTCTTCTACGGTTGTTCCTCCATGAAAACCGCCGCGGTAGGCGCCGGTGTCAAAAGGCTTCCCGACCGCGCCTTTTATCATTGCGAAAGCCTCGTCAAAGCAGAGCTTTCCAACGGCTTGGAAGAGATCAGCGACTATGCCTTTTCCGGCTGCATACTGCTTTCCGAGGTCACCCTCCCCGAAAGCGTGAAAGAGTTAGCCATCGGCGCCTTCTACAACTGTTCAAGTCTGAAAGTGATAACCATTCCCGAAACAACGAAGCAGATCCATGTCGGCACATTTGCAGGCTGTGCCGATTTGATGATCTGCGGATATCCGGGGAGCCAGGCAGAAAAGCACGCGATCCAAAACGGCTTTTCCTTCACCGCGATCGGTCAGGATACCGTACTGGACTCCGGCGTCTGTACAGACACCGTCACATGGACTCTCTACCGCGACTATACCCTGAAAATCACAGGCAACGGTGATATCCCCGATTACGGAACAAGCTCCATATCAGCACGCCCCTGGCTCTCCTACTGCTCCAAGCTTCGGAAGGTCGTCATCGGCGAAGGTATTACTTCCATTGGAAAAAATGCTTTTTATCAATGCCCGTCTATACAGTCTGTGGAGCTACCTGATACCCTAACAACGATCAGTGACCGTGCTTTTCGCGAATGTACTTCCCTGCAAGAAATTACCTTCCCGGAATCTCTGACAACGCTTGGCAGCGGTATCTTCTACGGATGCAAGGCGCTGCTTTCCGCCGAACTTCCCCAAAGCATTGACAAAATCCCTACGTTCCTCTTTGCAGAATGCACTTCCTTAAAAACCGTTACCTTTGCAGGCACCGTCACCGAAATCGGAGATGATGCATTCCGCAAATGCATTCTCGAAAACTTTACTCTGCCGAGCACACTGGTCTCGCTTGGCAGCAATGCTTTGCAGGGGTGTACGGGCATCACCTCGCTTTCCATTCCCGGCGGCCTTACGGAACTCGAGTCATCCGTCTTTCAGGGATGTACCTCGCTTACTTCCGTAACCATCCCCGGCAATATCCGCGCGATCGGTATTTATGCATTCCGAAACTGTACCGCTCTGCATACCGTAGTGCTGGAGGAAGGCGTAGAATCCATCTACCTCAGCGCATTTGCAGGCTGTACCGTACTGGAAAGCGTCACGCTGCCCACATCGCTTACCTCGATCGAATCCCAGGCATTCCGAAACTGCGATGCACTTAAGACGGTCGAGCTTCCAAAAAATCTGTCTCTGATCTCCTCATCCCTGTTTAAAGAATGTGATTCTCTGGAGAGCATTGTGATTCCCACGGGCGTACACACCATTTGCTCCGAAGCCTTCGAAAGCTGCAGCGCGCTTTCCTCCATTACGATTCCCGATACCGTAACCGAAATCGAAGACCGTGTATTTACCGCCTGCACCGAGCTGACCGAAATCGATCTGCCCAAGGATTTGAAATACATCGGCGCTTATACGTTCCTGAACTGCGCAAAGCTCACCAAGCTCTGTATTCCGGACAGCGTTCGTTTTATAGATGGCGGTGCATGCAGCGGCTGTACCACACTCTCCGAGGTCACACTTCCCGAGGAGCTGATTGCAATCGGTTCCTACGCCTTTGAAGGATGTACTGCACTGCAGTCACTCACGGTTCCAAAGAACGTACTTCTTGTAGCGGAGGAAGCGTTTGTAGGCTGCGATGCCCTTACCCTTCGCGGCTACAGCGGCAGCGCTGCAGAAGAACGCGCTACGCTCGACAGTATTTCCTTTACCTCGCTCGGCACGACGGATATCGTTGCCTCCGACGTCTTTGGCTCTCGTGTTTATTGGGCATTGCATGCAGACGGCACCGTCCGTGTACGCGGCTACGGATCATCCCACAAGTATTCCGCAAACGATCTGCCCTGGAACGCATATAAAAAGCAGATCACGGCAGTTACGGTAGAAGACGGCGTTAAATCCCTCCCCCTGAACGCCTTCTATTTCTATCCGTCGCTCACCGCCGTTACGCTGCCCCTCAGCGTAACGGATCTCGGCTCCTTCGCTTTGAGTGGACAGTATACGATTTACGGTCTCTCGAACAGTTATGCCGAATTCTTTGCCAAGGAATATGACATTCCCTTTGTCGCAATCGGTACGCATCCGCACCCTTATATCCCGAAGATAACTGCGGAGGCAAGTTGCACGCAGCTCGGCGAGATCATCTACTCCTGCGGATGCGGAAACACCTATACTGTGCAGATTCCTCCGCTCGACCACGTTATCGTTGAGCATCCGGCGCAGGCACCGACCTGTACGGAATCCGGTTGGGAAGCCTACGTCTCCTGCTCGGTATGCGGATACGATCTGGACTACGAAGAGATCTTTGCACTCGGTCACTCGTTTGGCGACTGGACAATCACGAAAAAGCCCACCGTCCATGCCGAAGGAGAGCGCGCAAGAGTCTGCACGGCGTGCAGTGAAACCGAGACCGAGATTCTCGGAAAGCTGGATCCGGACTCCATCGAGCAAGGCGATATTAACGGTGATGGAGAGATCAGCGTTGCAGACGTCCTTTTCTCTCTGCAATCCGTCCTGAACGGCAAACCCGAAAGCAGCGCGGATATGGACGAAGATGGAAAGGTCAACATGCTCGACATTATACGGATACTCAAAAAAATCCTCGCATAATCAAAAACCGCTTGGCATACGCCAAGCGGTTTTATTATTTCACCAATCGGTTGAGCCGCTCGCTCATGGCGATCATGAGGAGGGCAAACACGACGAGATAGAGAGGATAGATACCAATGGGGAGCACCTCGACAAGCGCGCCGAACAGCGGCGGCATAAAGGTACTGCCGAGATATGCGCTTGCCATCTGGATGCCGACGATTCGCTGTGAATTCTCCTCGCCGAAATTGCGCGGCGTGGAATGGATGACCGCGGGATAGATGGGCGCGCATCCAAAGCCGATCACGACAAGACCGCCGAGCACGATCGGCTCGACGCCGAGCGGAAGCGCCACAGCGAGGATGCCGATGGAGATGATACCAAGTCCTATACGGATCAGCGCGCGGTCGCCGAGTCTATCGGCGACAAAGCCCGAAAGAAAACGCCCTGCCGTGATTCCCATATAGAAAAGCGCGGCAAAACGCGCGGCGGTCGTTTCGGTGACACCGTGTGCAAGCACAAGATAACTGCTTGCCCAAAGTCCTGCGGTGCTTTCGAGCGCGCAGTAGCCGAAAAAGCAGATCAAAACGGCGCTGACACCCTTGATCTTGAACACGTTTTTCGCACGCGGACGGCTCTCGGAAACTTTTGCCGTGCCCTGTCCCTTTTTCCAGAGCGGAAGCGACAAAAACAGAAACGCGGTCAGCACGATCTGTATGACCGAGACCGTGCGATAACCGCTCTGCCAGCCGTGTCCGCCAACAAGACATGCGCTCATGATATACGGGCTAACGGTTACCCCCACGCCCCACATCGCGTGCAACCAGCTCATGTGGCGGGCGGCAAAATGGATAGCAACATAGTTGTTGAGCGCGGCATCGATCGCGCCTGCGCCGAGTCCGTAGGGGATCGCCCAGACGCAGAGCATCCAGAACTCGTTCGAAACCGAAAATCCGAAGAGTGCGACGGCAGTAAGTCCCACGCTGACGGCGGTGACTCTGCCCGCGCCGAAGCGATGGGTCAGATTGTCCGAAAGCAGACTGGACAGGATCGTGCCGCCCGAAATGAGCATCGTGACGATGCCCGCAAAGGAAAGCGGCACGCCGAGCTCCGCATGCAAGATCGGCCATGCCGACCCCAGCAAGGAATCGGGCAGACCCAGACTGATAAAAGCAATATAAATAATAGCAAGCAAAAGTGCAATCATGATATAAACGGGAGCGTACTTTCTTAAAAAGAAAGTACCAAAGAAAAACAGTGAACTCTTTTATGAGTAGCCATGGCTACTCATATACTTCTTTACAAAAGGTTTGGGGAGCGCGAGTACCTTTCCTTAAAAGGTACTCGCATTCTCCCTAAAAATGCTTGTAAATATCCTTATACAGATACAGCGAACCGAGGATGAGGAGCGGAAGGCCGAGTGCGGCGGCGCGTTTGCGCGCCTTGCGGAGCGCCGAAGCGACCGTGTCGCTCGGTGTTGCCTTGACCCCGTGTGCGGCGTACACGGCGGCAAGACCGTCTGCCGCCATGGCACGCGGATTGTCGGGCTTCAGCGTAAAGACCTCGGCGGCGATGGGGGCAATCAGCCCAACCATGGTATCGTATGCCTTATCTGCCATCACACCCGTGAGGATCACGACCTTGCCGCCGAACACGCGCTTTGCGGTCTCGACAGCGGCGCGCACACCCTCCTCGTTATGCCCACCGTCAAACACGACGGGCGGCTGTTTTTGCAAAAGCTCAAACCGAGCAGGCCATTTTGCCTCGGCAATGCCGCGGTAGAGTGCCTCCTCGGGAATCACGAGCCCGCGCCCGCGCAGTACGTCCACCGTCTCACAGACGAGCGCGATATTGCGCGGCTGATAGCCACCGATGAGCGTGGTGCGGATGCCTTTTCTTTCCTTATAATCAAAAACGATTCCGTCGACCGTGTCGCTGTGTACCGCAATGCGATCGGGATCCACCACCGTGCGCGACGAGACCGCAGCCGCCGCCTCAGCGGCGATGACCGCCTCCGCCTCGGGGGCAAGACGCGCGGTGACGGTGGGGCAATTCTTCTTGATGATGCCCGCCTTTTCCCCTGCGATCTCGGCAAGGGTACTGCCGAGGATCTGCACGTGGTCGAGTGCGATACCCGTGATGACCGAGCAGAGCGGCTCTTCTATAACGTTTGTGGAATCGTATCTGCCACCGAGACCGACCTCCAGCACGACCACGTCCACCTTTTTGCGCCGAAAGACCTCAAAGCCGACCGCAGTGATCAGCTCAAACTCGGTGGGGCGGTCCTCCATCGCCTCGGCGTGCGGCTTTGCCGCCTCGACTGCCTTTGTGAGCAGATAGTTGGAGACGGGGCGCCCGTCAATGGCGATACGCTCGTTGAACGTACGCACGTAAGGAGAGGTAAAGGTACCTACGCGATAGCCCGCATTGCGAAGCACTGCGGTGAGGTACGCGGCGGTCGATCCCTTGCCGTTGGTGCCCGCGATATGGATGCAGCGCAGGCCCTTTTCGGGATTGCCCATGCGGCGGCAAAGTTCGGTAATGCGCGAGAGTCCCGGGCGGCTACCCATCCACGTGACCGAATGAATAAACTGTAAAGCCTCTGTGTAATTCATCTTTTTCCTCACTGCATGATCTTGCGGAGCCCCTTATTGCGGAGCAACAGCGCAAGTACGATGTATTCGGCAATGCCCGTGATGAGATAAATAGGCACGCGCAGAGCAAGTGTCGGTAGCGGCGTTGCATAGAACACGTAGATACCGAGGCTCTTGATGAGCACCGATCCGACTGCATGCCCCGCCGTGACCGAAAGCCACAGCCGCGGCTTTTGCAGTGCACCCCGCACGCCGAAGAGCCCTGCATACGCACCGACAGCGCATGCACCGAGCGTGATGATCGGGTTGATCGCATAGCCGTAGGCGAGACAGCCGACAAGGTCGGCGACCGCGCCGCAGAGTGCGCCCGCTACGGGGCCGTAAAGATATCCGCAGAGCAGAACGGTCAGGTTTTCGAAGCTGACGCGCCCCCACGGCTCCAGTTTGAAGGACAGAAATTTGCCGAGGATCAGGCTGATCGCGGCAAGTACGGCAATGCGCACCAAAAATTTGGAATGATTTTTCATAATTGAAGCCTCCTAAATAATCGAATTAGAACGCTTCCCAAAAAATAGGAGCAAGACATAGTCTTGCCCGTATCTTTTTTGTTAATCGGTGATGCCGTCGGCATCATGGGTTAACAGCGGGATGCGGGCGATGCACCGCGGCAAAATGCCTTCGTCCGCCCCGCAACTCCCCGTCGGGACGGCACTTCACGCGCATCACTCTACTCTGTGATGATCGCCTCAAAACCGAGATTTTGAAGCGGCTTTGGTTATCTTTTTTCGAACCGCACGTCCTTGCCGACAAACAAAAGCGGCTTATACACACCGAGCAAGCGGCTGAAGATCCGCTCGCTGTAGCGCGCGGAAAGCTCCTTGGCGCCGAGGTTGGTGCTGATGACGGTGGGCGCACCCTTGCAGATGCGCGTGTCGATGATATTGTAAAGGCAGGTCTCGGTAAAGGAGCTCTGCATCTCGGTGCCGAGGTCGTCAATAATGAGCAATTCAGCGGAAAAATAGCGGTCGGTATCGTCCGCCTCGCCGCGGAACTTTACCCGCTCAAAATCAGCAAGCATGTTGACCGCCGAGGTATAGAGCACGTCGTAGCCACGGTCGATGACCGTTTTGGCAATGGCACTGGAAAGATGCGTTTTGCCGAGCCCCGTGCCGCCGATAAAGAGCAAGGAATCGCTCTGTGGCGTAAATCCGTCTGCATAGGCGCGGACGATGGCAAGATTCTGACGCATCTGCTCGCGCCCTGCGGCATCCGCACGGCAATAATCCAGCGAAAAGTTCTCAAAAGTCTGCTTGCCGATGAGTGCGCCAAGCCCCGAGGTCTCATAGCCCTTCATGATCAGCGCACGGCGCAGACAATCGCACATTTTCGTGTCCACAAAGCCGAGATCCTTGCACCGCTCGCAGTCGTAGCGCGGCTCGGTGTAGTCTGCGGGATAGCCGTACGCACGCAGTAACTCTGCACGGGCGGCGCGAAGCTCTCCCGTCTCTTTTTTGATGGCGGCAATGCGCTCGTCAAGACCGACTTTACCGCCGAGAGCCGCCCCGAAGATGCGTGCCGCCGTGGTGGCAAGCGCCGCGTCGATCTGTGCAAGCTCGGGGATCTTTGCGCCAAGCTCTGCCCGTCTCACCTCCGCGCTCTCGGCGGCGGCAAGATGCTTTTGCAGGAAAGCATCGCGAAGCGCATAGTAATTTTTACTGTTGAAACTCATTTCTTCTCTCCGTTTGCATACGAGCGTGCGAGTGCCTTTGCAAAGGCGTCGTCCACGTCAAAGGAGCTTGCTACACCCGTAGTCTTTGCCATGCCCTTGTCGAGGTCGGCGGCGGTCTTTACGCCGTCTGCATGCCACTTTTTGAGGATGCCGTTGGCATAGGCGAGCGACGCCTTGCCCGTTGCATTGACCGTTTTTTCATAGGCAAGTCGGATCATTTCGTCTCCGTAGCCGTACACGTCAAACCAGTTGACGAGATAGTCCTTTTCACGGGCGGTCAGTTCTCTGCCCCCGATGCCGAACAGCTTGCGTACCGTACCTGCGCGGCCTTCAAACCGTTCCAGCCAACGGAGCTTTTCCTCCAGTGCCGCCGCGGTGTCCACGCCCTCGTCGATAAAGCCGTAAGCGACCTTTTCCAGATAGCGGAGCGGCTTTTCGCGCTGTGCCACAAAATAACTGACGAGCGAAAGGATATATTCCGCCGAAAGGCGAAGGGTCGTATACAGAGATGCGATGATCTCAATCTCGGCGGTGTTGAACATCCAGCCCGCCGTTTGCTGTGCCGTGTCGATCAGCGTGCGGAAGTCGGCATTCTCCTCGGCGATCTCACAGAGCTCGCCTGCGGTAAGCTTTACCGCAGTCTTTTCGCGAAGCGGCTTTTTCGGCGTTGCCTTTGGTTTCGCGTTTTCTTTCTTTTGGCTTTCTTTCTTCGCACTCCTCGGTGCGATCACGCCTGCACCGCGCCAATACTTCACGGAGGAACGCACCTCGGCTTCGCTGATCTGGAGCGCCGCCGCCGCTTCCGCCTCGTCAAAGGCATCCGCACCCGCAACGTACAGCAGTACGCGCAGATCCGCCGCATCCACATCCGCAAGCCTGTCCAGCACACTGCGCGGCAGGGTGATCGTTTCACCCTTGATATTCAGTTGCATCCGTGCCCTCCTGTGTTTTATTCGGCTTCCTTCTTGTCACCGCTACGCACGCGGTAGGTGAGTTGCATGAGCGAATCGCCGATATGTACGTTCTGCACCGTGGTACCCACGCTTTCGAGGTCGAGCTCTACGTTGGTGAAATTCCAGATGCCCTTGATCCCAAGCGTTGCAAGACGCAGTGCCATCTCCTTGGCATGCGTGCGCGGCAGGGTCAGCACTGCGAGGTCCACGCGGTTATTTTTAACGTAATTCTCCAGTTGCTCCACGTCGTAGATCGGCAGTGTGCCGTACACCTTGCCGACAAGGCTTGGATCGTTGTCAAACAGCGCCGTCAGCGTCACGCCGCGCTTGTCGAACATGGGACTGCCGACAAGAGCAAGTCCGAGATGACCCGCACCGACGATGATCGCGTGATATTCCTCATCCACGCCGAGGATCTCGCTGATCTTGTGATACAGATATTCCACGTTATAGCCGTAGCCCTGCTGTCCGAAGCCGCCGAAGCAGTTGAGATCCTGACGGATCTGCGAGGCGGTCACCTTCATCATTTTGGAAAGCTCGCCCGAGCTGATCCGCATACGTCCTGCCTCCAGCAGTTCGCGCAGATAGCGGAAATAACGAGGCAAGCGCTTGATCACCGCCGAGGAAATGCGATAATTTGTCATCTTCTTCTCTTCCATAATATCCTCACACAGCGGATGCGTTCAGGTCCGTGCCGTCCCGCTGTCCGTTTTCGTATTCGTAGTAGCCCTGCGCCGCGATCATTGCCGCGTTGTCTCCACAGAGGGACAATGGCGGCAGACAGAGGCGTGCCTTCGCCTTGTCGCAGACCTCTGCGGCGGCCTTGCGCAGGTGCGAATTTGCACTCACACCGCCCGCGAGTACCACGGTGCGGAGTCCCGTCTTTTGCAGTGCCATGCGCAGTTTTTTGGCAAAACCGTCTGCGATCACACCCGTAAAGGATGCGGCAAGGTCGGCACGGTCGACCGTTTCTCCCTTTTGCGCCGCCTGATTGAGCAGGTTGAGCGCGGCGGTCTTAAGCCCCGAAAAGGAGAAGTCGAGCGTGTCGCCGCCAAGTGCGGGGGACGGCAGTTTGTATGCGTTTTTATCGCCCTCATAGGCAAGCTTGTCCAGTGCGGCACCACCGGGATACGGCAAGCCGATCACGCGGCCGATCTTGTCAAACGCCTCGCCTGCGGCATCGTCGCGCGTAGAGCCGATCTCCTCGTAATCGGTATAGGAACGCACCACGTAAAACGAGGTGTGCCCGCCCGAAAGCACCACGCCGAGGAAGGGCGGCTCAAGGTCGGGGTATTCGAGATAAGCGGCGGCAATGTGTCCGCGCACGTGGTCTACTCCCACGAGCGGAATGCCGTTTGCAAAGGCAAGCGACTTTGCAAAGTTGACACCGACGAGCAGTGCGCCGATCAGCCCCGGATGGGAGGTGGCGGCGACAAGTCCGATGTCTTTCAGTGTCAGCCCCGCCGTGTCGAGCGCCTCGCGCGTGATGCGGGTGACCGCCTCAATGTGTGCGCGGCCTGCGATCTCGGGGACGACGCCGCCGTACAGACGGTGGATGTCGATCTGCGAGGCAACGATATTTGCCGCAATGCGGCGCACACCGTCCCCCATCTCCACGATGGCACAGGAGGTCTCGTCACAGGAGCTTTCGAGTCCTAAAATATACATGGTTGAAATTTCCTTGTTTCTGAATTCATTACACCCGAAGTACGGAACAAGGCTCCCTTGTCAAAGGGGGCTCCCGCAGAACGCGGGTGGGGGATTCCGCGGTGCCAAAGCAACTTGTTTTTAAAGTTCTTTACGCACGAAAGAATCCTTCCGTCGGCTTCGCCGACACCTCCCTTTCACAAGGGAGGCATTTTGTAGCGTTACAGTTCCTTCTTGTAGAGGATCGCGTCCTCGGTTGGCAATTTATAATAGCCGCGGCGCACCCCGATCTCGGCAAAGCCGAGCGAGGTATAGAGCGCACGGGCGGCGGCATTACTCTCGCGCACCTCGAGGAAAACGGCGTCGCTTTCCTGCGCCAGCGCCGCAAAAAGTGCGGTCATCAGCTGTCTGCCGACACCGCTCCGCCGCGCGGCGGGGTCAACCGCCACGGTCAGAATATCGGTCTCGCGGCAGACGGTATATGCGCCGATATAACCGACGGGCGAGCCGTCGCCGACGGCGACCAGCAGCACCTTGTCGGGTGCGTTCAGCATGCTTTCAAAATCCTTTGCCGACTGCGGAAGGGAAAAGGTTGCTTTCTCCAATGCCGCGAGAAAAGCAACGTCCGAAGCAGTCGCGCGGCGTACCTCAGTCTGCATCGCCAAACAAAGAAGGAAGCTGTGCGCGCAATGCGCGCGTGATGTCGTCAAGGCAGTCCTTGTAACGTGCAAGGTCGCCGCCATAGGGATCGGCAATATCGCCGAGCACACGGATCTTGCCCGCGTATTCGGGGAACGCCATGATCAAAGCGTTTGCGTGCGACGGGGAAATGGCAAAGACGCCGTCGCAGTTTTCAAAATCGGCTTTGGTAAACTGCATGGCGCGGTGACGGGCATAGTCGTTGTGCCCGGCAGAAGGAACGTCCGCTTCGGCAAGCGCCTTTGCCGCATTTTCGCTGATCGGCGCGCCAACCTCCGCCGCAATGCCGCGACTGAAGGCGAGTACGCCCTTTTCTCTGCCGAGGTGGTTGACCACCGCCGCCGCCATCGGGCTGCGGCAGGTATTCCCCGTGCAGACAAAGCAGTATACGCGAAGGTTTTTTTCCTGCATATCCTGCATTTCAAATACGATCTCTTCGGTCTGCAAAGCGATCTCCTTTAATATAATAAAATCCGTAAAAAAGGCGGGTTCCCCGACTTTTTCACTCCTTAAAGGGTCGGGCGCGGTGAGCGACCTTTAGGTCGTTAGGAACCGCAGATTCCTTGGCCGCTGCGAGCAGGCGACCCTCCCCACTTTAAAACGCTCGCGTTTTAAAGTGATTGTTTTAATATCCGAGCGTTGCGCCGAGGCTGTCGTCATCCTCCAGCCAGTCGGCAACGCGGATGCGGCGGAAGGTCTCCTTGGTATCACGGATGACCACCCACTCGATGCCCGCATTGATGATCATTCTCTTACACATCATGCAATTGGAGGTGTCGGGCGCGATCTCGCCCGTGATCGGCAACGTGCAACACATATAGAGCGTTGCGCCGAGCATTTCGGTGCGGGGCGCGGCGATAATGGCATTCGCCTCCGAATGGACCGAACGGCAGAGCTCGTAGCGCTCGCCGCGCGGGATACCCAACTCCTCGCGGTGGCAGGAGGCAAGATCGGTGCAGTTTTTGCGGCCGCGGGGCGCGCCGTTGTAGCCCGTGGACACGATCACGTCGTTCTTAACAATGATCGAGCCGAAGCGGCGGCGCAGACAGGTCGCGCGCTCGGAAACCGTTTGCGCGATATCGAGGTAGTAATTCTCCTTGGACACTCTATCCATGATGCTCCTCCAGATACTCTTGCACGAATTTTAAAAACGCTTCCTTCGTTTCGGGATGCTCGAGTGCTTTGACGAAATTTGCCTTGGCAAAGCCAAGCTTGGAGCCGATGTCGTATCGGTCTCCCGCAAAGATGCGTGCGGTCACGCCCCTCTCGCGAGCATACACTGCCATAGCGTCGGTAAGCTGCAACTCACCGCCCGCCCCCGCGGGTGTGCGCTCGAGGATCGGAAAGATCTCGGGTGTAAGCAGAACTCTGCCGAGGATGGCGAGATTCGAAAACTCTTCCCCCGCCTTCGGCTTTTCGATCATATCGTCCACGAAAAAGTCGGTCGCACTGCCCGTGATCGGCTCCGCTTTCATCGAACAGTATTTGGAAAGCAGGCTTTTTTCGACCTCCTTGACGCCGACCGCGGCGCGGCCGTAGGTGTCATAAGCGTCGATAAGCTGTTTTGCCACGGGCGTTTCGGAAAAAATGATGTCGTCGCCGTACAGGATCACAAACGGCTCGTCGCCAACGAAATCCTTGGCGCGGAGCACCGCGTGTCCAAGCCCCTTCGGCTCCTTTTGCCGCAGGAAGTAGACGTTGGCAAGATCGCAGACCGCGTGGAGCTTTGCCACCTCACCGTCGCGCCCCTTGGCACGGAGCACTGCGTCGTATTCGGGCGAATAGTCAAAGAATTCCTCCATCGCCTCCTTGTCACGGCCGGTGATAATGAGGACGTCGGTAATGCCGCTGTCGGCGGCCTCCTTGACCAGATAGTACATTGCGGGATAGTCCATGATCGGAAGCATTTCTTTGGGAACCGCTCTCGAAATGGGGAGCATGCGGGTACCGAGTCCCGCCGCGGGGATGATCGCCTTGCGTACAGGCTTTATGCTCATACGTTCCCCTCCTTTTGGGCATACTGATCCAATATAAGATACTTAACATTTCTATTATATTATATAGCGAAAGAAAAATCAATCTTTTTTCATCCCAATTTCGACACGCCCGATATAAAATCTCTTGCAGAATGCGGCGGGCTGTGCTAAAATAAAGTTACTATTACAGTTTTTGGAGAATACTATGGCAAATTACAGACGCGGAAGAATCAACGAAGAGATGCAGAAGGAGCTATCTGTCCTGATGCGCGAGATCAAGGACCCCAGAGTCAGCGACGCGATGGTCAGCATCACCGCCGCCGAGGTCACACCCGATCTCAAGTTCGCAACCGTGTATTTTTCGGTGCTGATCGGCGATCCCGCAGGTGCAAAAAAGGGGCTCGACAGTGCAAAAGGCTTTATCCGCCGCGAGATCGCACAAAGACTCAACCTGCGCCAGACGCCCGAATTCACCTTTGTGCATGACAAGTCGATCGAGCACGGCGCACACATCGCAAAGCTCATCGAAGACGTGAATCGAGGCAAAAAATAAAAATCACTTCAAAATGCAAGCATTTTGAAGTGGATAGGGGCGTTCACTCGCGTACTGCTCACCGCAGTCGCCCCTGTAAGGAGTAAAAACGTCGGCGCATGTCCGCCTTTTTTACAGATTATTTTGCCCTTCCAAGGAGTACTCACCTATGTCAATTAACTATGCCACACTGCTGAAAAAAGTAGAACAGTGCAAAAACGCGCTCATCATCGGGCATTCGCATCCCGACGGGGACTGCGTGGGCACCGCCGTCGCGCTCGCCGAGCTTGTGGAAGCACTTGGCGGCAAAGCAAGTGTCCTTTTCCCCGAGCCCGCACCCTTGCGCCTGCAATTTTTACTACAGGGCAGGAAAGCGCTTGCCGCCCTGCCCGAAGACCTTTCGGACTACGACGTCATCGCCGTAGACGTGGCATCTCTTACCCAATTCGGGGATATCAAGGATGCCCTTTGCGGCAAGGTCTCTTTACGCATCGACCACCACGACGTCGGCGCCCCCTACACGGAAGAGAATTTTGTCGATCCCACGGCGGCGGCCGCAGGCGAGATCCTGTTTGACCTGTGGGTGCACGCCAAGCAGAGCGGCGCGGTAGACCGCATCCCCGAAAAGGCGGCTTACGCCCTCTTCGGCGCGATCAGCTCGGACACGGGCTGCTTTAAGTACGCAAACGTCACCGCCGCAACGCATCTCCGCGCGGCGGCGCTTCTCGAATACGGCGTTCCCGCCGCCGAGATCAACCGCCTGCTCTTTGACACCAAGGACATGCATACCCTCGCCGCCGAGGGCATCGCCACGCGCAACCTGCGCCTCTATGCGGACGGCGCGATCGCGCTCATTGCCATCGACCATGCCGATTATGCGGGCGGGCTTGGCATCAAGGATTTTGAGACCGCCATCGACATCGCCCGCTGTGTGCGTGGCGCACGCCTCGCCGCCGTTATCAAGGCGGCACCCGCCGAGAATACCTACCGCGTATCCCTGCGCAGTGCCGACGACACCGACGTTGCCGCCGTTGCCGCCACCTTTGGCGGCGGTGGGCATATCCGCGCCGCAGGCTGCACGCTCCACACAGCCACCGCCGCCGAAGCGGCAGAGCAATTGCTTGCAAAACTGGAAGAATTATTATAAAGAACAAACATGCCGCCTTGACAGGGCGGCATGTTTTGCTTTATACTAAAAATAACTACATATAAAAGAGAGGAACCACTATGAAAAAACTGCTCCTCCCCTTGCTCCTTTGCCTGCTGCTCGCCATTGCGATCGGCGCAGAGGAAACCTTTGTTAACCCCGTGGTCAACGGCGCCGACCCCTTTGTATTCAAGGACACGGACGGCACCTACTACCTCTACGTGACCAGCGGCGGCAGTTACGGCTATCGCGTGCATACCTCCCAAAACCTTGTGGAATGGGAAGCGAAGGGCTACTGCCTGCGCCGCGACGACGTCTATACCGACGACACCATCGTCAACGAAAGCGGCAATAAGATCTACAACTTCTGGGCGCCCGAGGTCATCAAGGAGGGCGACACCTATTACATGGTCTACACCGCGCAGGAGCATATCGGCATTGCCACGGCGGACAGCCCGCTCGGTCCCTTTACAAGCAAAGCAACCTCCTATCTGCTCCCCGACTTCAAGAACATCGACGGTCACTTTTTCCGCGATGACAACGGACAGATATATCTCTTCTTCGTTTCCTGCGGCGCGGTCACGCTGAACGGCGATTCGATCGACCACGGCAACAACATCTGGGGCGGTCCCTTCGACCTTGCGACCCTGACCTTTGCCGCAGGCTATCCGCGAATGCTGATCGAGCACGATAACAAGGACTTCTTTTCTGCTCCCAGCTATCCCAACTGGCCGGGTAGCGGTCTGTTCCCCAACCGTTTTGACGGCTCTGCGGTTGCAGAGGGCCCCGAAATGCTCAAGCACAACGGAAAGTATTACCTCACCTTCTCGCAGGACGGCTATACGAGCTCGAAGTACGCCGTGTTCTACGTAACCGCAGACAACCCGCTCGGCCCGTACAGCAGCAAAAAGCTTGCTTTTATCTCCGACGACCCCTTTGAGACCGATTCTGCCAACCCGCACCTCTACGGCACGGCGCACCACTGCTTCACCACTTCGCCCGACGACAGCGAGCTGATCATGGTATACCACGCGCACCGCACCGGAGGGCCTACGGAGGACAACGGTGTCGAGGAGCGCCGCATCTGTATCGACCTTGCATGGTTTGCCGAGGACGGCACTTTCCACGCGGGCAGAAACAAGGACGGCGTGCCCTCCGCGACCGCGCAGGTGCTCCCGAGCGGCGGCAAGCTCACACGCGAAACGCACTATGACGGCGTGTTTGCGCCCCTGCCCTCCCTGCCGACCGTTTACGTTGCCGCCAAGGACGGCCTCGACACAAACGACGGCTCGCGCTCTTCTCCCTTCAAGACGCTGGACGCCGCGTATGCCGCCCTGCCAAACGGCGGTACGATCGTTCTTACGCAGACCTACACCGCTCCAACCCACTTTGATGCCCCCGCAGTGAACGGTCCTATCTGCCTCAAGGGCGAATTCTCGGTTCCCTTTATCTTCAAGTTCCTGTCCGTCAACTCGGACACCTACTTTGACGATATCGTTTTCTGGCCCAACACCGCGAATAACATCTCGGTGATCGAGGGTAACCACTGCAACGTCACCATGGGTGACGGTGTCAGCTGTCTCGCACAGCCCACGCGCCCCACCTTTCCTGTGCTGGTCGGCGGCGTATGGCGCTACACGGGCAACGATTCTTCCCCGGCATACGATGCCTTCAAATATTCCGGTGATACACCAACCGCCAGCGAAAAGCCCTACACGCTCCGTGTGTACAGCGGCACGTGGAGCATTGCTACCGCGGGTAACGTGCGCGACACCACCGAGCTGAAAACGGGCTACACGCCAAACGCAGTTCTCCTACTTACGGGCGATGCACTCGTTCGTCCCAAGACACCCGATACACCGGATGTCCGCTTCAACGGCTTTGGCGCCATGATCACCGTTTCACCCGTGGACTTTGCCGAAACCTACGTGGTCTATAAAAACGGTGAAAAGATCGGCTACACCGACGGTACGACCTATTTGGACAGAACCTACGTCCCCGGCACAAGTGTAAAATACAGCGTTGCGCCTTACGCAAACGGCGCCTGCATCGGTAACACCTCGTCAGCGGCAACGCTCACGTCGTTCGGCGACATGGATGCAAACGGCGAGATCAACATCACCGACGTGCTCCTTTTGCTGGAAGACCTGTTGCACGGCAACGAGGAGATCTCCCTGCTCGACGTGATCCGACTGCTTTTGTACGCAGCACAGTAAAACAAAAAAGTCGTTCTCCGTTTGGAGAACGACTTTTTTTATTTTTATTCGCCGAGCATATCCTCAAGACCGCCGAGCGAGTCAAGCAGACCGCCCGTCAGCGCGTTGTAGAGCGCATCGTTGCCCTCCTTGGCTACGACCCATTTGCCGTCTGCCTTTTCCATCTTGACCTCTACGGCAAAGTCCTTGGTCTCGGCATCGTCTGCCGCCGCCATCTTAGAAAACTCACTGCCATCGGCATCCCAATCCGCATCGTTTGCGTGTGCCATCGCCTCGGTAAGATAAGCGGCAAACAGCCCGCCCATATCCACCATGGTGATCGTTGCCTTGACGGTTGCCGTGTCGCCGTTTTCGACTGCCTCGCCGATCGTGTAAGCAAATTTGCCAAAAATGCCGTTCAGCATCATTTCATCTTCGTTGGCAAACGCACTGCCCTCGAGCACGTCGGTGTCCGCAAAGTCGCCCGTTGCAAGCGGATCCAGCAGAGCTTTCAGCGCGCGTGCGGATTCAGCCTCCACCGTGGGAGCCGCCGTCGTCTCCGCGGGGGTCTTTGCAGGGGTGCCGCAAGCGGCAAAGGCAAATACAAGGACTGCACAAAGCAGGATCGAAAGTAATTTTTTCATGATGATTCCCTTTCTGTAGGTAAGATTACTTCCAGTATACAGAAAAAAGCCGTACTTGTCAACCGATTTTAACAGATGGATTTTTCTCCGACGTCTTGACAAAGTCGCGCAATGCCTTTATAATAATACGGTACGGATCATTAGCTCAGTTGGTTAGAGCAACCGGCTCATAACCGGTCGGTCCTGGGTCCGAGTCCCCGATGATCCACCAAAAAGAAAAACCGCCGTCGGCGGTTTTTCTTTTTGTCGGTCATCGGGATCGACTCGAAGCCACTCCATCGCGTAAGCGATAAATTATAGTTTGAAAGTTGTTTACGAAAGGTGCCAATCCCTCAGTCAGCTATCGCTGACAGCTCCCTTTACACAAGGGAGCCTTGGTTTGATCGTATTTTAGCCTCCCTTGTGTAAAGGGAGGTGGCGCCGACAGGCGACGGAAGGATTGGTCTATACCAAACA
>JAZQHV010000014.1:0-4989 GCA_045540755.1 Eubacteriales bacterium
CCGACACCCGCCAGCAGTCCGAGCGCGTGCAGATTCTCTGCCGCCGCCTGTCCCTCTGCCGCCGAAAGCGACATGGGCAAAAGCAAAAGCAAGGCGATAAACAATAGAGAGAGTAGTTTTTTCATGGATTGCCTCCCAAAAAGGTTCTATCTTTATTGTACAACATTTTTTCGCCGCCGTAAACTCGAAATTCGGTCAAGATTCCCGTACAAAAAATACACAACCGAGGCTTTCGCCTCGGTTGTGATTTTTCTAATCCAGAATAACCGCGGGCCAGCGCGCCGTTAAGAATGGACTGAGTCCCGTGATACCGTCGTTCGTTGCGCCGATGCCATCCTGATTGGAGAGCTGAGGCGAAAGCGTGAACGAATCGGGGTTGCCGAGTGCCGATTTCGGGATCGAAAGCTCAATGGAAACGCCCTCGTCCTTATCGGTATCGTTGTTGACCGTGCCAAACGGCGTAACAACGGCTTTGCCGACCTCGACCGTCTTTTTGACCGCGCCTCCCTCCACGTATTCAATGGAGAGGATGCCTGCCATACCGACCTTGACACGGTAGTAATTTGACTTGCCGACGCCGAGATTCAACGTGGCGGTATCGCCGTCGGTGAGATACTCGTCGAGTCGGCTGATGAGGAAATAGATATTGTCGCTGTCATGTGCCGCCTGCACAGTCATCTGCGCCTGCGTTTCGCTGCCGACAAAGAGCGCATCGGTGCTCTGCTCCCACTCGCCCGTGTAGCCGTCCACCTTGACCGCAAGGTTTGCGGCGTTGATGCGGTGGTTGAGGTACGCATGCGTGAGCGCAATGCCCGAGATCTTGGTGGTAAAGTTCATCATCTGCGCCACGGTAATGACCTCGTGGCTGCCGACGAGTTCACTTGCGCCCCACATACCCGAGCCCTTCGGCACCGTGATAAACTCCTGCGAGTCCATGGTCATGCCGTCCGGCGAGACCATACGTCCGTGGAACTTGTTTGCCCAGTGGTAGGTGAGATAGACCTCGCCCGACGGGAAGGCGGCAAGATAAGGACCTGCTCCCTTGGGATTCTTGGTCCAATCGCTGCCCTCGGTCGGCTCCAGCATGTCGAGCGGCTTCCAGTTGCCGCCCTCGGGGCTGACCTGCGTTGTCATCGTAAAGCCGCCGTCCAGCTTTTTTACCTCAATAGCGAGGAGCGTTTTGCCGTTATAGAGACGGGCGACCGCAGGCATCTGTCCGCCGAAATACGGAACCGCCTCGGTATAGTTCTTGTCCTTGACGTTCGGCACGCGATCGCCGACATACTGGTTGAAGATGCGCGTCGCCTGATAATAGTTGGTGTCGCCGGGCTGTACGTTCGGTGTCCAGGTAAAGCCGTTGTCACGCGATTGGATCATCATAACGCCCGCGGAGCGAACTTCCTCGTCGTAGCCATACTTATTCATGTAGGCAACGGGGCTCGACCAATAGATCTCTACGATACCGTCCTCGCGCTGCCAGATGAAGGGCTCCCATCCCTGACCGTGATAGATCGCTTTGTGCTCGCCCCATGCGATCGTGCCCGCATCGGTGACCGTACCGCGCACCAGAACAAGAGTATTCAGTTCGGGATAATCGCGATAGCCCTTGTTCGGGCGGACGTAATAAGTGCAGAGCACGTCGCCGTTGTCCAAAACGCAAGCATCGGCATTGACCGCGCAGTAATTGTCCTTGACACCTGCAAGAGCGCCGTATTCGTAATTTACAGGGTGCTCCTCATTGCGGTAGAAGACCTCGGGCGCGCTCCAATGCACACCGTCGGTGGAATAGGCGCGGAGCAGATGCGGTCCGAGCTCGCCCCACATCCAGAGCATGAGATAGAGGTTGTCGCGGATCTTTTTGATACGCGGATAGTAGGCGTTATCGTAGCGGGCCTGCCCCGTCGTGCCCGAGGAAAGCTCAAGCGATTCGCGGAAATTGATCTCCAGCATGGCAGTGGCAATATCGTCGTTTGCATGACTGCCGTTTTCCGCATTGCGGTTCAGTTCTTTGATATTGTAAAGCTTGGCCACAGTTTCCACGGGCACGGAAGGAACTTTGCCTGCGACCTTGTCAAAGGTCTCTGCCGTGAACACGCCCTTGGCGATGAGCTGCTCCTTGATGGAAGCACCGCTCTTGACGGTTGCGGTGATCGCCTTGTAGCAGATCACAAAGGCATCGCCGCGCGTGAAATCACCGTCGGGCGTTTCGGAAGCGACAAGGCCCGCGGTCTTTGCGAGGGTGTAGGGGTGGTTCCATACGAAATCGCCCTCGGCATCCTTGTAGCCGAGCACGCGCAGGATCAGCGTTAAAAATGCCGCATCGCCCATGCGGTCGTCCGTGCCGAACTTGGTGGCGCTGACACCCTTGGTGATGCCGTTTTCAAAGGCATAACCGACGTAAGGCACCGCCCACGCGGGCAGATCGGTAAAGGGATGCGTATAGGTGGATGCGGTCGCGGTCTTTTCCGCGCCGAGGAAGCGCACGATCTGCGTGATCGCCTGTGCGCGGGTCAGCTTGCCGCTAACGTCAAAGTTGACCGAGCCGTCCGCATTCTTGCCAACGCCCGCGAGCAGTCCGAGCGCGTGCAGATTCTCTGCCGCCGCCTGTCCCGAAAGCGGTTCCGCCGCCGAAACAAACGGTACTGCCGATGAAAGCATCAGCAATGCAAGAAGCAAAGAAAGAACTTTTTTCATATCCGACACCTCCGAGAAAGGAATTGTGATATCTTCAGTATAGCATTTTGCGATGCAAAAAGCCATTTCATATATGCACAAAAAACATTGCAAAAATCACTATTTCTGTAAAAAGTATAGCATATCTGTGCCAATGCCGTCAAGGAAAAAAACGCGCAGGAGACAATGTCCCTGCGCATTTTTTATAAAAAATCGGATTAGTCCAACACCACGACCGGCCAACGGTCGGTGACGAAGGGGCTGACGCCCGTGAGACCATCGCTGATCGAACCGATGCCGTCCTGATTGGAAAGCTGCGGCGAAAGCTTAAAGGAGGTTGCACCCACAAGGCCGATCTGTGCCTTGGGAAGCGAGATCTCCCAGAGTGCGCCCGTATCCTTATCGGTGTCATCACCGAGCGTACCAAAGGTCTTGACAATAGCCTTGCCGCCGTCCACCGTCTGCTTGATCGCGCCGCCCTCGACATATTCGGTGGTAAGCGTACCGTCGATAGCCACCTTGACACGGTAATAACTGTTCTTGCCTGCGGCAATGTGCAACGTCACGTTGTCGCCCTCGGTGAGATAATCGTCGAGGCGGGTCACGAGGAAGTATACGTTCGCATCGTCATGCGCAGTCTGCACCGTGATCTGTGCCTGCGTTTCACTGCCGACAAAGAGTGCATCGGTGTTGTCGTTCCATTCATTGGTGTAACCGTCCACGCTGACGGGAACGCGCTTTGCGTTCGTGCGATGGTTGAGGTATGCGGAAAACAGCCATACGCTGCGAAGCTTAGCAATGTCATTGGGGTTAGTGAAGATGGCGCGATGGCCGTCCATGACCGTGACGGAGCCCCAGGAACCGCGCGCGTCGGGCGCCGCCTTGAAGTCCTTGTCGTCGATGGTCTTGCCGTCGGGGCTGATCATGCGAGCATAGAGCGTGGAGCTCTTGCCGTAGGTCAGAATGACCTCGCCCGAGGGGAAGCGCGCAAGATACGGGGACGCACCCTCAAAATCAAAGGGATCCTCCACGCGCTCGTCGGGGCCGACGTCGTTGAGCCCCAGATCCTTCCACTCGCCGCCCGCCTCGCTGATGCCGAGCGAGATATGGAAGTTGGAGACGTTAAGCTCGTTGACCTCAACCGCGATCAGACTTCTGCCATCTACAAGGTCGATAACTGCAGGCATCTGTCCGCCGTAGTACGGCAATGCCTCGGTATACGTCCGGTTCTCAGTATCGGGGATCTTGTCGCCGACGTACTGCTGATATACGCGGGTGTAAAGGTAGGTGTCTGCCTTGCCCTCGTCACACGTGGGCGTCCAGGTAAAGCCGTTATCCGACGAGGATACCATCGAAACGCCCGCCGAGCGCTTGACGGTGTCAAAGCCGTAGGTCGCTACGTAGGGTGCGGCGTTCGACCAGTAGATCTCGACGTTGCCGTCGGGACGCTGCCAAATGTACGGCTCCCACGCCTGTCCCGAGGTCAGCTTGACCTCCTCACCCCAGGTGACGGTGTTGTCCGCGTTGACCGTGCCGCGCTTGATGAAGATACCATTCAGGTCGATATATTTCTGATAGCCGTTGATGGGGCGGATCGCGTAGGTCGCGAGGATATCGCCGTTTTTCAGCACACAGGCATCGGCGTTGACGGCGCGGTAGCGGTCTATATTTCCCGCAAGCGGTCCGTCGGTATGCGTGAGGCGCTTATCGGTGCCGTCTGCCCAGAGCTTTTGCGGCGTGCTCCAGGTTGCAAGATCGGTGGAGGTGGCGTAGAACAGGTCGCTGCCGAACTGTCCGCGCATCCAGAAGAGGATATACAGATCGTCACGGATCTTTTTGATACGGGGGTACCACGCGTCATCATAGGCAGCGTGCCCCGTCTTGCCCGAGCTGAGCTCGACCGTCTCGCGGTGATTGATCTCGAGCGAAACGCCCGCGATATCGTCGCTTGCATGGTCAAACGCGGCGGTGCTTGTGTTCAGCTCACCAATGGCACGCAGTACGGTCTCGGGGTCTGCGGGTACCATGGGTGTGAGCACCTCCTCACCCGAAACTGCCGCAAACTGCTCGGAAGTGAACACGCCCTTGGCAATGAGCTGCTCCTTGATGGAGTCGCCGCTCTTGACCGCGGCAGTGATGGCGCGGTAGCAGATGACAAAAGCATCGCCGCGCGTGAAGTCGCCGTCGGGCGTTTCGGAAGCGACAAGGCCCGCGGTCTTTGCGAGGGTGTAGGGGTTGTTCCATACGAAATCGCCCTCGGCATCCTTGTAGCCGAGCACGCGCAGGATCAGCGTTAAAAATGCCGCATCGCCCATG
>JAZQHV010000015.1:0-13036 GCA_045540755.1 Eubacteriales bacterium
CTGACCTGAACGCAAGTTCTGTTGAGAGTGCTATGCGCATGATCGCAGGTACTGCTCGTTCCATGGGCGTCACCGTCGTAGACTAAGGAGGAGACCGAAGATGACTGGAAAGAAGTATATCGAGAGCGCAAAGCTCATCGACAAGAGCAAGCTTTATGATGCAGACGAGGCTGTAGCACTCGTTTGCCAGACCGCAAAGGCAAAGTTCGACGAGACCGTTGAACTGCACGTTCGCCTTGGCGTTGACTCCCGCCACGCTGACCAGCAGGTCCGCGGCGCTATCGTTCTCCCCAACGGTACCGGCAAGACCGTTCGTACTCTCGTATTTGCAAGAGGCGACAAGGCTGATGCTGCTACCGCCGCAGGTGCTGACTACGTCGGCGCAGAGGACATGGTACAGAAGATCACGACCGAGAACTGGTTCGAGTTCGACGTTGTTATCGCTACTCCCGACATGATGGGCGTTATCGGCCGTCTCGGTAAGGTGCTCGGTCCTAAGGGCCTTATGCCGAACCCGAAGGCAGGTACCGTTACTATGGACGTTGCTAAGGCTGTTAACGAGGCTAAGGCAGGTAAGGTTGAGTACCGTCTCGACAAGACCAACATCATCCACTGCCCCATCGGCAAGGCTTCCTTCGGTGCAGAGAAGCTCGGTGAGAACTTCAACGCTCTCATGGGTGCGATCATCAAGGCAAAGCCGGCTGCTGCAAAGGGTCAGTACATCAAGTCCTGCGTCGTTGCTACGACCATGGGCCCCGGCATCAAGGTTAACGCTGCAAAGCTTGGCTAATGATCACTTGAAAATGCGAGCATTTTCAAGTGGGCAAGTCGCAAGTCTCGCGACTCGCTCACCGCTCGCGACTTTTAAGGTGTAAAAAAGCCGGCGCATGTCCGTCTTTTTTACAAATTAGATTTAAAAAGGCTGTCGAAGGACAGCCTTTTTTGTTTTACTCTGCAAGTTCTATAACCGTTTTCCCTTTACGAAGCGCGAGCGCTTTGAATTTTGCCGCGCCGCCGTGCGAACGCTTTACGTAGGTCACAACAATATCGGACTGCTCCACCATAAAACGATTGCGCTTTTCGATCGCGTATCTTGGCGGCACGTTTTCCATCCCTTCGGGAAAAAGTGTGGGATCGCGCTCATCCGACCACGGGTCTGCGGACTTATCAAACGGTAGGTATGCAAGCACGACCGCATATCGGATCTGCGGATATGTTTGAGAAAGCGTCCGCAAGGCTCGCTGTGCCATATAGTCAAAGCCACCCTTGTCACCAACATAAAAACGGGTGACTTTTTGTTTTTCAACAAGATCGGTAATGATTGCAACCAAATCTTCATAAACCGACGAGGGCGCATCTCTGTGTCCAAAGAAAGTCGCTTTCATAAAATTCACCTCTTTTTGCGATATATCGCAATTATAACATACTTTTTTCATTTCTGCGATATATCGCACACGATTTATCGTAAATAATAGTAAACTTTAGGTAATGATATATCGCAGAGGTGAAACCATTGAACGCTAAGCAAGCCGTTGCCAATCGCATACTGCAACTATGTGCCGAGCGCAACATAGCGATCAATGCACTTGCAAATCTTTCCGGCATTGCGCCGTCAACGCTATACAGTATGCTGAACGCAAAGAGCCAGAATCCGGGTATTGTCACGATCAAAAAGCTTTGTGACGGATTAGACATTTCTCTGCGCGAATTCTTTGGCAGTGATACCTTTGACGAGCTTGAACAAGAGATTAAATAAAAGCGCTTACCGTCAAGGTAAGTGCTTTTTTGATGAAAGGAAAGTATACAATGGAACAAAAGATCAGGCGGGACTTGAATATGGGCGATAATTTACGTCTCCTCCGCAATGCGCATGGCATTTCGCAAGAAAAGCTCTGTGCCGAGCTGCAAAGACGCGGCTGCGACGTCGGAAGATCCACGTATGCAAAATACGAAGCAGGTGAACTCAACATTCCCGTCAGCGTCATTGTAAATTTGCGCAAAATCTACAACTGCTCCTATGACGATTTCTTCGCGGGATTGGACACGCAAGAATAACGTGCAATAAAAAAGGCTGTCCTTCGACAGCCTTTTTTTGTTGCAAAAAAACGAAACGATAAATTGGAAGTTGAAGGGGACTTGGAACCCCTCATCAGTCACCTTCGGTGACAGCTTCCCCCCGGGGGGGAAGCTATTGGTGCGCTGTATTACCTTCCCCCTCGGGGGAAGGTGGCGCATTAGCGACGGATGAGGGGTTTTTCGCAAACAACTTCATCGCTAAACTATACTTCATCTTTCCCACGTGCAAAAAAGCACCCTTACGGGTGCTTTTTTACTTATTTCAAAAGGTCGCTGGTGCCTGCGAGGATCGCCTTTGCGGTCTCAATCAGTGCAGTATAGTGCTTTGTGCGCATTGCCTTGTGATTGTCCATAAAGGGAATGAAGAAAGGCGTGGTGTTGAAGTAGCCCGTGCCCTCGCGGTTCATCTCGTTCTCCCAGTAGGAAACTGCCCACTCCAGCTGCTTCTTGCCCTTTTCGGCATCGCCGAGACGGATCGAAGCCAATCCCTGATATACGGGCAGAAGCGGCAGATTCATGTGCGAGAAGTAGTCGATATAGAGGTAATTGATGTGATCGTAGATCTTCTTTGCCTCGTCCATCTTGCCGTACTTTTCGAGAAGCAGTGCTTCCTGATAGCGTGCGGGCGTGTTCACGCACTCGTGCCAGATACCTGCGCCAAGGTTTTCGGGGAGGATCTGCGAGGTGCGGAAGCAACGGAGTGCCTCCTCATCGTTGCCTGCTTTCTTGGCGTCCATACCCTTGCCAAACCATGCGTTGATGTACTGACGGGCAAGCGCGGTCTCGCCACCCTCGCAGGGAACGTAGTTGTGACCCTCGAAGAGCTTGATCGCCTCATCATACATACCTGCGCGGTTGTATGCGCATGCCCATTCGGTTGCGATATCGTCGCGGGTGGTCGCAAGATCGGGAACCATGGACTTGATCTTCTCCGCAGCCGCCTTCGGCTCCTTCGCGAGGTGGTTGAGGAGGTATGCGATCTCGTATACGATCTCCTCCATGTCGGGCTTCAGCGCGTGTGCCTCGTCGAGAAGCTCGAGCGCACGGTCGAAATTGCCCTTGCGGTACTCGCAGAGCGCAAGACCGCGCTTGGAAGCGAAGTCGTCACCCTTGGCAAAGAGTGCCTCTGCCTCTGCGTAGCGGCGGTCACCGTAGTGGTAGCAGCCGAGGAGGTAGTTTGCACCTTGTTCCTCGTAGATCTTTGCCTCAAACGGGCGGAACGGGAATACGCGATGCTTGTCGTTTGCTCTTTCGGGCACACCTGCAAGGTATGCAACGACAGGGCAAAGGTCGTCGGAGTACTTCGCAACGTCCGTGAGGAGCTCCTTCGCTTCTGCGTCAAAGCCTGCATCCATCATATCGGTGGCAAGGTCAAGGCAGGTCTGCGACATGTTGGAAGCCAGCTTGCCGTAGAACTCGTCCTTGCTCATCTCGCCCATCACAACGAGGAAGTATCTTGCAAGGTGGTTGAGCGGGTCGCGGACAAGCTCCTTTTTGAGTGCCGCAACGGCGTCAGCCTTGTTGCCGAGCTTGTAGTCTGCAACGGCGGCGAGAACAGCCGCAGTGAGGTTCTGCGCGCCGTTTTCGAGGGCGGTGTCTGCGCACATCTTTGCGTTTACAAAATCGCCCTTCTTACAGTCGAGCATTGCAGCTCTCGTCATTGCCTCGGAAAGGGTATCCTTCATCCACGCCGACTTACGGAATGCATCGTATGCTTCCTTATCTCTGCCGAGTCCTACCAGTGCAAGACCGCGGTAGTAGTTGAGTTTACCGCTTTCGGGATGGAAGTTGTAAACGGTGAGTGCCTTGAGTGCTCTTTCGAGAACGTCGTATGCCTTTTCAAACTCGTGACGGCGAAGGTACATCTCGCCAAGGAGTTGCAGTGCGGGAGCGAAGTTCGGCTCCAGCTCGATCGCACGTTTGAGGTACGCCATCGGATCCGCGTTCGGGTCGCGGTACTGCCAGAAGTGCAGTGCCGCAACGTAGAGGTCGTGCGCGGTGGAAAGCTCGTTCGGATACGGAACCTCGGGGAACAGCTCGGGCAGAGGCTGCTGTACGCGAACGATCTGCGCATAGTAGAGGATGTCGCCGATGGAGATCTCATACGCGGAGCAGTCAAATTCGGGCAGGTCAAATACGGTGACCTTGCCTGCATCGAGGTCGGCAACCGTTTCGAGAATGGTCTTGCCACCGGCGGTCAACTTGATCGCCGCGCCCTTGATGTCAAGGGTAGGCTGTACGCGGAGCACGTTGCTCTCTACGCGGATCGCGCAATCGTAGTTCGCATAGGACGGAATGCCCAGCTCTGCGATCGGGTACCAGGACTGCTTGAAGCACTTGGTCTCGTATGCCTCCAGCCAGGTCAGGTCAGGCTGGTTGTTGGTGTAGGAGCCTGCCATCAGCTCGGCGTAAGGGCCGTCGGTATCGGTAAGCGCGCGCTCCCAGGAGCGGGAAAGCTGGTTGTACGCCCAGGTAAACATCTTTTTACCCGTAACAACGTGGTGGTCGCCGATATGTACGACACCCGCTTTTCTATCCTGATCGTAGCCGCCGAAGTAGTCGTAGTCGGAAGCCGCGCAGAAGTAGGAGGTCGGGAACTTGGTGTTGAAGTGCTTGGAAATGTCTACGCCGGGCTCGTCGAAGGTGTAGCCGTTGAAGTGACCCTTTGCGATCGGGTAGGTGGTGTTGGAGCGGCGGTAGTGGAAGTGTACGTGGTCAACGTCCGACGGGAAGAAGATCTCGTAGGAGTGGTTTACCGGTACAGCGGTGTTCTCCCACCAGAGGAAGGAGCGGCGAACCGAAGTGCGGTTGGAGACCTTTACGCGGGTCTCGAAGATCGCACGCTCGTTGCCGAGATATACGCCGACCATGCCCTTCATGCGGTCTACGGGGTCGTGCTCGGAGAGCCAGACGGTAACGCCGTCCTTCTCCTGTACGATCTCATAGTCTACGGGCATAAAGGTAGACGCTCTGTGATGGTAGGGCCAGTTGAACTCGATACCGCCCGAGATCCAGGAGCCGAGCAGACCGATCAGGGCGGGCTTGATGACGTGCTGACGGTAGAAGAAGTCGTAGTTGTTCTTCTTGTCGTAAGCGGTGAAGATCTTGCCGCCGATCTCGGGGAGAATGGTGAGCTCGATATAATCGTTTTCAATAACGATCGCCTCGTACTCCTTGTCATGCTTCTCCTTTGCGGGCGTCTTGATAACGACTGCGTTCGGATAAGGGTTGCCGGTAAAGCGTTGGTGTACGCGGTTCTCGGCAAACATAGGCAGCTGCTCTGCAGGTGCCTCGTCATAGGTAGGGATCACAAGCTTTTTAACGGTTACCGTTGTCATGCTCATTGCGAAATCTCCTTTTGGTTTTATTTTTCATTACACCTACATTCTACCACGCTTTCCCGAATTTGAAAATACAAATCTTGGTCGAAAAATTCCAAAGAAAACGCAAAAACGAAAAGACCGTTTTTTAAGCAAAAAAGTTTATTTTTTACCCTTTATATTTTTCAAACGGATTGATTTTTAGTTTGTTTTATGGTATTCTTGTTCTAAAAGCCGCGTGAGGAGGTGCAAAGATGCAGAAGATAACATTTGCAGATATCCGACCATTTGTCCGCTTTTCCAGTACGAAATCGCTCGAAAGCGGCTTTTGCCGCAAAAACGTACACGCCTGCGACAACCGCCTGCTCTACGTTTTCGCGGGAGAGCTTGAGGTGCGAATGAACGAAAAGACCTATACAGCCAAAGCGGGAGATCTCTTTCTGTATCCGCCCTCCGTGTGCTATTCCCTGCTCAACCGTTCGGACAGCACTGTCAAAACCATGTCGGTCAACTTCGACTACTGCGGTACGGAGGAGAGCGAGCGCGTCCCACGCCCCGCCGTCCCCGCTCGCCTCTGGTCGCCCGAACAGGCGATCGAGCAACTCGAATTCACCGACGTACCTGAGCTCAACGGTCCGCTGTACCTCGACTCCATGCAGATCCTCGGTCCTTTATTTACCGAAATGACCGCGGAGGCGTTACAACGGCATCCGCATCGCACCACGATGCGCGGGCTGATGATGCACCAGGTACTGCTACACGTACACCGCAGGCTTCTGCACGACGAATCGGGAAAGGGCGACGCGCTCGCCGAGAAGATCGCCGTTTACATCCGTGAAAATTGCTTCTCACCGATCTCCAATCACAGCATCGCCGCCGTGTTCAGTTACCATCCAAATTATATCAACCGTCTGTTTAAAAAGCATTTCGGGCAATCCATGCACCAATATGTCATCACCTGCCGCACCGAGCAGGCACTCACACTGCTCCGCACCACCTCGCTTTCGGTGGAGGAGATCGCGCAAAGGGTCGGTTTCTCCTCGCTCAAGCACTTTTCCATCACCTTTAAACGACTTTACGGGTGTCCCCCCAACCGCTTTCGGGAATAACAAAGCACCGTGGTCCAATTGGATCACGGTGCTTTGTTGTGTGGGAAACAAAACGATCCCCTCCTTTACTACAAAATATTTATTTCAGGTGAAAAAATGAGCAAATATTGTTGATTTTTGGTTTACTTTGTGGTATTCTCATAGCAAAGGAGGTGTGGATATGTCCGAGATGCTGTTTAAGGATATCCATCCGCTGGTGCGTTATTCGGGTATGCAGACGTTGGAGAGCGGCTTTGATCTGCGTGACGTACATTCGACCGACGCGCGCATCGTATACGTTTTTTCGGGCGAGGTGCAGTTCAGGATGAACGGCGTTGCCTATACGGGCAAGCGCGGCAACCTCGTGCTCTTCCGCCCCTCGGTGCGCTACTGCCTTGCAAATCTCACAGACAGGGATGCAAAGCTGATGAATATCGACTTCAGCTTCAACGCGCCCGACGGTGCCTCCTCCACGCCGCATCCGTGGTTTTCGCACCGTGAATGGGCAGCGGCAAAGCCCGACGAACTGATGATCGCGGACGTGCCCGAATTCAACGAGCCCCTCTACATGGAAGCCATGCAAGAGCTTGAACCGCTCTTTACAGAACTGGATATCGAGCAACACAACATACGTGTCTGCCGACGCGAGTTGCGTAACACCTTGTTACACGCGGTACTGTTGCACATCTACCGCCATTTGCAGTTGCGCGGTGAAAAGCGCAGGCGCGGCATCGTGGATGAGGTGATCGACTACATCCACGCAAACTACGGCGGCGACCTTTCCAACGCCGCCATCAGCCGCCATTTCAACTACCATCCAAACTATATCAACCGAATCCTGAAAAAGCGGACGGGACAGTCGTTGCACCAGTACATCCTCACCTACCGCGCCGACCGCGCGCTTTCACTGCTCCAGACTACCTCGCTTTCGGTCTCCGAGATCGCCGAGCGTGTCGGCTTCGCCACACTCAAGCATTTTTCGCAGACCTTTAAATCCATTTACGGGTACTCGCCTTTGCATTTTCGGTAAGATTTGTGCAATTCGGCACGGTTTCTCCATTGCGGCGGGTAAAAATAGCGCGTATACTATTCTTGCAAATGTCACCCTCCCTATTGCAAAAATTCACAGCTTGCCCCCCGATGCGTTGACAATTTGCTCCTTTTTGTTTACAATAGAAACGTAAATATATTTTTCAGGAGGAAGTATCCATGAAAAAACTGCTTGCCCTTTTGCTTGCGGCTTTTGTTTCGGTAGCGCTTACCGCGTGCGGCGATACCCCCGCCGAGACGACCGTGACGACCGAGCCTGTCGAGACGACCCCCGCCGAGGACGCGCTCGGCATTCCGCTGACCGCCGATTTCGGTAACGCGGAATTCCGCATTCTGTCTGCGGGCAATACCGCGCATGAGGAATTCACCTTTGACGAGGAGTCCTCTCTGCCGCTGGAAAACGCGCGCTACAGACACAAGGCAAAGGTAGAAGAAGCCTACAAGATCAACATTACGCAGGACGTTGAAGTCGCGTATTCCAGCGGCGGCGGTCCCGGTTTCCTTGCCATTTCCAAGCAGGTCACCTCGGGCGACTGCGACTATGACCTTGCACTCATCGCGGGATACGACGTTTCCGTCCTCGCCTACAACGGTTATCTCTACAACCTCGGTGCCGTGCCCGGCATCGACCTTTCCAAGTCCTGGTGGGACCGCAACGCGGTCGAATCCCTCTCTATCCGTGACGTAACCTTCTTTACCACGGGTGAGATCACCACCTCCGACAACGACTACGCATTTGTCACCATCTTCAACAAGAAGCTGGTGGACGACTATCAGTTGGAAGATCCCTACGAGCTGGTACATAACAACGAGTGGACCATCGAAAAGATGGCTTCCATGGCAAAGATGATCGGCGAAGACCTCAATCAGGACGGCGTGATGAACCTGGAGGACCGTGTGGGTCTGATGGTCTGGGACGACTCTATCGTCGGCATCGTCAACGCCGCGGGTCAGCGTTGCTGCACCATCAACGAAAGCGGCGCCATCGAGCTGACCATCTACAACGAGACCACGCTTGCGGCGCTGGAGGATTACTACTCCATCGCCTATGACGATGCACACGCACTGCGCTATCAGCGTATCGTCAAGTCGCAGGCGGAGGAGCGCGGCTTCTGGAAGGGCGACCATGCCCTCTTCTGGCTGACGTGGATGGGACACGTGCCCGCACTGCGCGAAATGGAAAGCGACTTCGGCATCCTGCCGATGCCCAAACTCTCCCCCGAGCAGGAGAATTACCACTCGACCATCGCGCCCTACCACAGCCAGTACATCTGCGTACCGCTGATCCAGAACGACGTGGAGCGTACGGGTATCGTGACCGAGGCGCTCGCCTACTACGGCAAGCAGATCGTTACCCCCGCGTACTACGACATCAGTCTGACGGGTCAGTCCTTACGCGACGAGGAGTCGGAGGAGATGCTCGACATCGTCTTTGATTCGCTGATGTACGATATCGGTTACTGCTATCAGGTCGGCCCGTACAACAAGCAGCTCATTCTGATGTTGCGTGAGGGCGACACCAATTTCACCTCCCGCTACGACCGTTATAAGCCCGCCGCAGAGGTCATGCTCAAGATCATCAACGAGTACTACGCAGAAGCCGTAGCCGAATGGGAATAAAATAAAAAGAAAACCGCCACACGGCGGTTTTCTTTTTTGCGAGAGAAAGGCAAGAAGCGATAAACCGTAGGGCGGGGGCTTGCTCCCGCCGTAAACGAAGCGCTAAATTATAGTTTAGCGATGAAGTTGTTTGCGAAAAACCCCTCATCCGTCGCTAATGCGACACCTTCCCCCGAGGGGGAAGGTAATACAGCGCACCAATAGCTTCCCCCCGGGGGGAAGCGGTCACCAAAGGTGACTGATGAGGGGTTCCAAGCCCCCTTCAACTTCCCAATTTATCGCTCAAATTGGCAACAAAAAAAGCACCCTTTCGGGTGCTTTTTCGTTTGACTTAGATCTCGTTAACGGTTACGTTCGAGAAAGTTGCGCCTGCGAGGTTCTCATAGTCGCGGTCTACGGTAACGCTACCCGACTTAAGTGCCTCGTACAGCTTGGTGTAATCCTCTGCGGAGAAGTTCTTGAGCGACCAGGTCTCGGTAGGCAGGCCTACACCGTCCTGAGAAGCGCCGAGGGTGGTCAGACCACCGCCAACGGTATCCCACTCGCCGTCATACAGCTTGCCGCAAGCAACCATAACTGCCTCGCGCAGACCCTTGGTCGCGGAGGTGATAACGGTCTCGGACTCTGCGAACTGGTCAACGTCAACACCGATCACGTAGCCCTGGTTTGCAGATGCTGCCGCAAATGCAGACTGGCACATCTGACCGCCGCAAGCGAAGATGACCTCGGTGCCGTTTGCATACCAGCCGTTCAGCATGGTCTGCAGATCAGGGGATGCGCTGAATGCCGCGCCGTACTGCCAGGAGTAGTTGATCTCTACCTGTACGTTCTTTTCAGCAGCTGCAGCCTGTGCGCCCTGTACGTAGCCGTAACCGAAACGGCAACATGCGGGATTGGTTCCGCCGCCGCCACCGGTGAAGCCGAGCTTGGTGTAGCCTTCCATAACAGCCGCATAGCCTGCAAGGTAGCCGGACTGCTCTTCCTGGAAGTCGATGGACATAACGTTGTCAAGGCCGAGTGCCCAGCCGTCGATGAAGACGAACTTTGCATCGGTGAATTCCTTAGCCGCCTTTTCCAGAGCAACTGCCTGCATGAAGCCTGCGCATACTACGATGTCTGCGCCGCCGTCTACAGCCGCCTTCATAGCGTTGTAGCGGTCATCGTCGGTAGCCTCATTGCCATTTGCGGGCTGATAATACTTGTAGGACTTGCCGTTCTCGGAAGCGTATCTCTTTACGCCCTCCCAAGTGCCCTGGTTGAAGGACTTGTCCTTCAGCTGACCAACGTCAGTAACAAAGGCGATCTGATACTTGCCGTCCTCGGACGTCATAGTATCGGCGATGGCATCATAGTCGAAGCCGGTGGTCTCGGTCTTGCCGCATGCGACGAGCGCGCCGCAGGAGAGCATGAGCACGAGAAGGATTGCGAGTAGCTTTTTCATGGGAATCTCCTCCAAAAATAGAAATTAAGGGTTTTTTGCTATCTCTATTTTGACACAAATTGATCAGTAAAGCAAGCGAATTTCCATTTTTCGGCATTATGCCGAATTTCAGCGGACTTTTTTGTGCTCTTTGATATTGCGCGTCCAACAGCGGTGGCACATCGCCGTGTAACGGTCGTTGCCGCCGAGCAGGAGCTGTGCGCCCTCGGTCACGATGTAGCCGTCCCCGTCGATACGGGCGTTTACGGTCGCCTTTGCGCCGCACTCGCAGATGGTGCGCACCTCGGTCACGGTGTCGCAGACCTCGAGCAGACGGCGACTGCCGGGGAAGAATTTGCACTGAAAGTCGGTGCGCAGTCCGTAGCAGAGCACGGGGATGTCGTACACGTCCACGATCTCACGCAGACCGTCAATCTGCGCCTCGGTGAAGAACTGACATTCATCCGCGATGATGATGTCCACCCTCTGCTTTTGGAATGCCTCGACCACGTTGGTCTCAGGGGTGATCACGTCTGCCTCGCAGGCAAGTCCCACGCGACTGCGAATGGTTGCTTTGCCGTCGCGGTCGTCTGCGGCAGGCTTGATCAGCCATACCGAAAGTCCGTTTTCCTCGTAATTGTATTTGGTGATGAGTGCCTGCGCCGTCTTTGCGGAGCCCATTGCCCCGTACTTAAAGTATAACTTTGCCATAAAAGCCCTCCGAAGTTTTTGTTACGTCCATTATAGCGCATTCGCTTGCATTTGGCAAGAGAGATAAGCCGGAGTTTGAAGGGGACGCGAAATGTCAGGACCTTTTAAGGAAAGGTCCCGACACCTCCAAACCTTTTTAAAAAAGAAATTGTTTGAAAGACGGGCGTGTACCGGCTTTCAAACTCCTTACAGGGGCGGTCGCGGTGAGCGACTCGCGAGACTTGCGCCCCTCCCCACTTGAAAACGCTTGCGTTTTCAAGTGATATAACTTCCAATTTATCTCTCCATCACAGCCAGCAGCGTTTCGATCATTTCCTTCTTTTCGTCCGCGGTGAGCGGCGCGAGTATTCTCTGCAATATGTTTTTTGCCGCTTGCAGTGCGGCGTCCTCTCTTTCTATATCGACAGTCATTCTCCCGTTTCCTTTGTTCCTTTCGCCCGCAAAACGGGGAGCAGACGAAAAAATACTTGACAAGCACACGAAATTCCTTTATAATGAAAACACGAAAGCGCTTTCGTGTATATTATACCGACGCGCCGTTCGATTGTCAATAGGAAACACGAAATATTTTTCGTAAAAATGAGGTGAACATGGAATTCAAGGATCGCATCCGCATTTTGCGGCGCGAGGCGGGTCTGACGCAAAAGGAGACCGCCGCGCGCATCGGTGTAACCGATCGCACCTACCAGAACTACGAGGCGGGCGCGTCTCTGCCGCCAAGCGCGGTATTGGCACGACTCGCAGAGACCTTTTCGGTGCGCGTAGACATGCTCACGGGCACGGATGATCCCGCGCCCGAGACCGAAAATGCCGAACTGCGCGCCCTGCTTGCCGAGCTGCAAGCGCTGTTTTCGGGAGGTAAGCTTGCCGACGCGGATAAAAAGTACGTGATCGAAGCGCTGACCGAGGGCTACTACCGCTCCAAAGAGATCAACAAGAAATACGGCAAAAAGAAATAATTTTGGAAAAGAGGGTTTTCAAATGCATTACACGATGAATATTGCGGGTATAGAGCGTCACCTGCCGCTCTGCCCCCTGAACGAGAAGTTGCAGATCGGCGCGTTCGTCATGTTTGGCGACGTGGAACTGACGGTGGCGTGTGCCGAAGCACTTCTGAAGATCGCGCCCGCATACGACGTGATCATCACCGCCGAGTCCAAGGGCATTCCGCTTGCCTATGAGATGGCAAGACAGCGCGGCGGCGAGCGCTATCTGCTCGCGCGCAAGGCGCCCAAGCTCTACATGCGCGACGTGCTGAAGTGCGAGGTGCAGTCGATCACCACCGCGGCAAAGCAGGTGCTGTATTTAGACGGTGGCGACGCCGAGTATATGAAAGGTAAGCGTGTTCTGATCGTAGACGACGTCATCTCCACGGGCGAATCGCTCAACGCGCTGGAGGCACTGGTCAAGCAGGCGGGCGGCAACATCGTCGGAAAAATGGCAGTGCTCGCAGAGGGCGAGGCAGCAGACCGCACCGACATTCTCTTCCTCGAAAAGCTCCCGCTGTTCGACGCCGCAGGCAACGCACTGTAATGGAAAAGCACCCGAAAGGGTGCTTTTTGGTTTGTAAAGATAAATTATAGTTTATCGGAGCGTTCTATCTTTGGTTCCCTCAGACGAGGGAGCTGTCAGCGTCAGCTGACTGAGGGAGGGAAAAAGTAAGAAATTCCATGGATCTCTCCCTCCGACACGCTACGCGCGCCACCTCCCTCGTCTGAGGGAGGCGAAGAAAAAGCTCCAGTTTACTCACC
>JAZQHV010000016.1:0-3294 GCA_045540755.1 Eubacteriales bacterium
GTTTGCGAAAAACCCCTCATCACCCGCTTCGCGGGAGCTTCCCCCCAGGGGGAAGCTGTTGGTGCGCTGTATTACCTTCCCCCTCGGGGGAAGGTGGCGGCGAAGCCGTCGGATGAGGGGATCAAAGCCAAACTAACTCCCCTTCAAATTCCCAATTTATCTTTCTTTATTATATGCGTGAGGCAGAATTATATTTTACTACATTCCGAAAGGGATTACAACTCTTTTGTCGAATTTTTTCGGATTTCGCGCGGGGTTTTGCCCGTTTCGGCGCGGAGCACCTTGCGAAAATACGCCGCCGAGGAAAAGCCGAGCCGCTCGGCGATCGATTCCACCGAGCGGTCGGTGGTGGTAAGCAGCTCCACGGCGCGCTCGATGCGGAGGCGGTTCTTCTCCTCTACGGGGGTACGCCCCAGCGTTTCGCGGAAGAGCGCGTACAGTCCCGACTCGCTGATGCCGAGGTGACGGGAAAGCTCCCTTGCCGAAAAGTCTGTGTGCGTGCGGATATACTCGCGTGCGGCGGCGACCGTTTCCCGCCGCGGATCGTGTGCAGTAGGCGTCATTTGCGGCAGTACCGCGCCGAGAAAACGGTAAAAATTGCCGACCGAAGCGGGCGAAACACGCTTATCGGCGGCAAGCAACGTGAGCAGTGCCCACGCCTCGTCGGTCATTTCAAATTTCTGCACGCCGTAGTCGGCACCCGTCGGGTCGGGAAAATAGTGAAAGGCGTAGGCGTCGTAATTGATGCGCTCCCCGCTCCAATAGGAATGGTAGCGACAGCCGGACGGTGTGTAGAACACGTCGCCCGCAGTGAATTCGTAGATCTTGCCCTGCACGTCAAAGGTCGCGCGCCCCTCGCGGATCCAACCGATATGGTGGCAGACCGTGCCCGCGGAAGCATCGGTGTGATGGCTACGCTTGAAGCGAAAGTTGAAAAAGCCAAAGCTTTTGGAGAACTGTATATTATCCATACAGAAAAACAACCTCTTTTTCATTGTATTTTGCAGAATAGTGTCTGTTTTTTACAGTATAGCATGTGGAAAACGCAATTGCAATAGCGTAGGATGGAAAGTAAGGAACAATAGACGTCGGAACCTTTTTAAAAAAGGTGTTTCCTATAGTGTTTCTTTGGTTCTTTCTTCTAAAGAAAGAACCCCCATATTATACATAAAGGAGAATTCCCATGGAACAGAAAAAGGTACTGGTGCTCGGCGGCACGGGCGCAATGGGCGTTTACGTCGTCCCCGCACTGCTCGCAAAGGGCTACAAGGTGGACGTTGTCTCGCTGGACGACGTGAAGAGCGACAACCCGAACCTCCGCTACATCCAGGTAGCAAACGCAAAGGTCGAGGATACCATCCGTGAGATCGTAGAGGGTGCAGGCTATGACGGCATCATCGACTTTATGCTCTACGCGACGAAGACCTTTGTCACCCGTCACAAGCTGTTGCTCGACAACTGCAAGCACTACATCTACCTCTCCTCCTACCGTGTTTATGCAGACGAGGAGCATCCGATCACCGAGTCCTCGCCGAGACTTCTCGAGGTCTCCGACGACACCGACATGCTCTCCACCGACACCTATGCACTCGCAAAGGCAAAGCAGGAGGACATCCTGACCTCGTCCGACTACAAGAACTGGACGATCGTGCGCCCCGCGATCACCTTCTCCAAATTCCGCTACCAGCTCGTCACGCTGGAGGCTGACGTCATCGTTCGCCGTGCGCGCGAGGGCAAAAAGGTTCTGCTCCCCGCCGAGGCGATGCAGGCACAGGCAACCATGACCTGGGCAGGCGACGTTGCCAAGATGTTTGTGGGTCTGCTCTTCAACGAGGATGCAAAGTGTGAAAAGTACACCTTTGCGACCGCAGAGCACAACACCTGGGAGACGGTCGCTTCCTACTACGAGGAGCTGATCGGCCTTGAGTACGTGACCATTCCCGAAAAGGACTTCCTTGAGATCATGAACCCCGAGGAGCCGATGCGCGGACCGCGTTGGCAGCTCGAGTACGACCGTATGTACGACCGCATCGTGGACAACTCCAAGGTGCTGGCGGCGGCAGGACTCAAGCAGGAGGACTTCTCCACCGTGCACGATGCACTCGCAAGAGAGCTTGCCGAGCTGCCGAAGGACGTACAGTGGAAGAAGGATTTCGAGATCTGCGACCGCATGGACGCATACATCGCAAAGCACAATCTGTAAGAAAAAAGTCGCCTTTCGGCGACTTTTTTATTTGAGCGGTGCGAGGGTCTCGACGGCGTTTTCGCAAAGCAGGGTGCCGTGCTCGGCAAGGTATCCTTCGTCAAACGGCGCAGGGGTGCCAAGCTCCGAAAAAAGCGGCGGCAACGTGCCGTCGAGCTGAAGAAAATACCGCCCCGCCTCGTCTATGTATGCGCGACTGCGCCCCTTGTAACGATGGGCGGCAAGGTGCGCGCAGGCGTCGAGCAACGGTGCAAGTGCACCGAAGCGGCAGAGGCGCGGACGCTCTGCCGTGCAACGCACAAACAGCTCACAGCCGCCGCCTCCGTCCGAAAAGGCGCGTATGTACAGCCGTTCCCGCGCGGCGGTAAAGCCAAGCGCGCGCTCCGCCTCGGTGAGGATCTCCGAAAGCACACGGCGCGTTTCGGCGCTTTCGTAGTCAAGATCCTCAAAGGCGATGTCGTAGTGTTCCATGTCCGCCCGTGTGAGCGTGACCTTGAGTGCGTTCTCGCCGATCTGTATAAGTTCCATTGCGCGCCTCCTTTTCGTACTACTAACAGTATAGAGAATTCACAGAAAAATGGAACCCCAAAAGTTTTGGCAGACGCGGAAATTTTACACGAAATGCGCGTATCCCTGCATAAAAAAGCCATCTGCGGCAATACTTGCTGTAAGTCGATGCTTAAAGGAGTGAGAGTTTTGCGCGGATGTGAGCGAAAGGTCGTGGTACTGCGCGGCACGGCGTCGCAGATGTTTGACGAGGCGTATTTTTTGGTGCGCCCCGATTTTGAAAGGCGCGGACAGGCCGAGATGCTCTGCGAGGCACAGCGGATCGTGGAGCAAAGCACCGTGCGGCGACGAAAACGCAGTATCGGCTGGCGCGAGGCGGTTGCCTTTGCGGCGGGGATGCTCTTTGGTGCCGCAGTAATCGCGTTGATCAGTCTGCTGTAGCAATAAATTATAGTTTACAGCGCGTCTCCGACTGCCTACGCGCTGTAAACTCATGTTCCGACGCGCGCAGTCCTCGCCTCGATGGCTGAACGCCATCGATTTTGGTAAAATACGGCGAGTCCGTTTTCTTCGGTTCAGACTGC
>JAZQHV010000017.1:0-14209 GCA_045540755.1 Eubacteriales bacterium
ATAACAAAAAACGCGCATTACTGCGCGTTTTTCTTTTTTCGTTTCAGGTACACCTGCATGCGGGCAAACGTATCGAGGCCATCCACGATATTCTTCCGCTGACCGCACTGCGGACAGATCGCCGAATAGATCATGTATTCACAGTGCTTACTCGTCAGCCGAAGCTGGTACTTTTCATTCAGGCACGCGCGGCAAAGTCTGCCGATATCGCCGCGGATCTCCTCGTAACGCATATCCGTCCTCCGGTACAATTGTTCTTACTGTATACTATACCATTGTTCCTATCCAAAGAGAAGCGTTTGTCGTGAATCGCCTGCATTCTGTCGCGAATAATTTTCTCTCCCTATTTTTGAAAAACCACTTCCAATTTTTCTTTATATATGATATTATATAATAGTATTGTAATGTAAAATAGCGAGGAGTGTGTGCAGTGGAAAATCGAATATTGCTTTCCTCCTCTGCCGAGGAGACCGAAGCGATCGGTCATGCGCTTGCCAAAGAGCTCCTTGCAAGCGGAAAGACGAGCGCGTTTATCGCCCTCTACGGCGATCTCGGCGTTGGCAAGACTGCGTTTACCCGCGGCTTCACCGCGGCAGTCACACCTGCGGCGCGCGTCAAGAGCCCGACCTACACCATCGTCAACGAATACCGCGGCGGCAGAGTGCCCGTTTTCCACTTTGACATGTATCGCATCGACGGCGACGACGACCTATACTCCACGGGCTTTTACGACTATATCGACGCGGGATACCTCCTCACCGAATGGAGCGAGAACATCCCCTTTGCACTGCCCAAAGCGCGCACCAACGTAACGATCGAAAAAACAGACGGCGGCGACGGTCGCCCTATCACCATTGAGGAACTATGATTATTTTAGCACTGGAATCCACGGCAAAGGTGGCGGCAGTCGCCCTGCTGGACGGCGAGAGACTGCTTGCCAAGGATATGCACGACGACGGGAACACCCATTCCTCCACACTTCTGCCGATGGTGGAGCGTCTGCTTGCCGAGCAGAACCTGACCGTAGACGACGTTGACCTGTTCACCGCCGCGGTCGGCCCCGGCTCGTTTACCGGCGTGCGCATCGGCGCGGCAACCGTAAAAGGTCTTGCCTTTGGCAAAGACCGCCCCTGCGTACCCGTGAGCGCACTGGAGGCACTTGCCTACAACCTGCGCGACTCGGACGGCATCGTGTGTCCCCTGATGGACGCGCGGCGCGGACAGTTTTACACCGCGCTTTTCCGTGTAGAGAACGGCAAGGTCGAGCGCCTTGCGCCCGATGCGGCAAAGAGCGGCGAGGAGATCGCCGAGATCTTAAAAGCCTACCCCGCCGTACACCTCGTCGGCGACGGTGCGGAGGTGGCACTTCCCTTTTTCGAGGGGCTTGCCGTTACCCTTGCGCCCGCAGAAAAGCGGCTTGCCGACGGCGAGAGCGTGGGACTTTGCGCGTTGGAACTGTACAAGCGAGGCGTAACGGTTACCGACGCGGAATTTGCCCCCACCTATCTGCGTCTGCCGCAGGCAGAGAGAGAAAGACTGGAAAGAGAGAAAAAAAGTTAAACGCCGTAGAGCTTCGGCTCCCTCTGACGAGGGAGCTCCCGCGAAGCGGGTGAGGGAGAGACTTTCCCTCCCTCCGTCTTTGCCTACGGCAAATCCACCTCCCTCGACCGAGGGAGGCAAAACAGAAAGGAACACGCATCATGAAACTTTTTAACACCATCATCATCGGCGCCGACTCTGCGGGGTACGCGCTCAAAGAACAGATCAAAGAAAAACTGATCGCAGACGGCTACAACGTCATCGACAAGGGCACCGACTCGGACGCATCCTGCCACTATCCCCTCTACGGCGGCGCAGTTGCCAAGGGCGTGCAGGAAGCAGACAAAGACACCTGCGGCATCCTCGTATGCGGCACGGGTATCGGCATGAGCATGGTTGCAAACAAGTATAAGGGCATCCGCGCAGCATGCTGCTCGGACACCTTCTCCGCGCGCATGACCCGTGCACATAACGACGCCAACATCCTTTGCTTCGGCGCACGTGTGGTCGGCTACGGCCTCGCCTGCGACCTTGTAGACGCATTCCTCTCCACCGCGTTTGAGGGCGGCCGCCATCAGACCCGCGTGGATATGATCTCCGATATCGAAAAGTAAGAGGTACACTATGCACAACATTCCGACCGTCCGTGAACTTTACGATCTTTCGCACTCGATCGCAGGCGAATACCTTGCGCAATTCACATTTCCGTGGGAGGCGCTGAAGGGACTTGAAAAGTTCATTATCGAGCTTGGCAGTTCCCTGCCTGCGGACGAATACGACCATCCGAGCGAAAACGTGTGGATCGCCAAGGATGCCAAGGTATTCCCCTCCGCATACGTCGGCGCACCCTGCATCATCGACCACGGTGCGGAAGTCCGCCACTGCGCATTCATCCGCGGCGGTGCGATCATCGGCAAAAACTCCATTCTCGGCAACTCCTGCGAGATCAAGAATTCCATCATTTTTGACGATGCACAGACCCCGCACTACAACTACGTGGGCGATTCCATCCTCGGCTGGCACTCGCACATGGGTGCGGGCTCGATCACCTCGAACGTCAAGAGCGACCGTTCAAACATCGTGATCAAATGCGGCAAGGAGGTCGTGGAGACCGGCCGCTACAAGATCGGCGCCATGCTCGGCGACTACGTGGAGGTCGGCTGTAACAGCGTGCTCAACCCCGGCACGGTCATCGGTAAGCACACAAACGTCTATCCGCTCTCAAGCGTGCGCGGCGTTGTGCTCGACCACAGCATCTACAAATCGGCAGACAATATCGTTCTGAAAGAGGAGAGATAACCATGGGTAGATTATTCGGAACCGACGGTATCCGCGGCGTTGCCAACGAAAAACTCACCGTAGAGCTTGCCATTGCAACGGGACGCGCCGTTGCCGCCTCGGTCGGCACGGGTGCCAAGGGCACCCGCACCAAAAAGCTGATCCTTGTGGGCATGGACACCCGCATTTCCTCGGATATGCTGGCAAATGCCATTACGGCGGGCGTGCTCTCGGTCGGCTATGACGTCATCAATCTCGGCGTGGTGCCTACCCCTGCGGTAGCCTACCTCGTCCGCAAATACAAGGCGCGCGCGGGCATCATGATCTCCGCGTCGCACAACCCCTACGAGTTCAACGGCATCAAGGTCTTCAACAGCGAGGGCCTCAAACTTGCCGACGCGCTCGAGGAAAACGTGGAATCCATGGTGCTTGGTGAAAAGCCGATGCCGAAGACGGCGACGGGTGACAAGATCGGTAAGCTGATCCACAAGCCCGAGGCTCTCGCGGAATACATCGACTTTGTTGCGGCATCCATCGAGGGTGACCTCTCGGGACTCACCGTTGCGTTTGACTGTGCAAACGGCTCGGCATCCGCAACGGCGGAAATGCTGTTCCAAAAGCTTGGCGTTTGCTGTCACATGCTCTCCTGCGAGCCCGACGGTGTGAACATCAACACCGACTGCGGCTCCACGCATCTCGAAAACCTGATTGCCTACGTCAAACTGCACAGACTGGACATCGGTATCGCCTTTGACGGCGACGCTGACCGCGTACTTTGCGTAGACGAAAACGGCGAGGTCGTGGACGGCGACATGTTCATGGCGATTCTTGCACTCGACATGAAGGCGCGCGGCAAACTGCGCGGCAACACCGTTGTCGGCACGATCATGACCAACTTTGGCTTTACAAAGTTCTGTGAGCAGAACGATATCCGCTTTATCGCGACCAAGGTCGGCGACCGCTACGTGCTGGAGGAGATGCTTCTTGAAGACTACCGCTTCGGCGGCGAGCAATCGGGTCACATCATCTTCAAGGACTACGCCACCACGGGCGACGGTCAGCTCTCCGCCGTACAGCTGCTTTCCTATATCAAGCGCAGCGGTAAGACGCTCTCCGAGCTGAAGACGGTGATGACCAAGTACCCGCAGTACATCGTCAACATCCGCACCACCGATGCGGCAAAGCTGGCATTCTACACGGATGACGACATCAAGGCGATCCTCGAGGACGGCAAGAACAAGCTCGGCGATACGGGCAGGCTGGTCGTGCGCCCGTCGGGCACCGAGCCGCTCATCCGCATCATGACCGAGGGCGAGGACGAAAAGTTTACCGAAGCCATCGCCAAGCAGGTTGCGGAGCGCATCGAGGATAAGCTGAAGCAATATTCGTAATTTTTCATAAGATGCATATAGGGCGCGGTGCGCCGCGCCCCCTGTGTATATACACGCTCGGTAAAAGTGCATTTGCACTTAGCGCCATGACCGCGAAAGCGGTTAACGAGGCTCGGGGAGGATCGAATTTTCGGCGGATGCCCCGACGGCACCACTGCTGTCGCAGTCCTGTACAAAGCCGTGACGCAAGTCGCGGACAAAAACAGGGCAAGCAGAATTTTATAAGAAATGAGGCGAACGTGCGGAGATGAGCGCCGCGCGGACGCAAAGTATACGAAACCATGTGCGGAATCACAGGTTATGTCGGCGCAAGAGAAGCGTCGGAAGTCATTTTGCAGGGTCTGCGCACCCTGGAATATCGCGGCTATGACTCCGCGGGCATCGCCGCCTTTGTCGGCGACGAACTGCGTGTGCTTAAATCGGTCGGCAACGTCAGCGCTGTCGCCGACAAGATCAACGCCTCGGGCAGACTGGTCGGCGCACACTGCGGCATCGGTCACACCCGTTGGGCAACGCACGGCGTCCCCTCGGATATAAACTCCCACCCCCACGGCTGTGACGCGCTCCAGATCGTACATAACGGCATCATCGAAAACTACGCGCCCCTGCGCGAGATGCTTCTCACCAAGGGCTACACCTTTATTTCCGAGACCGACACCGAGGTCGCGGCAAAGCTGATCGCCTACCACTACTCGCTGTGCGGCGACCACATTGACGCGCTGATCCACGCGATGCGTGAGATCGTCGGCTCCTACGCCATCGGCGTGCTCTACGCAGACGCGCCCGACGTGCTCTACACCATCCGCAAGGACAATCCGCTGATCATCGGACTCGGCGAGGGCGAAAACTTCGTTGCCTCCGATATCGCCGCCGTCCTGCGCTATACGAAGGACTACTACCAGCTCGGCGACAAGGAGATCGCTACGGTCACCCGTGACAGCGTTACCATCATCGACATGGACAAAAAGCCTGTGGCGCACGAAAGGCTGACCGCAACGTGGTCGATCGAGGCCGCCGAACGCGGCGGCTTTGACCACTTTATGATCAAGGAGATCCACGAGGAGCCGGAGGCAGTGGAAAAGACCCTGCATCCGCGTATCCGCGACATGCTCCCCTGCTTTGCCGAAGAAAATCTCTCGGATGAGAAACTGCAAAAGGCAAAGAGCATTACCTTTGTTGCCTGCGGCACCGCCATGCACGCGGGTCTTGTGGGCAAGACCATCATCGAAAAGCTCTGCCGCGTCCCCGTTAAGGTCGAGATCGCGTCTGAGTTCCGCTACAACGATCCCCTCCTCGACGCAGACGACCTCGTGATCGTCATTTCGCAATCGGGCGAGACCGCCGACTCGCTGGAGGCACTCCGCCTTGCCAAGCGCCAAGGCGCGTACTCCCTCGGCATCGTCAACGTTATCGGCTCGACGATCGCGCGCGAGGCAGACAACGTCATTTACACGTGGGCAGGCCCCGAGATCTCGGTAGCCTCGACCAAGGCGTACACCGTGCAGATCTCTCTGATCTATCTGCTCACCATCCGCATGGCACTTCTCCGCGGAAAGATCACCGAGGAGGAGGCAAAGGCGCTCACCCGCACGCTCTACGAGGATATGCCCCGCCTGATCCGCGAGACGATCGCACTGAACGGCGATATCGCCGAAGCGGCAAAGGAATTTTCCGCGTATGAGGATCTCTTCTTCATCGGTCGCGGCATGGACTACCACCTTGCAATGGAGGGCTCGCTCAAACTCAAGGAGATCTCCTACATTCACAGCGAAGCATATGCCGCAGGCGAGCTGAAGCACGGTACCATTTCGCTGATCACCGAGGAGATGCCCGTGATCGCGCTTGCAACCGTGCAGAATCTCTATGAAAAGATGATCAGCAACATCAAAGAGGTCAAGGCGCGCGGCGCCAAGGTGCTCCTGATCACCCGCGAGGGTGCAAAGGATGCCGCAAAGGAGGCGCACAAGGTCATTTATCTGCCTGCGTGCGAGGAGCTGTTCAGCGCAATACCGCTTGCGACCGTTTTGCAGTTGCTTGCCTACCACGTAGCACTGCTCCGCGGCTGTGACATCGACAAACCGAGAAACCTTGCCAAGAGCGTTACGGTAGAATAATACACGAAAAAGCCGGCGCATGCCCGGCTTTTTTGCGAGGGGAAAGCATGAACTACAAACACAATTCCAAACTGACGGGTCTTGCAAAAACGCTTCGCAAAAACATGACGAAAGAAGAAAAGCACCTTTGGTATGACTTTTTGAGTAAATACCCTGTCCGCTTTTTGCGCCAAAAGGTAATCGATGATTACATCGTTGATTTTTACTGCAGCAGTGTAGGACTTATTATCGAACTGGACGGCGCGCAGCATTATACGGAAACAGGTGAAGAAAAAGACCGGATCCGTACCGAAAAACTCAGCGAACGCGATCTGACTGTGATTCGGATTCCCAACAAACTGATCCATACGGATTTTGCGCCGGTTTGCGCCTACATCGACGAGTGGGTGCAAACAGCGTTGCGCAAAACATAAACAGGCTCCCTTGTCAAAGGGGGCTCCGCGCAGCGGTGGAGGATTCTCCGTACCAAAGAACCTATAAAAAGTTGTTTGCGAAAGAAGAATCCTTCCGTCGGCGATGCCGACACCTCCCTTTAACAAGGGAGGCTATAAAACAACCGACTTCAACCAAAACGACCGTACTTCCGGAGGAAAACACCATGAAAAACGTTACTTTTAAAAATCCGATCTGCCGCGGGGCAGACCCGTGGCTGTTCGTATACGAAAACTACTTTTACCTCTGCTGCACGGCAGGCTCCAAGCTGATCCTCTACCGTGCCAAGGACGTGACCCGCATCCACGACGTCGAGCATTGCGAGACCGTGATGGCGTTTCAGCCGCGCGAGGGCGAAATGTGGTCGAAAAACCTGTGGTCGCCCGAGATCCACTACTTTTCCGAAAGCGATTTCGGTGCGGAGCACGCGGGCTGGTACCTCTTTATCGCGCTGGATGACGGACACAACGTCAACCACCGCATGTACGTGCTGAAGAGCGAGGATCCGCACTCTCCGTTTGCGCCCTACGCAAATCCCGTAACGGGTGAGCGCTACGTGCCCGAAAAGGTGACTTCCCCCACCGACCCGCACATCAACGACGGTTGGCGTTGCGGACAGACCCTGCTCCGCCACGGCGGCAAGGTCTACTCCATGTGGGTGGACGAGATGGGCAGACAGACCGAGGAATTCCACCAGCGCATCCGCGTAGCCGAGATGCAGAACCCGTACACCCTGCTGGACGGCGCGGTGCTCTGCCGCCCGACCGAGGAATGGGAGATGCACGGCTACGGCAAGGGCAAGGACGGCATCATCCGTCCGCGCGTTGTCGAGGGCGGCACCGCCGTGTACGGAGACGACGGCAAGGTCTACATCATCTATTCGGGCAGCGGCTACTGGACGAAGTATTACGCGCTCGGACAGATCACCCTCGACGGCGATCCCTTAAAGGAATCCGACTGGATCAAAGAAAGTGCCTCGATCTTTACCATGAGCGACGAGGTGTTCGGCTGCGGACACGCCTCCTATTTTGAGGATGCGGCAGGCGACCGCTTTATGGCATACCACGCATACCTTTCCCCCGACCGCACGGGCGGCAGATACGTATTTTTGGAGCGCTATCGCATTGAGGACGGGAAAGTCATCCTCGGAAACGGCACGGGTAAGCCCGCGCCCCTCTCCGCCGAGCAGACCATCGCCGTATTTGAGGGATAAAAATACAGTTTTCGCGGACAATTCCGTAAAAAACGCGCCGAATATCGTATAATGTTATTTACGGCTTTTGCCGAATCCATTTACAAAGGAACGACCATGAAAAAACTTTTTTCAATCCTGCTTTTTACCCTGCTCCTTATGTTTGCCGTAGGCGCGGAGACGCTGTACGGCACTGAGCTCCGTACCAGCACCGCCGACCCGCATCTGTTTGTGCACGACGGCTACTATTATCTGGCACGCACGGGTTCTACGCGCGTTGCCGTGCATAAGGCGACGTCTCTGCTCCGCCTTTCCACCGCCTATTCCTCTACCGAGGAAAGCATTGCCTATGATGCCTCCGCTGATCCCACCGTGGAGACCCTCTTCGGCGCGGGCGCAACGATAAGCGGCACGTGGTCGCCCGAGATCCACTACTTCTCCGAAGCTGATTTCGGCGCAGAAAACGCAGGTTGGTACATGTTTGTGGGACTTCGCAAAAAGGCCGCGGCAGGCTCGGTGTACGCCTCCGAATTCGTGCGTCTTGTGGTGCTGAAGTCCACCACAGGCGACCCTGCAGGCCCCTACGGGCATCCGCAAACGGGTGTAGTCAACCACTCCATGCCCCTGCTTGCACAAAGCGGCGAGATCTATGACGAGTGGGCGTGCGGACAGAGCATTCTGCGCATTCCCGAGGGCAAATACGCAGGTCTCTACGCCATGTGGGTCGATGAGGTCGGCAGAGGTACCGTCAACTTCTATCAGCGCATCCGCATCTCCAAAATGGCAAGTCCATGGCAGCTTACAGGCGCAGTCGGCACCGTAACCACGCCCACGCAGGATTGGGAATTTGTCGGCTCGGAGGACGGCACGCATCCGAAAGTCGTTGAGGGCGCGACCGCCGTCTACGGCAAGAACGGCGAGGTCTTTCTCACCTATTCGGGCAGTGGCTACTGGTCCGACTACGGTATCGGTCAGCTCACCTGGAACGGCGGCGACCCGCTTTCCACCGATTCGTGGGTGAAGTATGCGCATAACCCCATCTTCACCGCGACGACCTCGACCGCCTTGCGCGGTGCAGGCCACGCCTCGTTCCTCACGGACACGATGGGCAACGGCTTTTTCTGCTACCACGCCTATCCCTATTCCGCCCTGAGCGGCAAAGACTCCGCCCGTAACGCATATATCGAGCCGTACTCCATCGACTACACCGCAAATAACGGCGTCGGCAAGGGCGTACTGCAGCTTGGAAGCGGCGTTGCTACCACCGCCTCCACCATCACCTTTGACACGAGCGGCGAAGCGCTTGGCATATCGGAAATCGATTTAACCTCGATGGGCCAAGAGATCCTCTGCACCATTCCTTTAGGCAACGCGGAAGGATATATCGTCTACCGCGACGAGGGAGACGGCGAGTTTACCTATCTTGATACCCTTGATCAAAGCAACGTCTTAGTGGAAGGCTCCGTTTCCCACATGGAACGGAACGCCACGAGCGGCAAGACCTACACCTACCGAGCCTACCCCTACCGAAACGAGGAGATTGGCGATACCTTTGCCGAGGCAAGCATCACGCTTGTGAGCATCGCAGCTCCCACCGTCTCCCTCTCCACCGACGAAAATGGCGCTGTCGCTCTGTTGCTGCATGCAAACGATAACTACGATGGCTTTTCTATCACCCGCGACTTCGATCTGTTTTTTACCGTTGAAGTGCCAATCGCCACCGGAAAGGATCTGCTTTGGGCAGACGAGACCGCCGAACCCGGTAGCAAGCATCGCTACTATATCTTTGGCTATCGTGGAAGCCAATTCAGCGACTCCGGCGCTGAGATTGAGGTCACCTATCCCGAAGAAGTTCCCGCGCCGACCTTGAAAACGCGCGTTTCGGGGAACCGTCTGTTCGTCGGATGCACGACAGACCCGCTCTATGACAGCGTACAGATCTACCGTTCGACCGACGGCACCGACTTTACGGAATGGACAGTGCTGGAGGACTTTGTGGAAGGCGCCGCAAGTATTTTCGCGGCAGACAGTGATATCCGCTACGGAAATACCTATTATTACTACGCGATCGGCCATCTGGACGGCGTGGCAAGCGCCCCCTCCGAAACCGTTTCGTACACGGTCGATTTCCTGCCGACACCCAATATAAACTCCTGCTCCTACACCTGCCTTGCCATTACGCTTCGTTGGGCAGGCGGCGCTGACGGCGACTGCCACGTCTTCCGCAGCACGGACGGCGGCACGACCTTTACCGAGGTCGCGGTCATTACGGACGGTGCACAGGAGTACACCGATGCTTCTGTCACCGTAGGCAACGAATACATCTACAAGCTCCAATGCACAAACGAATCGCTCGGTCTGGAGAGCGGATCCGATGAATTCTTCCCGATCACGCCCGAGCACAGAGAGGCACTCGGCGAGCAACCTGCCAAGGAGGCGACCTGCACCGAGGCAGGCCATACCGCATACCGCGCATGCCGCTGGTGCGGTATCGCCGTAAGCGGCAAGGAGGAGATCCCCGCCAAGGGTCACTCCATGGAGCTGACCGAGGAAGAGATCCCCGCCACCACCGAAAGCGAGGGTAGAACCGCGCTCTACACCTGCACCGCCTGCGGCGAGACCGAAGGCGGCGAGGTCATCCCGATACTGCGCGATGCCGGTAACGGCGATGCAAACGGCGACGGCAAGACCACGCTGCTTGACCTGATCGCCACGTTGCACTACATCTGCAATCCCACAAGAACCATCGACACCGCCGCCGCAGACAGGGACGCAAACGGCACGGTGGACGTCCGCGACGTTCTGCTGATCCTGCAGGCAATCGTGAACGGAAAAGTATAAAAAAACACGATTTCTCCGCGATTTTTTACTATTGCGGTTTCCGCTTTCGGAATGGTACAATGAAGAAAAAAGGAGAGAAGACTATGCAACTGAGAAAAATTACCGAGCTGAACGGCGCGCATACGACCGATTCCCACGCGGGAAAATGCGGCTATTCGCGCCTGATGCCCGACTTCAGAGAGACCGTAACCCTTGAAGGACAGAGCCACGGCGCCATCTCCTCCAAGGTCTACTATCCCCGCGTCAAAAAGCTTGCCAACGGCAAGTTTATCCAACTGCATATGGACTACCGCCTCGGCGGCAACGTCTTTTACTCGATCGGCGACGACATCCACTCCTTCGGCGACCGCATAAAGCTGTTTGCGGCGCACCCCGTCACCCGTGACGACGGCGTGGAGGACAAGATCATGTATGCAAACGGCGAGGCGGCGGTACTGCCGAACGGTGATCTGATCATTGTAGCTTCCTTCCGCTATAACAGCGGCTACGCACTGGACGCAAAGTACGGCGGACTCGTTCTGCGCCGCTCCACCGACAACGGCATCACCTTTTCCGAGGAGGAACTGATTTATCGCGGTCGAAACTGGGAACCCTATATTCTGGTGAAAAAGGACGGCGAGGTGCAGATCTACTTCTCGCATACCGCGCCGAAATTCTACCTCGACAAGACCGTGCGTACCGACAGTCCGATCAAGACCTCGAGCGGCACGGCGATCATCCGCTCCTACGACAACGGAAGGACCTGGACGCCCGACGTAAAAGAGGCGCCCTACGCGGCATGGCGCGTGTCGCAGAGCTACGTCGCCACGATGGACAACGGCACCAAGTGCTTTACCAACCAGATGGCGACCGCCGTCGAGCTTGGTGACGGCACGATCGCGATCGCGACCGAGAGCGACCTTGCCAACTACACCTTCCGTCTGACGGTTGCCTACAACCACGACAACTTCGCGCGTGAGCTTGGCATTGACGAGGACGGACCCGAGGACAAGCTCTTTGCCTTTGAAGAGGGCGCGGGCCCTTACATGGCGCATTTCAACAGCGGCGAGACCGTGCTTTCCTACAACTGGACGGGCTTCCAGCACATCCGCATCGGCGACGAAAACGGCAGAAACTTTGACAAGGAGCATGAGCTGATCGCTTTCGGCGGCAGATGGGGCTACTGGGGCTCCCTCTTTGTCGAGGATGACCACACGCTGATCTCCGCATACCCGCACATTCGCGAGATCAAGGAGGGTGTGCCGAAGGTGCAGATCGACAACGACCTGATGATCGGCAAGCTACGCCTCAACCACGCGATCGACGCATACACGCAGACGCCCGGCTGGAACGGCAATACCGAGGCGCTCTTTATCGGCGCAAAGTCGCAGGCGCAAAGCTCGATCCGCGTCGCCCACGACAGCGAACACGTACACATCCGCGTTGACCGCCTCGACAAGTACATGACCGCGGCGGACGGCATGGAGATCCGTCTGCACATCGGCGAGGACGTCTACAAGCTCTACCACAATCTCGGCGGCAAAAAGGTGTTTGAAAAGAACAACCTCGCCGACAGCTTCGGCGCAGAAGTCACCTATGCCGTTTGCGGAAACCTTGACGAGTGGGGCGGCAGTGACAACGGTGCGATCACGTTCTTCGAGGTGCCGAAGGCACTGCTTGGCGGCGCTACGGAGTTCATGCTCGACGCTACGCTGAAGAACTCCGACGGTCTCGACCTTGTCACCGAAGAGCTCGGCGGTCCCTTCCCCGTGTATCTTAAATAATAAAAGGAAGAAAACATGAAAATTACCTTTTTGGGTGCGGCACATGAAGTGACCGGCTCCTGCACTCTTTTAGAAGCCTCGGGCAAGCGCCTCCTCATCGACTGCGGCATGGAGCAGGGCGCGGACATCTACGAAAACTACGACCTCCCCGTGGACCCTGCCGAGATCGATGCCATTTTTCTGACCCACGCGCATATCGACCATTCGGGCAAACTGCCCGCCTTGGTCGCCAAGGGCTACGCGGGCGCGATCTACGCAACCGAGGCAACACGACAGCTCTGCGACATTATGCTGCGCGACTCCGCGCACATCCAGGAGAGCGAGGCAGAATGGCGTAACCGCAAGGCAAAGCGTTCGGGGGAGCCCCCTTACGTGCCGATCTACACGACCGAGGACGCGGTCAAGACCGTAGAAATGATGCAACCGGTCGGCTACGGCGAGGTCTTTTCGCCGTTTGAGGGCGTCACCGTTTCCTTTACCGATGCAGGACACCTGCTCGGCTCCGCATCCATCCGCATTACCGCGACCGAAAACGGTGAAACACGCACGGTGCTCTTTTCGGGCGACCTCGGAAACGTTTCCCGCCCGCTCATCCGCGATCCCCAGTCTCCTCCCGCCGCGGACTACGTGGTCATCGAATCGACCTACGGCGACCGCGAGCACGGTGAGCGCCCCGACTACGTCACCCAGCTTACCACGTTGCTTGAACGCACTCTGAAGCGCGGCGGCAACCTCATTATCCCCTGTTTTGCCGTCGGCAGAACACAGGAGATGCTCTATCTGCTCCGCGAGATCAAGGAAAAACGCCTGCTCGGCGCACTTTCGGGCTTCCCCGTGTTTGTGGACAGTCCGCTTGCCGTAGAGGCGACCAACATCTACGCGGGCGACCTCATGGGCTTTTACGATCCCGAAACGCTTGCCCTCGTCAAGGAGGGTATCAACCCCATCCGTCTTCCGGGGCTTGCGCTTTCGGTGACCGCCGCCGATTCCAAGGCGATCAACGAGGACCGAACGCCCAAGGTCATCCTTTCGGCGTCGGGCATGTGTGAGGCGGGACGCATCCGCCATCATCTCAAGCACAATCTCTGGCGCCCCGAGAGCACCGTGCTCTTCGTCGGCTACCAGTCGGAGGGCACCGTCGGCAGAAAACTGCTGGACGGCGCGACCGAAGTCAAGCTGTTCGGCGAGGAGATCGAGGTGCGCGCCGAGATCGCCAACCTCGCAGGCATCAGCGGCCACGCGGATATCCACATCCTGACCGATTGGCTGCGCAAGATGCCGTCGGCGCCGAAGTGCGTCTTCCCGAACCACGGTGAGGACGGCGTGTGCGATGCATTTGCCGCACACATCCGCGACGAGCTCGGTTATGCGGCATCCGCACCCTACAGCGGCGACGTGTTCGACCTTATTACAGGCGAATGGGCAGAACGCGCCGAGATCCGCCGCATTGAAAAGAAAAAAGCGACCACAAAGCGCGCCGAGGCAGTCTTTGACCGCGTGCTCGCCGCCGCACGCCGCCTGATGTCGATGGTACAGCGCAGTCGCGGCAGAGCCAATAAGGATCTCGCCACCCTTGCAAGCGACATCGACCGTCTATGCGACAAATTTGAAAAATAAGTATCCATACGTGGGGAAAACTTTTATAAAAGTTTTCCCCAC
>JAZQHV010000018.1:0-17901 GCA_045540755.1 Eubacteriales bacterium
GGGGTCGGAGAAGCATACGCGGAATGCGTTGGGAGCGTCGATCGCTGCAACTGCGGAGCCCGAGGGAGTCAGCATGAAAATGTTGTCCTCTTCAGCCTCTGCTACAACTGCGATACAGGGAGCGGAAGTAACGGTGCCGACGAGAACCTGCATACCCTTGTCCATCAGCGTGTTGTAAGCGTTGACAGCCTTCTCTGCATTGTGCTCGTCATCCTGCCACAGGAATTCAACCTGCATGCCGTTGATGCCGCCGTTTGCGTTGATCTCGTTGACTGCGAGCTGTGCTGCGTTCATAACAGCAGTACCGTAAATTGCTGCGCCGCCGGTCGTGGGGCCGATGCCACCGATCTTGAGCGTAGCGGTTTCGTCACCGGTGGGCTTTTCGCCGCAAGCTACGAGAGCGGTTGCAGCCATAACCAAAACCAGGACAAGTGCCAGAATCTTCTTCATGATTCTTTCCTCCAAAAAATACTTTTTCACCCAATCTCCGAAAAAATCGAGTTATATAGATTGATTTTACTCTAAAATGCAATAGAAGTCAACAAAAAACGCGGAACGAAAACAACAAAGATTTTTGTATTTTTATTCGTTTTTATATGCAGTTTATACAATTATCCGATGATTTTCGAGAGACTTTCCCGATTTCCGAGCAGTAGAATGCGATCCTCCGCATGAAAAATGAAGTCGGGACGGATATCGGGATTCAGCGGTGCGCCCTCGTATGCCTTGACACCGAGGATATTCACGCCGTAGTGTGCGCGGACGTTCAGCGCACCCACGCTCTTTTCCGCCCAGTTCCCCGGACACGCGATCTCGTAGATCGCGTGTCCCTCGGCGAGGTCGATACATTCGAACACGCTGTCACGACCATAAATGCTTGCCGTGCGCAGTCCCGCATCCCGCTCGGGGAAAAAGACCTTATCCGCGCCGAGGCGCAGAAGCAACTTCTCGTGCATTTCACTGCCCGCCTTGGCGCAGATGCATTTCGCGCCGTTATCCTTGAGCAGTGTCACGGTGACCAGCGAGCTCTGAATACTCTCGCCAATGGTCACAAAAACCATGTCAAAGTCCTCAACGCCGAGAGACTGAATAAATTTTTCATTCGTGCAATCGCCGATCTTTGCCCCCGCCGTAAAAGGGAGTACTGCGGCGATCTTTTCCTCGCTCGTATCGCAAACGACCACGTGGTTACCAAGGTCGTAAAGCGGCTTTACCATCGCGCTTGCAAAGCGCCCGAGTCCGAGAATGAGTATATTTTTCATAGTGTGTTTCCTTTCTTATCCAACAGTAATATTTTCCACAGGATATTTCCCGACATCGCTGTTTTTCTTGCCCATGAGCGAAAGCAAAACGGTAATACCGCCGACTCTGCCGAGAAACATAAGCGCGATCACGATCAACTTGGAAGCAAACGAAAGCGTGGGGGAAAGCGAAAGGCTGTAACCGACGGTCGCCATCGCCGAGAAGGTCTCAAACAGGCACGCTATGATGTCGGCGTCCTCGATCGCGCAAAGCGCGATACCTGCCGTAAGGGCAAGCCCAAGGTAGAGCACGAACACCGCGATCGCCGTGCGGATCACGCCGCGATCAATGCGGCGGCCGTACACCTCGACATCCTCCTTGCCGCGGAAGATGGAGCGAACAAAGAGCAGAACGACCGCAAAGGTCGTGGTCTTGATGCCGCCCGCCGTCGAGCCTGAGGAACCGCCGATCAGCATCAGCACGATCATAAGCATCTGCGCGGGTGCTCCGATCTTTGCAAGATCGACCGTGGCAAAGCCCGCAGTACGTGCGCTTACCGATTGAAAGAAGGAGACAAGCAGTCGCTCTCCAAAGGGTACACCGGCGGCGGCAGGGCTGTCGCTATATAATATAAGGAACAAAACCGTGCCGAAAACAAGCAATACCGCCGTGGTGACGACCACAAGCTTTGTATGCAGGGAAAAACAGCGGAAGCGAAAACGGCAACGCAGGACGTCCAGCCATACGAAAAAGCCGAGTCCGCCGAGAATGATCAGCAAAGCGATCACAGTGCTGACGTAGACGTTTGCACCGTAGGGGATCAGCGAGGTGCCGCCGCCAAGAACGTCGAAGCCCGCATTGCAGAAAGCGCTGACTGAGTGAAAGACCGAACACCACAGCGCCCTGCCCACGGAAAAATCCTGCAAAAATGCGGGGAAAAGCAACAATGCGCCGACTGCCTCCTGTAAAAGCACGCCCGCAGTGATAAAGCGCGTCATTTTGAGGAGCCCTGCCGAGGACTCGGCGCCGATGGACTCCTGCAAGATAAAAATGTTCCGCATGCCGATCTTGGTGTGCAAAGCGGAAAGAAAATACATGACCAGCGTGATGATGCCGATGCCGCCCACCTGAATGAGTATAAGGATCACTGCCTGCCCAAACGCCGACCACTGCGTGAGCGTATCGTACACGGTAAGTCCCGTCACGCAGGATGCACTGGTAGCAGTGAACAACGCATCGATCATGGGTACGCTCACGCCGTCACGCGAGGCGAACGGCAACGTGAGCAGAAACGTGCCGACCAGCACCACTGCCGCAAAGGACAGCGTAATGATCTGCACGGGAGATAGAGATTTCTTTTGCATAATCCAAACAGAAACGCAGGAAAACTTTTTGAAAAAAGTTTTCCTGCACCTTTCAAAAACTTTTATAAAGGAAGACGGGTGTAGCCGTACACTTTTTCAAAAATTCCGAAGTTTTTTAAGCAATGCCGTAAAGTATGCAGGGAGCGGACTTTCAAAGGTCATGGTTTTGCCGGTACGCGGGTGGGTGAGCGTCAGGCGATAGGCATGAAGTGCCTGTCCCGCAAGTGGGAATTTCAGCGCTGACTTTCCGCCGTAGACCTCATCTCCGAGCAATGGGTGCCCGATGGAGGACATGTGTACGCGGATCTGGTGTGTACGTCCCGTTTCAAGCCTGACGGCAAGCAACGTATATCCGTGGAAACGCTCCGCAACGGTGTAATGTGTGATCGCCTCGCGGCCGTCCGCCACGATCGCCATCTTTTTTCGGTCGCGCGGGTTACGTCCGATCGGCTTGTTGACCGTGCCTGAATCATCCTTGAAGCCGCCGATCGCCACTGCCATATACTCGCGGTCGATCGAGTGGGTCTTCAGCCCCTCGGAAAGTACGGTATGTGCAAAATCGTTTTTGGCAACGACAAGCAGACCGCTCGTATCCTTGTCGATACGGTGTACGATGCCGGGACGGCGCTCACCGCCGATGCCCGAAAGGCGGTCGCCCATGTGGTAGAGGAGCGCGTTGACAAGCGTGCCGTCCTCGTTGCCCGCGGCAGGGTGTACCACCATGCCCTTTGGCTTGTCGATCACGGCGATGTCCTCATCCTCATAGATAATGGTCAGCGGAATGTCCTCTGCCTTGGTCTCCACCTCTTTCACAGGCGGCAAGGTAAAGGCAATGTCGTCTCCCTCGCGGAGCTTATAATTTTTTGCCACCGTCTTACCGTTCACGGTCGCCGCGCCCTCTTCGATCAGGCGCGCCGCCGCCGTGCGGGTCACGGCAAAGCGCTCGGCAAGCAGAACGTCGAAGCGTACACCGACCTCCTGTGCTGTGACGGTATAAAACTCAGCCATGTTTTTTCTCCTGTCTGTAAGCAAGGAGCACCGCAAGGATCATCAGTCCCGCGCCCACACAAACGCAGGCGTCCGCGAAATTGAAGATCCATTTCCAGAAGGAGAACAAGCGAAAATCAAAGAAATCCACCACGTAGCCGAGCGTGAGGCGGTCGAACATGTTGCCGATGCCGCCGCCGATGATCAGCGCAAGTGCCACCGAAAGCAGTCTGTCCTCGCCTTTTATATATATAAGGTAGGCAAACAGCGCAAGGATGCCCACGGTAGAAAGCGTGAGGAATACCCAGCGATGATCGGCAAGCAATCCGAAGGACATACCCGCATTTTCAAGGTAGGTCAAGTGCAGTACACCCTCGGCGATCGGCTTGGTGCAACCGTTTGTCAATGCCTCGGTTGCGATATTGTTTGCCGCCGCGATCACGTCCATCGACCAGACCTTGGTAAGCTGGTCGAGCACACACACGGCGAGAATGATCCAGAAATATATCGTCATGGCTTACTCCGAAAAATGCGTAGGATTTTTGACACGGGGCTTCGGTGCCTCCTCCATGAGCTTGCGGATACCGTCAAAGTCCTCGTCGGTATCGTAGGTCACGTTCACCGTGTCGTAGAGCTTGCGGCGCGGCTTGTCCGCATGGTCCACACCGATAGGCTTTCCGCCCGCAAAGGTAAAATCACGCGCGGTCGGCTCCTCGGACGCCTTCGGCGTCTCGGGGACCGCGGCGGGCGCGGGTTGCGGAGTTTCCACGGGTTTTTCCACGGGCTTTTTCACGGTCGGAACGGGAGTGGGCGCAGGAATCTCGGGTGCCGCCGCCTGCAACTTTGCAAGCGCGTGCGCCGTTTCGGATACGAGCGTGCGGAACTTACCCTCGAATGCGGTACACTCGGTGGTGAGCCGCTGTGCCTTTTCGCGCTCGGCATTGGCAAATGCCGCCGCCTCTGCAAGCAGGGTTTTGCCTTTCTGATCGGCTGTACTCAGGATGGTTTCAGCGGTCTTCTTTGCCGTATCAATGCTTGTGCGGGCAGTCGCCTCCGCCGATGCAACAAGCTCTGCGGCCTGCTTTTCGGCATTCTGTAATCGAAGCTCGGCAGTCTGCTCTGCTTCCGTGCGCACGCCGCGTGCCTTTTCCTCCGCGGCGGCGACGATACGTTCCGCCTCCTCACGCGCACGCTCCAAAAGGCGGTACGCCTCCTTTTCCTGCCGTGCGATCTCCTCGACGCGCGCCTCCATGGCACCGAGCTTTGCGCGCAGGGCACTCACAAGCTGCTCTTCCTCCAGCGCAAGCGGCAAAAGGTCTCCAAGGAAAGCATCCACTTCCCTCGCAGTATACCCTGCCATGCTCTTGGAAAAGCTCGCTTTTTGTATTTTTTCGGAAATCGGCATACAAACACCTCCGTCAGATTATATAAAACTTATATAAAACGCTTTGCCACCAGCCGCAGTCTTCCCTTTTTGGTGGGATCTGCGACCGAGTCGATCAAAAATTTGCCGACCCCGCGCACGCTTACGTGATCGGCGGCACGCACCGTAGCGGAGATCTCCGCCGCGGTCTCGTAGTTGTGCTCCACGTCGCCGCAAAGGATCTTCTCCTTGGCGCTTTCCCGCGAAAGATTGCAGAGCGCGGCAATAATACAATCCAACCGTTCGGAAGCGACCGTGTCAGTAACGGGACGGTACTTTTGTTCAATAACGTAGCCCTCGGGGAGCACGGCACGCTCGATCTTCACACGGTCGCGTGCGATGCGGATACCGCCCGTTTCGGAAAAGTCCCCCTCGGTGAGAAATCTCGCCACCTTGCGGCTAACAAACATATACGCGGAAAACTCGTCGATCGGCGCGATATCGCCGATGGCGGTACGCTCCAGTCCCAGCGACAGGATGCCGCCGAGATAGTCGCGATGCGAAAAATCGCGGAACCCGCCGCCCGAGATCTTCAAGGGAACAATATCCCCGAACGCATCCTCGCCGAGATAGCTCACCGCGGCGGTGTACAGGTCGCCGAAGGCAATGTCGCAAAGATACTCGGGACAGGCAAACAACTTCTTACGCTGTGCGCCCTCGGCACCGCCGAAAAAGACGGCACGCTTTTCCAAGCCCCGCTCGCGCAGGAACTGCGCCAAAAAATACTGCTCCGCGGGGTTTAGAAACGCCGTGGAAACAAGGTCGCCCTTGGCGCGGGCGAACGCCTCCTCTGCGCGTGCGCAGAGAAGCTTGAATTCATCGCTCTCTCTGTAAGACATACCATCCTCACGTGCAGAACAAAATACCGCACCGCGGAGCGCGGTGCGGTATCCATTCCAATTTATTCTGCGGTCTCTTCTGCCGCGGGAGCAGGTGCTGCTGCCTTCTGCTTGATCTGGCCCTCGCTGACATCTACGTTCGAGGGAGTCACAACGTATGCGCTGTTCGCAACCTTTTTGATATTGCCGCCGATGGAATATGCTACGCCGGTCAAAAAGTCAAGAATTCTTCTTGCCGCCTCCTTGTTGGTGTCCTCAAGGTTGAGAACGACCGTACGCTTGGAAAGCAGGTGATCCGCTACCTGTGCGGAATCCTCAAAGTTCTGGGGCTTAACGACCTTCAACTCGATCGCACTGCCACCGCCCATGATGTTGTAGCCTGCGCCACCGATGGTAGCCGCATTCTCTTCTACACCGTAATCGCCATCCTCAGGCTGCTCGTATACGCCATCATCGGGCTCGTCGTATATGCCGTAGCCGTTATCCTCATACGAGGTGTTCTGCGTAAACTTTTCTTTAATATCACCGAAAAATCCCATTTTCTGTCCTCCAAAAACCTTGTATATAATTTTTATTTATTCCTTACGGAAGGCGGCTCTGCCCACGCGGATGAGATTTGCTCCCTCGGCGAGTGCCGCGGGGAAGCTGTCGCTCATACCCATAGACAAGGTATACCTATTTATATTATGGAGTTTTTTTTCGCAAAAGTCAATAAAAATATGATAACTTTCGCGAAAATATTTGCGATATTCCTCTATTTCGACACATTTTGGCGCCATTGTCATGAGTCCGCACAAGCGAAGGTGCGGGAATGCCGCGATCTCCTCGGCAAAGGGGAGGACCTCCTCGGGCAGAACGCCGCCCTTGTTTTCCTCTCTGCCGATATTGACCTCGATCAGGCAATCCATGACGATGCCGTGCTTTGCCGCCTGCTTTTCGATCTCCCGCGCGAGCTCGACACTGTCGAGCGACTCGATCATAGAGACCTTGTCAATGATGTACTTGACCTTGTTTTTTTGCAAGGAACCGATAAAGTGGATGTCTAAGCCCTCGCGGTCGAGCTTTTCGTATTTTTCAAGCAGACTCTGCACGCGGTTTTCGCCGATCTTCCGATATCCGAGCGACGCCGCGTAATTGATCTCCTCGGCAGTAGCGTATTTGGTGGCAAGCAGAACGTCATACGCCTGCCCGTAGGGCGAGGTCGCCGCCGCGGCGTCTGCCGCCGCGCGGATCCTGCATAAATTCTCTTCGATATAAGAAAAAGTGTTCATGTTATTTCACGATCCCTTCGGGAATAAGGTCTCTCGCGCCACTCACGATCACGGCATCATAGAGGGAAAGCGGTGCGCAATACAGGTCGTTTTCGGCATCGGTATCGTCGGCGTACAGAGTCACGCCCTCGGTCTTCGGATCGATATAGACGTACGCGCCGCTCTCATAAAGCACGTCTGCCGTGCGGAAGCGCACGGTGTTTCCGCTACGGATATACACACCGACTGTGTCCTCGACCACACGGAGCGCCGAGGCGGGGATGCGATAGCCCGAAACGGTGTCCCGCACGAGCGAAGCCCTTTGCATGCGGTCAAAGGAAAAGCCATCGGGCATGCCGAGTGCCGAAAGGATGAGCAAGGTCTCCCCGTCTCCCTCGTTTTTGGCATCCAAATGCATGGAAACGCGCGTTTCGTTCACCCCAAGCAGTAGCTCGTAGTTCTTGCCGATAGCAAGACCGATCGCCTCCTCCTCGGAAACAGGCAGGAGGAAATACCACTTGGATCTGCGCACCATCTTGCCGATGCTGTCGGAAGCGGGCGCGCCAAACGCAGAAAGTTTCAACCGATACTCGGCAGGCGTCAGCGACAGGACGCGATCAAAGGCGAACGCCTCCTCGCCGCCGTCGGTCTCGGAGTAAAAATAACCCGCCTCGGGAGCGTAGACCGCATCCGAGCCGCCGAGCCGCACCGCAAGGCGCTCGCGCTCGGCACGCAGATCGGCAAGGCGTTTCCCCGCCGCGTCTCCACCCGCAAGAATGGTGTCTCTTTGCAAAAGCAGCGTCAGGGCAACGTCCGCGCTCTCTGCGGCGTCGGCATATTCCCCGCGGGAAAGCTGTTCGGAAAGCAGACGCGCGCGATCGTGCAGGCGATGGTCTGCCGCCGTACCGTCCGAAATACCCGTATCCTCACGGATCTCAGCGGCAGAAAGCAGGTCGATCGCACGGTCGATCTCAGCGATCTCCGCCACGGTCGCGCTGTCCGCGCCGCTGTAGACCACGGCGATCTTCGCGCCGACAGGTACGCGCGTACCGTCCGTATAGCGATAGCCGACAACGCCGCCAAGGCCCGTACGCACCACGCGCTCATCACGCACGACCGTTCCCTCTCCCGTCAGCAGAAGCTCCTCGGTGGAAAGGAGTACGGTCTCGGTACGCATCTCAACGGCAAAGCCGCCCGTCAGATGGTACAAAAGATACAGGAACAGGCCGACGAGGAGCAGTCCGCGTCCAAGCGAAAGGAGGACGCGCAACACGGGATCGCGCTTTTTTTCGGTATTCTGTTCACCCATCGGTCTCACCTCCAATCTTCCTCACACAAAAGGCAAGCCTTTCAAACGGTTTTTATTTTAAAATCCGTTTTTCGTTGCCATTTGGCAGAATTCTGCGAAAATATCCGCAAAGTCGCGCATTTTCCCGTCCTCGGTATCGCACCAAAGCGGATGCACGTATTCCTTTGCCGAAAACCATGTGATCTGGCGCTTGGCGTAACGGCGAGTCGCCGTTTTGAGGTCGTCTGCCGCCTCGGCAAGCGTTTTTTCGCCGCGCAAATACGGCAAAAGTTCCTTATAGCCGATCGCCGCCGCCGCAGTACCGTTCTGCGCAAACACGCCCGCCTCCAGCAAGCGGCGCGTCTCCTCGACAAGTCCTTTTTCCAGCATTTCGTCCACACGGCGGTCAATGCGCCGGTAGAGTGTGGCGCGATCGTGGTAGCAAAGCGCAACGGTGTACAGCGAAATGGCGGGTGGCTGTCTGCGGCTTTCCGCATCCCACACGCTTTTCGGCTTGCCGCTGACGAGATAGACCTCCAGCGCACGCGCCACGCGCTTGATATTATTGGCGTGTATCGTCTCTGCACCGATCGGATCGACCGCGGCGAGACGGGCGTGTAACGCCTCGGCGCCCTCCCGCTCAGCAAACGCAAGCAGATCGGCGCGCACGGTCGGATCTGCCGCGGTTTCGGCGGGCGCATCTCCACGCAGGATGGCATCGAGGTACAGCCCCGTGCCGCCGCAGAAGATCGGCAACTTGCCGCGCGCGGTGACGTCCCTTGCCGCCGCGAGTGCCGCCGTAGCAAAATCTGCCGCGCTCATCGCCGCCGTAGGCGACGCAATATCAATCATATGGTGCGGCACTGTCAACTGCTCGTCCGCTGTCGGTTTTGCCGTGCCGATATCCATCGTGCGATAGACCTGCATCGAATCGACCGAGATGATCTCGCCGCCAAAATGCTTTGCCGCCGCCAGTGCAAGCGCGCTTTTTCCGCTCGCGGTACTGCCGACAACGGCTATGCCTTGATAAGCTTGTTCTTTTCTATCCATGCGAAAACATCCGCGAAGAATTCTTCCTTGTTGGTTTCGTTGTGCATCTCGTGGCGCGCCTCGGGATACAGCTTCAACGTAACGTTTTCCGCGCCTGCGGCACGAAGCATGTTAAACACCTCGGTCGGACCCTTGCCATACGCGCCGACAGGGTCGTCCTCTCCCGCGGTGATCAGCGTGGGCAGTTCCTCGGGATACTCCTCTGCCCACTGCGGTCTGGAAACCGCCGCCAGTACGCCGAACAGCCCGTAATAGCCGTTAGCGGTAAAGATAAAGTTGCGCTGGGCATCCTCTGCGAAGCGTTCGCCCGCACTCTTATCGCGCGAGAGCCATGCGAATTCACCCTCGTTCGGATAATGCGCGTTGTAGCCGCGGAACGCAAGGTTATAAAGCAATTTCGAACGGTAATGGTCGCCGCGCGACTTGCCGATCGCGGCGGCAAGCACCTGCCCCGCACGGGCGGGACTCTCGGTGCCCGCAGTGCCCGCAAAGATCGCACCGTCCACCGTTTCGGGATAAGCATTGACATAGGCGCGTGCGAGGAAGGAGCCCATACTGTGACCGAGCAGGGTCAGCGGCACGTCACGATAGGTGGTGCGCACCAGCTTATTCATCTTGCGCATGTCTCGCAGAAGCGTATGGTAGCCGCCACTGCCAAAATAGCCGAGATCGCGCTTGTCCTCCGCAGAGCTTCCGTGTCCGAGGTGGTCATTGCCGCAAACGACAATGCCACGGGCACACAAATGCTCGGCAAGCAACGCATAATTTTCAATATAGTCACACATACCGTGCGCGATCTGTACGATGCCGCGCACCTCGCCGTCAGGCGCATATACGTAGCAGGCAATGTCCCGCTTGCCGTTTGCCGACGGAATAAAATGAACGTGCAGTTTCATAAAAGCCCTCCTGAAACTTCAAACCTCGGTTTTGCAATAATTCGTTAGCCAAGCTCTACATCGTATTCGAGAATGTAACGGAGCACCTCGGTCTCGGTGGGAACGCTGAGAATCGGAATACCGCCTTTTTTCGAAGCGACTGCGATCACGGTAGAAGCATAGCGCACGGCGCGCACGCTCTTGCCCGAGCGCAGATTCTCAATGATCATGGCGGGTACGATCAACTCGGCATAGCGCTCGTCCGCATCCTCCACGTAGGGCACGTAGTAGGAGAAATTGCCTTTATAGCAGAAGGCGCCGCCAACGCCGTACTTGAAGAGATAGGTCCGAGAGCGCAGGCGCTTATGCAATTCCACTGCGGCATGCAGATTGCTGTTGGCATCCCGCGGGGAAATGCCCGTAAAATGCTCGGTCATCTCGGGAGAAAGCGCAACAAGGTCGATCACACCGAGCGATTCCAGAGGAAAATCGGGCGACATACGCTGTCCGTCGAAAAAGGAAGGGATCTTCTTTTCCCGCGCAAGCTCTGCCGCGCGCACCGCCGCCTCCGCGGGAACATCCAGGCTGACGTATACGGCGTCAGGCTCTGTGGTAAACGCATCCTCCACGAGCTCGGCGTCGATCGCACCGAGCATGGCAGTGCTCTTGTATATGCGGCGCACGCCGCTTCCGTCCTCGGCAGTTACGTCCAGCGCAGTTTTTTCACCGCGCACCTTTTTGATAAAGCGGGTATCCATGCCGAGATCGCCGAAGAATTCGCACAGCTCCTTGCCGTACTCGTCGTCACCGACTGCCGAGCACAGAATCGCCTCGCCACCGAGGCGAGAGACCGCCACAGCACCCAGTGCCACAGCGCCGCCGGGCAGAAGCTGATAGGCAAAAGGCTCACGCACCTCGCTGTCTCCGTTTGCAAATTCGCGTACCTGCATAAAAAGCTCGGTGCAGGCACCGCCGATCAACAAAATTCTCTTCTTCACTGTCATTCCTCCGCGTTCGGATACTTTGATACCTTATTATACTACATATATTTAACAAAATCAAGGTTTCACCCTCCGCCGTCCCCGCAAAATTCACGCAAAGTTTTCAAAAAAGTTTTCGTTTTTTTGTTGCATTTTCGCGTGGATATGGTATACTATAGTTGTAAAATTATTTTGATTTTCTTCAAAGGAGTGATTCCATGCTTTATATCGGTAAAAAGCCCGAAAAGCCGAACGTTGGCAAGATCATCATTGCTGTTTCTGCCGCAGTGGCAGGCATCGCCGCTCTGGCGGTCCTCGCATACAAGCTGTACCAGAAGTTTGCACCCGCTTGCATCGACTGTGAGTGTGAGGATTTCCTCGATGATGAGGATTTCTTCGACGATGACGATTGCATTGAGATCGAGTGCGAGGATGTCCCGACCGAGACCGAGACCGAAACACTGTAAAAACAAGCAAAGCCCGCCACCCACATGGGTGGCGGGCTTTTTGTTTTGCAAGAAAAAAGAACGCAAAAGCAGGGGACACCTTTCACTTGCCGAGGGATCTTTGAATCTCCGCCGAATTTCGCTTTCTCTTCTCTTGCGGTTGACTTTATTTTCCAAAGGTGCTAAAATAATTATGTATATTTATTCTCACGGAGGCAAAAAAATGAAACACTTTCTTCGTACCCTTTCGCTTCTTTTGCTTTGCGTACTCCTTGCATTCTCCGCCGTTGCCGCCGAGCCCGGTGACCACGGCTACTACGATGCAAACGGAGACGGAAAAGTGGAGATCATCGACGTACTGCTGCATCTGCGAACGCTGCTGAACGCCGACGATCCCGACTACAACCTTATGCGCGTGCTCCGCGTACTCCGCACGACCACCACGTCTGAGGCGGTCTGTGCCGAGATCGTGGAGATCGACACCGATACCATGACCGCCGTCTTTACCGTGGACGGCTTTACATCCGAATACGCCCTGCCGCTCGCGGCACTGGGACTGGACGGCACCGTGAACGCGGCGCTCTACGCGGGCGCTTCGTTCACGCTGACCGTGCCCGAGCCTGCGGACGATTTCTTTGCGAACTACGACGTGGCAAAAGTCTTTGCCGCCGCAGTGGACGTCTCGACGCTTGAGACCTTCACCGTAAAGACCCGCATCTCGGGCATCTTTACCGACAAGCAGACGGGCAAGCTCTACGTTTACACCGATCTTCTCGAAAACGAGATCCCCGCGGAAACGCTCGGCATCACCGCCGATATGCCGAAGTCGAGCTACCTCGGTCTGACCGTAACGCTCAAGACCACCTGTGACGAAAGCTCCTTCGCCGAGGCGTATGCAAACGGCAAGGCTTCCATCCTCTCCTGCACGCTCCCGCAGTACACGACGGTCGTCAATACCGACGGTGACGTCACTGCCGAGTGGATGTGGAACGAGAGCACGCAGGAGGACCTCCGTGTGCTGAACGTCGGCGGCGCGATCTTTGCGCTTGCGGACTACAACGTTGTCTGCTACGAGCTGGGCGACCTCGGCTGGATGGAGAGCGACGACTGGTTTATCGACGCTTACGAGATCGACGCGGAAACGGGCAAATACAACGTCCCCGAAACGGCGCTTTCTGCACTCTCCTATCGCACCGAGGCGCAGGAGGACGGCAGAATGCGGTTGGAGCTTCTCTACGTCCCCGTCCGTCTGGCACAGTACCGCACCCGCACGCTGACGAATGCCACAAACGGCAAGTCCTACGTCTACACCGTCCTCGGCGAGTATATGGGATGGGAGGAGACAGACCTTGACGGTAAGCCCAACTGGTTTATCGAGCGTTTCCTCGACGGCATGCGCCTGTCCGATTGCGTGCAGAACGGCGAGGTGCAGAACAACTTCGGTGCCCTCTCCCGAAACGTGGCCCTCCGCGGCGAGGAGACCGAGAACGGCGACCTCGTCTACTGCAGTTACTATATCGCAGACCGCGCACTGACCGTACACGAAAACCTCGGCAAGGTGCAGTACGGCAAGCTGAACGGCATGGTCTTTACCGACAAGGCACTCACCATTGGGGACAAGTCCTACCTTTACGCGAAGAACGCCCTCTCCTCTTTCGACTATTACAGCGTAATGGATACACTCGGCGTGCGCGCGGAGGGCAACGATATCCAGTACGTCCTGCGCGACGGTGAGCTCCTCTTTGCGGAAAGCTACACCGACCCCGCTTCCGTCCCCACGTATGATTTTGCGATCTTCACTCTGGACGGCGCGATCGTTGCCGACCTGCTCGGCATAACGCCCGATGCCTACTGGAACGCCCTCGTAGACTACCGCTTCTTCATAGAGGACGGCATGGTCGTTGCCGCGTTCCTCAACACCGAAACGGGTGAGTGGGAAAAGGGCTACGTCGACACCGTAGTCGTCGGCTCCGCCGACAGCACCTACGACCTTGCGGAATGTGCCCTCTACAGCGCGCTTGGTACGCTGACCGGCGAAGCGCAGGCCTACTACAATAGTGCCCGCACGTTGCTGGAAAAGCCGCTTGCGCTGGTCATCGCCGAAGAAAACGGCGTATATACGCTTGCGGACAGAGACCTCTTGAGCGAGACCGACTTTCTCCTGCCGCGCGGCGAAGCCGCAAACGGCATTCAGTTCACCGAGGGCGGTCTGACTACCCCGATCTCCGCGTCCAAATACGATACGGCGACCGCTATCCAAACCAATGAAAACACCCTGCTCGTTGCCGTAGACAACTACAGCATCGGCATCCGCCGCGGCGTGCAGGACGAGCGCTCGAGCCTGTACGGTCGGGCTGAGATCTTCGCCGCAAGCGAGGACCTGATCGTCTTCTACACGTCGGACGATGCCTACTGGTGGGCAGAGATCCCCGTCAAGAACGGAAACGAGCGTTACTACACCGTCACCGCCGATTCGGAATTCACGATCGAGCGCACGGACGACGTCTACCTGCTCACGCTGACCGAGGTCTTCGACCACACGGCAATGCAACGCACCGATCTCGTCTGCACCGCGACGGAAAAGAACGCATATCCGCTCTATGATACCCTCGCCTACGCCATGGCAGGTACCATCCTCTACGGCTCGGACAGTTACGGCTACACCTATGCCGAGGCAAACTACAACGGCGTACTCTCCGAGACCTTTGACAGCGTATGGACCGCACCCGAGAACGTCACCTTTGCCACAGACGGCAAAATGACCGTCACCGTCGAAAATGACGAGGATGCGGCAGGCGAAAAGATGACGCTTCCCGTTTCCTCCGCTGTGGTCCTGACCTTTGACCACATCACCTACGACGAGGATGCATACGACTTCTCCGCGCTCGACAGCGTACAGTGCGCCGAGGTCAGCACACTCACTGCGGCGACCGCGGGCGTATTCGACGCCACGGTGCTCAACACCTATTTTGCTTGGGCGGAAAACGGCACCGCCATCTCCCTCCCCGCAAAGAGCGAGGACACAAAGGACGGCGAGGTCATCCTCGACCTCTTCCTCTCTTCCGCGTATAATGCCGAGACCGAAACGGCGACCCTCTACGTCATCAAGGTACTTTCGGGCGGCGACTATGTCGACAAGGAGCCCGTCGACTTCCCGAAAGAGGAGAACGATATCACCCTCCCCGACGTCACCTACGCCATCGTCTCCACCGATCCCGAGACCGTAGCATCCTTCTACGGCAAGACCGAGCGCGAGCTGAAGCGTTCGCTGATCAACGGTTATCTTATTGAAAGCGATATGCTTGTTGCCGCCTTCCTCAACACCGAAACGGGTGCGTGGGAGAAGGGCTATATCGAAAGCGTCTCCCTTTACTTTGATACGTACAGCGGCTTCTTTGAAACCGTAGACCTTGCAAAGCTGCTCCGATACAGCGCCATTCTGACGCTGGGTGCAAACGCACAGACGCAGCTCGACAATGCTTGTGCTCTGTTGCAGAGCGGCATCGTGACCGTGGCCTCCGAAAAGGACGGCGTGTACGCACTTGCAAGCGTCAACGCTTCGTATGAGCGCTTTGTAGAGGAAGGAACAGGCAGTGAGGACGCGGCAGGCGGCTATTGGGAGCAGTTCTTCCTCATCGACCGCTACGAAATGATGCCCGATGCCACGGGCACGGATACCGCTCTGCTCGGCTTTACGGACGGTGTGACTACGCCCATCAAGGCGACCGCGGACAAATCCGTTGAGGCGACACCCCTCACCCTCACCGAGGACACCGTCATCGTGCTGATCAACGAGCCGATGCAACAGACCGTCGTCTTCCGCGGCATTCCGACCAAGGCGCAGAACCTCTACGGCGCGATGGCGACCGTCTTTGCCGCAAGTGAAGACCTGATCGTGCTTTCCACCGATGCGGACGTGTCCGCATGGTGCGAGCCTGTCGCCGAACAGTATTACACCCTCCTCGGCACCTCCGAGTGGGAGCTGAAGCGAAACGATAACAACAGCTACACCGTAACGCTCCTGCACGTTTTCGACCACACGAAAAATGCGCTCGGCAGTGTCAGCGTGACCCTTGCAAAGTACGACGAAGTCAAGGCACTGCTCTCCTCGCTCGACAACGCGGCACAAGGTACTGTTTACGTCTACGATCCCGAGGAAGAATGGCTCGGCGAGACGTCCTTCACGCAGGAAAACCTGCTGATCTTCACCGATCCCGACTTTACCCTTGTCCCGATCGCGGATGCCGTCCTCACCGACTGCACCGCCGAGGTCATCACCATCAACGCGACCGCGCCGGACGCAGAAGAATACGACCTCACCGCGCTCCGTTATACCGACAATGCGGGCAACGTCACTGACCTGGCGCTTTCGCTTGACACCTTCAAGGTCATCACCGCGCCGACCGCAGGCGTGCTGGATGCGCTGACCGTCTCGATGAACGGTGTGCCGCTCACCGCGCCGCTCGGCACCGACTACGCAAACGGCACCGAGGTCAAGATGACACTCTTTGCGGCGGAATATACCGACAAGGAAAGCGGTGCGCGTACTCTCCGCGTCGTCAAACTGCTCACGGGCGACGAGGTCGAGCGCGAGGAGACCGAGATCCCCGCACCCGTATATCCCGCGGCACCCGACTACGGCTTCGCCGTGCTCACCGTCAACCAGGATGTCGTACAGCCGCTCCTCGGACTTACCTGGGATGAATACGCGGCGGCAAACGTGGACGGCTATTACGTCGAGGACGGCAAGGTCGTCTGCGCGGTGCTCAACACCGCTACGGGCGAGTTTGAAAAGGGATATATTGATTCCGTCGCCCTCTATTACGACTACACCACCGCAAGCTTTAACACCTACGTTGCGCTCGCCGAGCTGGCACGGCTTGCGTCGATCATCCCCCTGAACCCCGATCTTGCGGCAGACTACGAAAACGCCAGAATGATCCTGGAGCGCGGCATCGTCCTCGCCGTAGAGCAGACCGACAACGTCTACACCGTTGCGGACGTCTACACGGCAAAGGGCAATGCGGCAGGCGATACGGCCGCAACCGCCGCATCCTTCTTTGCAGACCGTTGGTACGATCCCGAGATGCGCGGCCTCGTCTTTGACGAAGCGGGCATGACCAACGCCATCAAGGCAACCGAATCTGCGACCGCCGCACCCGTACAGACAAACGAGGACACCGTGGTAGCGATCGTCTGGACGGGCGGTATGGCTGTCCGCCGCGGCGTGCAGACCGAGGAAAACAGCCTCTACGGCATCGACACCACCTACTTTGCCGCAAACGAGGACCTCATCCTCGTTTACACGAACATGGCGCAGTGGGACTGGGACGAGGTCGAGGATGAGCCCGAATACTTCCTCCCGCTCCCCGAAACGTCGGTCGAGCTGGAGCGCAATGACGACGGCAGTTACACCTTCACCATCGAAAACGTGATCAGCCTTAAGACGCTGGAAACCATCACGCTCACACACGTGACGAACAAGGATGGCGTTTACGACCTGCTCTATATGCTGGATATCGAAATCGAGGGTCTGTTCTGCCGCAGAGGCGACAAACTCACTCTGGAAAATATGGAGAATATCACCATAAACGATGCACTGCGCGCATCCACGGGTCTTCCCGATGCCTACGTTTACAGCTTTGTCGATGCGGACACCATGGAGCTGGAGCTGGAGGTCGCTGAGGACGAATACGCAACGTTCGGCAAGGACAATCCGCTAAGCGGCATTACCGTCACCGTTGCCTTTGCCGACCGTACAGGCACCGACTTCTCCCTCTACGATACCGAAACCATGTACGCGGACGACACGAACGTGGTGGAAGGGCTCTACGAAGACCTCGATACCGTTACGGTGGACGGAGATACGTATTACGTATACACTCTGCCCGAGGAAGGCGCGGTCACCATCACCGAGCCGACCCCCGGCGTGTTCTCCGAACTGGAGATCCTGGCAAGCAACCGTCCTCTCCGCGCAAAGAATCAGAAGGGCAACTACGAAAAGCTCGGCGTGATCCGCATGTTCTCTGTCGGTACCTACGATGCCGATACCAACACCGCCGACATCCTCCTGCTCTACACGCTGAAACCGATCGCATAAGGAAATAGTACAAAAAGCGCAAGTCGGAGGCCAAGCGGTCTTAGGAAGACAAAATAT
>JAZQHV010000019.1:0-40188 GCA_045540755.1 Eubacteriales bacterium
ATACCTGGCAGAATCCGGTCTTTTCAGGATCGGTGTGATCTGCAAATTCGTTGCCTACGATGGTGTGCTTTGCACCGCCGCAAACCGTGCAGGTCTCTCTCTCCATTGCGGGAGCGATACAGGTCGCCGCAATGGCGATCGCATCTCCGTAAACATGATCGAGCATGTCGAGAACAACGGCATATTCCTTCTCACAAGCCGTGCAGGTGTAAAGATCGTAGCCCTCAGCCACACAGGTGGGATCAAGATGTCCGACAAGTGCACCCTCGGTGTGTGCGCCGTTATTGCTGTGGCAATATGCCTGATCCATCCAGTAGAAGGTGTACTTGTTCGGGTCTGCGGTAACGGTGTTACCCGTACCGATGTCGATATCGCCGTCCTCGTTATCCGACTCGTCCTCCTCGGGGTTGGACTCGGTATCGTCATCCACCACGATCTCCACGGGAGCGCGCAGACCGTCTAACAGCATGCTGTACATGGTTCTTGCCGCGTTGTCCTCTGCGTTGATGTAGATGGAAAGCGAATCCACACGGTCGGTTGCCGTTTCACCCGAAGCTGCCGCGCCGATCGCACGGACCGCCTCTGCATTACCGTAGCGGAACGCCTCGGTCATGATGGTGCCGCCGTAGATCTTGAGCGTCACGTCGCCCGAGGTGTACGGATTACCGTCTTCATCTGCTCCAATCGAGGAGAAAGAGAAGATCTTGCTGACGGTAACGTGACCGTCTACGTTCACGTAGATATCACCGCTGTTGCCGTCGTAGGTTTTGTTGCCACTGTTGCCCGCATAGATGTGATTGCGGACGGTGATGTCGCCAAGCAGGTTCAGCGTGATGTCACCCGTGGTGTTGCAGTTTGCGTTCAGCGAGCCACCGTAGATGTAGGAGTAGGAGCCCGAATATACGGTGACGCTTGTACCCTCGGCGCAATTCATGGAGTTCTGTACGCCGTAGCAACCGCCGATCAGGTAGAGTGCCGAACCGTGGCTGTTGCCGCCCTTGCGCTGATAGTCGATCGAGATACCCTCGCCCATGGTGAGCGGATTATGGCGGGCAACGATGTACCATGCCTTGTCCGCATTCCAGGTGGAGAACTCGATATTCTCAAATACGGTCGGACCGCTCAGGTTGTACGTCATCGTACGGAAAGTAACGTCGTCAAAGCGGATGACCGAGCGATCCTCACCGTAGCTGGTGACGGTGATCACGTTGTCGTGTGCAGGCTCGATATAGTCGAGCAGAGTGTTGTTATTGCCGTTATCAAAGATAGAAGCAATGCCGTGTACGTATACGGTGACGTCATTGTCAGCCGCCGCCGCAATACGCATGGCAAGGTCAAAATCGTTTACGGGGTTCTCAGCCGTAGCATCGCCGCCCGCAGTGCCGTTTGCAGAGACGTGTACCTCGCCGTCCTCTGCAAGATCCGCATACGTGACGGTTGCTACCGTTTCACTACAGATCGAGCAGATATACTCTGCCGAAGATTCACCGTATACCCAAGCCGCATCGTGTGCATTTGCGTCCACGGGGATCTCGCGCTCCTCAATATGCTCAAAGCATACCGTGCAACGGTTAACTTCAAGTCCCGGCACCTTGCAGGTCGCCGCGGTGAGCACCGTCCACTCGGGAGTGTGTACCTTACAGGGCTTGATCTCGCAGAAGGAGCAGACGCCGTTTACAAAGTCGTGTCCGCCGCCGCGCTCTACGCACCACTCGGGGAAGGTCATATTCTCACCCGTCTGACCATATGCTTCCGCATACTTGTCGCCCTTGTAGATCACGCCGAGAATGGTCGGATTTTCCGCAAGAGGCGTTGCATAGTAGTTGTTGACGGCTACGCCAACGTTGTAGGAGCCCATGCCGAAGTCGCCGTACTCGGACGCCTTCATGCCGTTGTAGAAGAAGTGGTTGACCGTGTTGCCCGCGCCCGTTGCCAGGTCGGAGTAAACAAAGCGATATGCCTGTGCAACGTGTACCGTACCCTTATAGTGCACGTTCGCGGTGGTGTTGTTGACCGTGGTATAGCCGTTGAGGTTCACGGGGGCAAGATATCTTGCGGTAATACCCGTCATACCGATGCGGATGTCCGCACCGTTCAGCGTGGGAGTGTTCTTGTCTGCCGCATCCGAATAGTTGCCGCCGCAGACCGACCAATACTTACCGCTCGAGAGTGACAGATTTACACTGTACGACTCGGGGCTCTCGCCGCCGTCCTGCAGACCGATGATTCCGTCGGCAAGGTTGAAGCCGCCGAACACGTAGACCTTGGAATTGGGGATCGTAACCGTAGCGCCAAAGCCCGCAACACCCGAATCGGTCTTGGATGCCGTGAGAGCATCGCCGCCTGCGATGTTGACCATCTCAACGCCGCTACCTACGGTGAAATTGTTACCGCGGGCAAAGAAGCGGACCATGCCGCTCGGATTGCTACCGCTGATCTTGATGCTCGAGAAGGTCACGGGACCCGAGAGGAAGTAGTTGCGTACATTGTACGGGATCACGAGCGTTGCCTTGGCAGACGCGCCCTTGGTGACCGTGATGGAATTGGTATGGATCGCCTCCTCAAACATTCTGAGGCAACTGTTGGATGCGCTGACCGCGTTTACGTCCACCGTTACGGTGTCGAGCAGGTAGATGGTAAACTTCTTACCCGCCTTTGCCGCAAGACGCTGTGCCAGCGTGTAGCTGCGGAGCGGAGCATTCTTGGTACCGAGTGCGCCGTCCTTGCCCTTGTCGGAAACGTAGATATTGCTGTAATCGGTGATCTTCACCGTATGGCTACAGCCTGCGATACACTTGCCGACACCGTTTTCGTCCCACTCGATATAGTGATTCGAGCCGGAGCACTTCTTGACGCCGCAGGTCTCGCAGTTCGTGCCGACGAAGCTGTGGCCGCCGTTTGCATAGCACCACTCGACGATGCTCTTCTTTTCACCCGAAGGATAACTGTTGCGGTAGTAGACCGACTTTACGTAGAAAGCATTCGCTACGGGATCGGCATCCACGCCCTCGGCGTAGTATGCGTTGATCGCGGAGTTCGGGGTGTCCTTGACCATCGGATAGTCACCGACCTGCATGCCCTTCGCACCCTCGTGGAAGAAGTAGTTGACCGTAGCGCCCTCGCCACTGCCGTTGCTGTCGAAGAGCACGCGGTAGATATAAACTGCCGAGACCGCGCCCCTTACGTGCATATTTGCCGTGGAGTCGGTCACGGTGAACGTGCCGTTGATGTCAAACGGAGCAAGATATCTCACCGTAATGTCTCCAACGGTCACATTCGTGTTCGCATGCACAAAGTCGATCGGTACAGAGTCCGTGTCGCTGGAATAGCTGCCGCCGATGATGGCGTAATACGAGCCCGAAAGCACCGTGACGTTGGTCGTAAGACCCGTATTCATATTTGCGTGGGTCACACCGTCATAGAGACCGCCGTTCTGGAAGCCGCCGTTGACGTAGACCTTAGCATCCGAGATGTGGATCTCGTTGGAAAGTTCAAAAGTACCGTTGTTTGCCTTGTAGGTGATCTTACCGGCAATGTCGGTCATTTCGATGCCCTCGGCAAAGGTGAGGTCAAAGCCGCGTCCGTAGAAACGGATGGAGCTGCCGCCGCTTACCGTACCGGGAGCCGTGCCCATGATCTTGATGTTTTCAAAGGTCGTAGGACCGTAGAGGTGATAGTAGGTGACCGTGTTCGGAACGACCAGCGTGCCCTTGTCGGAACCCGCCGAGGTGACCGTGAGCAGATGGGTGTGCTTGGCTTCCTCAAAACTCTTGGAAAGGGTCATGCCCTCGCTGAGTTTGCGGTTCTCCAGCGTGACCGTGCCGACAAGGCAGATCGTCATGTCCTTGCCCATCTTGGCAGCGACCGACTGTGCCTCCGCATAGCTTGCAAAGGGCGTTGCCTTAGTCAGACCGAAGCCCTCGCCACCATCCGAAACGTAGAGCGTATCGACAGCGGAGATGTCCTCGGCATACGTACAACGGGAGCAGCCGAGCACTGCGGTCTCGCCCGTAAGATCCCATGCGATATCGTGGTTGTCGGGATCGTACTCGGTGCCCTCCACCACGTTCTCGCGGATATAGCAGGTCTCACAGAGATCGTAGGAATAACTGTAGGTCGAGCAGGTCGCATCCTCGCTGACGTGCTGCATCGCGCCCGCATGCTTTGCATGGCGGGTCACCGAGCAGACGAGACAGGTCGCATTTGCGGTGCCATCGCTCCAGAAGTGGTCGCGCGCGGTCTCCTCGTCATCCGTAAATACAAAGCCATGCTCCATGCACCACTTTGCGCCGACGATCTCCTCGCCGCCGTTGGTATTGCCGCCTGCATTCAGGGTAGCGGAGGTTGCATAGTAGTTATTGTCATTGGAAAGACCGGCCGAGAAATCCGCATGCGTAAGACCGATGATCATACCGCCGTTTTCCGCACGCTTTGCAATGGCGGTAACGTCACCCGCGTTGAAGCAGTTCTGTACGGTGACTTCACCCGCGGTGGTCTGCGCCGTACCCGCACCGGTAGCAGTACCGAGAATACCGCCGACCGAATGTGTTGCGTTATCATAATGTGCCGAAAGCGCGCCCGTGTTCACGCAGGAATTGATCGTGACGGTCGCATCCGCCGTGTAGGTGTAGGCAACACCGAGGATACCGCCGATACGGTAGCCGCCATCGACATCGCCGAAGTTGTAGCAGTTTTCGACGGTGGTCTGCGTACCCTTTACCAGCACGCAACCGATCATGCCGCCCGCGGCATCCAGATTGCCCGTGCCGATCTGCAGATCGCCGTAGTTGACACAGTTCTCGATCACGGTCACACCCGATGCCGTGTCCAAATAGTCCTCGATACGGCCGAGGATACCGCCGACGTGCTTTTTCGCGTTGATATCACCGTAGTTGACACAATCGCGGATGACAACGTCGATATCCGCAAGACCGTTGCGGACGATCGCACCCAGAATACCGCCGATACGGGAGGGATTGCTGGTGGAGGAAAGCGTACAGTAGTTGACGCAATTCTCAATGGTGGTCGTCTTGTCGGCAACCAGACCGATCGTACCGACGATACCGCCGATACCCGTACCGATACGGGAAGCGTTGGTATCGACCATGCCGGTCGCGGAGATCTCACCCTTTACGGTGAGGTTTTTGACGGTCGCGCCGCTTGCGTGACCGAAGAAGCCCGTGGAAATGCCCGCCTCGGCGATCTTGATGCCGCTGACCGTCTTGCCGTTACCGTCGAACGTACCGCTAAAAGGTGCAGCAAAGGTACCGATTGGTTTCTGACCGTCGACCGAAGCGAGGTTCACGTCTGCGGTCAGCTTGTAGCTGTAGCCGAGCGCGGTCTCGTTGTCGGCATTTGCCATCAGGAGCAGAACGTCCTCCGCATCCGCAAGCAGGATCACACCGTTTTCCACGGTGAGCAGTTCCTTTGCACAGACGGAGCAGATGCATTTGCCGCCCGAAAGCAGGATCTCACAATCATGCGGTACACCCGCAGGAACGCTGAGCGGAGAGGGGCCGTTGCCCGTGATGCGGAATACACCCGTAAAGGTTGCGGGATACTGTGCCGCATCCGAAAGATCGGTAACCTTTTTGGTAACGAAGGTATTGGCTCCGCTCGGAATGGTTGCCGTGGCAGAAAAACAGTTGCCGGTGGAATAATCTGCGGCTGTGCCGTAGATGCGGCCAATGATCATACCGCTACGCGCCGCATTGGCTTGGGACGTAGTCACGTCCCCGCCGTTAAAGCAGTTTTTAACCGTAACAGAACCCTTGGCACTATCCGTGCTGGTACCAACGTTGCCGAGGATACCGCCGACAGCCTGACCCGCAGTTGTTCTCTTCGCCTCTACCTCACCCATGTTGACACAGGTGTCGATCGTGACCGAAGCGCTCGTAGAATAAAGGTACGTAACGCCGACAATACCGCCGACACGCTCCTGGGCGACGACATAACCCACATTATAGCAATTTTTGACCGTTGCCGTAGCCTTGTTCAGCATAATAACGCCAACGATACCGCCGGCACCGTCCTGCGTAGAGGTGCCAACGGTGACCTCGCCGTAGTTGGCACACCCGGTGATCGTAACCGTTCCCGTAGCCGCAGAAGAGGCTACAGAGGAGGTTGCATCGTGTATTCTGCCCACGATGCCGCCAATATGCTTTCTGCCGGAAATGCTTCCGAGGTTTGTGCAGTTCTCGATCACAAGATTTACGTTCTTCACGTTGTCACGAGAAAACAGACCGAGAATACCGCCCACGCGGGGATCTGCCGTGGTTGCACCTGCAATATCACAAGCATTCACACAGTTCCGGATCGTAATCGTGCCTGCGGCACCGCCGGCGAAGCCGACCATGCCGATGCCGATATTGGTATCTTCCTTGGTCGTAGAGATCGTGCCCGACACCGTCAGATTTTCAATGGTGACGTCGCCTGCCACGTGACCGAACAGACCGGTGGAAACCGCGGTCGTTGTCGCAATATTAACACCGCTGACCGTGTGACCGTCGCCGTCAAAGGTGCCGGTAAACGGTGCATCCTTGGAGCCGATCGGCTTTTGCGCGGAAATGCCCGACAGATCAATGTCTGCCGTCAGCACGTAATCGCCCGCAAGAGTGGTAGCGTTTGTAGTGCCCATCAGAGCGGCAAGCTCGCTTGCCGTGCCGATCTCGGTCGCCGCGGAAACAGATACCGCAAGCGCTACCGTGAGTAGCATCACAAACAGAACAAATAAGGTCTTTTTCATAAATAAATCTCCTTACCGTTTTTATCGAACGGGCTTTCGCCCCTATCCAATACGACAGAAATCGCCAATTTAGGCATTCTACAAATACTTTACACGAATTTGCCGTTTTTGTAAATATCCATAGTGATATTTTTGTTTGCCATGATACTTTTTTCACAGAGAATCTTTCTTTCACACAAAAAGGCCCCCCGAAGGCACCGCGCCGTAGTGTCACGGTGCCAATGAAATCCACCTGCGGTGGATGAAATCCGCACGTTGTGCAGATGAAATGTTTATAAATAAACGTGAAGAAAAAATCCGTTCTCCTTTGGGGAGAACGGATTTTTATCATTTGTATCCGCTTTATGCGGATATTTCATATTTGCGTAGCAAATATTTCATCGCGAAGCGATTTCATCTGCCGCACAGCGGCAGATTTCACCGTGCCGCCGACACTTAGGCGGCACTAAAGGGTGCCTTTTTGATTGGATTTAGAAGGTGAATACGATGTATCCCTTTTCGATCTGGAATTCGACAAAGTGGATCTTGCCATCATCGTCGCGGACAACGATTCTGACGTTCTCGTAATCAGTGTACTCCGCAGGCACAGGGATCGAGTAGGTGATGTTGGTGATCGTCTCACCGTCGGTCTCATAGGAGATCTTCACCTCTGCGCCGTATGCATCCTGCTGGAGCAGTGCGTTGAGTGCCGCTCTTTCGCCCTTGGTGAGCTTGGAGTTCTCTACCGCAAAGTCTGCAAGGTTACCCTCGGCATCCGTTGCCACCGCGCTTGCATTGACCGCATCGGTAGCGTACAGCAGTGCCGTTTCTACCTTGCCACAGCCCTTACACGTGCGGGTCTTGATGCCGGCAGTCGTATCGGTAGGCTCTACCGTCACAACGTACTTGCCGTAGTTGTGTCCGTCGCCGTATACCTCAACCTCGACCTTGCCGCACTTATCACAGGTACGCTTTGTGCCCGTGCCGCAACCCGAAGCGAACGGAACGTCCTCGCCGAAGCTGTGCTCACAGTTCACAGTCAGATCCAGGTTACATACCTGGCAGAATCCGGTCTTTTCAGGATCGGTGTGATCTGCAAATTCGTTGCCTACGATGGTGTGCTTTGCACCGCCGCAAACCGTGCAGGTCTCTCTCTCCATTGCGGGAGCGATACAGGTTGCATCGATGCTGATCGCATCGCCGTAAACATGGTCGAGCATTGCGATCTTTTCTGCGTAATCCGCGCCGCATGCCGAGCAGTTGTACAAATCATAACCCTCGGAAATACAGGTTGCATCTGCATGGTCGATCGCATCGCCTGCGGGCGTGTGATCGCCCTGATTTACGTGGCAATAGGTCTCCTCCCAGAGGGTTGCTACCCACTTGCCGTCGTTTCTCTCGTCGCCGCGCAGAGTTGCCAACATCAGGTCGTACATTGCCAGAGCATCTCTGCTCGTGCCGTCCGCATAGACATACAGCTTTTGTGCAATGCGCGCAGTCGATGCATCGCCGCCCATCACAGCACCGATCGCATACGGATGGAGAGGATCGTTGGAGGCATAGAAGCTACCGCCGTAGATCTCGCCGTCATACAACTTGAGGTAAACGTTCTGTGCCATGTAAGGCGTAGTCGTGGTCTTCGTGTCATCCGTGTACTGGACGCCGTAAGGACCGAAGCCGAACTCGGAAGCAACGGTGACGTCACCGACGATATCGATATAGATGTCGTTGGTGTGTGCGTAGTTGCTCGAGTTACCGTAAGAACCGGCATACAGCTGTCTGCGGACCATAACGTCGCCGCCGAGCGTGAGATGGATGTCTGCGTCGCCGGTGTCAACACCGCAGTTCTTGCAGTAGTAAGCACCGCCGATGATCGCACCGTAGGAGCCGGAGAGAACCGTCAGATTGATATCCAGATTCTCACAGCCCTCTACAGGGTTAAAGGAGGAGCCATAGCATCCGCCAAGTACGATGATGTCGGTACCTGCATGGCCGGAATCCACTCCGCGCTGGTAATCGGAAGTCAAGCCCTCACCGAGTACAAAGTCGTTATGTCTTGCGGCAATGTACATACGGGAGGTCGCGTTCCATGCGGAGAGCTCCAGATTCTCAAAGGTCGTAGGACCGTTTACGTTGTAAACAAGCGCAATGTTGTTCGGCGTGTCGCCGTTGAAGCGGAGCGTTGCACGATCTTCACCATAGCTGGTAACGGTGATGCGATTGGTGTGTGCAGGCTCCATAAAGTCATTCACAGTTGCGGAAGAACCGCTGTCGGGAATGATCGCCATATCGTGGATGTAGACGGTAACGTCCTCAGTCTGTGCTGCCGCGATCTTCATAGCAAGTTCGAAATCGGCAACCGGAGCATTCTCCGTACCGTCGCCGTCTGCAGCACCTGCAGCGGAAACGTGCACCGCACCGTCGGTACCAAGGTCCGCATAGGTCACGGTCTCAAGGGTCTTGCTACAGATGGAGCAAACAAAGGTTGCTGCAGTATCGCCGTATACCCAAGCTGCATCATGTGCGTTTACGTCCTTGGGGATCTCGCGTTCCTCAACATGCTCAAAGCATACCGTGCAGCGGCGTGCCTCGAGGCCGGGTGCGTTACAGGTTGCCTCAGTATGTACAGCCCAGTCGTCTGCAGAATGCACCTTGCAAGGCGTAATTTCACAGAAAGAGCAAACGTCGTTTACAAAGTCATGTCCGCCGCCGCGCTCTACACACCATTCGGGGAAGGACATCTCCTCGCCCTCCTGCTTGTAGGAGACCGCAAATTTCGTGGTCTTTCCGCGGAAGCCGTTGACAACTTCGTTATGCTCAACCGGAGTTGCGTAATAGAGATTTACTGCACACTCTGCTCTTGTGCCGACGGAGAAATCGCCGACCTTGGAGCCGCTGTACTGCTTGTGGAAGAAGTGGTTGACAACGTTGCCGCTGCTTGCATGACCGTCGCTGAAGAGCGCGCGGTAATTGAGCGCGGCCGTGATTCTGCCGGTATAATGTACGTCTGCGGTGCAGTTCGTGTATACGCCGCTGTCCGAGCTGAACGGAACGATGTACAGAGTCTGTACTCTCGTGGAGATCGTGGGATCACCAACCGTCAGCGTGACGTGCATGCCGTTGCGCTCTGCTGTACCGAAGCCGCGGTTACCGCCGCCGATGGTCCAGTATGTACCAGAAAGAATGGTGACCTCGGTCGAAGTGGACATAGCCACATCCGCGTCCACACCCTCGTAATAGCCGTTCTTCTGGAAGCCGCCCCAGACGTATACCTTGGAGTCAGAGACCGTGGTGGTCGAATTCAGACCGTCAATGCCCGAGTCATCCTTGGTGTAGGTCATGTTCTTCGAGACCTTGGGCATTGCAACGCCGAGACCCATCGTGAGATGGAAGCCACGAGCTGCAAATACGATACCGCCCGAGTCGGTGCTGTCGCCGACAAGCTTACCGGTACCCGCCTTGGATGCCTTGATATTTACGTTCTCAAAGGTCGTGGGACCGCTGAGGAAGTAATAGTGTGCATCCTTTGTGAACTTGAACGTCGCCTTAGACTTGCCGGGAGCCGTTGCTACCGTAATCACGTTGTCGTGCGCAGCCTCCTCAAAAGAAGCCGAGCCGTTTGCAGTGTTGGTCAGGAGATTGTTCTCGCTCTCGATGTTGGTGTACGGCGTTACCGTGCCGACAAGGTAAATGTGTGCATCCTTGCCGAGTTTTGCCGCGATTGCCTGTGCCAACTCATAGCTATGCAAAGGAGCATTTGCGCTGAGACCCGCACCGGGCTTGCCGCTGTCGGATACGTAAATTGCATCCAGCGTGCTACCGTCTACAACATGATTGCAATCGATAATGGGCTCGCCGCCCTCAACGGGGGTGTAACCTGCAATACAGATTGCTTTTGCGATTGTACCGCTGAGATCCCAATGATAGTAGTGGTTATTGCCTGTACACTTCTGAATACCACAGGTCTCACAAACGTTATCCACAAAGTTGTGACCACCGTTTGCATAGCACCACTCGGGAAGCGAAGTCTCCGAGGACACCTGCTCTGCATAATCGCCGAAACGGTATCTCTCGCCCTTGACATCAAACGCGCGGACAAGCGCATTGTTTGCAATCTCAGGAGCGTAAACAAGGTTGATGTTTACGCCAATGTTGGAGCTGCCCATGGCGAAATCGCCAATGACCGCACCGTCAAAGTCCTTGTAGAAGATGTGGTTGATCGTGTTACCCTCACCGTTGCATTCGGGGTGCATCACATGGCGATACGACCACGAAATGGTAGGAGCACCTACATAGTGCACGTCGATCGCGGTATTGTTGACCACGAGAGGGCTATCCGAAGAAACGGTGCAGAGATATGCGGTGGTGATATCGCCTACCGTCAACGTACCGGTTGCATTTTCCAACGGAACAGGAACCATATTACGAGTACCCTGATCGGTATAGCGGTTGAACAAGCCGATGGTCCAGTACTCACCGCTGAGTACGGTCAGATCGGAATGGTAGGTCGTGGGATCTGCGCCCTCATAAAGACCGTCAAAATCGCTTTTACCTTCGGAATAGAAACCACCAAAGAGGTAAACCTTGATATCCGAAGTCTTGGTAGCGGGTGCGCCGAGACCGGATACACCGGCATCCGTTTTACTCGAAGTCGTCTTGCCCGAAACGTCTACCATGGTCAGACCTTCGCCCATAACGAGTTTAAAGCCGCGGCCGAAGATGTAAACGCCGTTCTTGGAGTTACAGCTGATCTTTACATTTTCAAAGGTCGTCGGGCCATAGAGGAAGTAGCGGCGGAGCTCTGCCGTAAAGGCAACTTCACCATTCTTGCCCTCTGCCGAGGTGATGGTGATGGTGTTGGTGTGCGGAGCTTCCTCAAACGCATTGGTAAAGGTGTTATACTCGCTGTTGATCTGTCTTGCAACAGGCGTTACCTTGCCAATCAGGCGGATCTCAATATCCTTGCCTGCCTTTGCAGCGATATCCATTGCAAAGTTAAAGCTCTTCAGCGGTGCATTTGCAGTACCAAGTGCCTCATCGTTACCGTTTGCCGAAACGTAGATCGCATCGCCGAGCGCATGCTCTACATGGTCACAACCCTCGCGCAAACAACCGAAATAAGCCACAGCGCCGTTCAGGTTCCAACCGTTATCATGGTTGTCCTCGTCAACGGGAACCTCAGACTCGGTTCCGCGAACAAGACAAAGAGGACATACTTCATACATCAAGCCGGGAGCTACACAGGTAGGCTCAACAACAACTTCAGGGCGAAGGGTCACGTTCGAAGCATGTGCAGAGTGCTTCTCCGCACCGCAGACGAGACACTTTGTGCCATTCTCTGCGCGATAGTGGTCACTGTTTGCAGCATCTTCTGAATCTGCATTCGGACCGTAGGTAAGACACCAGTTCATCAGGCGATCCTTTGCCGCTGCCTCTGTAACCGAAGTTGCGTTTGCATCCGTCTTGGTGCCTGCCATATAGGTGTTATCGGTAAAGGTGAAGGTACCATCACCGAGGAAACCAACAATACCGTTTACAACGGAGCCACCCGTAACGGTGCCCATATTCAGATTGTTTTCCAGAGTGGAAACACCTGCGATCCAACCGGTGATACCGCCGGCGTTGGCGCCGGTTGCCGTAACGGTGCCATTATTGATACAGTCAACGAGCTTACCGCCGTTGGTCAGCGCTATGATACCACCGACGTCTGCGGGAGCCTTGATCGCACCCGCGTTGACGCAGTTAACGACCACGGGAATTGCGTCTTTACCGTCGGTATAAACGTATCCGCCGATACCTGCCGCACGCTTAGTGGCCGATTCGATCGCACCGATGTTGAGACAGTTCTCTACGAGAACGGTGGTACCAAGGTTTACCTTGGTATCAATCGAACCGAAGATACCTGCGACTCTGCCGCCGGATGCCTTGCCGACGATCTTGCCGGTGTTGATACTGTCGGCCATGTAAAGATCGGTTGCACCGCGGTTGATGACCGCCCAACCGAGAATACCTGCCACGTAAGAGTTATCCGTAGTCAGATTGCTCGTGACAGCACCGTGGTTCTCACAGCCGATGATATCGACCTCTACGGGATTCTTTTCGGTGTAAACAAGACCGATGACACCGCCGACGCGGTTCTGCGTGCTCGTCACCGTACCGTTGTTCACGCAATCTTCAACGAGCGCGCTGCCGAGGTAGGGCTCGAGGTAACCGATGACACCGCCGAGATCCTTACCGCCCGTAACCTTACCGTTGTTCACACAGTTTGAAAGAGCCAGGTGCGCCTCGGTGGTCGTTGCGGTATTGAACTGACCGATGATGCCGCCGGTACGGCTATCCGCACTCGGATGGTGAACGGTCGCATTGTTGATACAGTTCTCGATTGTTACGTAGTACGGTGCACCGTTTTTATATGCAGTTACATTATATACTGCAGCGCCGACAACACCGCCGATGGTTCTGCCGCCCGTACTGGTTACGGTCGTGTTTGCCGTGGTGGTACAGCCGCTGATCTCAAAGTTACCGTAAACAAGACCTGCGATAGCGCCCATGAAACGGTAGCCCGTGACAGTACCTTCTACAGTCAGATCCTTGATCACAACGGTATTGCCGTTTGTGCCGCCGATCGTTGCAAAGAGACCCCAGGAGTTGTTCTTACCTGCATCAACAAGCTTGATGCCCTTGATCGTATGGCCGTCACCGTCAAACTTACCCTCGAAGTGTGCACCCTTGGGCGAAGTTGCCGATGCCTCGGGCTGACCGATCGGGTACTGGCTTTCATCGCCCATAAGGTCGATATTTGCCTTCAGAATATAGTTATATCCGAGAGCATCCTCGTTTCCTGCCTTGGAGTTTGCCATGAGGAGGAGAAGATCTTTTGCCGTTTTGATTTGGATCCAGGTCTCGCCGCCGATCTGCTCGGTGGTCAAAAGCTGTTTGCCGCAAAGCGCACAGACACAGTCCGTGCCGTCGAGCATGATGACCTCGCTATGTACCGCCGCCATAAACGGACCGTCTTTGCTATACAGATACGTGCCGTCCGTGTTGAAGGTTGCGGGATATGCAGATGCCTTGCCGAGATTTGCTGCTGCAATCGATACAGCACCGGTAGTGTGGTGACCGGAGGTAGCCTTCGTGCCTGCTGCATAGGAGTTACCCGTGGTGCAGGTAAACTTTGCGCCGATCGCATTGGAGCCATAAACCATGCCGCAGTTTGCCTTTTTGGCCGCGGGATTGGTCAGCGCACCGCTGTTAAAGCAGTTCTCAACAGTGACCTCAGCAGTAGCTCCGCTCGTAACGAGATTGTTCTCGCCAAGGATACCGCCGACAGAGCCCGTAGTCTTAGTGTCCGTGCTCGTCGCCGTGAGATCGCCAACGTTTACACAGTTCGAAATCTTTACAGTTCCCTTGTAGACATTGCCCACATATGCATTCAGTCTGCCCAAGATACCGCCGACTGCATAACCGCCCGAAACCGATCCGGCATTATAGCAATTCTTGATAATGACGTCCAGATTACGGACCAAAGCAGTACCAAGCACACCTGCATAACCGTCGCCACCCGTAGTAGCAACGATCTCACCGAAGTTTGCACAACCGGTAATGGTAAGCGTACCTCTGAAGCCATCTCTGCCCTCCATACGGGACAGAATACCGCCGACATGCTTTCTACCTGTGATCGTACCGTAATTGACACAGTTCTCGATCACAACAGACGAATTATTTGCATCGTATGTTTCGCTATCATACTGCAAAATATACGCGCCCACAATACCGCCGGAACGACCGTTATCCGTTGTGGAAGCAACCGAGCAGTAGTTTACACAGTTGCGGATCGTGGTGGTTTCATTTTCCAAAGGCGTTGCAAAACCAACGATACCGCCTGTACCGTAACCTTTTGTATCCGCATTGGAAATCGTTCCGTAAACCGTCAGATTCTCGATCGTGGCGCCCTGCGCGTGACCAAAAAGGCCCACACCGGTGCCGGAAGAAGCCGTAGACTGAATATTCAAACCGCGGATCGCATAGCCTCTACCGTCAAACGTGCCGGTAAAAGCGACTCCGCTCGTATTGGATCTCAGTTTTACCTCGCCGATCGGAGACTGTCCGGTGACAGACGACATATCAATGTCGTTTGTCAGATAATAGTCGCCGCTAAGCACCGTTGCACTCTTGGAATCCATCAGATTCTTCAGATCTGCAGCGGTTGTGATCGGTGTTGCCGCGCTTACAGCAACTGCAAGCAGGGTAAAGAGCACCAGCATCACAAAGCATGACATGATTCTTCTCTTCATAATTTTACCTCTCTCTCCTTGGAAACAAGGTGCATTTTTACATATACACCTGCTTTTGGGCATAGTTCTCACACTACTCCCATTGTGTCACTATTATACAATAGAGGCAAAAAACTGTCAATGGTGTTTTGGCAGTTTTTCGTGTAAAAAAGAACTTTTATTTCGAAAAGTACAAATGCGCGGTGTGTATATACAATAAGGTAGAAAACTTTCCGATTCGAAGAAAGTATAAATTCTATATTTGGATTTTATGATAATTTTGCACTTGCACGGAAAGAGAAAGGGCACCCCGTGGGGTGCCCTTTTCTTTTGTGTTTTAGAACGTGAATACGATGTATCCCTTATCGATCATAAAGTTGACAAAGTGGATCTTGCCATCGTCGTCGCGAACGACGACCTTGACGTTTTCGTAATCGGTGTACTCTGCAGGTACGGGGATAGAGTAGGTGATGTTGGTCACGCCGTCCGCATCGGTCTCATAGGAGATCTTGACCTCCGAGCCGTATGCATCCTGCTGGAGCAGTGCGTTAAGCGCCGCTTTCTCACCCTTGGTGAGCTTGGAGCTCTCGATAGCAAGGTCGGCAAGGTTGCCATTTGCATCGGTTGCGAGTGCATCTGCATTGAGCGCATCGGTTGCGTACATGATCGCCGTTTCCACCTTACCGCAACCCTTACACGTGCGCGATTTGATACCCGCCATCGTTGCGGTAGGCTCTACGGTAACAACGTACTTGCCGTAGTTGTGACCGTCGCCGTCCACCTCGACCTCTACCTTACCGCAGACGCCGCAGGTGCGCTTTACACCTGTACCACAGCCGGAGGCGAACGGAACGTCCGCGCCGAAGCTGTGCTCGCAGTTTGCGGTCAGATCCAGGTTACATACCTGGCAGAATCCGGTCTTTTCGGGATCGGTGTGGTCTGCAAACGCATTACCCGTGATGGTATGCTTTGCATATCCGCACGTGGTGCAGACTGCCTTTTCCATCTCGGGAGCGATACAGGTCGCCGCAATGGTCAGCGTGCTGTCTGCATCATAGTTATGCGCCTCCAGCGGAAGTGCAACAACGTATTCCTCGGTACAAGCCGAGCAAACGTAGATCTCGTAGCCCTCTGCAATACAGGTCGAGGCAACGGTTTCGATCGCCGCACCGTTTGCCGTGTGCGTAGCGCCGCTTGCCTTGCAGTAGCCATCCTCACCCATAAAGAGGAAGAGAACTTTTTCCGCAGAGTTCTGATCCATGTTTACTGCGGAGAAGACAGAGGCATACAGTGTCTCGCGCAAAGCCATTGCCGAGGGGCTGTTTTCGTTGACGTATACGGTCAGTTTTTTGGTGTATGCCAATACGTTGTGGCTTGCATCCACAGCGCCGATCGTCAGCGTAGAGATCTGCGAATTGGGGTTTGCAAAGAAGTTGTTGAGCACGATGGAGCCGCTCTCCACGAGAACCACGGTCTCACTTGCCTGCTTGTTCACCGTCTGGCTACCGAAGGTGAAGAAGGTACCGATCGAAAGGTTACCGTCCACCGTCAGCGAGATCTTGCCGCTGGCAACGCCAACGTTACCTGCGGTAATCTGGTTACGGGTGGTGATGTCGCCGAGCAGTTTCAAAGAGATATCGCCCGTGTTGCCGCAGTTCTTGCCGCTATAGTGACCGCCGATGATGGTACGGTACGTACCCGAACAGATGGTTACGTCCGTAGACTTGCCGGCACAATCTTCGGCAAAATAGCTTTCGTAGCAACCGCCGATCACGTAGATGTTACCGCTGTGCGTTCCGGAAGCGTTGACACGGTTGAAGTCCGCAGAGATACCCTCGCCGAGAACGAGCGGATTGTGGCAAGCCACAAGGTAGAAATACGCCTCGGTGCTGCCGAAGCAGAATTCGACGTTCTCAAAGGTGGTCGGACCGTTCAGACCGTAAATGACTTTGGCATCCGCACCCGAGATCGACAGTACACCGTGCGTCTTTTCACTACCGCAAACGGTGATCTTGTTCGTGTGTGCAGGCTCAAGATACGTGAATACCGACACAGCACCCGTCGGCAGCGGAACGTTCACACTGTCGAGGATGTGGACGGTCACGTCGCTGCTCTGCGTTGCCGCAAGAGCCATCGCCACGCCGAAGTCGTTCAGAGGCATCTGCTCCGAGAAGCCGCCGTCGGCGTAGCCCTTATTCGAAACGTACAGATCGGTAAAGGTCGCAGGCGCGGCAACCTCGTCGGAGACCTCGCCGCACAGCGCGCACGCGCAAACGGGTGCACCGTTTTCAACCGTCCATACAAAGCTGTGATTTTCGGGATCGCTTACGACCGTCTCCTCGCCGTCCGGCGTCAGTTTCACAAGACAATTTGCGCAACGCTCATACAAGAGCGCATCACCAAGACAGTTTGCTTCCCCGTCCATGTAAAGCTCCACGTGGACGTGCGCACAACGATCCGCGTTGCCGCAGACCTTACAGATCAGGTTGATGTCATAGGTATGTGCCACAGCCGCGCCCTTGGATGCACCGCAGGGGCAGACAGGCGAGTGCGTGCCGTCGCCGTTATCCACAACGGCAAGCTTGTTGTTGTGCTTGGTGTGATAAGCCGTCAACTCCGCAAGCGACGCATGCAACCATACGCCGTCCTCGTTGAGGTATGCGAAAGCCGCCTCCTCATAAATACGCCAGCCGATCGCCGCCTCCTCATTCGAGGTCTTTTCCGAATTGTAGTAGCAAGCAACCGCGTTCAGCGTGCCGTCGGGCTTGCCGCAGAATGCACGGATGTACGCAATGCCTGCGGTCGCGCCGACCACCTCTGCATTGGCATAGCAGTTCGAGATGGAAGCGTAGCCCGCGGTACGGCCGATGATACCGCCCGCGTTCTGATAGCTTGCAGTGATCTTGCCGGTCGCGTACAGATTGCGTGCCTCTCCGACGTTCCAGAGAATGCCGACGATACCGCCGACGTCATTGACGTCCGTGGTGGAGGTTGCCGTGATCTTGCCGGAGTTGTAGCAATGGCGGATGACCGTATCCGTCTCGCCTGCCCCCATATCCGAGCCGACAAGATAGCCTGCGATACCGCCAACGTAGTGGCTACCCGTAACGGTTGCCTTGTTCTGGCAATTTTCGATCACAAAGGTGTTGGTCGAGTTGTTGCGGATACCTGCATACGCAACGATACCGCCTGCATAGGTGCCGGTCGCCTTGACCGTACCCGAAACGGTGAGGTTGCGGATCTCGGCATGCGTTGCAACACCAAAGAGACCTGCATATTCGTCCGTATGGATATTGAGTCCGCTGATGGTGTGTCCCTGACCGTCAAAGGTGCCCGTAAAGGGAATGGAGGGCGTACCGATGGGGTTCTGCGTCTTGCCGGAAAGGTTGATATTTGCCGTCAGAACGTAGTCGTCGTCCCAAAGGTTGGAGTAACGCATCAGCGTGACCAGCTGATCCGCCGTGGAGATCTCGGAAGCAAGCATCGCCTCCGCGCCACAGCCGCAAAGACCGCTACCGTCATATTCGTGTGCCGTGACAGCGCCCTTGGTAGACTCATCGCCGCAGGGGCAGATGGGGGTATGCGTACCGTCTCCGTTATCGATACCGCCCTGCGTGTTATCGTGTACTGCATGGTACAGCGCAAGCTCGGGCGAGGTCATGGCTACCCACTTGCCGTCGCCGTTGAGCGCATCGAATACCAGGCGCGAATATGCCTTCGGCACAGTACCGCCTGCTGCGTTGAACTCGCCCTCGTTGGTCGCCTCGTCCGCACACTTGTCTGCATTGTAGTAGCAGTCGTTCATCTTCTTGGCATTCGGATAGCCGCAGAAGCCGCGGACATAGGAAGCGTCCGCCTTGTCGCAGGTGACGTAGCAATCCGCATAGCAATTCGCAATGCTTGTGTTGGATACGATTCTGCCGACAAAGCCGCCGACATACTGCACGGCACCGTGTACCGTACCCGTACTGCGGCAGTTGTTGACGTCACCGACACCGTACAGAAGACCTGCAACACCGCCGACGTCCGCACCCATGCCGTTCGTATCGGCTGTCGCAGTAGTTATAACGGTCGCGTCACTCTGGCACTCTGCCAGAACGAATCTCGGCGAGGACGTATCCTTGGTATCCGAGCCGCGGAAGGCACCGACGATACCGCCGCCGTAGCGCGTGGTGAGAATATCGCCGTAGTTCTCACATTTTTCAATGGCAAGTGCGTTGTTCGCACCGACCGCCGTGGTCATGCCCGCACTTTCGTGGAGAAGACCCGTGATACCGCCTGCATATTCGCCCTCTGCTACGATCTTGCCGCTGTTCACACAGGTATCGATCGCCGCATTATCTGCGGTGGAGGAACGAAGCTGAATGTCACCGACGATACCGCCTGCGGCATTCTTCGTCGTAGTGACGGCTCCGCTGTTTTCACTTGCGGAAAGCGTGGTGCCGGGCGTGTTCATCAGCATACCGATGATACCGCCTGCGGCATTGCCGCCCGCGGTGATCTTTGCGCTGTTCTTCAGCTCGGAGAGATCAAGATTGCCCGTTGCACGGCCGACAATACCGCCGACCTTGCCCGCAGAGCTCGAGACCTCTGCCGTGTTCGTAAGCTTTTCTGCGGAGACCTCCCAAAAGATGCCCGCAACGCCGCCGATATCCTCTCCGGTCGCCGTAACCTTACCGCTGTTGGAGCAATTCTTGATGGAGGCGGTTTCAAAATCGGAGCCGTGGAAGTAGCCGACGACACCGCCGATCTTGCCCACGCCGAAAACCGTCGCCTTGTTATGGCAGTTGTCGATGGTGGCAGTCACGCCCTTCGAGGTGGAGCCGACCAGACCGACGATACCGCCGACGAAGCTGCCTCCCTTGACGGAGCCTTCGACGGTTACGTTCTTAACGGTAGCCGCGCCGATCGCGCCGAAGAGACCGACGTTGTTGCCGCTCTCGTTGATCGCAAGGCCGCTGAGTGTAAAGTTCTTACCGTCAAACGTGCCCGTGAACGGCGTTGTCGCGTTGCCGATCGGGTGCTGATCGAGCGTACCCGTGTAGGTAGAAAGGTCGATGCTGTTACCAAGCGTGTAATCGCCGTTTGTCCAGAGCGCGGGCGCATTCATCAGAATGAGCATCTGCTCTGCCGTGGTGATCACGCTGAGATCCATTGCCGCGCCGCAAACGCAGACACCCGTGGTGCCAAAGTCGTGCGATGCGGGCGTTGCACCCGGCTTTACCTCGCCGCAGGAGCAAGCCGCAACGTGCGTGCCGTTTTCCAGATCCTTGTAGGTGTTATATTCGTGCGTATGTGCAGCCATAAAGCAGGACAGCATAGGATCTGCCGCATTCTCCCATACGCCGTTTGCATTCAGCGTGCTGAACAGCGAGGACTGGTACTGCGTGGATTTTGCGCTACCGTTGGTCCAGACCGAGCCCTGCAACGTACCGACGTAGTAACAGGTACCCGCAGGCTTTACCGCCATATAGCCACCGATTGAGTTTACGTACTTTGTCTTGTCGTAGCCCGAATACGAGGTAGCGGTGCCGTAAAGCTGCACCGCAGTCTTGTTCAAACAGTTCTTGGCACCAACGCCCTTTCCGCTACCGCCCGAGGAGCCGAAGAGGCCACCGATACCGTCGGTAATTCCCTTGATAACGCCCGTGTTGAGGCAGTCGTAGATGTTACCGACCTGATTGACGTAGCCGATGATTCCGCCGACGTGTGCACGGCCGTTGTTGCGCAGAGAGGTGATCGCACCGCTGTTCCAGCACTCGGAAACAACGTGCTTTGCGCCCGTCATAGAGGTGTCGCTGCCCCACATGCGGCCAACGATACCGCCGATGTAGAAGTAACCCTCTACCGCACCGGTGTTCTTACACTGCTTTACGGTAACCTTGCCCGTACCTGCAGCCGTCTTGTTCGAGACAAAATCACCTGCAAGACCGAGGATACCGCCAACGTCTGCCGCATCCGCTTCGGCAGTTGTCGAATCGTTCGTGACCACTCTTGTGCTCTTGATCGCACCGCTGTTCGAGCAGCCCGAGATCGTGATATCGCTCGTGCTTTTTTCAAAAATCCAGCCGACGATGCCGCCGAGTGCGCGGGTTGCGGTGATATCGCCCTCGTTAACACAGTCTTTGACGGTCACGGTGGTCGATTCACGGATATATCCCACGATACCCGCCGCCGCAATGCAACCATTGGTGATCGTAACGTCGCACTTGTTGACACAGTTCTCGATCGTTGAGGAGATGACTGCCTCGCCGACGATACCTGCAGCACAGTTTCCCGTTGAGGTGATCGTGCCTTCCACGGTGACGTTTTTGATCGTCGCACTGTTGATCTTGCCGAACAGACCGACACGGCCGGTGCCCGAAATGTTCAGACCGCTGATCGTATGGTTGCCGCCGTCAAACGTACCGGTAAACGCAGTCGTCGTGTTACCGATCGGGCTTTGCGCTTTGCCCGCCATATTGATGTTTGCCGTCAGAACGTAGTCCCCGTCCCAAGGGTAGGCACTGTTTTTCTGCATCAGCAAAGCAAGCTCGTCTGCCGTGTCGATCTCAATGGTCGCGGCGCTTGCAGAAACCGCAAGCAGGACCGTAAGAACGAGCAGAGCAAGACATGTCCAAAGTCTCTTCATAAGGTTACCCTCCTAAAGAATGTATATATTCTTATTTTTTCCATTATATAATAATCGCCAAAAACGGACAAGGTATTTTTTGTACAATCCGCTTGTACTTTTTCATTTTTCGTCTATTATCCACATTGTACAATTATTCACTTTCATTCTATCTTATTATAAACGTATCTGTCAACACAAAAAACGCGCTAAAAATTATGCCGATTTTTGAAGGGCACAACAAAAAAAGCGCAACTGTCGCACAAGGCGTCAATTGCGCTTTTTGGCTGGGATGGCTGGGCTCGAACCAGCGAATGCCAGAGTCAAAGTCTGGTGCCTTACCACTTGGCTACACCCCAATAGACCATAATATTTTATCATACCAGATGTTGTGTGTCAAGGCTTTTTCTCTTCTTCAGTATAACAAATCACAATTTATTGTCTTCTACATCCCTGTATTACCACTGTATTACCACTGTATTACTACTGTATTTCTTCTTGTAGCTGCTTATTCTCGCCTATTGCTTTTTCTTACTATTACTGGTATAATATATATTTGCAAATTCAACCATGGAGTGATCATCTTGAAACGAATTTTCAAATACCTTGCGAAATACAAGGGTATGGCGGTGCTGGCACCGCTGTTCAAAATGCTGGAGGCAACCTTTGAATTGCTCGTGCCGCTGGTCATCAAGGACCTTGTGGACGTGGGCATTGCCAACGGAGACCGCGGCGTTATCATCCGCCAATGCCTCATTCTCGTGCTGTTCTGCGCACTCGGCTTTGCCTTTGCCATCACGGCACAGTACTTTTCGGCACGCGCGGCAGTCGGCGTGGCAAAGGATCTGCGCCACGACATGTACGCGCGCATTCAGAAGTACACGCACGCCGCCCTCGACAAGGCGGGCATTTCCAACATCCTCACCCGCATGACGGGCGACGTCAATCAGGTGCAGACGGGCGTAAACATGACGTTGCGCCTTCTGATGCGCTCGCCGATCGTGGTATTCGGTGCGGTCATCCTCGCCTTTACGGTGGACGTGACCTGCGCACTCGTTTTCGCAGTGGCGGTGCCGCTTTTGCTGATCGTGGTCTCCGCCATCATCATCTGGACTCTGCCCCTCTTTAAAAAGGTACAGAAAAACCTCTCCCACGTGCTCGGCACCACCCGCCAGAGCCTGACGGGTACGCGCGTGATCCGCGCGTTCTGCGCGGAGGGCGAGACCGTAGACGAATTCGACCGCGAAAACGAGGCTCTCTTCCGCCTGCAAAAGCACGCGGCAAAGATCTCTGTGCTACTCAATCCCCTTACCTATCTGCTCATCAACTTTGCGGTCATCGCCCTCATCTGGACGGGTGCCATCCGCATGGAGACCGGTCTACTCACGCAAGGTGCGCTCCTCGCACTCTACGACTATATGTCGCAGATCCTCATTGAGCTGATCAAATTTGTAAACTTTGTAGTCACCGTTACCAAGGCGATCGCCTCTGCCTCCCGCATTGATGAATTCTTCGCAGAGGACATCGCGGTAACCTACCTCGACGGCGAAAAACGCGACGAGCCGTTCATCGTCTTTGACAACGTCTCCTTCGGCTACCCGAACGGCGGCAACGTGCTGGAGAACATCTCCTTCACCGCCGAACGCGGCGAGACCGTGGGCATCATCGGCGGCACGGGTAGCGGCAAAAGCTCGCTCGTGCACCTCATCCCCCGTTTCTACGACGTGACGGGCGGCGCCGTGCGCGTGGACGGTCTCGACGTGCGCGCCTACAAGGGCGAAAGCCTCAAGGAGCGCATCGGCGTTGTGCCGCAACGTGCAGTCCTCTTCAAAGGCACCATCCGCGATAACATGCGCTGGGGCAAAAACGATGCTACCGATGCAGAAATGCTTGCAGCCATCGAAATGGCGCAAGGCGCGGACATCGTCAGTGCCAAAGGCTCGCTGGATGCCGAGGTCTCCGAGGGCGGCAAGAACTTTTCGGGCGGTCAGCGCCAGCGCCTCACCATTGCGCGCGCGCTGGTACGCGATCCCGAAATTCTGATCCTCGACGACAGCGCAAGTGCGCTGGACTATGCAACAGATGCACGTCTGCGCATGGCGATCCGCGACCGCGAAAACCCGCCGACCACCTTTATCGTGTCCCAGCGTGCGGCATCGGTCATGCACGCGGACAAGATCATCGTGCTGGACGAGGGCGAAGCCGTCGGCACCGGCACGCATGACGAACTGCTTGCAAACTGCGCGGTCTACCGCGAGATCTACGATTCCCAGTTCAAAGGAGGCGAGGCAAAATGAAAAATGCAACCACCCTTCGCCGCGTCCTCGCCTACTGCTCCCGCAGTATGGGCAAACTGATCGTCACGCTCCTCTTGGCACTTGCCATCGTGGCAATGACCCTCTATTTGCCGATCCTTATCGGTAACGCCATCGACCTGTGTGTCGAGGGTAACGTACAGTTGGATCTGATCCTCCCCATCCTTGTGAAGTGTGCCGTCATCATCGCACTGACCGCCGCTTTGCAATGGATCATGAGCATTCTCAACAACTCCATCACCTACACGGTGGTGCGCGACATCCGCGGCGATGCCATCCGCAAGCTGCAAAAGCTCCCCCTCTCCTACATTGACTCGCATCCCGCGGGCGACACCGTCAACCGCGTGATCTCGGACGTGGACCAGTTTTCGGACGGTCTGCTCATGGGCTTTACCCAGTTTTTCACGGGCATTGCCACCATCCTCGGCACGGTAGGCTTTATGCTCTACCTCGATTGGCGCATCGCGCTGTTCGTCATGGCGCTCACGCCCCTTTCCCTGTTCGTAGCAAAGTTTATCGCCACGCACACGCACGACTTCTTTCTCACGCAGAGTAAGGTCAAGGCAGAGCAGACAGGCTTTATCAACGAAACGATCACCGAGCAAAAGGTGTCTATCGCCTTTTCGCACGGTGACGAGAATCTTGAGACCTTTGACGAGATCAACGACCGCCTGACGAAATGCTCGCTCAAGGCGACCTTCTACTCCTCGCTCACCAACCCCTCCACGCGCGTGGTCAATAACCTCGTGTACCTCGGCGTTGCCCTGCTCGGCGGCTTCTTCTGCATCGGCACGGGCGCAACCATGACCGTCGGTCAGCTTGCGGTCTTCCTCCGCTATGCAAACCAGTACACAAAGCCGTTCAACGAGATCTCGGGCGTGATTACCGAACTGCAGAACGCTTTTGCCTGCGCTTCGCGCATCTTTGAACTGCTCGACGCCAAGGAGATCCAGCCCGATGCACCCGATGCCGCCGATCCCGAAGTGATCAACGGCAATATCGATTTCAAGGACGTCTGCTTCTCCTACGTGCCCGAGAAAAAACTCATCGAAAACTTCAACTTCTCGGCAAAACACGGTCAGCGCATTGCCATCGTCGGCCCCACGGGCTGCGGCAAGACCACGCTGATCAACCTGCTGATGCGCTTCTACAATCCGACAAGCGGCGAGATCGACATTGACGGCATTTCCACCCGCGATCTGAAGCGCTCCACGCTCCGCAAAAACTTCGGTATGGTTCTGCAGGACACCTGGCTGCGCGAGGGAACCATCCGCGACAACATCACGATGGGCAAGCCCGATGCCACCGACGAGGAAGTTGTCGCCGCGGCAAAGGCGGCGCACGCACACGGCTTTATCAAGCATCTGCCCAACGGCTATGACACCTACATCGGCGAGGACGGCGGCGCGCTCTCCGCAGGGCAGAAGCAGCTGCTCTGCATCACGCGCATCATGCTCTGCCTGCCCCCGATGCTGATTTTGGACGAAGCAACATCGTCTATCGACACACGTACCGAACTCCGCATCCAGAACGCATTTGCCAAGCTGATGAAAGGGCGCACCAGCTTTATCGTTGCGCACCGCCTGTCCACCATCCGCGAGGCGGACATCATCCTCGTCATGAAGGGCGGCAACATCATCGAGCAGGGCACGCACGATGCACTGCTTGCAAAAGACGGCTTCTATGCCGAACTCTGGAACGCCCAGTTTGTGAAGTAAGGCAATTAAAAAGCCTCCCTTGTCAAAGGGAGGGGGACCGCATCGCGGTGGTGGGATTCCTTTATACCCAAGCAACATTTGTAAGTTGTTCCGTATGAACGAATCCTCCACCCGCGTTCCGCGGGAGCCCCCTTTAACAAGGGAGCCTATTCTGCCAAAGGAGGTATCCTATGCAAAAGCGCACCAAGATCCTGCTTGCAGTTTCCGTATTGCTCGCGGTACTGCTCCTTGCCACCGGCGGCTTTCTCTACTATCGCACAACGCCGCACTATACCCTGCGACACGAACACTATGCAGACGTCACACTGGATGACGGCACGGTGATTCGGGTTTTACGCAGACCGAACATGGAGGAGAAGAGTTTTTATAACGAGCTTGTCATAAAAGAGATCCAATATCTTGGTTCGGATACGTTGGTGCTCCCCTCCTCTGTCGGCGGATACCCCGTCACCGAGATCGGCTACTTTGCTGCCCCCTTTTTCCTCGACGGCGTAGACTTTCAAAACGGCATCAAAAGCCTGACCTTGCCCGATGGGCTGATCTCTTTTGACTACGTCGGGCAATTGTTTGGATTGGAAACGTTGCATGTCGGTAAAGCGACCGCATATTTAGCGCACCTCGACCCACTGAAGTTGCAAACGATCACCGTGCATCCCGACAACACGCGCTACAGAATGGGAGGAAACTGTCTGATCGACAAACAGACAAATTCGGTTGCCCTCGGCACAGTGAACAGTGTGATACCCGAAGGAATTACTGCTATTGATGTCTGCGCTTTCTATGGGCGACACATTGCGGAGCTTACCCTGCCCAACAGTTTACAAAGCATCGGCAATAATGCGCTGGCATTTACGGACATCACTGCGTTGACATTACCCGAAGAGCTGACCGAACTCGGAAATGGCTCCTTGGCGGGTATGAAGATCAAAGAACTCGTCCTCCCTGCAAAAATCACCGCAATTCCCGCAGATCTGTTGTATGCCTGCTCCGAACTGGAATCCCTCACCATCGGCAAAAATGTGACCGCGATCGACACCTCGGCGTTCTGGTACTGCCAAGGTCTCCGCGAGATCGTCCTTGACCCCGGAAACCCCAATTATTACGTAGACGGCACCTCACTCATAGAAAAAGACAGCGACCGCCTTGTACTCTATTTCGGAAACGAACCGCTTTCAAAAAAGGTGCGCGTGATCGGCACCTCGTCCATTACGGATCTCAAGGCACCCATACGCAAGATCGCCCTACCAAGTAGCGTGGAGGCGATTGAGAGTTTGTCCGTTTGCGGCAACGGTGATCTCATCGCTGTATTTATCCCCGACAGCGTCAAAAAAATAGAAAAAAGCAGTGTCATTCTTCCGGGCGGTACTATCTACTGTGAAGCGACCGAAAAACCGGACGGATGGGATGAAAACTGGACAACCGGCACCGCACCAGTACATTTCGGCTGCAGTTTAGAAGAATTTTTAACATTGGAGAAATAACCATGATCGGAATTATTTGCGCTATGAAAATCGAGGCGGAGGCGATCATCGCTTCCCTTTCCGACACCCGTACCGAGACGGTAAGCGGCGTGGAATTTACCGTGGGCAAGCGCTATGACAAAGAAGTTGTCGTAGCGATCTGCGGCATCGGCAAGGTGTTTGCCGCCATCTGCGCCGAGGCAATGATCTTGAAATTTGCCCCCACGCTCATTATCAACAGCGGCGTTGCGGGCACGCTGACTGACAAGCTCTCGATCGGCGACATTGCGATTGCAAAGAGCCTTGTGCAACACGACATGGACACCAGCCCCCTCGGCGACCCCGTCGGACTTGTTTCGGGCATCAACAAGATCTACTTTGATGCAGACGAAGCCGCCGTTGCCGCGCTGGAAAAGGCGGCGGCATCGGTAGGCGCAAACAGCGTGGTCGGCACGATCGCATCGGGCGACCAGTTTATGAGCGACACCGAAAAGAAAAACGCCATCCGCGACCGCTTCACGGCAATCGCCTGCGAGATGGAGGGCGCGGCAGTGGCGCACGTTGCGTATGTGAACGGCGTGCCGTTCGCGGTACTGCGCGCCATCTCGGACAGCGCAAGCGGTGACGCGCAGATGGAATATCCCAAGTTCGTTGCTATGGCGGCAGAACGTTCGCATGCCATCATTGATGCGTTTTTGAAGGAAGTGTAATAAAAATAAAAAGCCTTCTTTCTTAAAAAGAAAGAACCAAAGAAAAACTGTGGAATGTTTTATGAACAGCCGCGGCATACATATCCCCTTTTTCTCAAAAAAGGTTCTCTCATACTCCCTCGTTATCATAGAAAAAAGCACCCTTGCGGGTGCTTTTCCTTTTACTCTTCGATGATGCCTGCGGTCTTCTGATAGGACTCGGAGATAACGTCGAGAATGATATTAGCCGCCATTTCGAGACGCGCATAGCGGCTCGACCAGTCAAAGTTACCTTCATTCAGCATGTGAATCAGGTGCTTGTTGAGGTTGGCAGGCTGATAGCAATAGCCAAGGTCGTATGCGCGGGTAGCAAAGATGATATCCAGCATCTCGGCACTGTCCTCATCGCGGGTGTACTGACCGGTAAGGGTCTTATCATAGTACGCGGGGATGACATATTCCTGCGAATAGTAGCCGATCGCCTCGATAATCGCGGAGGTACGCGCATCGTCCTCCACCATCAGCGGTACACACATGTAGTTCATGTAGAAGGGTGCAACCGTGTTGTGGTACTCGGTCTGCTGTTCGTCATAGAGGAAGTACGGCAGAATACCGTAGTCGGTCTCCATGTCGCGGAACTCGCCGAGCTTGCCAATCGTGGTCTGGAAGAAGAGTGCCTTGTTGCCGCTGAAGATCGGAATGTACTCCTTCTGCGCGGAAACGTGCAGATACTTGATGGAGGTCTTGGGATCCTGCACCAGATTGTAGAAGCGCTCGAGCATATTATATACACGCTCGTTGTCACAGGTGATCTCGTAGCTCCAGGTATCGCGATCCAGCGTAACGAGACGGTCACCCGCCGCATTGAGCGCGCAGTAGATCGAGTCTACCCAGTAGAGGTTGCCGTACACGTCGGTCACGCCGTCACCGTCGGAGTCGGTGGTGACTTCCTTGGCAATGGATGCCATCTTGTCGATGGTCCACTTGTAGTCGTTAACGAGGTCGTACAGATTCTCCACGTCGTACTGCGCCGCAAGATCCTTGTTAAACGCGATACAGCAGGTCTGGTCCATCATGTCTACGCCGTAGTCACCTGTGGTGAAGAACAGCGTCTCACCGAAGGTGAAGGTCTCGTTTGCCTTCTCGTCGTACCACGGATTTTCCGTGTCAAAGTACGGCAGGATGTTGAGGTCGGTGAGGTAACCCTCGTATGCAAGCTGGCTGACGTCGTAACCGGGGATAACACACATATCGTAGTTGTAGTCGCCTGCGGTTGCCTCACGGACAAGCACGCGGTACGCCTCGGGCGACTGCTGGTTCGCCGTGGTGTTCTGCTGACGGGTAACGATCTTGATGTTGTACAGGCTCTCTACCGCCTTATTACGGCGCTCGATCGCACTGTCGAGAACAGAGGGGTTGACCTCGTCATACAGAAAGTCGTTATGGTTGACGGTGGAACGGCCTGCCTGCAAGATATTGAACTCATGCTCCTCAAAGTCGTATTCAGGGAGCTTGTAGCTCTCCTCGGGCGCGGTTGTCTCCGCAGACGGAGCCACGGTCTCGGTGGGCTTATCCTCACCGCAAGCCGCAAACAGCGGCAGCAGCATGAGGGCAGAAAGTGCGAGGGCAAGGAATCTCTTGCTCATAATCATTCTCCTTACTTGATCAGACAATCCTGAGGCGTGGTGGTCGGGCCCTTGACGAGGATCACGTCAGGCTCGCCATCTACCTCGACAAACTTCATTGCATCGTAGCAGATGTGGCGCGGGGAGATCTCCACGGGGCTGAAGTGCTGATGATAGAACATGATGTATTCGCCGCTCGGGGTTCTCGTATAGACCGAGTCGCCCGTGCCGCGCGAGAACTTGGTGCCGCGGAGGATAGGGTTATACTTGTACTTGACGTAGGGGCCGAGCGGCTTTTCTGCAATGGCAAAGCCCTCGCCGTAGTCGCCCTTGTAGTGCGAGCCTGCGTAGATCATGTAATACAGACCCTTGTGCTTAAAGATAACGCCGCCCTCGGTGATGCGCGCATAGTCGCACTCCCAAGGCTCGGTGGGAACCATGATCTTGACGAGGGTATCGTCAAGCGCGGTCACGATGCCGTCCTCCATCTTGATCTCGTATGCCCAGATCTCGTTGCCGTTGTTGAAGCGGACAACGGTAAGGTAGGAGCGGCCGTCCTCGTCGATGAACGGATGACCGCCGATCTCCAGAACGTCCTCGTGGATCGGCTTCATCGTCTTGGACTTGAAGGGGCCGAGCGGCGAAGTGGAGGTTGCAAAGGCAACGTGCGGCTCACGGCGTCCCGTCTTGGGGTTGGGCGCGGTGTGGGACGCATAGAACATGTAGAACAAACCGTCCTTGTAGATAACGTTCGGGCTCATGTACTCGTTGTTGCCCCAGCCGTCACAGCCGTGGAAGACCACGTGCGGCTCCGACCAATGGATAAGGTCCTTCGAGGTATAGCACTGGAACAGGGACATGTCCTGCGTATCGGTGAAGTAGAGGTAATATGTACCGTCATAGAACATGATGTCGGGGTCGGCACCGTATACGACGGGATTGAGGTACTGCTTGTCGGGATCGTAGGGCTTTGCCGGCTCGATCTCGGTCATGTCAATACCGCGGAACTCGGCAACGTCCTCGCCGAAGTTGAAGCCGATGCCGCCGCGGGTGAAGTGCTTGAGCTCCAGATCGATCTTGGGATAGATCGGTGCGGTCTCGTGCGCGAAGTTGTTGAACCAGATCTTGGCATAGGTGCCGCGCACCTCGATGCGGATCTTGTACCAAACGTCCTTGGTAAAGGGGTAGCACATGTGGCTGAGCACAACGTGATCGCTGTCGCCGCCGTTGACCTTTTTCAGGGTGAGCGACTGATCTGCCGCGTTGAGGATGAGGTAGTAGCCGACGACCCATCTTGCGCCGTTCTTGCCCTGCGAGCGGAAATATACGCCTGCCTCGCCATCCTTCTTGAGTTTGATCTCACACTCGAGAGCAAAGTTCAAGGGCGTTTTCTCTACAGAAAACATTGCGGTCTGTTCCTTGCTCGGAAACAGCGTGTTCTTGACCTGTGCAGAGTAGACACCATTTTGCTCGGTGATCTCTCCGCCAAATTTTGTCCATTCCATATTTTTTCTCCTTTGCACAGAGTTTTATATGTTGCTATTTTCATGATATAATATTTTTTGTACAGAGTAAATACCAAAAAATTAAATTTTTGTACAATTTTTCAAAGAAAACAGCCATAGAAGTCCGAAGAGCACCGCGATATCGCGGTGCTCTTCGGGATTCTTTTATTCAATTTCAATTTCACCGTCTGCGGTCGTATACATTGATCGCGGCGGGTTCTGATAAAAGATGCCCTGATTCTTGGACCAGATCGCATCAAAACGGTTTCCCGCGATCAGCAGATGATCGATAAAATGCACGCCGATCGTCTCCAGCGCTTTGGCGACCGCCTCGGTCACCACGATATCCTCGGACGATGCCGTAAGCATTCCGCCCGGATGGTTATGTGCAAGCACTGCCATCGACGCATTGGTACGGATCGCATGCTCGATCAGCTTGCGCGTATCCATGCGCACCTGATTGACCGAGCCCTCTCCGAGCGTGACAATGTCTAAAATGTGCGAGTCCGCATCCATGAGCACCAGCTTGATCGTCTCTACGGTCAAGCCTGCATAGCAATGCACCATAAGATTTCCCAGTTTATTGAGACTGTCGTAACGCTCTGCCGGTACGATCTCCCCGGCGGCATAGCGGTTCACTGCGGAGAACAGCTTGATCAGCGTTGCGGCATGCTCTTTGATCCCATCGACCTTGCAAAGCTCCTCAACGCTCGCGTCGAGTACGCCGCGCACCGAGCCGAAGCGGTTGATCAACCTGTGCGCGATCTTATTGGTATCCATGCGCGGAATGGCATAGAACAGGACGATCTCCAGCACGTTGTGCTTTTCAAAGCCGGAAAGCCCCTCACCGAGAAACCGTTCCTTAAGGCGCTGTCGGTGCCCCGCATGCAGATTCTTCTCTTCCATCAGCCGAGCAGAGCCAGGAAAGCAGAAGGTGTATATACCTTACAGCCAAAAACGGTTGCGCCCGTCGTAACGGTAGTCGCCGCATTCTTCGAAAGCTCGGTGGAAGGAATGTCCGCATCCAAAAGCAGTACGCGCACGGCGTTTTCGGGGAACTTCGGCTCGACCCACATATAGTCACAAACTTCCTTGCCCTTGACCGAGATGTATCCACCCACGTTGCAGAAATATACACGCTCTGCATCGCCGACCGAGATCACCTTGACTGCGTAGGTCGCCGCAGGCGTCTCCACGGTGAAGTCACACTTGCCGCTGTCGTTCTTCGTCAGACCGAAGAGACTGCCCGCGCGGTAGCCGTAGTTCTTCTCCTTACAAAGCTTTTTGAAGTCATTTACGGAAAAAGCCATCTTTATCCCTCACTCTACTTGCATTTTCGAATCATTTCTGTTAGAATAAGCAAAAAACCTCGCCGAAGCGAGGTTTTGCTGGAGCTGGTAGCCGGACTCGAACCGGCGGCCTGTTGATTACGAATCAACTGCTCTACCAACTGAGCCATACCAGCGCGTTTTCCATTATACATTATTTCGATTTGGTTTGTCAAGACTTTTTAAGGAGTTTTTATGAATTTATGTGATATCCGCACCGTGCGGGAGATCCTTGCCGCCTTCGGCACGGGCACCAAAAAGGGCTTTGGACAGAATTTTCTCATCAATCAGGCGATTCCCGAGCGTATCGCCGAGAGCTGCTGTGATGACAGCGATAGCGTAATCGTGGAGATCGGCCCCGGCATCGGCTGTCTGACGGCAGAGCTTGCAAAACGCTACAAAAAGGTCATCGCCTTTGAGATCGACAAGACCCTCATCCCCGTGCTTTCCTATACCCTCGGCGAGTACAAGAACGTGGAGATCATCAACAAGGACATTTTGGAGGTAGACCTTCCGAGCGTTCTTGCTGAAAAAGCGGCAGGCGAAAAGGTGTCGGTCTGCGCCAACCTCCCCTACTATATCACCACGCCCATCCTGATGCGCCTTGTAGAATGCGGCTATCCCTTTGACTCGATCACCGTTATGGTGCAGGCTGAGGTGGCATCCCGCCTTGCCGCCGCCCCCGGCTCTGCCGACTACGGTGCCATCACCGCCTCCCTTTGCTACTATGGCGCGCCGCAAAAGCTGTTTACCGTTTCGGCAGGCAATTTCATGCCCGCGCCCAAGGTCAATTCCGCCGTTGTGCGCATTGATCTCTACAAGGATAAGCCCGTAAAGCCAAAGGACGAAGAGGTTTTCTTCAAGGTCATCAAGGCGGCGTTCGGACAGCGACGCAAAACGCTTTCCAACGCGCTTTCCACGGGATTCCCGAATCTGCAAAAGGAGCAGATCATCGAGGCGATCACCGCATGCGGCTTCGATGAACGCATCCGTGGCGAACGTCTCTCCACCGCCGATTTTGCGGCACTTGCGGATAAACTCTTATAACCAAAGCACAGGGGACGGTTTTGAGAACCGTCCCCTGTGCTTTATCCGAATATCTTACCGCCGACGCCCTCGGCCTCCTCAATGACGCGGAGCAAACGTTCCTTTTCGAGATAGCGCGAAATCAATGCCGTCATTTCCTCCCGCGACTTACAGCCGAGCGCCTGACGCATCTGCTGTACACGGTACTTGACCGCGCCCGCCGACAAAAAGCACAACTCGCCCATATGCTCGTAGCTGTAGCCCGAAAGCAGACCGAAGATCAGCTTGAGATTGGCAAGATCGCAATCGGCAAGCACGCATTCCAGACGGCTGAGTCCCGCCTGATTGGCATGCGGCGGAATAAAGGGCAAGGTCGGATACGCGCCCGCGCCGCTCGTGCTTCCCCGTGCACGGAAATCACACTGCACGCGGATCATCACGGTGGACCAATTATATTTCACCCGCTGTACGTGTGCCTCCACCATCGCCTTACCGCAGGCGTAAAAGCCCGTGGAAACAGTGGTAACTCCGTTGCCGTACAGACGGGCAAGAATGGTGTCTCCATGGCTGATGATGTACAGAGAGGGGTCATACGCGCCGTGCACCTGCAAGAATTCGATCAGAGCGATCGCCTGATGATCATTGGTACAGACCACCGCATCAAACTGTTCGCGTACAGGTAAAAACGCTTCAAAGCTTTTCGTCAGATTCCCCTGTTCGTCGTAAATGACCGCATACTCTTCCTTTGGAACGTGGCGGCGGATCATTTCAACTTTATTGCGCCCTGCGGCAGAATTCTGTGAAACGCCGAGCAGCATGATGCGGCGCTTGCCCTCGGCGTGCAAAAAGCGCACGAGCTCGCCTGTAGCGCTGTCTACGTCGCCGCACACCTGACTGTATACGCGCGGAAAATGGATCTCCGACTCGGTGACCGACAAAATAGGATGGATCGCCATCGGGGCAAGCACCTCCGCCACCTCGGCGAGATACTTCATAGAATTAAAAAGGATAATAACCGAGGAGTCGCTTCCAAGCTTCACAGCCACGGAAGCAAAAGCGGAGAGATCGGTATACAGTTTGACGGGAATACGACGACGCGCCGCCTCGTCATAAATACCGCGCAGCTTGGTCTCGCACCAATTGTTGTTGCGATATCGCGGATCGCACAGGATCAAAAGTGCCATTCTCTCCACCTCCTTTTTTGTATAGAATAACACAATTTTTTCGTAGTGACAAGTGGGTTTCCGTCAAAAACATTTGCGATTTTTCACACTGCACTTTGTCTTGCCACAAAAACCGGGTTCTATTATAATTGAAGTGTAAAAATCTTCTTTTGGGAGGAACTTTTTATGCGTAAAGGTTTGCTTCTCTGTTTCGTTATCTTTCTGCTCGCCTCTGTCTGCCTGCTTTCGGCAGGCGCAAGCGACAAGGTCGTTTATCTTTCGTCGGGTGCCACGGGCACGGGTGCCTCCGCGACGAACCCGGTCGGTACACTTGCAGGTGCTTACGCCGCGCTCGGCGACGAGGGCGGCACGCTCGTTTTTATGAAAGAATACGCGCTCGGTACCAAGATCGACCTGCCTGCACATACGGGCAAGATCCTCTGGACAAGCGTTTACGACGGTACCGACTACCGTGAGAGCGGCGCGGCACTCAAATGGACTGCCAGCGTGCGCATCGGCTTTGGCGGCCCGACCGAGATCGACAACTTTGTTTTCAAGGATGCGGGCAAGGGCGGCGTGCTTGCCGCAAACTTCCATGATTTCACCATCGGCGAGCACGTACAGACTCTGGACGGCACGGGCGCGGTTGCGGCAAAGATCGCCATCGTCGGCGGTGCCAACAATATCGCCATCACGCCGCTTGCAAGCGGTGCTAAGAGCACCGTAACCATCAAGAGCGGCGCCTTTGTCACGCTGGTCGGCTTCAGCCGTATGGTCAACAATGCATCAAACCTTGGCACCGTTCACTTGAATCTTTGCGGCTCTGCCTCGGTCACCACCTGCCTGCTCGGCGCAAGCGGCACCGCCTCGAAGGGCGGCACCACCGTGCTGACCATGGAGGATTCCGCCTCCGTCACCACACTGAACCTCGCCAACAGCTCCACAAGCGTGCAGACCAACGGCACCGTCACTGTAAACGCACTCGACAACACGTCGATCGGCTCCATCGGCTACTGTGATGCCGCATACTTTGCCACAGAAGGCGCGCGCATCCTGACCTACGATGCTACCGCCTCCCTCCCCGTCGGCTTTGCAGACTGCTTTGACACCGTAACCGCAAACGGCGGCACGGTCGAGCCCGAACCCACCGTTTACGAGGTCGTCTACGTCAAGGACGGCGGCACGGGAAACGGTGCGGCCCCCAACCGCCCCTGCACCTCACTCGCCGCGGCGCAGGCACTGCTCCCGAACGGCGGTACGATCGTGCTTGTGGGTGAGGTCACCCTCTCCGCAAAGTGCACCCTGCCCGCGCATACGGGCATCATAACCTACACAAGCGTATATGACGGCGTGGACTACCGCCAGAGCGGCGCACGCCTCTACTTCCCGAACGGCATCACCGTCCTACTCGGCGGTGAGACGGTGTGGAAGGACATCTCCATCCACACCGATACCTACAGCTACATCACCGCAGGCTTCCATCCACTGACCTTTGACACGGGCGTTACCACTACGTGGACCGAGGAGACCGATACCAAGCCTGCCGAGCACGTAAACGGCCTGCGCCTTGCAGGCGGCTACAACAACTACTCCGTCGGCGAGGTCGAGGAAGACTCTGACCCCGTCATCACGCTGAAGAGCGGCTTCTTCCGCCACGTGCACGCTTTCTCCCGCTATACGGGCAAGACCACCTACACGGGCACAGCGACCGTCACCGTGGAGGGCACCGCAACCGTCAACAAGCTGTTTGCGGGTGCCTGTGCTAACAGCGCGACCGCAAAAAACGCCAAGGTCACCGTCGGGGACGATGCCGTGATCTACAACCTCTTCCTCGGCGGCAGCGACAAGACCGCTCTGCTCACGGGTCGCTTTGACCTCGTGCTCTACGGCGGCGACATCTATGAGATCGACGCTCTCTTCTACTACACCGCCAAGGATTGCATCAAAACGCTCACCTACGACGTCAACACCGTGCCCGAAGGCTTCCCCTACCTTGCAGAGATGGCACAGTTCAACTTGGTGCAGACCTTCTGCGAGCGGGACGATACACATCAGTATTCCGCCCCCTACGCAAGCGAGTTTGATGCAAGCATTCTGCTCAAACGTTGCTCGATCTGCGGCGACATCCAAATGGTCGGCGACCTGCCTGAGGCGGTCGAGGGCAACTACGTCTTCGTTGCAGAGGGCGGTCTCGGCGATGGCACGCACCCCTCGATCCCGACAAGCGATCTGTACGCCGCATTCGACCGCCTTAAGGAGAGCGGCGGTACGATCGTCCTCATGAACGCATACACGCTTGGTACCAACACCACACAGAAGTTCGGCGGCGATCCCTCCTTCTTCCAAGAGCCGTTACACGCGGGTGCCATCACCGTGACAAGCGTGTACGGGGAGACCGACTACCGCGAAAAAGGCGCGAAACTCGTCTTTGACGGCGACGTGGACTACAAGCTCGGCGGCAAGACGACCTTTGACCATATCGTGTTCGACGCCACCGCGAAAACCACCCAAAACGAGATCGTGGCACGCTACTTCCCCGTCGTCTTCGGCAAGGACGTGGAGATGCTCCGCGACATGGATGACAGCTACAAGCTGAACGTCATCGGCGGCTACAAGCACTTCCGCTACACCGATTTCACCGACGTTGTGATCGAGGACGGCCTCATAGAGATGGTCACCCCCGCGCGCATCATTGACATCAACCCCGAAACGGGCGACTATACCGTCGACGACCCTGTAAACGTGGTTTCCAACGGTACGACCTATGCAGGCTTCTTGCGCGAAGCGGCGGCAAACGCTTTTAACACCATGTTTGCGGACATGGTCGAGGACGGCGTGACCGCACCCACGCACATCGGCTACGCATGGCGCGGCTTCCTTGAGCAGTACGACGGCTATACCCGCCAGCTCGGCAACATCCGCGTCAACTACGGCTACACCTTTGCGCAATCGCACAAGGCGGTCATCGAATCCTGCTCCATCCCCGGCGCCTCCGAGCACCATCTCGGCTACGCCTTCGATTTCCACGATGCCATTTACGATCCGAACGGTCACCATCACTACGATAAGACCGAGGGCTGGGACTGGATCATGCGTAACGGCTACAAGTACGGCATCATCCTGCGTTTTACTCCCAAGGACGTGGCAACGACCGGCTTTATCTACGAGGCATGGCACTTCCGCTACGTGGGCGTAGAGCATGCCACCGCCATTGCAAAGCTCAACTCGAACGGCGACCCCGTCGGCAACAGTGATATGCTCCTCACCCCCGAATGGTGCCTGGAGGACTACGCAGGACTCGTGCTCGGCATGTATGATCTCGATTCCTCCGTCACCGTAAACGGCGGCACCTTTGCAAGCATCGTAGGCGGCTCGGTCGGCTGTGACGACCTCCCGCTCACGGGTGAAAGCCACGTCACCGTCGGCGAAGGCGCAACCGTCAAGCCCACGGGCAAAACCTATGACCTCGTGTTCTTCTCGACGGGCGCCGAGGGAGACGGTCTCTCTGCTTCCTCCCCTGTCGGCACGCTTGCGCAGGCATATGCCAAGCTTGGTGAGGACGGCGGCACACTCGTCTGGATGAACGAATTCTCCGTCGGCGCGGCGCTCGAACTGCCTGCACATACGGGCACGGTCACCGTCACCTCGGTCTATGACGGCGTGGACTACCGCACCTTGGGCGCGGCACTCAAGTACACCGCCGCCATCCGCGTTGCCGTAAACGGTCCGACCGTCTTTGACAACTTCAAATTCATCGGCTTTGACGGCGGCTGTCTGCTCTGCGCAAACTTCCACCCGCTCACGCTCGGCGAAAACGTTATCACGGTCAATACAAACGGCGAAACCAAGGCGCTCATCACGCTGATCGGCGGCGGCAACAACAACCTCGCGGTCGGCACGTTGGATGCGGGCGAGACCAATACCGTTACTGTTCTTAGCGGCGCATACGTACATATCGTTGCGTTCAGCGGTTACAACACAAACCTCTCCCACACGGGTACGGTCTATCTGAACGTCGGCGGCGATACCGCCGCAAACGCAGTCATCCTCGGTGCTAAGGCCAACGGCTCGCAGGGCGGCTCTGCGGTGCTGACGCTTTCGGGCGACGCCACTGTCGGCACGCTGTTGCTCGGCAACCACACCACGACCGCCAAGATGAACGGCACCGTCACCGTATACGCAAAGGACAACTGCTCGGTGACCACCATCGACCGTTACAGCGACGCCTGCTTCACGGAAAAGGAGCCGCGCACCCTCTACTACGAGGAGACAGCCTCCCTCCCCACACCGCTCACCACCTATTTTGACCGCATTACTCTGCTCGATACCACCGAGCGCACGGGCGATGCCAACGGCGACGGCGTGTGCACGCTGACCGATGTCATCCGCGCCCTGCGCGCCTCCACCGATCCTACCGTGGAGATCTCGATGGCGGCAGACCTGAATGAGGACGGCACGATTACGGTCGTGGATGCGCTCCTCCTGATTCGCAGCATTCTGAACAGTTAAAAACAAAAGCAAGCCCTCGTGAACAAGTCCAGTAAAAACGGACAATGACAAAAAAGCACCTCCTATGGTAGAATGAAAGAAACTACCATAGGAGGTTTTGTTATGTCAGGAATAAAAGGTATGAAGAAATATCCACAATCAATCAAAGAAAAAATAATTCAGGAATATAAGAGCGGAGTATCGCAGAACGAAATAAGCAAAAAGCATAGCATAAGTCGATACACGATTCAGAGTTGGTGCGGATTACGCCCGGAAACAAAAATGCGACAAATAGCGCCATTACCTAAAGGGCGTCCTAAGAAAGTAAAAAGTATAGAAGATTACAAACAAGAAAATAAGAGACTGAAAATGGAGAATGAGTTAATGCGGGATTTTCTCTTGCTCACAGAAAGGAAGTGAAAACAAGCGTAAAATATCTGGTGATTTATCGACATAAAGCAAAGTACAGTATTAGCGAAATGTGTAATTTTTTCGGGGTATCCCGAAGCGGATATTATGGATTTGTTTCTCGCATGAATATACCGGCAAAGGATCTTGCTCTTGCCAAAAAGATTCGTGAGTGCCAAGACAAGTATCATCGTACGTACGGATATCGCCGTGTGCACATTTGGTTAGAACGTGAAGGAATATATTGCAACCCCAAAACCGTATTACGAGTAATGCAGAAATACAACTTGCTTTCCGTCGTCAGAAGAAAGAAATACCGTAATTACAGTGAGGTTCTGCATAGATATCCTAATCTATTAAACAGAGATTTTCACGCAGAACGTCCAAACGAAAAATGGGTAACGGATATTTCGTATATTAAGACAGGACAAGGCTATCTCTACTTATCTGTTATTCGAGATCTATATGACAACAGTATTGTAGCGTACAAGACTGGTACCGAACAAAACATAAACCTTGTGCTTAACACTATCCACGCTGCAAGAAAAAAGGAAAAGGTCACTGCAGAGTTGCAGCTCCACAGTGACCAAGGCTTTCAGTATACTTCGCAAGCGTACTTTAACCTAACACAATCATACGGCATAACGCCTTCAATGTCAAGGCGCGGAAACCCATATGACAATGCTTTGGCTGAAAATTTCTTTTCAATTCTCAAAACAGAGTGTATCCACCGAGCGAAGCCGCGCAGCTATGAGGAGGCTCGCCTCCTCATAGCTGAATACATATACTTCTACAATCATGAACGTATTCAGCTTAAAACAAAACTGACTCCGCTTGAAAAACGAAGCCAGTATGT
>JAZQHV010000020.1:0-47793 GCA_045540755.1 Eubacteriales bacterium
GGTCGCCAAACCACTACCATTATATTGGGAGGTTTAATTATTTTCAAGAACTTCGGGCTTCGCTTATAGCTTGCCCATCTATCTTTACTGAAGCGTTTTATCGCTCCCCCGGTAGAACCGGGGGTTTATTTGTACTACCAAGAAAATAAGAGGTGCAACTTATGTTGCACCTCTTACTATATTACTCCTGCCACATAGCGGCGGCTTTTGTATAACCGTTGTTGATCAGCGTTAGTTGCGCCTTGGCGACGGGCTCCAGCGAGTCGTATACCGAAGTGAAGTTCGTTGTGCCGCGGCTGACCATGTAGTTAAAGTTCTTGTTGTAGGGACCGATCTGATAAAGGAAGCCGAGGTCGTAGACAAGATTGTCAAAAATAATGTCCAGCATATCGGAGGATTCCTCGTCGCGGGAAACCATTCCCTTGAGGTTGACCTCATAGTAAGCAGGAAGAACAGTTTTCTGGCCGTAGTACGCGAGCGCCTCGGTGATGATAGCGGTACGCTCAACGTCTTCCTGTACGAGAGGTACGCAGACGAACTGCGAGTTAAACGGAGTGACGGTGGAATAGTAGTTGTCCTGCGTTGCGGTCAGCTTGGGATAAGGCAGAAGGCCGAAGTCGCTTTCCATTTCACGGAAGCGTGGTACGTTGCCCATGTGCGTGGTCCAGAAAAGACCGTGCTCTCCCGACCAGAGCTGCTCTTCAAACTCTACGCTGTTACGGATGGACTGATACTGTAGCGCATACTGTTTGTCCAGCGCAATTGCAAGGAATCTGTCCACAGCATCCAGAGTGATCTCGTTGTAGAGCGAAAGTACGATCTGTTCCCGATCGTCAATCACACAACAACGCTGACCTGCGGCATTGACCATGCCGAGCAGTGAATCGACCCATACGAGAAGGCCGAACCGGTCGTTTTCATCCATGATGCCGTTTTGGTCGAGGTCTTCGGTAACCGTTTTGCACAGCGTGCCGAAGTTTTCCAAGGTCCACTCGTTATCATAGACCATGTCGTAAGGCGAATCGAGTCCGTAGTTCTCAAGAATAGACTTGTTGAACATGATGACATATGCCGCATCGTTGTCAGAAAGCGTAAAATCACCCGCTGTGAAGAAAACGAGATCGTGAATGGTCAACGCCTCGTTTGCCTTCTGATCCCACCAACTCTTTGAGAGATTGATGCCGGGCATGGAGTTCATGTCGTAAAGATATCCGCTGTAACCGAGAACGGAAACGTCATATCCTGCGATCAGACCAACTGCATAGTCGGTCGTGCCGGCGTTTGCCGCAGTGTACAACGCCTGAAATCCGGGACCGTTACCGCTGGAGTATGCCTTCTGCGTATCTTCGGCTATTTTAACGTTATAGTTTTGCTCTACAAGTGACTTGCGCTTGTACTGCGCGTTATCAAGCGGCATCGAGGAAGATTCTTCGTAGGTGAAATCCTCATAGGTGAGGTTGCCGGCAGAAAGTACACGGTATTCCGCACCGCCAAAATCCGCAGTGGTCGGAATGTCGAGTGTTTCCATAGGAATCTCGGAAACTGTGGTTTCAGCAGGCGGAGCGGTCGTTACAGCAGGCGGGTCCTGCGTGCAGGAACAGAGCAGGAGTGTACAGCAAAGGCAAAACAGCAAAAACTTGAGATTCAATTGCATATCTGCCTCCGATTATTTTGTCAGGATCGCAGTGTTGGTTGCGGCAACCCACTCGACCGTTGCACCAAGGTTTTCTGCAACAAAGCGAACTGGGAGGTAGGTACGACTACTTTCGATAAACGCGGGAGAATCCAGCGTCACGGTCTGACCGTTTACGGTTGCGGAAGTTGCGCCGATCACGATTTTAATTTCGGCAGCATCGGAGGTGACAGTAACGGTGGAGGTTGCACCATCCCAGCCTACGGTCGCGCCAAGGGACTCGGCAACAAAACGCACAGGCAGCATCGTTCGGCTGTTGCGATTGAGCGGAGCGGCGTCAAGGTCATGCGCAGCGTTATTGATGTATGCAAGCTTAGATCCAATGGTCAGCTTAACGATGGTATGCTCGGGCTTGTAGGTCTCAAGGCTACCGTTGTTTTCAATCGTAAAGGTCTTTTGCGCCTCCTCGCTGAGGATCGCTTTCGCGCCTTCATCAATAACGACCTTGTAATGGTAGTCCTTTGCACTCATCAGTACACAAAGATCGGTAATGGTGAGCGTGGCGCCGCTCTTGACGTGGAGGGTACCCTGATTGCCTTCCTGGAAGATGATAATATCATCAAAGATCAAGTCACTTTCAATTGTAACGGTGACGCCCGAAACAAGCTTGACGGTACCTCCGCCGGGATTGGTAGACGGATAGGGGAACTTGTAGTCGGTCGCGCCGTCGTTACCGGTAATAGTGATGGGACCGTTGGCGTTTAGCGTGTACTGACCCATCTGCCACTTTTCGGTGACGTAAACCGTACCGCCGTTTGCAACCAGCGAGAATGCGCCGTTTCCTTCGGCAGTACCGATGGTCTTTTTCTCGGAGTTAGGACTAAGACCGTCGTTATTGTTATTGCCCTCGGTAGTAGAGATGTATGCATAATTACCGCTGACGGTTGCAGGTTTCTGCTCTGTGGGGGTCGAGGGAGCCGGTGTGGAAGGTGCAGGCGTTGTGGGGGTAGAGGAAGCACCGTTTTCCAAAACGGTTACGTTTGCACCGAGCTCGATCTTACCGTTGCCGGAAACATTAGAGTAAGTACCGCCGTTGATGATCGCGGTGCCGCCGTCCTCTACTTCAATATTCATGTAGTACGCCTGCTTAGTGAGTGTAACGATCTTGTCGGTAATGCGAAGCGTAGCGCCGCTTTTTACACGAATAGTGTTCTGTCCCGCCTCTTGGAAGAGGATCACATCGTCGAGTGTAAGGTCACTCGCGATTGCGAACACGAGGCCGGAAGCCATCTTCAGGCTGCCCGAAGACGGATTTGTGTTGGGGGAAGGATTCTTGTAGTCGGTTACACCGTCATTTGCAGTGATCGTCAGCGCACCGTCCAGATTCAGAGTATAGGTAGTATCCTTGGCGCCAACCATCAGACGGCCGGGGATAACCATTGTGCCACCATCCTTCAGAATGCTGAGTACACCCTTGCCGGTCTTGGATCCAAGGGTCTTCTTGGGGGTAAGTGCAGAAAGACCGTCATTTGCATCGTCGCCGGGAGCTGAGGTGGAAACGTAACCCACGGGATCTGCCGCAAAGGCAGTGACTGACAGCATACCAAGAAGCAATACTGCGGTCAAAAGAATAACAAACTTTTTCATGAAAATTTACCTCCTTAAGGTGTAAAATTACATTCTAATTATAGCATTTGACAAAAAAGTCGGTCAATGTATTTTTACAAGATATCTATTGTATTTTTTGATAGAATTTTTGATAGAAAAAGGACCGTAAAACGGTCCTTAAATTGCGGTGTCGCGGTATTGCTTGGGCGTTTTCCCTGTACTTTTTACAAAAACCTTGTGAAAATAAGCGTTGTCATAGAAGCCGAGACTTTCCGCGATCGCTTCGATTGGGATCTCTGCTGTACTGCGGAGCATTACCTTAGCTTTGTCGATCTTGATCTTGGTTTTATACTGCACAGGATTCATACCGGTATGCGCCTTGAAAGCCTTGCGGAAGGCAGATTCGTTCATCAGGCACATCTGTGCAAGTTGTGGGATGGAAACGTCGTCCAGAATATGACTGTCCAAATAGAAGATCGCGGGAAGAACAGAGTCTTTTTCGACCGAATGCAACTGTTTAGCAAGGGTATAGTTGGTCAGCTTGTCCAGCATTTCGTAAAAAGCGCGGGTGACCGGAATCGTCGGATGCGTCAAATTTCGGCTGAGGTCAGCAACAGTCAACAGACTGTCGGTGACCTTGGCGGGGAGTTCGGTGGCAAGCGTACATATACAAGGCGAAAGAGCATACTCATTGCCTGCAGTGTCGCAGATGTCAAAGTTGATCAGTATATTGGTGAGTTCACCTTTTGTGTGCGTAAATTCAACAATGTACTCAGAATGCTTAGGAATGTAGATCAATTCTCCCGAGAAAAAAGTAATCGGTTCAGCCGCGTCTTTAACTTGAAAGGTGACACTTTCGCAAAAAATATACATAAACCCGTGGAGATCGCGCGGTTCATTTATACAACTCCAACGGCGAGTGCTGTTCCACGCTTGGCGTAGCCCGTAAATTCGGGAAAAACTTATGTTTCTGCCGATATTGTCTAATGAAACAGGTTTCATAATGACACCTCTTTTTTTCTTTTTAATACAACTGAATTATAACAGAATGATTGAAAAAATACAATAGAAAAACTAAAACCATTCCATAATAAAAATTACAATGAAAAATTTTGGAAAGTACATTGTGAAAAAAACAAAAATGTCGTAGGATATATGTCGTAGGATATATTTAGAATAGTATTGCGTGGAGGAATCACCATGAAAAAAGTATATATGGGCAAAACGCCGTTCGGCAGAGAAATATTTGCACACACCGTTTCGAATGATGACATCAGCATTACGGTGCTGGATTACGGCGCAACGCTCCAAAAACTCGTACATAAGGGCACAGATATTGTCTGCGGATACGACACGCTTGACGGATACATTCAAAGCGACGGATACGTCGGTGCTACGGTTGGTAGATACGCCAATCGTATTGGGGGAGGGAAGCTCACTTTGGACGATGTTGATTTCCCGATTTATAATAATGACGGTGAAGCGCATTTGCATGGCGGCAAGATGGGTTTCGATAAGCACACTTGGAACGTAGAGGAGGGCATTTGCCCCGACGGATCGCCTTGCCTCAGCTGTGGTTTTGTTTCTGCAGACGGCGAAGAGGGATACCCGGGTCGCTTGATCACCACCGTTACCTATATTCTCCGTGATAGCGATCTTATTATTGAGTATCGCGCGCAGACGACCAAACCCACGTATTGCAATCTGACCAACCATTCCTATTTCAATCTGCACGGCTACGAGAACGCCTCCGTTCTGGATCACAAGTTGACGATTCACGCAGATTCCTATACTGCGGCAGATCCCAAGACTCTTTTGCCGCTCGGCACAAGACCGAGCGTTGTGGGTACTGCATTTGATTTTCGTACCGAAAAGGAGATCGGCAAGGATTATATGGATACGGGTCTTGGCTATCCCGGATATGATCATAATTTTGTACTTGATCACAAGAAGACTGAATCCTATGGTCCTCTGCAGCTGAATCTTGCGGCCACCTGCCGTGTTCCTGAAAGAGAAATGACCGTTCTTACTAGCATGCCTTGCATCCAGATCTATACCGCGAATTTTCTCGGAGACGGTGCCGATTTTAAAGGTGGCGTAAAACAGCGGAAGCATCAGGCTGTCTGCTTTGAAACACAATATGAACCGAACAGTCCCTCCCACGGCGGCGCTCGCCTCAACCCTGGCGAAGAGTACTTCCATGTCACCGTTTTTCGTTTGAAATGATTTTTAAGGATCCGACGTGCGTCGGATCCTTTTTCTTTTCTTGGGATTGATTTTCAAGAGAAGATTCGTTATAATAAAGGTAACCTTATGCTTGGAGGCAAAATATGTCTTTAAAGTTATCCTTGCGTACACTTCCAAAGTGGCAGTATTCTTCCTTTCGGTATTTTGAAAAGCATGAGCGGCACGTTTCGCGGACGTATGCGCTTGACGTTCTTGTAATGGTATTTGAGGGGGTGCTGCGCTTTACGGAGGATGGAGTCCCTGTGGAGGTGCATCCGGGTGAGTATTACATTCAGCGTCATGGTCTACGGCAGGAGGGACAGTACGAAAGTGATAGCCCTAAGTATTTTTTTATTCAATGGTGGGGGCATGACTTTACAGAGGAGAAAGACGGATTACCTTTGCGCGGCAAGGTGGACTTTGCTACGCTATTCCCGCTTTTTCAAGAACTGGATACCTTGCGGATCACCGGTGCGCCGCTCGTGGAGATCTCTGCTGCTTTTTATAAGGTGCTTTCCGTCCTGCGTCGGGGCTCTACCGTGGAGAGCGCAAGTGACGTCGTTGCGAAAGTGATCGCCGAGGTTGCAAAGGATATCCGCACGCCGTTTTCTCTCACAGAGGTGGCTTCCCGTTGTGGATACAGCAAGAACCACGTCATCAATATTTTTAAACGTGAAACAGGGAAGACACCGTATGCGTTTGTTAATCATATGAAGGTTGAGATGGCAAAGCAATTGCTTCTAAATTCAGAAAGCTCCCTCTCCAGTATCGGTATAGAGTGTGGATTTGGAAGTTATTTGAATATGTATCGTACTTTTATAAAAGCGGAGGGCTGCCCGCCTGCAGATTGGAAGCGGATGCACGCAAAGGAGTAGTGAATGGAAAAGCTTTCTTTAAATAAATTGCCGTTTTGGTTGAATTCCTCCTTCCGGTATTTTGAAAAGCACGAGAAGCATATCGAACGATTCTTCTACACCACAAATGTGTTGGTTATGGTGTTTGACGGTGTGTTACGTTTTGAGGAGGATGGAGAATCGGTCGAGGTGCGCGCAGGTGAATACTATATTCAAAAGTGCGGTCATACACAAACGGGTAACGTGGAAAGTGATGCCCCAAAGTATTTTTGGATACATTTCTGTGAAGCGGAGTTTTTAGAGGAGGAAAACGGACTACCTCTGCGCGGGCATGTGGATTTTGCCGAATTTTTTCCGCTTTTACAGGAAATGGAGACGCTACGTTTGATGCGTGCGCCGCTTGTAAAGATTACTGCAACTTTCTATTCACTTCTTGGCGGATTGCAGGAGCGAAACGGAACAAAAAGCGGAAACGATGTTGTTTCCAAGGTGATCTCCACGGTCGCCGAGGATATACGCAAACCGTTTTCTCTCGAGCGATTGGCGGCAGAATGCGGCTACAGCAAGAACCATATTATCAGCATTTTTAAAAGCGAGACCGGGAAGACCCCGCTTGTATATATAAATGATATGAAGATTGAGATGGCGCAACAATTGATGTTGAATTCCGACAGCTCGCTCTCCAGTATCAGTGTGGAATGCGGATTTGGTAGTTATATAAATTTGTACCGATGCTTCTCTAAAAGTGTTGGTTGCTCTCCCGCAGAATGGAAAAAGAAGCACCGCACATTACAAAAATCAAAGTAAAACTATCAATTATCTTTGAAATGTATTACAAATATTGCAAAAAGAAAGAATTTGTGCTATTCTATAGTCACAAATTCTTTCTTTTTGTTCATGAAAGGCGTGTCGTGAAAATGAAAAAAATGTCGGTATTTTTGTTATGCTTGCTTGCGTTGATGATCCTTTTGATTTCCTGTGACAATGAGGCACCTTTCACGGAGACGGAAGCAGTAACTACAGAGCCTCTTCTTACGGCGGATCCCGATCTTCCTGCCGTACCCGCGCCGGGTACGGTCAACATTGCGGGAGATTTTAACATTCTTGTTTCGGGAAGTTGGGCGTGGAATGACTATGCGTCCGAGGGAACCGAGGGAACGGTCATCGACAGCGCGATCTATCGCCGCAACATGTATATGTCGGACAACTATGGTGTCAACGTCACCAATGAGGATATCGTTCGATTCAATTCCTCTACCGGTACAGGTGACGGTTTTGTTAAACTTTACACCGAGCATATGGCAGGCGACCATAACTACGACGCGGCAATGGTCGGTACATACGACGTCGCTGCGCTTGCCTACAACGGCTATGTTCACGATCTGAACGACATCGAGCATCTCGACCTTTCAAAGGCTTACTGGGATCAGAAGGCAAACGAGGACCTTTCGATGAAAGGTAAGATGTACTACACTACCGGTGACATTTCAGTTTCGGACAACCGCAGTACTCACGCGCTGTTCTTTAACAAAGAGATGATCAAAATGTACGATATGGAAGATCCGTACGATCTTGTCCGTGAGAACAAGTGGACGCTGGAAAAGTTTGCTGAGATGGTAAAAGTGGTCGGCTCTGACGACAACCAGGACGGCATTTACGATAAAAACGACACGTTTGGTCTGTTTTCCGCACGCGACAACAATCTGGCAATTCTTGCCGGTGCGGGTGAGCAGATCTGCGTGATCAACGAAGAAGGACAACTGGAGCTTTCGTTGTACAGCGAGCGCACTGTCAACCTATATGACCGGTATGTGGCATTGGTCGATGACGATACGCACGTATTCAACTGGCAGTATAACTATCTGACCAACAAGCGCGGCAACCAGGCATCCAGCCCGGAACGTATCAGCATGTTCAACTCAAACCGTTGCCTGTTCTACTTCCACATGCTTCTGTACGTCGATGAAATGCGCGATATCGAAACCGATTTCGGCATCATTCCGTTCCCGAAGTTTGAGGAGTCGCAGGAGGAGTACGGTCATTATGTCAGCGCATGGCATTCGCAGTTTCTCTGCGTACCCGAAACGCCTGCAGAGCTTTCCCGCACGGGGATGATCCTTGAACTGTTGGCATATCAGGGCAAGGAATTGCTTACCCCGGCGTATTATGAGAAAACGCTTGTCGGTCAGTACACCCGCGACGAGGAGAGTGTAGAGATGCTTGATCTCATCTTCGCAACGCGAGTGTTTGACATCGGCACCTACTATAACATTGGCACCTACAAGGATGAGATAGGAAACATTTTGGAGACCGGCCGTTCCTTGACCACAATTTATGAGACCTACCGCCCCGCGGCAGAGGCAAAGATCAAGACGATCAACGAATTCTTTGCTAAGAATACGGTAGAGTAAGGAGACAACATGAAAAGAGTATTGCTTTTCGCGCTTGCAGCACTGCTCATCTGCCTGCTTGCCATTTCGGTCAGCGCGGCAGCACCGCATGACAAAACGGTCGTGTTTGTTGCGGGCGGCGGCACGGGAGACGGTTCGAGCGCGGATAGTCCCCTTGGTTCGTTGACCAAGGCGATGGACGTTCTTGACCTTTCCGAGGATTGTACTATTGTTATCTGCGGCACCTTTACGCAGTCGGTCAACTGGGTCTATTATGATAAAACGATGTTTGACGGCAGTGTGACCTACACCTCTGTATATGACGGTGTAGACTACCGCGAGACAAACGGTGCGACCTATCAGTTCACGCAGGTGCGTTTCTACTGTTATGGCGATACCCGGTTTGAAAATATTACCTTTGAGTCCATAAAATCCAATCTGTTGGTTATTGCACAACACAATCCCGTCACTGTGGGCGATGGGGTTGTGATGAAAGGCGCACTCAAGGGCGGCAATCTGGACAATTCCTTTGCCATTCTCGGCGGCTGGCAAAAAGGCGACGGCATTCCCGAAACGGGAAACGATGATGTAAACATCACCGTTCTTTCGGGATCGAAAATTTATATCATTCCTTATAGCCGCAGTATTGTTGGTGAGTATAGGGGCACTGCAAATATCAAGGTTGGCGGAAATGCAAGTGTTCACCTTCACGGATCTGCCGTAGGCGCAAACGACATGGTGCTTGGTAAGGTCAACGTGGAGATCACTGACGACGCACACATTACCGTTGTCTACGGCGCAACCAATCCGGTTACCGTTGCAGGCTATGAGTTCACCTGGAAGTCGGGTACCATCGAGGACTTCCAATGGAACTGTAAATACACCCCTGCGGCTGACTTGAAGGTGACCGGCGAGCGCGTGCTGAATGCCACGCCCACCGCAATGAAAGAGAGCAATTACAATACGATTGCGGCGCTCTTTGACAAAGTCAATTTCATAGAAGATGAAGTGAAGGCAGAGGATCCGAATGCGCTGAAAAATGCCGAAGTCGTTTATCTCAAAGACGGCGGCACCGGTAACGGTGCATCGGCAGACAATGCACTTGCCTCCATGGCGGATGCCATTGCGGCTCTGAACCCCGAAAAGGGAGGCACCGTCGTTCTTTGCGGTCCGTATACGCAGAATGCAAATTTTGATTACGGTGAGGACCTCGGCGGCAAGATTACCTTTACAAGCGTTTACGGCGGTGTTGACTATCGTGCAAGCGCAGGCGCCTGTTGGCAGTTTACACAAGCGCGCTACGTTTGTTGCAGCGAGACCGTTTTTGAAAACATCCACTTCAACTGCCTCGGCACGAACCTCCTTGTGATTGGCAGATATTTCCCGGTCACAGTTGGCGAAGGTTTGAAAATGAGCGGTGAAAAGATGACCGGCGGCAACATTGGCACCGCGTTTGCTATTCTCGGCGGTCACCAACTCGGCGCACGTGGTGACGAGGCGGTAGATAACCGCGACGTAAGCATTACCGTGCTTTCGGGCTCGAGCATCTACATCGTGCCTTTCTCCCGCCAGATCATCGGCGACTACTCGGGCGGCACCGCCAACATCTATATCGGTGGCGAGGCAAACGTCAGTGTGTTGCACGGTTCTGCCGCACTTCCCGACAATATTGCGGTCGGTAGTGTCAAGGTCACTATCGACGGCAATGCCAAGATCGGCGTGGTCTATGGCTGTACGCAGATCACCACCGCAAGAGCCTATGAGTTTATTTGGAAATCCGGCAGTATCGGTGATTTTCAGTGGAACTGTAAGCATACCCCTGCGGCAAACCTCACCGTCACGGGCGCAAAGGTGCTCCGCGCGTCCGATGCGGCAAAGGCGCAGGCAAATTTTGCCGCGATCGCCGCAAATTTTGATACCGTGACCGAAGTCGGCGCGACCGAAACGGGCGTGGCAGATGCACCCGTCAACCTCACGGAGTACGGTAGTGCAAGAGGGCTTTTTCTGCTCGGACTTGCGCAGGGCTACGACACCACGGGTACGAACTTTGGTCTCACCGATAAAATGACCCGTGTGCAGACGGTCGTGCAGGTCATTCGCTTCCTCGGCGTAGAAAACGAGGTTAAGGCGGGGAACTACACGCATCCTTTCTCGGACGTTCCCGCATGGGCGAATAACTACGTCGGTTATGCATACGCAAACAACATTACCAAGGGCGTCAGCACAACCAAGTTCGGTACCGATGACGTGACGACCGAAGCGCAATTCATCACTTTTATGCTCCGCGCGATCGGTTACAGCGATGCACAGGGCGACTTTACCTGGAGCGAGCCGTACGCCTTTTCCTACAAGGTCGGCATGACGCCTACCGATAAAAAGGGTATCGTCTTTGATCGCGGCGACGCATTCCGCTTTGCATGGAATACGCTGTTTGCTGCCGCAAAGAACGGTAGCCTCGTCAAGGACAACCTGACCGCCAAGGGAGTTATCAGCGCAGATAAGCTGACTGCGGCAACCGAAGAGGCAAAAACGGCGGTCGAAGTGAAAAAGTCTACAAAATTAGTAGCGGAAAACGGCTATTACGTGCTACCTATCGAAACCTACAAGGATAAGACCATGGCAGGACTAATGGCACAGTTTACGGGCTTCCTTTCGGGTTACGAGTTCGCAAGAAACTCGGACGGTACCTTCCGTCTTGCCATGCCCGACGATTGGTTTGAGCTTTGCAACGGTCCGTACGCCGAGCCAAATTCCCGCAACCCGCACGAAGATAAGCTGCGTATCGACGAAGAGACCGGCCTCTGGACGGTCTGGAACGACGATGATTTCTCCATCGACATCGTAAACCAGTATATCCTGCGCGATATGTACGCAGAGTACGGCAAATTTGCCTCCAAAAAGATCACCGACGGCTGGAGCGGCTACGAGGTGTACGATATGGGTGGCGGACACTACCGTCAGGGTGCGCGTGGGCTCATGGACGCATACAAATATCTGCCGCAGTTCTCGGGTAACCGTGAGTTCGGCAATCTCTATAACGTCAACGGAGAGCCGTATATTGCCAACGAAACGCTCGGCATGAGCGCGGCAGGACTTCCGAATCTTGCGGTCAAGCAGACTGAGATTTTCGGCACTGCAACAAGCGACCGCGACCCCATCCTTTGGCTACGTTACTTTACCGCGCTGATCTCGATGGCTTATATTGAGGACGACATCCCCACTATGATGCGCGAGGCGCAAAAGCTTATGCCCGAAGGTTGCTGGCAGGATACCGTTGTGGATAAAATGTTCGAACTTTACGAGCAGTACCCCGACAACTGGCGTCAGGCAGTGCTTCGCGTGCAGGAACTCTCCTATCAGCCGCACTATGATAAGCTCGATCTGCAGGGCGAGACGTCTCTCAACTGTTCCTTCATCCTGCTGGGGCTTCTCTACGGCGAGGGGGACTTCTATGAGACTTGCAAGATCATCGGTCTTGCGGGACACGGCGGCGACAGTACCACGCCTACGGGACTTACCGTAGCGGCAATCGTCTGCGGCTGGAGCGGCGTGGATGCAGAGTCGAAGAGAATCATCAATGAAAAACTCTGGCAGGACGGCAAGGGCTATGTCTACAACCGTGCGTTGCCGGAAATGTCGATCGGCTACTGGATGCACATGGAAGGACTCCCCAAGCGGCTTTACATGGCAGATCTCTTGGATATGTACCGTGTAAATTTCGAGTCGAACCTGCTGGCTTCCGGCGGTAAGATCGAAAACGGCAACTACTATATTCCCGTAACAACATTGCAAGGTACCGATGCGCTCTTTATCGAGGAGTTTGAGCACGGCAGTCTTGACGGCTATGTGACGGCGGGTAACGTTTCGGTCAACAAAACGCTTCCATACTATGGCTATCACGATGCAAAGCTTGGCGGCGCGGCTACCGAAACGAAACTGGAGAAAACGGTCAGCGGTCTCACCGTTGGTGAGGATTACCGTCTCAGCGCGTTTATCAGCACTTCGCCCGACCTTACCGCAACCTTCTATCTTGCAAACGGCGGTGAGCGCGAGTATCTGACCGTACATAGCCAGACGCCATACGTTAAGCGTGAGATCGTGTTTACCGCGGCGACAGAAACTGTCACCTTTGGTATCTCCATCCCTGCGGGCACCGCAGAGAACAAGTGCGCGCTGATTGATGAGATCTGGCTGATGCACGTCAAGGAGGAAAGTGCCGGTAGCGTTTCCATCCAAAACGCATCCGAGCGCCATGTCTACACTGACAAAATCGAATTTGCGGTGGCGGCAAACACAAAGGAAGAGGTTTTGCTGAAGCTCTCCTTTGCAAATGCAAATCCGGAGTATGTCAATACCATGCTCACCATAAATGGTGAGGAGTATGCCGGCGTACCGCTCTATAAGACAGGCGCGGACGGCAGAGGATGTGCATATATCCCGTTTATCGCAAAGGATGCATCTTCGTATACGGTTTCTATGAATTTCGATGGTAGCACGCTGACTGTCTTCTCAGCAGAACTGGTTACGCTGACCGATAAATGGTAAGGAGGAATTTTTATGAAAAGATTTTTGAAATTTTCCGTTTTGGCAATGCTGCTTGCGTTGACCGTTGCTTTGTTTGCGGTGGGCGCATCTGCTGCAGAAAACGTTGTCTTTTTGCAGGGGGGCGCGAAGGGAAGCGGTACATCTGCAGATGATCCCTGCGGCACCTATGGCGATGCGCTCGATGCGCTTGACCTCTCAAAGGACGGCACCGTTGTTATCTGCGGTCCGACCACGCAGACCAAAGCATTTAATTATGGTACTGCGTATACCGGCTCCGTTACTTTTACAAACGTCTATGACGGCGTGGATTATCGTGAGACAAACGGCGCAGTCCTCAATGTAGGCGAAGCCCGCTTTGTCCTTTGCGGCGAGACTAAGTTTGAAAATATCCACATCAACGCGACCGGTGCATGGTGGTACATCATTGCAAACCACAAGCCGCTTACCATGGGTGAAGGCATCGACATCACCGGCGACGGACTTAAAGGTGGCACGTTCGCAAAGAGCATTGCCATCCTCGGCGGCTACCAGTCGGGTGTAAATAATCCGCCTGCGGCAAGCAGCGAGGATGTAAATATCACATTGCTTTCGGGTAGAATGTACTACGTCATCCCCTTTAATCGCTCCTTTGCGGGCGACTTTACGGGTACGGCATACATCCACATCGGCGGTAACGCGCATGTCAACACGTTACACGGTTCCTCCGAAAGAGACGGTTCCACTGTTGGCAACGTCAAGGTCACCCTGACCGACAACGCCGTTGTCGATGTTTTCTACGGCGGCACCGCCGATGTTACGCTGAACTCGTTCGAACTAAATTGGTTAGGTGGCACTTTGGGTGATATTTTCGATTGGAACTGCCGCTACACTCCCACTAAAACGATGACGATCACCGGTGAAACAAAGCTGATCGCTTCGGAAAAAGCACAACGACGCGGGAACTTTACGACGATCGCGGCCATGTTTGACACGGTCGAAGAATATAAGGTTTCGGAAGGCAGTGATACGCCCTCTGTGCCTGTCGTCAGCGACAGAACGGTCGTATTTTTGAAAGACGGCGCAATGGGTGACGGCTCCTCGCCGGAAAATGCAGTCGGTTCGCTGATCGACGCGTACGAGGCGCTTGATCTCACAAAGGATAGTACCGTCGTTCTCTGCGGTCCTGTTTCGCAGACTGCCGCATTTGACTTCGGCAAGGAATACGTAGGATCGGTTACCTTTACAAGTGTGTACGGTGGTGTAGACTATGCAAAGACGGCGAACGCCGCGTTCAACGTGGGTGAGGTCCGCTTTGTCATGCGCGGTGAGACTAAGTTTGAAAACATCATCATCAATGCGACCGGCAAATGGTGGTTTATTATCGCACAGCATAATCCGCTCACTATGGGCGAGGGCATTACTGTAAAGGGCGATCTCCTGAAGGGCGGCAAGTTCGCACAGAGCATTGCCATCCTCGGCGGCTATCAGGCGGGCGTAGGCAATCCTCCGCTGACCGATGATAACGATGTCAATATTACTCTGCTTTCCGGCAGGATGTATTACATCATTCCTTTCAATCGCGGTAGTGCGGGCACTTACACAGGTACGGCAAACATCTACATTGGCGGAAATGCGCAGGTAGATACACTCCACGGTTCCTCTGAGAGAAAAGACTCGGTCGTCGGCGATACCAGGGTCACACTTGCCGACAAAGCGTACGTTAAGACTTTCTACGGCGGTACGGCAAATGTCACATTGAATTCCTTTACACTGACCTGGATCGGCGGTGACATGGGCGCGATCTTTGACTGGGATTGCCGTTATATGAATCCGCCCACTACCATGACGATCACGAACGGAACAAAATTGATTGCATCCGACAGTGTCAAGACCACCGCAAACTACGCGGCGATCTCCGCAATGTTTGACACCGTCGAGGCATACACCGGCACAACGGTACAGAAGCCCACGGTCAAGAGCGACTACGGCTGCGCAAGAGGTCTGTATACCCTCGGACTTGCACAGGGATACGATTCCACGGGCACAAACTTTGGTCTTACCGACAAGATGACCCGCGTGCAGACGGTCGTACAGGTCATTCGCTTCCTCGGCGTGGAAAGCGAGGTCAAGACGGGTACTTTCTCGCATCCTTTCTCGGACGTTCCCGCATGGGCAAACAACTACGTTGGCTATGCGTATGCAAATAACATCACTAAGGGCGTTTCGGCAGCAAAGTTCGGCACCGATGACGTAACGACCGAGGCACAGTTCCTCACCTTTATGCTCCGCGCAATCGGTTACAGCGATGCAAACGGTGACTTCGTATGGAGCAATCCGTTTGCATTGGCAAAATCCATCGGTATGAGCGAAAAAGACGCCGCATCCGCAACCTTCCTGCGCGGTGATGCCTTCCGCTACTCCTGGAATACGCTGTATGCAACGGCAAAGAACGGTGCGCCCGTTTATGAAAACCTTGCAAACGCAGGCGTATTTACCGCGTCCGTTCTGGACAAGGCGGCAAAGGAAGCCTCTTCTGCAGTGGAGCCTGTGGGAAACAAACCGGTGACCCCGGTCGTTAAACCGGAAACTCCCGCAGAACCGACCGGCTACAACGTGCTTTCCAAAGCAGACTATTATGACAAGACACTTTCCGGCTTTATGGCAAATATCGTCGGCGTTCTCACCGGTTTTGAGCACGTGTATCAGAACGGTGTACCAATGGTCGCTATGCCGGAGGAGTGGTATAAGGGACTGCTACGCGGTCCGTATGCCGAGGCAAATGAGCATAACAAGCATGCCGACCATCTGCTGTACAACGAGGAAACGCAGATGTGGGAGGTATGGACAGATGATGACTATTCCATCGACATGCTCAACCAGTACATCATCCGCGATTCCTATAATACCTACGGCATGATCGCGTCCGACGCGATCTCCAACGCGTGGGTTGGCTATAACCAGTGGGATATGGGCGGCGGTCACCGTAGCTACGGCGCATACGGTCTTGCTAAAAACCTCGGCTACATTGCGCCCTTTACAGGCAAAGCCGAGTTTGGCAACCTCTATTCCACCATCGGCGAGCCGATCATCGAGTGCGAGACCCTCGGTATGGATGCGGCAGGTATGCCGAATGTTGCGTACAACTTGACTGCGATGTTCTCAAACAACACCAGCGACAGCGATGCAAATGTCTGGGCAGAATTCCTCTCTGCACTGTATGCAATGGCGTACTTTGAGGACGATATTCCTGCCATGATCCGCAAGGCGCAGAAAATGATGCCCGAGAATTCCTATGAGTATCAGCTTGTGGATGAGTCCTTTAAACTGTATGAGAAGTATCCGAACGACTGGCGTGCGGCCGTCCGCGAAGCGGACAACGTGCTGTTGCGCGAGCACTCCATGCGCGAGCGCATGAGTGAGAACTCGGTCAACGGTCCGATCATGATCTTCGGTCTTCTGTACGGCAACGGTAACTATGAGGAGACCTGCAAGATCATCGGTCTTGCGGGACACGGCGGCGAAAGTGCCTCCGCAAGTGCACTCGGCATCGTTGGCGTTATGCAGGGCTGGGAGAATCTCGAAGCCAATGCAAAGCCGATCGTCAACGAGTATATCTGGCAGGACGGCAAGGGCGTGATCGTCAATCTCGCATTGCCGGATGTTAAGCAGATGTACTGGATGCATGCCGAGGAACTGCCGGAGCGCATCCTGATCAAGGACATCGTTTCCATGTTCCAGGCAAACTTTGAAAAGATCCTGGTAGAGAACGGCGGCTATATTGAAGGCGATAACTATTATATCCCGAAATACCGTATCCACGAAACGCAGTCGGTGCTGTTTGAGGACTTTGAAAATGGTCTTGGTGCATTTACCGCCGTTGGCAACGCCAAGATCAGCGAGGCAAACTATTCCGGCAAGTATGCGGCGCAGGTGAACGGCGGCGAAGGCGAAAACAGCGTATATGCCAAGGTCAGCGGTCTGACTGTCGGCGCGCAGTACCGCATCAGCGCGTACATCAACGCCACTACCAAAACCACCGCGCACCTCTTTGCAAGAGAGGTCGGCGGCAAGAATATGCAGTTTGCAACTGTTTGCAGTCCTGCGCGCTATTCGCTCCGCCAGGTTGTCTTCACTGCAACGGCAGAGACGATGGAGATCGGTATGCAGACTGCCGCAGGTACCGGCGCATTCAAATATGCCTGCCTTGACGACATCATCGTTGAGCGTGTGGTAGAGAGCGAGGTCGCTTCTGCGGCAGTGGCCGGCACGACCGGCACCGTTACCGTAAACGTTACGGGTAAGCACATGAACAAGGGCGGTACCGAGGCATATCTCAAGGTATCCTTCACCAACACCGCCGGTACGACGGTGGACGTTCCAGTTACCCTGAACGGCGCGGCGTATGCCACCATCCCGTTCTACGCCACCGGAGACAGCACGGGTTCGTTGGATGCAACCTATATTCCGATCGCGCTTGCAGGTGACACAAGTGTTGTTATGTTGCAATGCGGCGCGGGCGTTACCGTAACGGGCGCAACTGTCGTTGCCGTAAACGACAGATTTTAAAAAATGATAAAAAAGCAGCCGAAAGGCTGCTTTTTTTCTTTTTTTGTGCTATAATGAAATCACAATCTTTGCGGAGGGGATAACTATGCAATTTGAAACGATTAAAAAAAATCTGGAAGAAAAGGGATATATCGTATCCTGCTTTGCAACCGCCAAGGAGGCGACAGACTATCTTGTAGGGGCAATCCGCGGCAAAAGCGTAGGCATCGGCGGCTCGGTAACGCTGCAGGAGATGGGTGTATACGAACGTCTGGCAGAGCACAATACCGTCTATTGGCATTGGAGAATGCCCGAAGATAAGACTCTTGCAGAGATGTACCGTGCGGCAAGCGGAGCGGACGTCTATCTCTCCTCGGTCAACGGTATTGCTGAGAGCGGAGAGATCGTCAATATCGACGGCACCTGCAATCGCGTGTCTTCAATCGTGTACGGGCATGAAAAGGTGTATCTGGTCGTGGGCGTAAACAAGATCGCCGCAGACTTTGACGATGCATTGCACCGTGCAAGAAACGTTGCCGCGCCAAAAAACGCACAGCGACTTGCCAGAAAAACACCCTGCGCCGTAAAGGCAGACCGTTGCTATAACTGCAAGAGTCCCGAGCGAATCTGCCGCAATCTGTCCGTCCTTTGGGAAAAGCCTTCCTCGGGTACATTCGAAGTTGTGCTGATCGGCGAAACGCTTGGCTATTAAGTAAAAATGTACGGACTCACTTTAGAGATCACACCGCTCTGGATGGACAATGCTTTTCGCTACTTTGAAAAACATGAGCGGCATATGACACGCAGATTCAACTACATGTGCGCCTTAGTGATCGTTTTTGACGGTGTGCTTCGCTTCTGCGAGGACGGGACGCTTGTGGAAGTTGCCGCAGGGGAGTATTATATCCAGCGGTATGGCGTCTTGCAGGAAGGAAACGTTGAAAGCGATTCACCAAAGTATTTCTATATTCATTTCCGAAACGCAACGTTTTTGGACGGCGAGAATACTTTACCGCTTCGTGGTAAAGCAGATCTTGCACAGTTGTTTCCGCTCTTTAAAGAGTTGGAAACATTTCGCATTACTGATGCTTCGATGGTGGATAAGTCGATCGCATTTTATCAGATACTGTCGGTTTTACAGAAAGGGACCGCGCCCAAAGGAAAGTCCGATGTAATCGCCAAAGTCATTTCCATGGTGACCGAGGATATCCGACGCCCCTTTTCGCTGGACGACGTATCTTTACGTTGCGGCTACAGCAAAAGTCAGATCATCAATATTTTTAAACGGGAAACTGGGAAGACGCCTTACGCGTTTATTAACGAAATAAAGATAAAGATGGCAAAGCAATTGCTTTTAAATTCGGATAGTTCGCTTGCCAGCATCAGTGCAGAGAGCGGGTTTGGTAACTATACCAATCTCTACCGGTGCTTTTTGCGGGAAGTCGGTTGCTCGCCCGCAGATTGGAAAAAGAAATACAGAACATTACAAAAATTCGAATAACTCTGTCAATTATTCTTGTTTTGTATTACAAATATTGCAATTGAATAAAAATCGTGCTATTGTTAACATAGCACGATTTTATTTTTAAAGGGGAATGTTATGAAAAAACTGTCTGTAAAACTGCTTTCGTTTTTTCTCATGATCCTGCTGCTTTCTGTAGGCGTATATGCCGCAGGTAGCACGGTTGTTTATCTTGCAGATGGCGGCATGGGAACGGGAGCTTCTGCTTCTATTCCGGTTGGTACGCTGACGGATGCTTACAACGCTCTTGATCTTTCTAAGGATTGTACCGTGGTCGTTAGCGGTCCTTTCACACAGAGCAAAGCGTTTAACTATGCGTCGGAATATGAGGGAAGTGTGACCATTACTTCTCAATATGACGGGATCGATTACCGCGAGACAAACGGCGCGGTCTTTACCGCAAACGACAAGATGTATTCTGTACTGCGCGGCAAGACCGCGTTTACGGATATCAACATCCACGTTGTGGGTGGATATTATTTGTATGCTGCGCACAATCCGCTTACAATGGGCGAAGGGATTAAGATCACGGGGGACAAACTGACGGGCGAGACTGTTGCAAAGAGCCTTACGATCTACGGTGGCTATCGTAAGGGATCGAACAATCCACCTGTGATAGATGAATCGGACGTAAGCATCACATTGCTTTCGGGTAAGGATTATTACGTTATTCCGTTCAACCGTAACATTGTCGGCACGTATACCGGCACGGCGAACATTTACATAGGCGGCACCGCCGAGGTCGGCACCATGCAAGGCGCCACGGGTACGGACGGTTCTTCTGTCGGTGATACCAAGGTCACGCTGACTGACAATGCAGTGATCCGCAATTTCTACGGCAGTACAGGCAACGTTACGTTGAATTCCTTTGAACTTTCCTGGCTTGGCGGTTCGATTACCGAGATCTTTGAGTGGAATTGCCGTTTTACGCCCACCAAGTCGTTGACGATCACACGGGGCACAAAATTGATCGCTTCCGAAAAAGCACAGCGCCGCTCAAATTTCAATACGATTGCCGCGCTGTTTGATACGGTAGAGGAATTACCGTCCGAGGGCATCAACGATACGGTCACGCCCGTAACCTCGGATAGAACCGTTGTATTCTTTGCGGATGGTGCCAACGGAAACGGCTATGCTCCTGAAGATCCTGTTGGATCGTTGATTGACGCTTTCGAAGCGTTGGATCTTTCCAAGGAATGCACTGTTGTTGTTTGCGGCCCTGCTACGCAGACCGCGACTTTTAACCTCGTAAAAGAGTACAGTGGCTCTGTGACGATTACTTCTGTCTATGACGGTGTGGATTATCGCACCAAGAATAATGCGGTGTTCAACGTGGATAACGCAGTGTTGTACATTTGCTGTGGCGAGACGAAATTCGAGAATCTTGATCTGCACGCAAACGGCTCCTGTTATTATATCTTTGGTCTGCACAATCCGATCACGATCGGCGAAGGCGTAACCGTTACCGGCGATAAGCTGAAGGGTGACAAGGTTGCCAACAGCATTACGATCTACGGCGGTTACCGTGCGGGTACAAACGATCCACCTTTGACGGGGGATGAGGACGTCCATATTACAGCCCTTTCGGGATCGAATCTGTACATCGTTCCTTTCAGCCGTACGATCGTCGGCACGTATACCGGCACCGCATATATTTATATCGGCGGTACAGCACAGGTTGGCACGCTGATGGGAGGCGCGGGTACGGACGGCTCCTCGGTCGGTCCTTCCAAGATTACCGTTGCGGATAATGCGTCGATTGCGCACTTCTATGGCAGTACCGGTAACGTTACACAGGATTCCATTGAGTTCACCTGGCTCGGCGGCGATATCAGCAAGATCTTTGACTGGACCTGCCGTTATTCAAGCGGCAAAAAGTTGACCATCACGGGTGGAACGAAACTGATCGCGGCGGAGAATGTCAAGGGGCACGAGAACTATGCTTTGATATCTTCCTTATTTGACGCCGTAGAAACCTATACGGGCACAGTTACAGAGGTGACAAGCACTTCCACAGTAACGAAACCCGACGTCAAGAGCGACTATGGCTGTGCACGAGGACTCTATACGCTCGGACTCGCACAAGGCTACGACTCCACGGGTACAAACTTTGGTCTTACTGACAAGATGACCCGTGTGCAGACGGTCGTACAGGTCATTCGTTTCCTCGGTGTGGAGGATGAGGTCAAGGCAGGCACCTATACGCATCCCTTTACCGACGTTCCCGCTTGGGCAAACAACTACGTCGGATATGCGTATACCAACAAGATCACCTCGGGCATGAGCGCAACCAAATTCGGCACCGACGGTGAGACCACCGAGGCGCAGTTCCTCACCTTTATGCTCCGTGCCATCGGCTATAGCGACGCAGACGGGGACTTTGTATGGAGCAATCCGTTCTCCCTTGCAAAATCCATCGGCATGAGCGGAAAGGATTCCGCTTCCGTATCCTTTTTGCGTGGCGATGCTTTCCGCTACTCGTGGAATGCACTTTACGCTACTGCAAAGAACGGTGCGTTTGTATATGAAAACCTCGCAAATGCAGGTGTATTCACTACAGACGATCTCGACAAGGCTGCTTCGGCAGCTTTGTCGGCTATCGAGCCCATTAAGCCTGTTAATACAGGTAAGCCTGTCGATCCTACCGGATATAACATTATGACCAAGGCAGAGTACTATGACAAGACCTTGATTGGTTTTATGTCTGATCTTGTCGGTGTTCTGTCGGGATACGAGCACGTGTATCAGAACGGCGCAATGCGTGTCGCCCTCCCTGAATCATGGTACAAAGGGTTGCTTCGCGGTCCTTTTGCCGAGGAGAACGAGCATAACAAGCGTGAAAAACTGCTCTTGTTCAACGAGGAGACCCAACTTTGGGAGGTCTGGACAGATGATGATTACTCAATAGACATTCTCAACCAGTACGTCATCCGCGACTCCTATAACGCGTACGGAACAATCGCGTCCAAGGCATCCTCAGACGCGCGGTTGGTTTATAATCAGTATGATATGGGCGGCGGGCATCGTAATCAAGGCGCATACGGGCTTGCAAAGACCTTTGGCTACATTGCTCCGTTTACAGGCAAGGCAGAATTCGGCAATCTCTATTCCACGATTGGCGAGCCGATCATCCAATGCGAAACGCTTGGTATGGACGCGGCAGGAATGCCCAACGTCGCCGTGAATCTTTCGGATATGTTTTCTGCCACGACCAGCGACGGCGCAGTAAACACATGGGCTAAATTTATGTCAGCTCTTCACGCGATGGCATATTTCGAAACGGATGTTACAACATTGCTCCGTTCTGCGCAGAAGATCCTTCCTAAAGATTCGTATGAATACTACATAGTGGATACTGCGTTTGCACTCTACGAGAAGTATCCTACAGACTGGCAACAAGCGGTGCGCGAAGCAGACAATCTGCTTACACGCTACTGCTACGTCAATGATATCACGCAGAATCCCTCTGTTACCGGCGCCTTCAAGGTACTCGCCGTTCTCTACGGTCAGGGGGGGTACGAGGCAACCGAAAAGATCCTTGCTCTTGCCGGATACGGCGGTGAAAGCTCGGGCGCATCTATGCTCAGTGTGATCGGCATTATGCAGGGCTGGGAAGGACTGGAGGCGAACGCAAAGGCGATCATCAATGAAAAGATATGGCAGGACGGCAAGGGCGTGATCGTAAATCTTGCCGCTCCCGACAAGACCTCTTCGGGCTACTGGATGCACGCGGCAAATCTGCCTGCGCGCATTCCAATCGGCGATATCGTCAAAATGTATCAGGCAAATTTCGAAAAGATTCTTGTGGAAAATGGCGGTTATATTGATGGGGAGAACTATTACGTTCCCAAGTATCGCGTATTTATGCCCGACTCTATACTGTTTGAGGCGTTTGAAGACGGGCTTGGCGCTTTTTCTGCGAAAGGAAACGCTGCGATCGGGGATGATTTCTACACAGGAAAGCATGCCGCGCAGGTGAACGGCGGCGAAGGCGAAAACAGCGTTTATGCAACCGTAACCGGCCTCACCGTTGGCGCGCAGTATCGAATTTCCGCCTATGTTAGTGCTACGACGAATACCACGGCTAAACTTTTTGCTAGAGAAGTCGGTGCTACAGTGTATCCATTTATGACCGTGCATGCACCTGCACGCTATGCACAGCGAGAGCATATCTTTACGGCAACCGCGGCAACGATGGAGATCGGACTTGCCGTTGCAGACGGTACGAGCAAGTTCAAATACGCATGTCTTGACGATATTCTCGTGGAGCGCGTAGAGGAAAAAGAGGTTGCAACCGCATCGCTGAACAGCACTACCGTCAACATCACCGGTACGTATAAAAACGTTGGTTGCAACGAGGCGTATCTGAAGATCGGATTTACAAATACGTCCGGAGCCGTTTGCAATGTTCCTGTAACGCTGAACGGGGAAAAGTATGCAACCGTTCCGTTTTACGCAACGGCGGATACAAATACCGATTATGTTTATCTTCCAATCGTTCTGCCAAAGGATACAAACGTGGCTTCCATCCAAGTTGGTGCCACGGGCGTGAACGTAAAGTCCGCGTCGGTCGTCACTGTTCAAGATCGATTCTAAAAATAAACCCGCCAAAAGCCTTATGGCTTTTGGCGGGTTTTATTTGGCACCCCCAACGGGAATCGAACCCATAACTAACCCTTAGGAGGGGTTTATTATATCCATTTAACTATGGGGGCGAAAGCGGAATGTCTCCGCAATCAGTCAAGTTTGCTCGAACATTTCGCCATGAAACGGTCTATATCAATGATAAAGCGTTCGTGAGAGCCTTCGCCGATGGGACCCTTGGTATCCGAGGCCTCCAAAGAGAAGGTGAGTTTGCGACCGTCAATCGCGGTGAGCGTAGCCGTGCAGGTGATCTCCATACCGATCGGAGACGCGGAGAGATGCTGAACGTGTAAGGAAGTGCCGACGGAGGATCTTCCTTCGTCAATATAAGGAGCGACGCATTCAGCGGCGCATTTCTCCATCAACGCGATCATTGCAGGGGTGGCGTAAACGGGAAGCAGTCCGCTTCCGACGGCGCCGGCGGTTTTTTCAAGGGTTACGATCTCTTTAACAGTATGTTTAATTCCGACTTCCATTGTATTCCTCCGGGAAAATTACTTATTTAGTATAGCATATAAAAAAAATCTTTGCAAGATGAATTTTCTCTTTCTGTTGAAACCTTAGAAAAAATAGTGTATAATATATTTTATCACATTTTCGAGGTGATATCATGAAAAGAGAAATGCTTTCCGATCGCGTTGCACTGAATATACTGCAAACAGATAAGTTTAAATCCAACTATCTGTCTGTTTCTTTCGCTGTGCCATTTCAAAAGGCAGATGCTGCTAAAAACGCATTGCTTTTGAAAGTTCTGAAGCGCGGTACCGTATCCTACCCATCCATGACGGCGCTTTCCAAGGCGCTTGAATATCTCTATTCCGCAGATATCTATACAAAGACCGTTTGCATTGGCGAAACACAACTTTTGCAGTTTTCGCTTGACATTCTGGATAACCGCTTTTCGCAGGACGGCACGGATATTCTTGCCGAAGGGATCAAGATCCTCGGCGAATTGATCTTTTCGCCCTTAGTAGAGAACGATTGCTTTGTTGACGCTTATTTTGAAAGTGAAAAAGAGAATCTGCTGGACGATATTGATTCTGAGATCAATAATAAAGCAAAATACGCTTTGCAACGTGCTTCTGAGCATATGTTTGCAAACGAGGCATATCGCATTGCTTTCGTCGGTGAACGCGAGACCGTTTCCGCGTTTACAAATCGGGAAATCTTTGCACAGTATAAGAAGATCCTTAATGAAGCAAGCATCGAGATCTTCTTTGTTGGAAAAACGGATGTGCAAAAATTACGTGATAATCTCCGCGGCATGCTTTTGCAATATGCGCCAAAACATACATTGCACTGTGAAACGGAGGTCATACGCACCGTAGTAGCCCCCCGCGAGATCAAGGAAACCTGTATCGGTAAGCAGGGAAATCTCGTTATGGGATTCCGTACGGGTACCGTGCTCGCAGACGGAGATTATCCGCGTATGGCACTGCTGTCTGAATTGTATGGCGGTGGAGCCACCTCGATGCTTTTTATGAACGTACGAGAAAAAATGAGTCTCTGTTACTATTGTGCCTCCATGCCAGAAGCAACCAAGGGCATTATGCTTGTACGTGCCGGCATCGAAAATCAGAACTTTGAAAAAGCACGGGATGCCATCCTTGCACAGCTTGAGGCTGTGAAGTGCGGTGAATTTTCTGACGAGATGCTCACAAGTGCAAAGCTTTCTTTGATCAACGCATATCGTGAAATCTCGGACAATCCGCAGTCGCTACAGAACTGGTATGCAGGAAGAATGCTTTCGGGCATTGTGCAAAGTCCTGCCGAAGCAATAGAAGTTGTGCGTGCAATCACGAAAGAAGAGATCGTTGCTACCGCACGAAAGATCGTTTTAGACACTGTATATTTCCTAGAAGGCAAGGAAGGAGGGAATGTATAATGGAGATCACTCGATATCACAATGATCGACTGGAAGAAGAATACTTTGGCTTTCAACATTCCAGCGGCCTCTCCGTTTATGTGTTTCCCAAGGCACTGAGCACTTCTTACGCCTTGTTTTCCACAAAATACGGATCCTTGGAAAATCGTTTCATGGTAGACGGCGACAAGGACTTTACCACTGTTCCTGCCGGAATCGCGCATTTTCTTGAACACAAGATGTTTGAGAATGCAAACGGCGTTGATACCTTTGAGCTTTTCGGAAAAACGGGTGCGAGTGCCAACGCGTATACTTCCTTTGACAAGACCGCGTATTTGTTTTCTTCGACGGATAATTTTTATGAATCCCTTGACATCTTGTTGGATTTTGTAACGCATCCGTATTTTACTCCCGAGACGGTTGCAAAAGAGCAGGGCATCATCGCGCAGGAGATCCGCATGTATGAGGATAATCCGAATACGCGCGTATATTACGAATTGATGCGTGCGCTGTATGAAAAGCACGACGTTCGCACCGAGATCGCCGGCTCTGTGGAATCGATTCAGGAAATCAGCGCGGAACTTTTGTACAAATGCTACAACACATTCTATAATCTTCGGAATATGGTTCTTTGCGTTTGCGGAGATGTTACGGTAGACAAAGTCGTGGCGGTTCTGGATCGATCCTTGGAGAAAGCACCGGAGCAAACGATCCTTTGTGATTATCCTACGGAAAAAGCAACCGTCTTCGAGAAGCGTCGCGAGATCAAGATGCAGATATCCAGACCGCAGTTTGCGATCGGCGTAAAAGACGTGGATATTCCGACGGATCCGATTGCCTTTTCTAAAAAGGATTTCGGTATGCGTATCCTCAACGAGATCTTGTTCAGTTCTTCCACTGATTTTTACAATGAAATGTATGAAACCGGCATTTTGAACTCGCAGTTTTCCTGCGAATATGACAGCGCGCCTTCCTTTGCATACAATTTTCTTTCCGGTGAGACGGATGACCCCGATGCTTTTTTGGAAACAGTACAGGCATATATTTCGGAAGCGCAGAGCAAGCCAATCGATGACGATGCGTTTTTGCGCGCAAAGCGTGTAGTATATGCCGACTTTGTCCGTCTTTTTGATAGCACGGACGAGATCGCAAACGAGCTTGTCGCCTATGCGTTTTTAGGTCTTCCTCTGTTCGAAAACGTTGCAATTCTCGACTCGATCGACAAAGCATACGTTGAGGAACTGTTGCGGACCTGCTTTAACGCTGATGCGTTTGCTATCTCGATTATTTCGCCGATAGCGTGAGGTGTACTATGTTGGGATTGCTTTCTAAGTTAACGACGATTTCTTTTCCCGGACTCGGCATTGGTGAGTTTCAAATTAACAGCACTGCCGTTTCCGCCGACTCGCTTGGCTTTTTGAAAAAGATCTTTGGTGAGAGTTGGGGAGGCATCGCATGGTATGGCATCATCATTACCGCGGGTATCCTTCTCGCTGCTTTTTATGCCCTTTGGCGCGCAAAGCAGATGGGGATCACAAACGACGATATGCTGGACGTGATTCTTGTAGCTGTGATCGTCAGCGTGATCGGTGCGCGTGTATACTACGTGCTGTTTTACGGCGGTTACGACTCGCTGTACGATCTAATCGCTGTGTGGAATGGCGGTCTTGCAATCTACGGCGCAGTGATCGGCGGCATTTTGTCGCTATTCATTATGGGCAAGATTAAAAAGATCTCTCCTCTCAAACTTTTGGACATCGGCGCCGCATCGATCATCCTCGGACAAGCGATCGGTCGGTGGGGCAATTTTATGAACGCGGAAGCGTACGGCTATGAGACCGATCTGCCGTGGCGCATGGGTATCGGAAGCGGAGAAAATGCGATCTTTGTGCATCCTACGTTTCTGTATGAGTCACTTTGGAATCTGATCGGTTTTGGACTGATCTGGTATTTGTTCAACAAACGCAAATACGATGGGCAGATCCTTTTGATCTATCTCGCGTGGTACGGTTTCGGCCGCATGCTGATCGAGGGACTTCGCACAGACAGCCTTTGGCTCGTTCCCGGTGTGATCCGCGTTTCACAGCTTGTCGGCGCGATCTGCTTTGTGCTATGCACGGGACTTTTAATATTCTTTGCCGTTCGCGGTAGAAAAAAGGAGCAAACAAATGGCAACAATAATTAGCGGAAAAGAGGTATCTGCGGCAGTACGCGCGCGTATCCGGGACGACGTTACCACATTCGTTGAGCAGACGGGGAAACGCCCAGGGCTTGCCGTGGTGATCGTTGGCGAGGATCCGGCTTCACAGGTGTACGTACGCAATAAAAAGCGCGGTTGCGACGAGGTGGGAATGTACTCGGAGGAATACGCGCTTCCTACAGAAACGTCCGAAGAGGAACTGCTTTCCTTGATCCACAAATTGAATAATGATCCTAAGATCAACGGTATTCTTGTACAGCTACCGCTTCCGAAACACCTGAACGAGGAAAGGGTACTGCTTGCGATTGATCCGCGCAAGGATGTGGACGCTTTTCATCCCGAGAACGTTGGTAAGATCATGATCGGCAATTTCAGTTTTTTGCCGTGTACGCCAGCAGGCGTCATGGAACTTATGAAATATTACGGCATTGATATTTGCGGTAAGCACTGCGTGATCATCGGACGCAGTAACATCGTCGGCAAGCCGCAGGCAATGCTGATGCTGAAGGAGAACGCAACTGTAACGATCTGTCACTCGCGCACAAAGGATCTTGCCTCTGTGACCAAGCAGGCAGATATTCTGGTTGCCGCAGTCGGCAAAGCGCGCTTTGTTACCGCAGATATGGTCAAGGAAGGCGCTGTGGTGATCGACGTGGGCATCAATCGAACGGAGGACGGAAAGCTTTGCGGCGACGTAGATTTTGCCGCTGTAGAAACGATCGCCTCGTATATTACGCCGGTACCTGGCGGTGTCGGTCCTATGACCATTACAATGCTGTTGCAAAACACGCTGACCGCCGCAAAAGAACAGAACTAAATAAAGAAAACTGCCGTGTGGCAGTTTTCTTTTTAGCTTTTCTTTTTAACGACCTCGATCTTTTTGATCTCGCCGTCCTCCATGCTATGGATGCGGCAGAGTGCATCATTCAAATTTACAGTCTCGCCGATGGCAACACGGCGCTCCAAGCGGTGGAGCTCTCCGACAACGACTTCTCCGATCGTATCTCCGAGAGAACTCGGCAGATTGATATTCATCAGATCCTCGATGTCATGCAGTTTTGTGTTTCCGTGGAAGGTCATACCGTCCTTAGTGGTATATGTGTCATAGTGTAAAAACTTTTTGATAGCAAAGATCACGGCAATTGCTAAAACACAGAGAAGCATATCGACGCTACCAAACTCGGTTTCGGCAACTACACGTTTTGAGATCACAAAGAGCAATACTTCCAAAACGCTTGCAGGAGTATGCTTGACGATCATTTTGATCATTTCAACGCCGATGACGATGTGGATGGCTGTAGCAAAAATAGTATTATACAGGATCTCGGCTTCTTTTTTATCAAAAAGCTTTGCGCCATATTCAAATAGATCGGCAAACAGGGCAACGGCGGCGAGTGCCACGGAAAGTACGATCATCGCGGCAACCAAAAGTTCGAGATATCCCGCGACAGAGGATAGAACCTTGCGGATTTTGTTTTTAAACATGTCGAATCTCCTCGGAATTAGATGAAATCATTATAACACAATGTGACAGAAAGCACAAGATGTAAATTTTATATAGATTTTTCCGTGCAAAAGGTGTATAATGGATTTATTAAAAAAATTTGCCCTTGCTATGAGGATTTTTCGCTTGGGATGCGACAAAAGTACGGAAGCGGGCAGAGGGAGGAACCATGTGCGACGGAACAGAATGCTATAAACGCTTTCTCGCCGGCAATGAAGGCGCATTCGACGAGTTGATGGATGCGCATCACGATGGTCTGATTCTGTTTATCAATAAACTGGTCGGTAATTATTCCGTTGCCGAAGAACTTGCCGCAGATTGCTTTGTTGAGATACTGATACATAAGAAACGTTTTCTCGGAAACAGTGATTTTCGCACTTATCTGTATTCAATAGGAAGACATAAAGCGATCGATTATATCCGCAAGGATGCTAAGAAAAAGATCGTAGCACCGGAAGACCTACCCGAAACCGAGGATGACTTTCGCATTGAGGAAGAATTTATCAATGAAGAAAGCAAGCGCGCTTTGCACCGCGCCATTGCACAGCTTAGTGAAGAGTACCGAGCGGCGGTATATCTTGTGTTTTTTGAGGAACTTTCCTATGAAGACGCGGCGCGGGTCCTCGGAAAAAGCAAAAAACAGATCGACAATCTCGTATATCGAGCCAAAGGCGCACTGAAAAAAATTCTGACAGAAGGAGGGATCACGGGTGCGAAATAAATCTGAATTTAAAGCTTACGTGTATGAAAAAGCAGACGTACAAGCGAAGATTTACAAGAAAAGGAACGCCGCTTTTGCACGGACGGCCGTCGCACTTTCTCTCTGTCTTGTCGTGACGGGCGCTTGGATATATGCGGATGGTTTTGACAAATATGCCGCACCGGCAGATGCGGGCGTTGAAGTTGCCATGGCTCCGATTTCGCCTGAAAGCGCCGTAGAAAACGAGGCGGAAGTGGCTTGCGATTTTGCACGCGGCACAGGCGATGATTCCGATACGGTACAGGATTATAAATATAAAAGTGAGATCACCCAAGAAACAGTAACCGTTTATGGGGCTTCTTCTGCGGTGCTGTACTCGGTCACGCTGGATACTGCTATCGCGGAAGCGCAACTGCCCTATACCGTTGCAGAGACCGCAGATGCATACGTTGGGGAGAGGACCGATATTGATTTCGACACGCATTTTGCCTTGGTCTTTTCGGATATGCATATTTTGTCGCACTTGGTCGCGTACGGAGACGATGTGATCACCGTGACGCTGAAGACAGGCGATGGGAAAGCGGACCCGTATACCGTGCCGATTGAAAGAGCCCGCTTTGCTGACCAACAGATCCGGGTAGTTTTTCCGTGATAAAAAAGTCTGACAATGTCAGACTTTTTTTCGTTTTGTCTTGCAAACAAAGTTGTTTTTTGTTATAATATATTTTGTGATTTTATGTGCTTTTATAAAGGACTGTTTCATGAATAGATATATTGAACTTGTCCGTGAGAGAAATCTTTCTACGGACAAAAAACGATATGCCGTCGTAGTTACCTTCGGTTGCCAGCAAAACGAGGCTGACTCGGAAAAATTACGCGGTATGGCAGATGCGATGGGGTATACCGTGACCGACGACCTTTCGGTCGCGGATCTGATCGTGGTAAACACCTGTGCCGTGCGTGAGCACGCGGAGCTGAAGGCGCTCTCCACAATCGGGCAATACAAGCATTTTCGTGCTAAGAACCCCGAACTTCTGATCGGCGTTTGCGGCTGTATGGTCGCACAAAAACATCGCGTGGATGAACTAAAAAACAGCTATCCTTACGTTTCCTTTACTTTTGAGCCCTCTTCGCTTGACCGTTTCCCCGAGATCCTTTGGGAAACGATAAAGAAAGAGAAGCGCTGTTTCAGTTTCGGCGAAAACGCACGTGAGATCAGCGAGGGGATCCCTGTGATGCGCGACGGCTCTGCCAAAGCCTGGGTCAGCATCATGTATGGCTGTAACAACTTCTGTTCCTACTGTATCGTGCCTTACGTGCGCGATAGAGAAAGAAGCAGAGACTACACGCACGTTGTCAAAGAAGTTCGAGAACTTGTGCAGAGTGGTGTTAAAGAGATCACCCTTCTTGGACAGAACGTCAATTCCTACAAAGGCGGGTGCAGTTTCGCAGAGCTTTTGGAAAAGCTTGCGGCGATCGAGGGCGATTTTTTGATCCGCTTTATGACGAGCCATCCGAAGGACGTATCCGACGAACTTATCCGTGTAATGGCGGCATCCCCGCGTATTGCAAAGCAATTTCATTTGCCTCTACAGTCGGGTAGTGACCCAATCCTGCGGTCGATGAATCGCCATTACGACAAAGCGCATTATCTTGGCATTGTCAAGAAACTGCGCGAGGCGATGCCAAACGTCACACTGACGACCGATATCATTGTCGGATTCCCAGGCGAGACCGAGGAGGATTTTGAAGAAACACTCGGATTATTGTCGGCTGTTCGTTTTGACATGCTGTATTCCTTTATTTATTCGCCACGCAGCGGTACCCCTGCGTCGGCGCGCGCGGATCAGGTACCAGAGACGGAAAAATCTGCACGTATGCAAAGACTGCTTGCTTTGCAGAACCAGATTTCGCTGGAGAAGAATCTTATGACCGTCGGAAAAACGGTTCGCGTTCTTTGCGAAGGGCGCAGTAAAAATGATCCCGAGACCTTTACAGGGCGCGCGGAATCAAACAAACTGGTGCATTTCAAAGCGGATGACACCTGTAAAGATCAATTTGTAAACATTAAAATCGTGCGTGCAGAGCCCTTTAACCTGCACGGCGAAATTACGGAAGAGGTATAAAAATGACGAAAGAAATTCTGAAAGAAGCACAAGCACTCGGTAAGCTCATCGCGGCAAGTGATGAGGTCAAGGCGGCAAATGCCGCTAAGGAAGAATATGATTCCAATGCGGAGATTCAGGCACTGATCACCGAGTATAACGTAAACAACAAGGCCCTCGCAGAAGAATACAAGAGAGAAGAGAAGGACGAGGCGCTCATGACCTCCATCAAGACCCGAATCGGTGAGCTTTACAATATGATCATGGCACACCCCGTGTACGTTGCGTACATGAGCGCGCAGGAGGGCGTTGGTGAGTTGATGCGCCTTGTAAACGATGAGATCAACTTTGAGGTGACGGGTGAGCGTCCGAGCGCAAGTTCTTGCACGGGTAACTGCGGCACCTGCGGCGGCTGTCACTGATTTTACGTTTTTGTCTTGGAGGTGAGGACACATGGGATATACCCCGATGATGCAACAGTATTTTGAAGTAAAGAACAACTACAAGGACTATATCCTAATGTACCGTCTCGGAGACTTTTACGAGATGTTTTTTGAGGATGCTTTAACTGCATCGCAGGCTTTGGAGCTTACTTTGACCGGCAGGGAATGCGGTATGGAGGAGCGTGCGCCGATGTGTGGCGTTCCTTTTCACAAATCGGATGTCTATATCGGTAGGCTTGTAGAGAAAGGGTATAAGGTCGCTGTTTGCGAGCAGACCGAGGACCCTGCGCTTGCCAAAGGACTTGTGCGTCGTGAGGTCGTGAAGATCGTTACCCCGGGTACGGTAACCGAGAACACGTTGCTTTCGGATCAGAAGAATAACTTCCTGTGCGCCGTCTGTATTACGGATGATGCATATGCGGTCGGCTTTGCCGATATTTCAACGGGAAGTGTTTTTGCTACCGAATGCACCGGCGAGGAAAAGAACAAGCGCCTTTTGAATGAGCTTTCTGTATATGCACCGAGCGAAATTTTGATCAATATTCCGCAAGGGAAGAATTCGGAGCTTGATTCTTTCTGCGCCGATCGCCTTTCTGCGCTTCTCAGCTACGAGCAAAGTTTCCGTTTCGATGCGCCCGAAGCGGCAAGCACCGTGCGCTGTCAATTTCCGGAATACGGTACCGATCAACTTCATCCCGTACTTTTGCGCGCCATCGCCGCACTCCTTAGTTATATCAAAGAAACTCAGAAAACCGACATCTCCTTTATCAAGGAGTTGAACGTCTACAGCGATTCACAGTATCTTGAACTCGACATCAGCACGCATCGCAATCTGGAGATCACCGAATCGATGCGTACCAAAGAAAAGAAAGGCTCTCTTCTTTGGGTATTGGATAAGACAAAAACCGCAATGGGAGCACGAATGCTGCGATCCTGGTTGCAGCATCCCTTGCGTGGTATTCCAGAGATCATGCGCCGTCAGTCGGCAGTGTCCGCACTTTTCGAGGACTACATGACACGTGAGGAGCTGACCGAGCTGCTTGGTAAAGTGCTTGATCTGGAGCGTTTGATGGCCAAGATCGCCTACGGTTCCGCAAATGCGCGTGACATGCTCGCTATTTTAGGCAGTATTTCGGTGATTCCCGAGGTCAAAACGCTTGTTTCCACACTTGAAGGCGAGGAATTCGCAGAGATTCTCGCCGGTATGGATGACCTTGCAGACATCCGTACTTTGCTTTTCGAGGCGATTCACGACGAGCCGCCGCTCACTATTCGTGAGGGCGGTATCATCAAAACCGGATACAATGCAGAGATCGATCAGTTGCGTGAGATCCGTGACAACGGCGAAGGATACAAACTGACGATCGAAGAAAAAGAAAAAGAGGCTACGGGAATCAAGAATTTGCGCGTAGGTTACAACCGCGTTTTCGGTTACTATATTGAGGTGACAAAGTCGCAGATCGAGCTTGTTCCCGAGCATTACATACGCAAACAAACGCTTGCAAATTGTGAGCGCTATATTACGCAGGAACTAAAGGAACTGGAGAGCACCATCCTCGGCGCAAACGACAAACTTTGTGCGATGGAGTATAGCATTTTCCAGCAGATCCGCGAGTATCTTGCTTCTCATTCGGCGCGTATCCAGACAAGTGCATCTCTCCTTGCGCGCCTGGATGTGTATATCAGTCTTGCGACGGTTGCAAGCAAGAACCGTTACGTGCGCCCCGAGCTTGCGACAGACGGACGCATTGACATCCAAAACGGCAGGCACCCTGTGGTAGAGAAGTTTATTTCGGACTCTTATTTTGTTCCGAACGATACGCTCATCGACACCGACAGAAACCGTCTTCTGTTGATCACGGGGCCGAATATGGCAGGTAAATCCACCTATATGCGCCAAGTAGCTTTGATTACGCTAATGGCGCAGATCGGTTCGTTTGTTCCTGCGGACAGTGCGGTGATCTCTGTCGTTGACAAGATCTTTACGCGCGTAGGAGCTTCAGATGACCTTGCCTCGGGTCAGTCGACCTTTATGCTGGAAATGAATGAAGTGGCATATATTCTGCGTCACGCGACTAAGCACAGCCTGATCGTGTACGACGAGATCGGACGCGGCACGAGTACCTATGACGGCATGAGTATTGCGCGCGCTGTTGCGGAATACACACTCGGTAAAAAGATCGGCGCCAAGGCACTGTTTGCAACGCATTATCATGAACTCACGGTTCTGGAAAATGAGTTTGAAGGTGTTGTGAATTATCACATCGCTGCCAAGAAACGCGGCGACGATATTACCTTCTTACGCAAGATCGTTCGTGGCGCCGCAGACGACAGTTACGGCATTGAGGTTGCCAAGCTCGCAGGCGTCCCCTCTGAGGTGATTCGCCGTGCAAAGGACGTACTGAAGAGCATAGAGAGCGGAGAAACGGTCGTTGAAAAGCCCAAGGCGCGCGAGCAGGAAGAGACCTTTGATATGTTCACCATGCTTGGTGCAGAGGACGAGCATGCCGTTGCCGAGGAACTTCGCGCGTTGGATATTAATACACTCACGCCGATCGAGGCGATGAATCTGATCTTTAAGTTTAAGAAAAAACTGAAGTGAAAGGTGGTGTGCATCTATGGGAAAGATCAACGTACTTAGTCCACAAGTCGCAAATCTGATCGCGGCAGGTGAGGTCGTAGACCGACCGGCTTCGGTCATTAAGGAACTGGTGGAGAACTCTATCGATGCACATGCAAAAAGCATCACTGTAGAGATCAAAAACGGCGGAGTCACTTATATGCGCGTTACGGATGACGGTAGCGGAATCTCTCCGGAGGATATGCCGCTCGCTTTAAAGCGTCACGCGACCAGTAAGATCGCAAAAGCGGAAGATCTCAACGCCATCTTTACGCTTGGATTCCGTGGGGAAGCACTTGCGGCGATCTCCTCTGTGTCTAAGATCCGAATAATGTCCAAGACCAAGGAAACTACCAACGGCACACTGCTTTCCGCGGATGGCGGCGAGATCTTGGAGGCCTCCGAGATCGGTTGCCCTGCGGGCACAACGATCATCGTTGAGGAGTTGTTTGCGAATGTTCCTGCGCGCAGGAAGTTCTTGAAAAAAGATTCCACAGAGGCTTCCGCGGTCGGTACCGTGGTGGAAAAGATCGCACTTTCACATCCCGAGATTTCCTTCCGTTTCATTTCGGATGGAACCGTCAAACTGGAAAGCTCGGGAGACGGCAAGCTGGAGCACGCAATCTATTCCGTGCTTGGCAAGGATTTCGCCAAACGTCTTCTTCCTGTAAAATTTCATAACGAAGGCGTTGACATCTCCGGTTTTATCGGTCGTTCCGACAACGTAAAGCCGACCCGCAATTTTCAGAACTTCTTTATCAATCACCGCTATGTGAAGAGCCGTACGGCAATGGCGGCATTGGAGCAGGCTTTCAGTTCCTATATTGCTCCCGAGCGATTCCCGTCCTGCGTTTTGTTTATCGACATTCATCCGGGCGCTGTGGATGTCAACGTACATCCTGCAAAGCTTGAGGTGAAGTTTTCCAATGAAAAACTGATCTTCGATGCGGTATATTACGCCGTGCGCAGTACGCTTGAAAGTAACGTCGAGCGTCCCGATCTTGTGTTACACACTCCTGTGGCGGCGCAGCCGTCCGTACTGCACTCCTTTGTCCCTGTAATCGACCGTCCCGAGCGCGAGCAGTTCAAGCCGCAACAGGGACAGTTTGGTCGCAGCGGGGAGATCGTATTCCCAAGCAAGATTACTGCAAAGGAGCGCGAGCAGATAGAAAAGGATTTTGCCGTCAATGCCGTAACGGCAGAGATACCTCAAAAAGCAAAGCCTGCCGTGGAGATTCCACGTTTTGCTCCGGCAGAAGTTGCATCCGAACCTTCCGCACCTGTCGAATTGCCAAATTCTACACCAATCGCCGATCCCGCATCGGAATCGCCCGAGACACCCGAATACAGAATTGTTGGTGTAGCATTCAACACATACATTTTTGTTGAGGTGGAAGGGAAGGTCGTTATCATTGATAAGCACGCTGCGCACGAGCGCATTCTGTTTGAATCCTTACGCGGAAAACTACGTGGCTTTACCCCTGCGCCGCAGATCCTACTGATTCCGATCACGGTTGGGCTTTCGCAAGCCGATCTTGAGGCGATATGTGCATACAAGGATGAGTTGAACGAGATCGGTTTTGATTTTGAGCCCGCACATTCACAAAAGCTGGTCAAGATCACACAAATCCCTTCCGCACTGAAAATAGGGGAAGTGGAGGACGTATTTTCGACAATGGCAGACCGTTTGGCTACCGGCACCGGAAACATTGAGATCACTAAGCAGGAGACTTATGAAAAAGCACTTTATCAGGCATCCTGCAAGGCGGCCATGAAAGGCGGTCGTGTGGACAGCGAGGGCGATGTGCGTTACGTTGTCGAAAAAATTCTGACGATACCCGACATTACCGTTTGCCCGCACGGCAGACCCGTTGTCATTAACCTGTCGAAGCATGACCTCGACCGCCAGTTTGGCAGAGAATAATACCAAAGGAACTTTAGCATGTTTAAATTGATCAAAACCGAGGGAAAGGCGCGCCGTGGTGAGTTTGTGACCGTTCATGGCACGATCCAGACACCCGTATTTATGAACGTAGGTACGAGCGCCGCAGTAAAAGGCGGCATTTCGACCATGGATCTTAAAGACGTGAACTGTCAGGTCGAACTTTCCAACACGTATCATTTGCACATTCGCCCCGGCGACGACCTCGTCTACAAGATGGGCGGTATTCACAAGTTTTTTAACTGGGACAGACCCGTCCTGACCGATAGCGGTGGCTTTCAGGTGTTCTCACTGGCAAAGCTTCGCAAGATCACTGAGGAAGGCGTATTCTTCAATTCGCATATGGATGGCAAGCGTATTTTCATGGGTCCCGAAGAGAGTATGCAGATCCAATCGCATCTCGCCTCAACCATTGCAATGGCGTTTGACGAGTGCGTGGAGAATCCTGCGCCGTACAAGTACGTCAAAAAGTCGCATGAGCGCACGATTCGTTGGCTCTACCGTTGCAAGGCGGAGATGGACAGGCTGAACGCTCTGCCTGATACTATCAACAAAAAGCAGATGCTTTTCGGCATCAATCAAGGCGGTACCTATGAAGATCTTCGTATCGAAAACATGATCGAGATCGCAAAGCTGGATTTAGATGGGTATGCCATCGGCGGTCTTGCCGTTGGTGAGGAAGCTGACGAAATGTATCGTATTATTGATGCGGTTGAGCCTTATATGCCCGTCAACAAGCCGCGTTACCTTATGGGTGTCGGCACGCCTTTGAACATTTTAGAGGCTGTCCGCCGCGGTGTTGACTTCTTTGACTGCGTAATGCCCAGCCGTAATGCGCGTCACGGTAATCTGTTTACCTGGCACGGCAAAATGAACATCAACAACGAGCGCTTCTTTGATGATGCACGCCCGATTGACGAAGGATGCGGATGTCCCGCCTGCCGCCACTATAGCCGCTCCTATATCCGTCATCTTTTTAAAGCACGCGAACTGCTTGGTATGCGCCTTTGCGTTCTGCATAACCTGTATTTTTACAATGAGCTTATGCAAAAGATTCGTGATGCACTGGACGGCGGCTATTACGAGAGTTTCTTTGCAAAGTATTCGCAGATTCTGGATAAACGTACGGAGAATTGAGTATGAATTATGATGTAATTATTGTCGGAGCAGGCCCCGCCGGTATTTTTACCGCGCTGGAGCTTCTTCGAAAGGGAAGCAAAGCCAAAATGCTCTTGATTGAAAAAGGGAAGCCTGTTGAAAAACGGCATTGTCCCAAGGCGGAGCTTGGCAAATGTGTAAACTGCAAGCCAAGTTGCATGATCACGACCGGTTTTTCCGGTGCGGGAGCATTTTCGGACGGCAAGCTCAGCCTTTCCTACGAGGTGGGCGGTGACTTGCCCGATTTGATCGGCGCGGAGTTTGCGCAGGAGCTGATCCATTATACTGACGGTATCTATTTGGAATTCGGCGCAGACCCACACATTGAGGGCATTACCGAGAACGACGAGATCAAGGAGATCCGCAAAAATGCGATCAAAGCAAACCTGAAACTCGTGGATTGTCCCATCCGTCACCTCGGCACAGAAAAAGCTCAGCAACTCTACTATGACATTCAAGTGTGGCTCGCCGAGCACGGTGTAGACATGCTGTTCTCGACAGAGTGCGAAAATATTATCATCGAGGACAACATCTGCAAGGGCGTTCTGGTACGCACCAAGGACGGTACAGTCGAGTACCGTGCTCCCGAGATCGTAATCGCTACCGGTCGCCGCGGCGCAGACTGGCTGGAAAGTCTCTGCGAGGCACACGGCATCGCACACAAGCCCGGCACTGTTGACATCGGCGTACGTGTGGAATGCCGCAACGAGGTTATGGAAAAGGTAAACCGCGTTCTGTATGAAAGCAAACTGATCGGTTATCCGAAGCCTTGGAAAAACAAGGTGCGAACCTTCTGTCAGAATCCCGGCGGCTTTGTGGCGCAGGAGAATTACGATAATGACCTCGCAGTCGTAAACGGTCACAGTTACAAGGATAAAAAGAGCGATAACACGAATCTCGCGATCCTTGTCAGCCATAATTTTAACGAGCCCTTCAATCAGCCGATCGCATATGCGCAGAGAGTCGGCGAGCTCACCAACATGCTGGCATCCGGCCATATTCTCGTGCAACGCTACGGCGACATTCTTGATGGTAAGCGCACATGGGCCAAAGAGCTTGCATTCAGCAACGTAAGACCGACTTTGAAGGACGCCGTGCCCGGTGATATCACAGCGGCTATGCCGTACAGAGCGATGACCAACATCATTGAGTTTATCAAGATGTTGGACCAGGTCGTTCCCGGCTTTGCAAGCACGGAAACGCTCTTGTACAGCCCTGAACTTAAATTCTATTCCAACAAAGTCAAGATGGATGAGAATCTCGACACCAATATCAAGGGATTGCACTGTCTTGGCGACAGCTCGGGATGGACGCGCGGGCTGATGATGAGCAGTGTCATGGGCGTTCTCATGGGCAGAAAGCTTCTCGAAAAGGGAATATAACAAAAAGCAGACCGAAAGGTCTGCTTTTTTTACTCATTTTGATTACACAAAACGAGTAATTCACTTTACGTATTCGTTATACACAACGTTCTTGGGGACGCCACGATCCTTGGCGGCGGCTTTAATGGCGTCGTTTTTGGTCATACCGTCTTTGATATAATGATCCACGTGCTCACGGATGGACATTTCTCCCCAAAAGGCAATAGAAGCGTCCACCTGTATTGCACCTTCCAGAATCAGGACATATTCGCCGCGCGGCGCATTCTCTTTATAGAAGTTACATGCGGCAGAAAGCGTTGTACGAACTACTTCTTCGTTCAGTTTTGTCAGTTCTCTGCAAAGAGAGAGCTTGCGGTCACCAAGCGCATCCAGCAGATCCTCCAGTGTTCGGGTAAGCTTATGCGGTGCCTCATACAGAATCAGCGTGCGGGTATCATTTTTGAGCAGAGAAAGGCGTTCCTTGCGCTCCGGTTTGGTCACAGGCAGAAAGCCTTCGAAGGCAAAGTAACGCGTATTTTGCGCCGAGAGCGTGAGCGCTGTGATGGCCGCGCTCACACCGGGAGCGGCGGTAACGGGGACGCCGTGTTTAGCACAGAGCTTGACGAGATCCTCGCCGGGGTCACTGATTGCAGGCGTGCCTGCATCGGTGATCAAAGCACAGGACTCACCGGCCTGCAGGCGCGCAAGGATCTCTTCACCGCGGCTTTTTTTGTTATGCTCGTGGTAGCTGACCATTTCTTTGCTGATCTCAAAATAGTGCAGAAGTTTTGCCGAATTGCGCGTGTCTTCCGCGGCAATAAAATCTACCTCTTCAAGCACCTTGACAGCGCGATAGGTCATATCGCTCATATTGCCGATCGGTGTGGTCACGAGATAGAGGGTGCCGTCGACGATCTTATTCTTTGTTTCGTTCATACGGGAAAACCTCCGTGTTCCAAAATATAGGTATAATCAGCAGAAAAATCTTTGTGTGACGTATCGGTATAAATAAAAAGCGGCTTCTCAATCTTTATCTCCGCAGAAGCGCCTTTTTTGCCCTCCACAAGGATGAGCGAAGGTGACGAGAAAGTATCCGCTAATACAAGGCGAAGCCGCTTTGGCTCAATTTTCGCCTGCCGCATGGCGTAAAACAACTCCGTCATACGCTCGGGGCGGTATACTGCGTAGAAAAGACCACCATGCTTCAGATTTTTAGCAGCGGCGGCGCAAAAATCGCCGATGTCGCCGAGTATCTCATGGCGCGCGATCGTTTTTGCGTCATTGGCATTCATCATGCCACTGCCGGCACGCATATACGGCGGATTGGTAAAGATTACGTCTGCTTCAAAGCCAAGCATTTTGAAGGAAAGATCGCGGACGTCACTGTGCAGTACCGAAACAGACGAGGAAAGCCCGTTACGTTCGACGTTTCTTGCAACAAGATCTGCAAAATCCTTTTGCGCTTCGACGGCAACGATCTTACTAAACTTTTTGCGCGCGGCGCAAAGCAGGGAAATGATGCCCGTACCCGCGCCAAAATCCAGCGCAACTGCCGAAGGAAACGCACGGACGAACGCCGCAAGCAACAATGCATCTGTGCCGAAAGTGAGCCCATCCTTCTTTTGAATCAGCTCTATGTTATCATTGACGCGGTCGATGCGTTCGTCCGCGCCGAGAAATTTATTTTGTTCCATAATCCTTATAAACTAAGAAGCGGATGCGATAAATATCGGATCCGCTTCTTGTATGTATTCTGTTCGATGGAATTACTCAGCAGAGATCGCACCTACAGGGCAAGCGCCTGCACAAGCACCGCACTCAGCACAAGTGTCTGCGTCGATTACCATCTTGCCGTCCTGCTCGCTGATCGCGCCAACGGGGCACTCAGCCTCACATGCGCCACAAGCGATGCACTCGTCAGAAATTTTGTAAGCCATTTGTTAACACCTCCGTTAAATGATATATACATTGTAGCACAAATTCGAGAAAAATCAATAGTTAAAACGAAAAATCTCGAATTTATTTTTTTGTGGTATTTTCCTCACTATGCGGCTTCTGGTTTTTGAGGTAGAGAAGCGTAACGTCGCTGACAGCAAACGCTTTGGGACTCTCGGGTTTATCTTCCAAACGCACCTTGATCATTTCTGCAAGCGGATTGGTCTCTACAACCACGCCGTTTCCCGCAGAAGTCTTAACGGTAGAACCGAGCGGAGGCGTCTTCTTGATCGCTTCCTCATACGTCTCGTGTTCATAGCGCAAGCAACACATCAGCCTGCCGCAGGCGCCCGAGATCTTGGCGGAATTGAGCGAAAAATTCTGCTCCTTTGCCATCTTGATAGACACCTGCACAAAATCGGACAGAAAAGAACTGCAACAGAAGGGACGGCCGCAAACGCCGAGACCACCGAGCAGCTTCGCTTCGTCGCGAATGCCGATCTGGCGAAGCTCGATGCGTGTGCGGAAAACGGATGCAAGATCCTTAACAAGATCACGGAAGTCCACTCTGCCATCCGAGGTGAAATAGAAGAGAAGCTTTGCGTTATCAAAAGTATATTCCGCTTCCACAAGATTCATGTCAAGCTTATGCTCAGCAATTTTCTTTTTACAGATCTCAAATGCTTCCGCTTCTTTTTCCTTGTTTTCCTCCGCATGCTTGATGTCCGACTCGGTTGCAATGCGGATCACGGGACGCAGGGGAGGTACGATTTCCGATTCCTTTACCATCCGATTACCGTTTGCAACGATACCGATCTCTAAACCGCGAGCTGTTTCCACAATGACGCGTTCTTCGGGTTTTGCATGATTCTTACCCGCCGCAAAATAGTACACCTTTCCGGACGGCTTAAATTTAACGCCGATAATTTCAACTTCGGCGACCGGGGCACGTTCGGGGGTCTGTTCCTGATTGCTCATAAATAATTCCTCATTCCAACATGATTTTTCTTGCATCCGCACAGAAGGTGACGGAGGCAAGGCGAATATCCAAATAAAACCTGAGTTTTTCCGCAAGCATCTCGGAGGCGTCAATTAGACGCAGTGCTTTTTTGACCGTTATACGGGCGGCAAGGGTGTCGATACTTTCGGCATCTGTGAAAAACAGTAATTCACAGAGTGGAGTATTCTTGTATACAGCGATATCTCGCAATGCTTTTTTTAGTTCACTTAAAAAATCTGTAATCCCATCCCCTGTTGAAGGCATTTTGTCACAGAATAGATCCAACTCGGCAAGAGAATACGCTGTCCACGCCTGCAAGAATTCTACTACAGATTCCCGTAGTTCAGCATGCTTCCCACTGTTTTCGCAAAGCGAAAGTGCAGTGCCTATGCTGCCGTTTGCACTCAGTGCAATTGCATTTAACTTTTCGGGGGCGTTTGCGTGGAGCTCGCGTGCGGCTGCGGAATTTGCAAGCAGATACTCCACAATTCTTTCGGCGGATATCTGCTCGGTATACAAGATAGGAGCACGGCTTTTGACTGTATCCAAAAGTTTTTCCGTATCTGCACAAAGCAACAGAAAAACAACGTATGCAGGCGGTTCTTCCAGCATTTTTAAAAAAGCGTTTTGCGCACTCGCATTCATTGTCTCCGTATCTTCGAGAATATACACACGCTTTTCAAGCTCATTGGGCGCGATATAGAGATTCTCTTTGATCTCACGGATCAGATTGATGGTAAACTCTTTTTTGTCAGCTTCTTTGCGGATATGCAGCACGTCCGGTGAAAAGCCGCCAAGGATCTTTTGACAGGAGTCGCAAACACCGCAGGGAAGTGCCGTATGGCTCTTACAGGCAAGCGCCGCCGCGATCTGCAATGCAAGGGTACGCTTTCCCGTACCCGGTTTTCCGGCAAGAATATACGCATGCGGAAATCGCTTTTCGCGGATCTCTCCCGCAAGGCGCTCTCGCAGTTTTTCATTTTGAAAAAATTCAGGGAAGCACTGCATCTCGTCCATACCTCATCGTTTTATCAATTTATTATATCAAAATACAGTTGTAATGTCAAATGAAAATTACCGCAAAAGTTTGCCATATTCAAATTTAGGATATCGGAGCAGACTATAGGCGAGGTGAATACCATGAAAAAGCGAACAATTCTTGCATCCTTCTGCACTTTTTCACTAATTATTGGCGCGTTCTCTTACATTGCGCTCTGCAGATATCACGTTTCCGTAACCGAGGCGGCGCTGTCCTTATGCGGAGATGCTATCCGCGAAAGCACGGATGTGCATCAAAAATCAAAGAAAGTCAAAGATTTACTGACATTTGCGCGTATATCGGATGAGGAAAAACTGATTTTATTAGAAGCAATTATTCGAAACGATCCGCAAATAACCGCTTTAGCAGAAAAAATGCGCTCTTTTTCTTATACTCCCGCAGAGTTGCAAATGTTGCGCGCCGAAATCCGCGCACTGCAAGAGGAATCGATCCATACATTTCTTGCTCCGACTCCCGAAACCGCGATCGAAAATGCGGAGACGCTGGTCAAAAAGCTTTACGGCAGGCGCGTTAGTTTTCAAAGTGTCAAGGGCAACGGAACGGATTTTCAGCTCCGATACTATTGTGGGAACATCTGCATCGACGCATGCGAGGACGGAAGCATCCGATATACCGCCGATATCGAAGGTTCGGGCGGCGTAGACCCGCTCCTTGCATTATTGTTTCCCGAATCCGGGACGGTAGTAGAAAGCAACAGAAAAGAAGGCGGGTTTCTACGCCAAACGCTACGCAGCGCGCTTGCGCGCGCAGAGGTCTCTTTGGACCCGCATACAAACCGTGTTTTTGCGGCAAAAATTCTCTTTAAATCCTGAAGAAAAGGTATTGCAAAGCTGCGGAAAATCTGTTATAATACAACAGTATGAAATAGTTTAGCCGTGTGATAAGGCCATGCCAGCCGGGGGAGTAGCGGTCCTCTGTACTCGCAATCCGCTATAGCGAGGGTAGATTCCCGTTTTGAGGGCATCGATTGTGTGGTCTGCGCCATATTGACTGTGTTGACGGATGGGTCTTGCGCAATCAATGGCCGTGAACCATGTCAGGTGGGGAACCAAGCAGCATTAAGCGGTATGTTTGATGTGCCGCAAGGGTGCCTGTCCTGAGCAGAAGGTGTGGTTAACGCACAGGGTCGTTTGTTCGATCTTTGGGTGTATGGTCTTATCCTGCGGCTAAATGGACGGCGAGTCGGCAATTTTTGCGCTCGCCGAGTTTTGTAGAAAGGGAGGAATGGCGGTGTATCAGGCATTATACAGAAAGTGGCGCCCCACGACCTTTGAGGATGTTTGCGGTCAGGATCATATCACCGATATCTTAAAATATGAGACTGCCGAAAACCGTATTTCGCACGCTTACCTTTTCTGCGGCCCCCGCGGTACCGGTAAAACAACGTGCGCCAAGATCCTTGCAAAGGCGATCAACTGTCTCTCTCCCGAAAACGGCAATCCCTGTGGCAAATGTGCGGCTTGCCAGAGCATTGACAGCGAAAGCAATACTGACGTCCTGGAAATGGACGCCGCCTCCAACAACGGTGTCGAGGCAGTGCGCGCGATTCGTGACGAGGTCGTGTATACGCCCTCGGGACTGAAATACCGCGTGTATATCGTCGACGAGGTTCATATGCTCTCCATCTCGGCGTTTAACGCTTTGCTCAAGACGCTGGAGGAGCCACCGGCACACGTTGTGTTTATTCTGGCAACGACAGAATTGCAAAAGCTCCCCGCAACGATCATTTCCCGTTGTCAGCGCTTTGATTTTCGTCGCATCTCGACGCCCGTTATTGCCGACAGACTCCTGAGGATTGCCTCTGCAGAGGGGATCTCCCTGGATGAAAATGCCGCGCGCGTGCTTGCGAGACATGCAAACGGCGGTATGCGTGATGCAATCAGTCTCTTGGATCTTTGTAGTAGCAGTGGTGTCACCTTGGATGCCGCGCGCGTAGAAGAACTCCTTGGCATCAGCAATACAGAAAGCATCCGCAATCTTGCAAATGCAATTTTGAACAAGGATTTTTCCTATATTTTTACAACGGTTTCCGAGATCGCTTCCTCCTCCGTAGATATGGCAGTTTTCTGGCAGGACGTACTTGCGTTCTACCGTGATATTCTTGTTGTTAAGACTACAGCAAATCCTGCGGCTTTTTTGGATGCAACCGCCGACGAGCTTGCTCAGATCAAGTCGGTTGCGGACGTATATCCGTACGAACGGCTTTTGTACCACATTCGCCTTCTGGACGATGCGCTGGCGCAGATGCAGCGCTCCGGAAGCACAAAACGAATGACTGCAGAGCTTACCTTTATCCGCATGTGCGATCCTTCGCTTTCGGATGAGCCGTCCGCAATGCTTTCTCGCATCGCGGCGGTAGAAGAAAAAATCGGTCTGCTTTCGCTCGGCATGCCCGTGGAGACCGTAGCAGTCGCGCCCGCACCCAAGGCCGAGGAGAAAAAACAGCATGCAGCGCCTGCACAAGACAAGCCTGCGCCTGCTTCCAACGTAAAACCACAAGCGGCGATGCGTTCCTTGCCGTATTGGCTGGAGCTGGTGGAGGCTTTGTCCAAAGATAATCGCAGTGCAATGGGTATGCGTGACGGGTCACGCGGCTATTATGACGCAGAAAATGATCGCATCGTTGTAAAATTCAGCAATGCATTTACGATGAAGCTGATGAGCGAGGACAATGCTAAAACGGCGCTTGCCGCAATGCTCACCGCCCGTGAGGGAAAGCTTTTTGGCGGCGACAAGATCGTATACGAACAAATCGACAAAAACGAACTGGAAAAAGACGACTTACTCGATACTCTCGAGGAATAAAGGAGAACATTATGAGAGCAAATTATCCCAAGGGCGGCCCCGGCAACATGAACAACATGATGAAGCAGGTTCAGCAGATGCAGGAGGACATGGCAAATCTGCAGGCGGATCTGGAGACCCGTGAATACGAGGTCAGCGCCGGCGGTGGCATGGTCACCGTAAAGATCAACGGCAAGCGCGAGGTGCTTGCGATCGATATCAAGCCCGAGATCGTTGACCCGGATGACATCGAAACACTTTCCGACATCATCACGGCGGCTGTCAATGAGGCAATCAAGAAGGTTGACGCTACAAGCGAGGCAGAAATGGGCAAGATCACGGGTGCATTGAACATGCCCGGTATGCCCGGACTGTTCTAATCAAGGATACGTTATGGCAGAGTATCTTCCACCCTTGGAAAAACTGATCGAACAGTTTCGAAAGCTCCCCGGTGTTGGCAGGAAGAGTGCGGCACGCATGGCTTTTTCGATCCTGGATCTTTCTGACGAAGCAGTAAACGGATTTTCCGAGGCACTTTTAAATGCAAAAAGCCAAATCAAGCATTGCGAGGTTTGTCATAATCTTTCGGTAGAGGATATTTGTCCGATCTGTGCCGACACCACACGCGATGCATCGCTGATTTGCGTAGTCGAGGATGCTAAAGCGATCCTGGCCTTTGAAAAGGTGCGCGGTTATCGCGGCGTTTACCACGTTCTCGGCGGTGTGATCTCGCCAATCAACGGCATCACGCCTGATAAGCTCGCAATTGCCGATCTCATTCGCCGTTGTCAGGATGGGGTAAAAGAGGTCATCATTGCGACCAATCCTACAGTCGAAGGGGAAACGACGGCTACTTACATATCCTCGCTTTTAAAGAGTACGGGGGTTACTGTCAGCCGTCTTGCGTATGGCATTCCCGTTGGTGGCGATATCGAATATGCGGATGAAGTCACGCTTAATCGCGCCATCGAAGGAAGAAGAACATTTTAAACAAAAAGACGGTTTCATATTTTGAAACCGTCTTTTATTATTGGTAGTACAAATAAACCCCCGGTTCTACCGGGGGAGCGATAAAACGCTTCAGTAAAGATAGATGGGCAAGCTATAAGCGAAGCCCGAAGTTCTTGAAAATAATTAAACCTCCCAATATAATGGTAGTGGTTTGGCGACC
>JAZQHV010000021.1:0-11324 GCA_045540755.1 Eubacteriales bacterium
GTTTGCGAAAAACCCCTCATCACCCGCTTCGCGGGAGCTTCCCCCCAGGGGGAAGCTGTTGGTGCGCTGTATTACCTTCCCCCTCGGGGGAAGGTGGCGGCGAAGCCGTCGGATGAGGGGATCAAAGCCAAACTAACTCCCTTTCAAATTCCAATTTACCGTTCTGTTTGGGCTTTATAAAATCCTTTTTTAAAAGGTTTTGGGGGTGTCGGACCCTTTTCCTGAAAAAGGGTCTGACGTTTCAGTTTCGTTTTCTTACTTTCCCACCTGCGTAAGGGCAACGGCGCGGGGGGAGCCGTCTTGCACGCGGAAGGTGATCCGCAGGGTGTTTTCATCGTCAGTCTTGCCCACAAAATTTGCAAGGTCGAGCTTGTACACCACGTCGCAGGTGAAGAGACCGTCCCCAAGGGGACGGAAATTCTCCGCGCGCATCTCGCGCACGGTCACCGACTGCGGCGAGGCAAACTGATATCCGATGTAGGAGCGTTCAAGCGCCGCGTAGAGGGGACTTGTACCGTCAACAAGCACCTGCAAAGCATCAAGGTTCTCGCGCGTATTGCGATAGCCCTGCGTGGTGTAATGCAGATAGCTTTGCATAAAGGCAGTCACCGCCGCCGCGTGCTTTTCGGCAAGGGCATCGTCTGCCGCAGGCAAAAAGGCGATCGCATCCCCGTCACGCACGGGGACGAGCGGCGCGCCGCCGTCGGTGGCGGTGAAGACCGGCACCGTGTACAGCGTCGCAAACGTGTAGGTATGGCTCGGAGGCGCACCGCGCATGCCCGCCGTCTCGGAGAGCAGTGCCTCCTTCATGGTCGTTACAAAGCCGCTCGGCTGTACTGCCACGCCGTCGGCATAGAGCACGGCGGTCGGCGGAATGCGGATCGTAACCTCCTCTGCATGCGGCAAAGCCGAGGTGTACTCGTTTACCGTTTCCGTCTTGAGGGCGCGTCCGTCCTCTGCCACGGTCACAGCCCCTCTGCCGCACACGGTCGGCACGGTGTAGGTACGCATCGGCACCGTATTGCCAAAAGCATCGGGTGCGCTTTCGGTCTCCTCCGTCACGAATACGGAGGAAACGGCAACGCCGTCAATGCGGACGGTCGCGCCTGCGGGCGCCTCGATCACGAGAGTACGGAGCTTGTCCTCGGGGTCAAAGATAAAGTGTTCGCCCTCCTCGGGGAAGATCTCCTTGTTGCCCACAAATGCGCGCACCTCCGGACGGGTGACAAAGCTTGCGGGCAGGCAGGCGACAAAGCTGCCGTCGTCGCCGAACAGGGTAAAGCTTTCGGTATCCGCCGCCTCCACGGTCAAAGGACGTTCGTTGATAAACACGGTCGCCCCGACGGGGAACACGATACCGTAATCGGCAAAGGCGAGCCGCTCGGAAAGCACAAGCTCGGAGGAGGCAACGCGGTACACGGGCGCACCGAGAAAGACGGTCTCGCCCGTCTGTGCCAGCGTGACCTTGAGCAGATTTTCTCCCTCGCTCTGCAAGAGATACACGGGATTTTCGTAGGTGCTTTCCCGAACAAGGCGGGTATAGGTGATATTCTGCTTGTAGCGGTTGGCAAGTTCCTCGGCGATGTCATAGATCGGCTCATAGGTGTTCTCGGCATCGGGATAAACGTTCAAGAGCGCGTGATAAAAGGCGGTCTTGCCGCTTTGGGAGATATAGGAGGCGATCACACGGTCGGGCTGTGCCAGCTCGTAGGTGCGGAGCGCACGCCGCAAAAGCATGACGCCGCCCGCGATCAGCACGCCGAGGACGAGCATGTAAATGAGGAGCTTTTTGCCAAAGGAAAGCCCGCGTCCTTCCGCATAAACCTCTTCGTACACGACGTAATGTGTCTTGTTTTTGTTCTTTTTCATGTTATTTTACCAGAATGGACGTAGCGACAACGCGCTCGCCGTAAACGTAGGCACTGTGGGTGACGTTTTCGCCCTCGTAGATCATCAGGGAGGAGGAGCCGCCGTCGAGGTTGGTCGCATTGACCGCACCGTAGGCAAGAAAGACCTCCACAAGGTCGTCAAACTTCGCACCGAGCGAATCGACCGTGCGCCCGTTGACCACCAGAAGCAGCATGGCGCCGTCCGCGCGCTGTCCGATCGCCGTGCGCGGGTTGAGACCGCCGCCGAGCGAGCGCTTTTCGTTCTGCGGCACGCCGTTCACGATCAGTGCGGGACCGTAGGACGCCGCATACTGTACGCCGCGCTCCAGCGCGCTCTTCGCGGTGATGCGGCCGACGTGCAAAAGTCCGTCGGCGTCAATGCCCGCGAGCGAATAATAGGTGTTCATGTCGCCCCAGAGAAGTTCGCCCTCGTAAATGACGAGTCCCTCGGGGATGCCGCCCGTGCCCGTACCGTTCGGGTCGTGGAAGCCGCCTGCGTTTGTGCCTGCGACCGCGCCGTAGTGGTCGATCATGGCGTGTACGGACATACCTTTTTTATCCGCGCCGAAGCCTTCGGGCGGAATGCCGACAAATACGCGCGTCGGATCCTTGACGATCAGCATTTTTCCGTAAAAGGTGGCGCCCTTCACGTCCTCGATCTCAATGCCGCTGTCGGTGACGGGGGCGTCCTCCTCTGCGTTTTCGGTACGCGAGGGCAGGGAGATCAGCGTAGGCTCAAAAAAGGGGTCTGCAACCTCCTCCTCGGTAGCGATCATCGCCTCCACCTCGGCGGCAGACAGATAGAGATAGGGAACGAATTTTGCCGCACTGGTCTCCATCAGAGTGGTGACGAGCAGGCGGCTCGCCGTTTCCGACGGGCCGTGGATCACGGTGCCGACGAGGACGTACAGCCCCACAAGGAGCATAAACACGGTCACGCCGATGACCGCGAGGATTTTTCGGAGCAGTTGAAATTTCATGCAGAGAGATCCTTTTATTAGATAATATGTAGACATTGTATCACACACCGCCCCAAAAAGCAACAGGAAAGGATTGTCACAATTGTGGAAAAAGCAAAAAAACGCGGTCGATTTTTGGTGAAAATGCAACTTGCGGGCAGTGACATTATTTAGTATAATGAAAGCGATAGCAGAGGGCCCGTGAGCCCTCAAAATATTTTTTTGGAGGAAACCACCAATGAAAAAGCTTCTTGCACTTGTCCTGGTAGCTGTTATGGCGTTTGCTCTGGTTGCTTGCGGCGGCGATAAGCCCGCAGAGACCACTGCAGCTCCCGTACAGACCGGCGACGCTCCCGCAGAGACCACCGCAGCTCCCGTGGAGAATCCGCTTGCAGACATCAAGTTCGGTCTGATCTGCCTGCACGACGAAAACTCCACCTACGACCTCAACTTCATCAACGCGATGAAAGAGGCACAGGCAAATCTCGGCCTTTCCGACGATCAGGTCATCATCGTGACCAACATTCCCGAGTCCAACGCTTGCTATGAGGCAGCTGTTGACCTCGTAGACCGCGGCTGCAACATCGTATTTGCAAACTCCTTCGGTCACGAGTCCTACATGCTCCAGGCAGCACAGGAGTTCCCGGACGTTGAGTTCTGCCATGCAACCGGTACGATGGCACACACCGAGAACCTTGCAAACTTCCACAACGCATTCGCATCCATCTATGAGGGCCGTTACCTTGCAGGTATCGCTGCAGGTCTCAAGCTCAACGAGATGATCGCAGACGGCAAGATCACTGCTGAGCAGGCTGTAATGGGCTACGTTGGCGCATTCACCTACGCAGAGGTTATGTCCGGCTACACCTCCTTCTACCTCGGCGCAAAGACCGTTTGCCCCTCTGTTACCATGAAGGTACAGTTCACCGGCTCCTGGTACGACGAGGCTGCAGAGAAGGAAGCGGCTACCAACCTGATCGCACAGGGTTGCGTACTGATCAGCCAGCATGCAGACTCCATGGGTGCTCCTACCGCATGTGAGACCGCAGGCGTTCCCAACGTTTCCTACAACGGCTCCACCGTTTCCGCATGCCCCAACACCTTCATCGTTTCCTCGCGCATCAACTGGGCTCCTTACTATGAGTTCGTTGTAAACGCTGTTGCAAACGGCGAGGAGATCCCCGCTGACTGGACCGGCACCATCGAGACCGGCTCCGTTGTTCTGACCGACGTCAACGAGAAGGCTGCTGCCGCAGGCACCGCTGACGAGATCGCAAAGGTTAAGGCTCAGCTGATCGACGGCACCGTAGAGGTATTCAACACCGCTCTGTTCACCGTTGGCAACGAGGTTCTGACCTCCTACATGGCAGACGTGGACACCGATCCCGCATATGAGAAGGATACCGAGGCTGTTGCAAACGGCTACTTCCATGAGTCCGAGTACCGCAGTGCTCCTTACTTCGACGTACAGATCGACGGCATCGAGCTGCTGAACAGCGCATTCTAAGAAAAACAAAAGGTTAGGCGAGGCACGCATGTGTCTCGCCTACACTTGTTTTCAAGGCGATGGGAGCACACCCGAATCTCGGGTGCGGTCTCACCCCCTTGAAGAAAAACGGAGGTAGAAATTTGAGTTACGCAATCGAACTGAAGGGCATCACCAAGACCTTCGGCAGCGTTGTCGCCAACGACAACGTGGACCTTATGGTAAAGCGCGGTGAGATCCTTTCCATCCTCGGCGAAAACGGTAGCGGCAAGACCACGCTGATGAACATGATCGCGGGTATTTATTTCCCCGATCACGGGCAGATCTTCATCGACGGCGAGGAGGTCGTTATCCGCTCCCCCAAGGATGCTTTCAAGTATAAGATCGGCATGATCCACCAGCATTTCAAGCTGGTAGACGTGTTTACCGCGACCGAGAACATTATTCTCGGACTGGAGGATCAGGGAAAATACAACCTGAAAAAGGCGGCAAAGCGCGTGCGCGAGATCAGTGAGCAGTACGGCTTTGAGATCGACCCGATGAAGAAGATCTACGAGATGAGCGTCTCCGAAAAGCAGACGGTCGAGATCATCAAGGTGCTCTACCGCGGCGCGGACATCCTCATTCTCGATGAGCCGACCGCCGTGCTCCCCCCGCAGGAAACGCAAAAGCTGTTTGCCGTACTGCGCAAGATGCGCGAGGCGGGCAAGGCAATCGTCATCATCACGCACAAGCTGCACGAGGTGCTTTCTCTGTCCGACCGCGTTTCGGTACTCTGCAAGGGCAAGTACATCGGCACGGTCAACACCGCCGAGACGACCGAAATGGCGCTTACCGAAATGATGGTAGGCAAAAAGGTCACGCTCAACATCGACCGTTCGGAGCCGCAGAACCCCGTACCGCGTCTTGAGCTCAAGGACGTGACCTGTCTGAACCGCGAGGGCGTCAAGATGCTCGACGACGTTTCCTTTACGGCGTACTCGGGTGAGATCCTCGGTATCGCAGGCATTGCGGGTAGCGGTCAGCGCGAGCTGCTCGAGGCGATCGCGGGTCTGCAAAAGCTTTCCGAGGGCGATATCTATTATCACAATCCCAAAACAGGCGAGATCGACGACCTGCGCGACAAAACCCCTCTCCAGATCCGTGATCTCGGTGTGCGCCTTTCCTTCGTGCCCGAGGATCGCCTCGGCATGGGCCTTGTCGGCAACATGGACATCGTAGACAACATGATGCTCCGCAGTTACCGCCGCGGCAAGAGCGTATTCCTCGAACGTAAGAAGCCGAAGGATCTTGCCGAGGATATCATCCGCCGTCTGGAGGTCGTTACCCCGGGTGCAAACACGCCTGTACGCCGTCTTTCGGGCGGTAACGTGCAGAAGGTACTGGTCGGCAGAGAGATCGCCGCCGCCCCCACCGTGCTGATGGCGGCATACCCTGTAAGAGGTCTTGACATCAACTCCTCGTACACCATCTACAACCTGCTCAATCAGCAAAAGAAAGAGGGCGTTGCCGTCATCTTCGTCGGCGAGGACCTCGACGTGCTGATCGAGCTGTGCGACCGTATTCTCGTCATCGGCTCCGGACACGTTACGGGTCTGGTCGATGCGCGCACCGCGACCAAGGAAGAGATCGGTCTGCTCATGACCAAAACTGTCACAAAGGAGGAAAACGGCAATGAAAACGCATGAAAAAGTCCGTGAGCCTCTGTTTCACATCGTAAAACGCGACGGCATCGCCTGGTGGCAGAGCTGGCTCGTCCGCATTTCGGCGGTCGTGCTTGCACTTCTGTTCAGCGGCGTCGTTTCCTACCTCCTCACGGGTGAGAACCCCGTCGAGATCTATAAGACCATGTGGGACGGTGCCTTTGGCACGCCCCGCCGCTTCTGGAACCTCATACAGGCGCTCGCAATGCTGCTTTGCGTATCGCTCGCCGTGACCCCCGCGTTCAAGATGCGCTTCTGGAACATCGGCGCCGAGGGTCAGGCGCCTATCGGCGGCTTTGCCGCCGCCGCGATCATGCTCAAGGTCGGCGACAAGCTCCCGAACGCGGTGCTCATCCCTGCGATGGCACTGGCGGCAATGCTGTTCGGCGCACTGTGGGCAGTCGTTCCCGCGATCTTCAAGGCAAAATGGGGCACCAACGAAACCCTGTTCACCCTGATGATGAACTATATCGCCACGCAGATCGTTGCCTACTTCGTCTACATCTGGGCAGTACCCGCAGGCTCGGGCAAGATCGGTATCATCAACGGCAAGACCATGGCGGGCTGGCTCCCCGAGCTCGGCGGCACAAGCTTTGTCGGCAAGAAATACCTCTTCGGCATTCTGATCGTGTTCTTTTTGACCGTGCTGATGTACGTTTACCTCAAGTATTCCAAGCACGGCTATGAGATCTCGGTCGTCGGCGAAAGCGAGAACACCGCGCGCTACATCGGCATCAACGTCAACAAGGTCATTCTGCGTACCATGATCCTTTCGGGCGCACTCTGCGGCATCGCGGGCTTTCTGCTCGTTTCGGGTGCCGACCACTCGATCACGCCCGAGACCATCGACGGGCGCGGCTTTACTGCCATCATGGTGTCCTGGCTTGCAAAATTCAACCCCATCACCATGCTGTTGACCTCGTTTATCATCGTGTTCCTCGAGAAGGGCGCGACCAATATCGCGACCGAGCTTGGTCTCAACCATGCCTTCTCGGATATTGTCACGGGTATCATCATTTTCTTCATCATCGGCAGTGAGTTCTTTATCAACTACAGCATCAAATTCCGCGAAAAGGAGGGCAAGGCGAAATGATAGCAACCTTCTTACAGCGTGCCATCATGCAGGGCATTCCGCTCCTGTTCGGCTCCACGGGTGAGATCATCACCGAAAAGTCGGGTCACCTCAACCTCGGTATTCCCGGTATTATGTACGTTGGCGGTATCAGCGGCGTTATCGGCGCGTTCTTTTATCAGAATGCGGTCGAGACCATGCATCCCGCTCTTGCGATCCTGATCCCGTTCCTTTGCTCGCTTGCGGGCTCGCTCGTGATGGGCCTGATCTACTGTTTCCTCACGGTCACGCTCCGCGCCAACCAGAACGTGACGGGCCTTGCGCTCACCACCTTCGGCATCGGCATCGGCAACTTCTTCGGCGGCTCGCTGACAAAGCTTGCCGCAAACGGTGCGACCTCGATCGAGTTGACGCAGTTTGAGATCTACTATTCCAAGAGCCTGCCGTTCGCCAATAAGCTCGGCTGGTTCGGACAGATCTTCCTTTCGCACGGCTTCCTCGTGTACCTCGCCGTGATCATCGCACTCGTTGCGGCGTACGTGCTGAAGCACACGCGCGTCGGTCTACAGCTCCGCGCCGTGGGTGAAAGCCCCGCGACCGCTGACGCGGCGGGCATCAACGTGGGACTGTACAAGTACGTTGCCACCTGTGTAGGCAGTATGATCGCAGGACTCGGCGGCCTCTATTACGTCATTGACTATATGGGCATCTGGTCCAACGACGGCTTCGGCGACCGCGGATGGCTTGCTATTGCGCTGGTCATCTTCGCCGTGTGGCGTCCCAACACGGGTATCTTCGGCTCGCTGGTCTTCGGCGGTCTGTATATCCTGTATACCTTCGTGCAGATCCCCGGCTTCGGTGTCGGTGAGCAGGAGCTCTTCAAGATGCTCCCCTACGTGGTCACGATCATCGTTCTGGTCGTTACCAGTATCCGCGAAAAGCGCGAGAGCCAGCCTCCGCAGAGTCTTGGTCTTGCCTACTTCCGCGAAGAAAGATAAACAAAAAAAGACGGTTGCGTTTGCAACCTTCTTTTTGCGTGTGCGTGACAAATTATAGGTTATCTCACTTGAAAATCCAAGGATTTTCAAGTGGGGAGGGGCGCAAGCCTCGCGGACTGCTCACCGCAGTCGCCCCTTTAAGGAGTTTGAAAGCCGGTACACGCCCGTCTTTCAAACAAATTCCTTTTAAAAAGGTTTGGAGAGCGCGAGAACCTTTCCTTAAAAGGTTCTCACATTCGCATCCCTTCAACTTCCCAATTTGTTACCGACTGTACGGTTTGTTTTTTACTTTGCAAGCTCTATTACCGTTTTGCCTTTTCGGAGCGCGAAAGCCTTGAATTTTGCCGCGCCGCCGTGCGAGCGCTTTACGTAGGTCACGACAATGTTGGACTGTTCCACCATAAAACGGTTGCGCCTTTCGATCGCGTATCTTGGCGATACGTTCTCCAATCCCTCGGGAAAAAGCGTGGGATCATGATCTTCCTGCCACGGGTCTGCGGGCTTTTCCAATGGGAGGTATGCGAGCACAACTGCATATTGGATCTGCGGATACGCTTTGGAAAGCGTTCGCAAAGCGCCTCGCGCCATACGGTCAAAGCTGCCCTTGTCACCGACGTAAAAATGGGTGGCTTTTTTATTTTCAACAAGATCGGTGATGACCGAAAGCAGATCCTCGTAAACCGACGAGGGCGTATCCCTGTGACCAAAGAAAGTCACGTACATGAATAGACCTCCTCTTTTTTGGAAAAATGTAATTTTGCATCCCATCGGGACACACAAGTTATTTTACCATGTCCGAATAGGATATACAATAACTTTGTAAACATTTTTCGAGGTGCTGATATGAGACTTGACTATACGATTATTGGTGTTCGTATCCGCGAAATTAGAAATAAAAGAAATCTGTCACAAGCAGAATTGGCAGAACTGTCCGAAGTAGAGCCCACTACGATCTCTCATATTGAGCGTGCCACTACGAAAGTGAGCCTTCCTACGCTTTTGAGCATTGCCAACGCCTTGGAGACAACGCTGGACGAATTGGTGTATACGAATCTTGTGAAAAGTCAGTCCGTTTCCTTGGGCATGATCGACGCGCTTTTGCAGGATTGCTCCGCGGACGAGTTGAAATCCATTGCCGAAATGATCAAAACCACAAAGACCATTCTCCGTATACCGAAATAACATGTGCAAAAAAGCCGACCGTATGGTCGGCGGTAAATTGGAATAAACCCTGTAGGGGCGACCATTGGTCGCCCGCCTTTTCCGCGAAGAAAGATAAACAAAAAAACACGGTTGCGTTTGCAACCCTCTTTTTTGTTTTACTTCAGTTCGATGATCGAAGCGTCCCACATTGCGGGAGCCTCGTAACCGAGGAGGTTAACGGTGGTTGCGGCTACGTTCGAGAGACCGAAGGAGCCGTCGTCCGCCTTTACCGTGTACGCATCGGTGTTGAAATTGTCATAGATGATGCAGGGAACGCGGTTGAGCGTGTGGCTGGTCTTGGACTTCTTGGAGCCGTCCTTACCGAGCTTCAGCTCACCCTTCTTGTCGAGCTCGTACATCTCGTCTGCGTTACCGTGGTCTGCGGTGATGATGGCTACGCCGTGGAGCTTGTCCACGACCTTGAGGATGCGCGCGAGGCACAAGTCGAGTGCTTCCATGGAACACTGGGTAGCGAGGAAGCTGCCCGTGTGACCGACCATGTCGCCGTTCGGGAAGTTGACGCGGAGGCACTGATACTTGCCGCTCTCGAGGCACTCAATAAGCTTGTCGGTGATCTCTGCGCACTTCATCCACGGGCGCTGCTCAAAGGGAACGACGTCCGAGGGGATCTCGATGTAGGTCTCAAGGTCCTCGGAGAACTTGCCGCTCTTGTTACCGTTCCAGAAGTAGGTCACGTGCCCGTATTTCTGCGTCTCGGAGATCGCGAGGATGGAAACGCCGCTGTTTGTGAGGTACTCACCCATGGTATTGGTGATCTCGGGGGGATTGACAAGGTAGTTCGAAGGGATGTGCAGGTCTCCGTCGTACTCCAGCATGCCCGCGTAGATGACCTTGGGGTAGCGAACGCGGTCAAAGTGCGTGAAGTCGGCATCGTCAAACGCCTTGGAGATCTCGATGGAGCGGTCGCCGCGGAAGTTGTAGAAGATCACGCTGTCGCCGTCGTTGACCGTGCCGACGGGTGCGCCGTTCTCTGCGATGACGAACGCGGGGAGATCCTGGTCGATGACGCCGAGCTCTTTACGGTAGGTCTCGACTGCCTCGTGTGCGGAGGCGAACTGTCTGCCCTCGCCGAGTACGTGGGTCTTCCAGCCTGCCTCGACCATTGCCCAGTTTGCCTCGTAGCGGTCCATGGTGATCTGCATACGTCCGCCGCCCGATGCGATCTTGATATCGAAGTTTGCATCGCGCATGCCGTCGAGGTACGCCTCGAAGGGATCAATGTAGTCAAATGCGCTGGTCTCGCCGACGTCGCGGCCGTCGATGAGAATGTGTACGCGAACACGTGCAATGCCCTCTGCCTTTGCCTGATTGATCATGGCTTTCAGATGGTCGATGTGCGAGTGTACATTACCGTCCGAGAACAGACCGAGGAAATGCAGGGTGGATGCATTGTCCTTGACGTTCGAGATGAGCTTCTTCCAGGTCTCGCCTGCGAACATCTTGCCGCTTTCGATGGACTGGGAAACGAGCTTTGCGCCCTGTGCAAAGACCTGACCTGCGCCGAGTGCGTTGTGACCGACCTCGGAGTTGCCCATGTCGTCGTCACCGGGCAGACCTACGGCAGTGCCGTGCGCCTTGAGCGCGACCATGGGGTATTTTTCCATCAGCATATCGAGCGTGGGAGTGTTTGCCGCCGCAACCGCGTTTGCACCGTTGTTCGGCGCAATGCCGACACCGTCCATAACGATGGTCAGCACGGGGCCCTCTACGCCCTTGAAGCTTGCTTTGTTGAGCTTGGTTTCCATTGTATATCTCCTTTAAAATTATTATCTAAATAAATATTATATCAATTTTCATGCAATTTGCAATAGGATTAACAAATTTTTAACAGAGCGAGGGAAATTGGAATTTAACGGTGAGTAAACTGGAGCTTTTTCTTCGCCTCCCTCAGACGAGGGAGGTGGCGCGCGTAGCGTGTCGGAGGGAGAGATCCATGGAATTTCTTACTTTTTCCCTCCCTCAGTCAGCCGCCAATGCGACGCAAAGCGTCGCT
>JAZQHV010000022.1:0-25181 GCA_045540755.1 Eubacteriales bacterium
CCCCTCATCCGACGGCTTCGCCGCCACCTTCCCCCGAGGGGGAAGGTAATACAGCGCACCAACAGCTTCCCCCTGGGGGGAAGCTCCCGCGAAGCGGGTGATGAGGGGTTTTTCGCAAACAACTTTTCAACCTATAATTTATCGCTTATATTCCCTTGAGCTCTTTTATCTTATCGCGTAGGAAGGCGGCTTTTTCAAATTCGAGCTTCTGTGCCGCCTGCCGCATTTCGGCGGTAAGCTGTTCGATCATCTTTTCGCGCTCGGGCTTCGACAGCTTCTTCTTTTCCTTGGCGGCTTCCTTCTTGCTCTTGCCGCCGAGGCTGATCACGTCGGCAACACCCTTGACGATGGTCTTCGGCTCGATGCCGTTTGCCTTGTTGTAAGCATCCTGTATGGAGCGCCTGCGCTCGGTCTCCTCGATCGCGCCCTTCATCGACCGCGTGACGGTATCGGCGTACATGATGACCTTGCCCGAAGCATTTCGGGCGGCGCGGCCGACCGTCTGCACAAGCGAGGTCTCACTGCGAAGGAAACCCTCCTTGTCCGCATCGAGAATGGCAACCAGCGAAACCTCGGGGATGTCGAGACCCTCGCGGAGCAGGTTGATGCCGACCAGCACGTCGAACACGCCGAGACGCAGATCGCGCACGATCTCCATGCGCTCCATGGTTTCTACACTGTGGTGGATATATTTGACCTTGATGCCGTTGCCGTCGAGGTATCCCGTGAGATCCTCCGCCATTTTCTTGGTGAGGGTGGTGACCAGCACGCGCTCGCCGCGCGCACTGCGGGCGCGGATCTCGCCCATGAGGTCGTCCACCTGCCCCTCAATGGGGCGTACCTCGACGACGGGGTCGAGGAGTCCCGTGGGGCGGATGATCTGCTCCACGATCTGCCCACTGCGCGTTTGCTCGTACTCGCCGGGGGTGGCGCTGACGTAGATGACCTGATTGAGCTTGCTTTCAAACTCGTCAAAGAAGAGCGGGCGGTTGTCGTAGGCACTTGGCAGGCGGAAGCCGTATTCCACAAGGTTGGTCTTGCGCGCACGGTCGCCGCCGCTCATGCCGCGCACCTGCGGCAGGGTGACGTGCGACTCGTCGATAAACATAAGAAAATCCTTGGGGAAATAATCGAGCAGGGTGTACGGCGTCGATCCCGCGGGGCGGCGGGAGAGCACGCGCGAATAGTTTTCCACGCCCGAGCAAAAGCCGACCTCACGGAGCATTTCGAGGTCGTAGCGCGTGCGTTGCTCGATGCGCTGTGCCTCAATGAGCTTGTTCTGCGACTTGTAGAACTCGATACGCTCCTCCAGCTCCTCCTCGATGTCTTTTAAGGCTTCCTCGCGCTTGTCGTCGGTGACGGCATAGTGCGTGGCAGGGAAAATGACGGTAAATTCCAGCGCGCGGATCAGCTCGCCCGTGACGGCGTTGATCTCACTGATGCGGTCGATCTCGTCGCCAAAGAACTCAATGCGCACGGTCTTTTCGTTTTCGGAGGCGGGAAAGACCTCGACCGTGTCGCCGCGCACGCGGAACTTGCCGCGCACAAAGCCGACGTCGTTGCGCTCGTAGCCGATCATGACAAGGCGGCGAAGCAGTTCTTCGCGCTCCATCTCCATGCCACAACGCACGATGATCTGGAGCTCCTGATACTCGGACGGGTCGCCGAGCGAGTAGATACAGGACACACTGGCAACGATGATGACGTCCCGCCGCTCAAACAGCGCGCTTGTCGCGCTGTGGCGGAGCTTGTCGATCTCGTCGTTGATCATGGCATCCTTTTCGATATAAATGTCCTTGCCGGGGATATACGCCTCCGGTTGGTAATAGTCGTAGTAGGAAACGAAGTACTCGACCGCGTTGTTCGGAAAGAACTCGCGGAACTCGGTGCAAAGCTGTGCGGCAAGCGTTTTGTTGTGTGCCAACACCAAGGTGGGGCGGTTGACGTTTGCGATGATATTTGCCATGGTAAAGGTCTTGCCCGAGCCGGTAACGCCGAGCAGGGTCTGCTCAGAGAGCCCTGCGTCTACGCCCGCGGACAGTTTTTCGATCGCCTCGGGCTGGTCGCCCGTCGGCTTGTATTTGGATACGAGCTGAAACTTGTCCATAAAACCCCTCCCTATAGAAAGCTGTAAAAATTGCGACACTTACCGATTATATTAGTATACCACAGCTTCGCGCATTTGTACAGAGGATGCGAGAAAATTTGTGCATACAGCCGACAAAAGCCGACCCGCCGAGATTGGCTGTTGTATTTTCGATGGCAAACGCACTGTCGAAGTCTATAAAAAACAATTCCGGAAAAATATAACAAAGAATTCCTGTTTTTCGTGATTATTTTATACTTCTCCCCCCAAAAATGCAAAAAGGAAGATGTCTGTGCAAAAACGTCTTCCTTTTCGGGTATGCATCAATAATTGCCGTACTTTCTGACAAGCTCCAAAGCACGCAGATAGTTGTCGGTGTTCGCACCGAATTGTACGCTGTTCGTAGAACCGAAGATAAATCCGCCGCCCGGCTTCAAAAGCGCAAGATTGCGTTTTACCTCTTCATCCACCTGCGCTCTTGTTCCTTCAATCAAAGTCTCGCACTGGATTCCCGTCCACATGGTAAGCTGATCACCATACTTTGCTTTTACGGTTTTGTTATCCATTCCCGCGCTTTCCTGAATAGACTGGTAGCCCTGATAACCGGCAGCCACGTAGTCGTCCAGAATATCCCATATGTTTCCGCAACAATGATAGAAGGGGATCATTCCTGCCGCTTTGGTGTCGTGATTGATCTGTGTCATGACGGGGAAGAAAAGCTTGCGAATGCTGTCCGGGTCGAAAATGCATCCGGTATTCATACCGTAATCCTCGCCCTGCATCATAATATCCACGCCTTTTTCCTTGCATTTTTCAATCAGCTTGCGATTGTATGCCACCGCCGCGGCACCGAGACGCTCAAGCTCCTCTTCGCACATAAAAACGCGCATAAGATTCGTCTCATAACTGCCGCCGTACGGTCCGAACATAAGTCCTTGGATGTTCACGCTTCTGCAAAGAATGATCTTATCCGGAAAACGCGCTCTGCAATAGTCTATCAGTTCAAATCTGGAGTCGTCGATCTCGTTGCCCGCGCGTTCAATGGCGCGTTCGATCTGCTCGTCACTGAGTTCAAACACGCCTTCCTTTTTGGTCACGCCCATGATGGAGTCGTTCGCCGCACAGTATTTATAGATCCTGCCGGATGCGTCCTCCCACGTTTCGTCGTCGATCTGCTTCGGCTTGTTTTTCGTGCAATGGCTCTTCGGCGGAACCAATTCCACCGTTACGATATCGTAGTCCAGTTTTTCTACCAGCTCTGCATAGTCTTCTTTCATGGATTCAACCACCTCATCACGGCGGTTATCCCAGAGCGCGAGCGTCGTATCCTTTCGGTTTCTCCAATACGTGTGTCTGCCTATGATCTTCGATACGTGGTCGTGGTCGATACCCCACTCACCAATCGGAACACGGTCAGGCTCTTCGTGCCTTATTGTTTTCAGCACTCTCTCATAAGATGTCATTTTCGTTCCCTTCCTACAATCCCTATTCTTTCCATTCTCCGACTGCCTTAAAGAAAGCATCAATGTTTTCCCAGCTTGCATGGTGCGGAATATCGCAACCGGAGGAAATCACAAAATTCGGATATTTTGCACATCGCAAAAGCAGATCGTTCACTGCCGCGGTCATGCTTTCGGGTGTGCCGTCCGCAAACTGCGATACCGGGTCAATATTGCCCATGCAGATCGTATCCCGCGGTGCAACGGCAAGCATTTTTTCCATGGCAACCGCATTGCCGAAATGGTATGCCGCCGCACCTTGTGAAAAGATCTCCTCTGCCATATCCAGAATCGCATTTCCGCAATTGTGGTAGATCAGGGCAAAGTCTTCCTCTTGTACGGCGTCGATGATTCTCTTGACATACGGGACCGAGAATTCCTCTGCCATATCGGGGCTCATAATGCCCGCAAGCGGCTCTGCCATCATAATTCCCGATGCTCCCGCCGCCTTGAAAGCTTTTGCATATTCAATCAGATAGACAGTCACCTTTTCAAGCACCTTGTGCACCGCTTCAGGGGCATCAAAACACAGATACATGATCTCGGTTACGTCCATAAGTCTGCCCGCAAGAGACAAAGGACCGATCATGCCGGCAAGAACAGGCTTATCGGTGATCCGCTCCGCCGCAAGGCGGATGCCCTCAACGCAAACAGCGGCTCTGCCCTTGTCAAGTGTAGGTACTTCGAGTGCATCTGCTCCCGCTTCGTCCGCAATCAGCTGACCGACGATCGCAGGAACCTCGTCGGGCGCAAACTTCACCGTTGCACCGAACGCTTCTGCCTCCACCGACAGGTCCATAAGACTGATCGCCGCGACGGTGTCGGTGGAGCGTGCCACGGTTTCAATAGCCTTTGCCTGAAGCTCGCTGTCTTTCACAAGCGCTTCAACGGTAACCCCAAGCTTTTGTGCCGCAGGGAACGAAAGGATCGGCAATCCTTGCTTTTTATCGGATCTTGCCGCCTTTTCCAGCAACGTAATCATGTTGGTTTTCATATATTCTCCAAAATCGCCGTTCCTTTACGCCTTACAGAATTCCAGTGCGATCTCCGCCGCACTTGTCGCATCGACCGTGTATGCATCCGCTCCGATCTGCTTGCAGAATTCCTCGGTCACGGGCGCACCGCCGATCATGATTTTTACTTTATCGCGGATACCCGCAGCCTCTGCCGCTTTTACAACGTCTTCCATAACGCTCATCGTTGTGGTCAGCAGAGCCGAACAGCAAATCACGGCACAGTTTTGCTCCACCGCAGTTTTTACAAAGGTTTCCGGTGCAACGTCGGTGCCAAGGTCAATGACCTCAAGCCCCTTGCCTTCCAGCATCATTTTGACAAGATTCTTGCCGATATCGTGAAGATCGCCCTTGACGGTGCCGAGGCAAACCTTTCCTTTCGCCTGAACCCCCTCGGAAACAAGATGGGGCTTCAGCACTTGTGCTCCCATGTTCATAGCACGTGCAACCACAAGCACCTGCGGAATATACACTTCGTTTTTCTTAAACTTCTCGCCGATAACACTCATTCCGGCAAGCAGGCCTTCATTCAGTATTTGTTCCGGAGCGACTCCCGCATCCAGTGCCTGCTGCACAAGCTCCGTTACCGCCTTCGCCTTTCCTTTTTGCATGTTTTCCGAAATTTCATTCAAGATGCTCACGATCTTTTCCCCTTTCGAGATATTCTGTATTTTTTTATTTCTGTATTGGTTGGGCGTTGTACCCGTATGGTTTTGGAAGTTCCGATAAAAGGCACGCAGATCATACATGCCGCATGCCGAAAGGATCTGCTCCAGGGGCATATCGGTTTCGCGCAAAAGCTTACATGCATGGTTTAGCCGTATCGTGCGCAAATACTGCGAAAACGGCTCGCCCGTAAACTCACGAAACAGCCGGCTGAGATGCGATTTGCTTATATACATCATTTGCGCCAACGTCTCGAGCTTCAGGTCCCGATCCGAGAAATTTTCCATTACGATCTGTACCGCCAGACCGGCATAGTGCCACTCTTTCACAAAAGTAGCTTGCGTTTGCTCTGCCTTGCCGATATATCTTGCAAGCGTAATAAAAAGCATGGATAGCTGCAAACGTGCCGCTTCCTTCCAATCCTGCTGTTTTTCGGAAATTTCGTACCGGACGCTCTCAAAGCAAGAAAGGATCGCATCATACGTTTTTGCGTTTAACGTCGCATAAGCGATTATGGGACTGCCGCAAAAGATCCCGTAGCAAAATCTGGGGGTTCCGATATCCGCAACGTCTCCCAAAAACCAGTCTTTACTGTCGAACAGCAGTTGCGATACGTGCATTTTACCCGTGTCGTCCGCAACAAAGCAATTGTGCGGAATATCCGGCGGAATCACAAAAATATCGCCTTTATTACAGGGGATAGACTGGCCGAACACCTGACAGATCCCGCTCCCATCCGTTACGATATTCACCTCAAAGATCTCGTTTGAATACAGATGATCCGAAGAAATGTCCCGCGGAATTACCGCTTCGCAAGCGACCGTATTACAGGAAATAAGAGCGTCTCCGAGCAATTCCGCTTTTTTTCGCCATTCCGATCTGCCTGTATATTGCACAATCGCTCACGCCCCTTTCCCGCAACAATAGCATTTTCATTATAGCATAAAAAAGCAAAAAGTCTATGTTCTTTTCTCCCATTTTTCCCGTGCTTTGGAAACAATATAACAATGCGCCCCCGAAGCAAAACCGCAGATTTTGCAAAAAGAAAAATCCCACAAGCCTTGCGGAGCAAGGCTTGTGGGGTTCTTTTAGTTTTCGGGTTTCATGGTGGGGAAGAGGATGACCTCGCGGATGGTATCAGAGTTGGTAAAGAGCATGACTGCACGGTCGATGCCCATGCCCATGCCGCCCGTGGGAGGCATGCCGTATTCCATCGCGGTGAGGAAGTCCTCATCCAGCATTTCTGTCTCGTCGTCGCCGCGCTCGCGCTGCTCTACCTGCTTCATGAAGCGCTCTCTCTGGTCGAGCGGATCGTTCAGCTCGGAGTAGGCATTGCCCATCTCACTGCGGCAGATGAAGAACTCAAAACGCTCGGTAAGTCTCGGATCCTCGGGCGACTTTTTGGTCAGCGGGGAGACCTCGACGGGGTACATGGTGATAAACGTAGGCTGTACAAGGTGCTCCTCGACACGCTGGTCGAAGCAGGCGTAGAGCGCGTTGCCCCACGTCTTTTCCGCAGCCTCGGCAAGCTCAACGCCGATCGCCTTGGCGGCGGCAACCGCCTCCGCATCATCGGTGATGGCGCCAAAGTCGATGCCGACGAACTTCTTGACCGCCTCAACCATGGTCATGCGCGGCCAGCCGGGAGTAAGGTCGATCTTTTCGCCCATCCATTCCAGCTCATACGTGCCGAAATACTTCTGCGCAAAGGTGGTATAAATGCCCTCGGCAATATCCATCATATCGTGGAAATCGGCATACGCCTGATACAGCTCTACCGAGGTAAACTCGGGGTTATGTCTCGGGTCCATGCCCTCGTTACGGAAGATACGACCGATCTCATACACGCGATCCATGCCGCCGATGATCAGACGCTTTAAGGGCAGCTCGGTTGCGATGCGCATATACATATCAATATCGAGCGTGTTGTGGTGCGTGATGAACGGACGCGCAGACGCACCGCCTGCAATCGTATTCAGCACAGGTGTCTCAACTTCGATATAGCCCATATCGTCCAGATAGTTGCGCATGTGCTTGATAAACTGGCTGCGGATCACGAAATTGCGCTTGACCTCAGGGTTGACGATGAGGTCCACATATCTCTGGCGGAAGCGCAGGTCGGTATCCTGCAAGCCATGATATTTTTCCGGCAGAGGAAGCAGCGACTTCGACAGAAGGGTGATCTCCTTAGCATGTACCGAGATCTCGCCGGTCTTGGTGGTGAACACAAAACCGCTGATACCCACGATGTCGCCGATGTCGTATTTTTTGAAATGTGCATACGGCTCTTCGCCGAGGTCGTCTCTGGTGACGTAGCACTGGATGCGGCCCTTGGTGTCCATCAGGTGCATGAACGACGCCTTACCCATCACGCGCTTAGCAACGATTCTGCCTGCGATCTTTACGTTTTTCTCCTCACCCTCGACGTAGGAAGCTTTGATGTCCTCACTGTAGGCATCCTGATCGAACTTGGTGATCAAAAAGGGATTGCGTCCCTCTGCCATCAGGGTTGCAAGCTTCTCGCGGCGCACCGCAAGCTCGCTTGTGCTGTTTGGCTGATTGTTCTGTACGTTTTCTGCCATTGTGATATCCTCGTTTTAACCGTTTGCCTTTGCTCTCGTGACCGACAGGATCTTGACCTTGAACTCACCGTCGGGTGCTTCTACCGTAACGGTATCCCCCTCGCGCGCGCCGATCAGTGCCGCGCCGATGGGAGACTGGTCGGAGATCTTGCCGCTCCAGAAATCTACCTCGTTGGAGGAAACGAGCGTGTACTCGACCTCCTTCTTTGCCTTCATATTCTTGATCTTGACGGTCGAGCCGATCGAAACCTTGGACATATCGATCTCGCTCTCATCGACGACGATCGCGTGGATGATGAGCGCCTCGAGCTCGGTAATGCGGCTCTCGACCTTTGCCTGCTCATTTCTTGCCTCGTCGTACTCACTGTTCTCCGAAAGGTCACCGTAGGAGCGGGCGGTCGCCAGCGCCTCCTTGACCTCGGCGCGTCGGGTCGTTTTCAGGTATTCGAGCTCGTCTACGAGCGCCTGATAGCCTTCCTTGGTATAGTGCATCTGCTTTGCTGCTGCCATTGTTTTGTACCGTTCCTTTTATAGATTATTTGTAGAGATCCAGCGCCGCTTGCAGCTGCGCGTCGTTTTCGTGTGCAACCCTATACAGGTTGAGGTTTTTGTATTCGTCCGCAAGCTCTACCTCGATGTGCGGCGCTACGCCCTCACCCTCAAAGTTCTCACCGAAGGGCGGGAGATACATCGCGATCGAGATACGCAGTCCTGCGCCGCTCTTCAAGGGGAGGATGCTCTGCACCGTGCCCTTGCCGTAGGTGTTGGTGCCGACGATGACGCCCTTCTGGTAATCGCGGAGCGCGGAGACGAACAGCTCTGCCGCAGAAGCGGTGCGCTCGTTGCAGAGGACGACCATCGGCTCGTCAAGCTCGCGCTCGTCGGAGGTGTGGACCTCCTCGGTACCATCCTTGTACTGCACGCGGACAATGGGTCCTTCGGGCAAAAGCATATCGAGAATGGAGACGATGGATTTCAGCTCGCCGCCGCCGTTGTTGCGGACGTCGAAAATATAGCCGTGTACGCGCTCCGTCTGTCCCCTGCTGATCGCTTCGGCAAACTGCGAGGGGGTCTTTTCATCAAAAGCGCTGATGCGGATCAGTGCGATGGGACGCACAAGTCCGGGCATCTCGATGGTCTCGTAGGTGACCGTCTGCTCCTCGACCAGTCGGCGGGTGAGCGTGAGATCGAAGATCTCCTTTTCGCCCTCGCCGCGCGCGATCGTGATCGTCACGTCGGTGCCGATCTCGCCGCGGATACGGTTGACCGCCTCGTTATAGCCGAGAGTGGCAACGTCCTCGCCCGCAACGCCGATGATGAGGTCGCCGGGGCGGAGGTCTGCCTCCAGCGCGGGGCTGTTCGGCATGACGGTGATGACCTCAATGGCATAATATTCGGTATTGAGCAGGACGCTGACGCCGATGCCCGCAAACTCGCCCGCATAGTCGGTCATGAGCTCGTCAAGCTCCTCGAGGTCGTGGTAGGCGCCGTATTTGTCGCCCGAGTAGGCGGCAAGTCCTGCGGCGATGCCGTCTGCAAGCTCGTTTGTATCGAGCTCGCCGACGTAGTAGCGCTCGTAGAGATCGAGCAGCTCGTCAAGCACCTCGTGCAAGTGTGCACTGCGTTCCTCAGCGGGGGTGAGCGGTTCGGGCTCCGCCTCGGGGGCAGTGGTGGTAAACTCGGTGGGTACTGTGCCGACCGGCTCCTCGCGGACAAAGCCGCTGCCAAACACGACGGTCAGCTGAAAGGTGATGGCAGAAGCGAAGATCACGAGGATCGCCGCAAGCCATACGGAAATTCTTTTGGTCATTTCGGTTTCCTTTATAAGTGGAATGGGAATGCGAACAAAATACGAAAGTTTGCCCTTATTTCGGCTGTACGAGCCAGCCGTTTGCGATGGGATCCTGATGCTGACCGTCCACGCGCACCTCAAAATGCAGATGCGGTCCCGTGGACTGTCCCGTAGAGCCCATTTCGGCGATGTGATCGCCCTGGCTCACCTTGTCGCCGACCTTTTTGAGCAGCTTTGTGCAGTGCGCGTAGAGCGTACTGATGCCGCCGCCGTGGTCCACGATCATGTAATAGCCGTAGCTCGAATGCCACTGCGCAAGGATGACCTCGCCATCCTGCACGGCGTAGATATCGGTGCCGACGCCCGAGGGAATGTCGATACCGCGGTGGAAGTCGGTGACCTTACGTCCCTTATAATAGTAGGTGCGCCAGCCGTAATCCGAGCTGATGCGCTTGATGGAGATATCCACAGGCCAGATAAACTTGCCGCCGACGTAGTCGGTCTTGTTCTGTGCGGCAAGCTCGCGGAGCAGCTTTTCGAGGCGGCGGCTTTCCTCCTCCTCTGCCTTTTGCAACTCCTCATATTCCTTCTGGATCTCGCTCTCGCTCATGCGGAGGGTCTTGATATAGTCGTCCTTGACGCCCTTTTGCGAGTCGAGATCGGCGATCTCGGCGTCGAGGGTATCCTTATAGGCGACCTGTGCCGCATAGTCGCTCTCGAGGTCCGCCTTGGAGCTTTCGAGAATGGCTTTCATGTCCTCCAGCTCCCGTTTTTCCGCCTCGTAGGTGGCGAGAAGCTTTGCGTTATAGTCAAGGATGCTTGCCATGTAGTCCACGCGGGAAAGCATGTCACCAATGCCGTCCGAGCCGAGCACGACCGACAGAATGCCGATATCCTCGGTCTCGTACTGCGCGCGCACAAGCGCAAGGAACTGCGCACGGGTCTTGGCGACCTCCTCGCTCTTTGCGTCGATCTCAGCGGTCTTTTCGGTGATCGCCGCTTCCTTATCGGCGATCTGTTTTTCCAGCGCGGCGATCAGGCTCTCGGTGGTCTCGACCTTCTTCTCGGTGGCGAGAATGAGGTTTGCGAGGTCGTTTGCCTGCTGTTGCGCGGTGTAACGCTTGTTCTGCACCTGCTTTAAGCGGGACTTGAGCTCCTGTTGCTGGGCGTTGAGCTCGTCGATGGTACACTGGAATGCCTGTACCTCTTTGTTGTCCTCAAATTCCTTTGCCGAGGTCTTTGCCGCAAACACGGCAGGCACGATCGCCGCCGCAAGCATGAGCGTCGCAAAAAAGGCGCAAAGTGTAATTTTCCATGTCTTTTTCAAGTATAGTACCTTCTTTCTGAAAAAAACCGCGAATAGAGTAAAAATGGGATGGAAACGAGAGAGCGTCCTTTCTTAAGAAGAAAGGACCAAAGAAAAGCTGTGGGATATTTTTTGTGTAGCCATGGCTACACATATACAATTCTCTTAAAAAGGTTTGGGGGTGTCGGACCCTTTCCGGGGGAGGGTCTGACAAAAAAGGGTCTGACAAAATCACGCTTCTACATATTTGCCGAGGGAGACCAGACTGCCCACGACGCCGCAGAAAAGCGCAATACCGAAGAACAGTGCAAGCACGATGGGGGCAACCTCGCCGAAGGCATACAGCTTGACGATGCCCATTTCCGCCGAAACGAAGCGCATCAGCACCGAGTAGATCGCACGCTCGATGAAAAAGGCGACCGTGGCGCCGAGTGCGCCGATGATCGCACCCTCGAGCACGAAGGGCGCGGCGATATAGGAACGGCTTGCGCCGATGTAGCGCATAATGGTGATCTCATCGCGGCGGGAATAGACCGAGATCTTGATGGTGTTGATCATGACGAACACACAGACCACCACGCAGAGCACGGTAAACCAGACGAAGATGATCGAAATGCCGCTCTGGAGCGAATCCACGGTGGCGGCGATGTCGAGGCGGCTGTTGACCTTGCGGACGCCCTCGATCTGCTTGAGCGCGTAATCGAGCGAGGTCACCGCCGCGTTATCCACGTACAATACGCGGAACTTGTCGGACAGAGGGTTTTCCTCCTCGGTAATGTCGTCAAAGAGGTAGGCGTAGTCGGCAAACTCGCCCTGCATGTCCCGAAGCCCCTCCTCCTTGGAGACGTAGGTCACGCTCTCGACGTTGTCGAGCGCGAGAATGGCACGCTCGACCGTGCGGACGGTCGCGTCGTCTGCATCGAACTGCAGAAAGACCTCGATCTCGTTGAGATCGGAGACGTCCGAGAGATTGTATTCAATATTTTCGGAGATCAGCGCGAAGCTGCCGACAAACAAAAGACAGCTCACGAGCACGAACAGGCTGACCGCCGAGATCAGTCCGTTGCGGACAAGTCCCTTCAGCGCGGAGGAAAGAACGTCACCGAGTCTTCTCATTGTGCATCCCCTCCGTAAACCTCGTCCTCAACCACGCGGCCGCCTTTCAGGCGGACGATGCGCTGGTGGAACATTTTTGCCAGCTCCTCCTCGTGCGTGACGACGACGACGGTCTTGCCGTACTCCTTCATCTGCACGAGCAGTCCCATGATCTCCATCGAAAGCTTGGGGTCGAGGTTGCCCGTCGGCTCGTCGGCAATGATGGTGTGCGGATTGTTGATGATGGCGCGCGCCAGCGCGACACGCTGTTGCTCACCGCCCGAAAGCTGTGCGGGGAAATTCTGCGCCTTTTCCTCAAGGCCGACCACGCGAAGCATGGTCATGACGCGGGTCTTGACCTCCGAGGCGGAGGTGCCGCCGAGGACACGGAGCGCAAACGCCACGTTTTCAAACACGGTCTTGCGCTTGAACAGACGGAAATCCTGAAAAACCACGCCGAGACGGCGACGGTACTTGGGAATGCGGGCGGACGGCATCTTGGCAAGGTTGGTATCCCCTACCCACAACTCGCCGCTCGTGACCTTTTCCTCACGGAGAAGCAGCTTTGTCATGGTCGTTTTACCCGCGCCGCTGTCGCCCATGATGAACACGAACTCACCGTCGTTGATCTTCAAATTCAAGTTATCGAGCGCCACTTTGCCCTCGGGATACCGCTTTGTAACGTTCTTGAACTCGATCATTTCCCCACTTTTTCCTTTCTGTAAACTTCCCAATAACGCAAGTTGTAGGAGCATAAAACACTTATGCTCCCACAACCAAAATATCCTTAGAACTTAACGGGCTTTGAGGTCAGATATTTCTTGACCATGAGCGCAACCTTAAAGGTGATGGCATGCTCGAATTCACGCAGGTCGAGACCGGTGATCTTGCGGATCTTTTCCAGACGGTAGACCAGCGTGTTTCTGTGTACGAACAGCTTTCTCGAGGTCTCCGAAACGTTGAGGTTGTTCTCGAAGAAGCACTGTACGGTCATCAGAGTCTCGTGATCGAGCGACTCGATCGAGCCCTTCTTGAAGACCTCCTGCAAGAACATCTCGCAGAGGGTGGTGGGCAACTGATAGATCAGACGGCCGATGCCGAGATTCTCATAGCTGATGATATTCTTTTCGGTGTCGAACACCTTGCCGACCTCGATGGCGACCTGCGCTTCCTTATACGCGCGTGCAAGGTCCTTGATGTTGTCGACCACGGTGGAGATACCGAGCGCGACCTTGGCATAAAACTCGCTCGAAAGGGTCTCGGCGATGCCTGCGGCGATCTTTTCGATCTCCTTGGTGTCGGTGGAGGCCTTGACCTCCTTGACAAGGACGATGTCGCTCTCGCCGACGGAGATCACGTAATCGTGATTCTTGTCGGGGAACATCTGCTGTACCATCTCATAAGGCAGCATATCGCTCTTGCCGTAGAACTTGATGAGGAAGACCACGCGGCTCTCCTCTGCGCCGAGGCGCAATTCCTTGCCCTTGATGTAGATGTCGCTGGGCAGGATGTTATCGAGAATGATATTCTTGATGAAAGAGCACTTGTCGTACTTTTCATCATACAGATTCTTAATATTGGCAAGCGAGATCGCAAGCAGTGCCGCCGTCTGCGCCGCGGTCGCATCCTCGCCCTCTACAAATACGATATGATCCGGCTTTGTTCCCTGTCCGAGCGCGCGGTAAGTATATCCGTCGATCGCAACGGCATCCGATGCATATGCAAGCTCCTCGCGCGCGCCGAGACGCATCTCGCCGATCTTGCCAAGCTCACTGCAGGCAACGACAACGCCGCCCTCGTCCACAACGCCGATCATACGGTCGGTCGCGTCGCGCATCTGATGAATGACACCCTGGAACAATCTGTTTGACATCTTGATATCCTCTCTTGCAACGTAGTTTCGGGAAGAAGAACTTCCTGTGCGTTATGTCTATATTTTATCGTAGGTTTTTGTGAATTTCAATATCTTTTTCGATATTTTTCACAAAACTACATAAGTTTTACTGTGTATATTATCGCAACAACCAGGTATACGACCGCGAGCGCCGCAATACACCAGAGCAAAGGCAAAAACAGTGCCGCCGCCAGCGTGACCACGCTTGCCGCCGCTACCGCAACGATCGCCGCGGGTACCGTGTGCATCGGACGGCGAAGCCTTTCGCCGAAGAGCACCATCTTGCCCGCGCGGGCAAGGGTCAGGGTGACGGTGACGGCAAGGACTGCCGCCGCCAGCGCAACGAGCGCCGCAAGGACGGACACGGGGATCTGCCAGAAGCCGAACGCCGCACCGAAGATCGCCTGTGCCAGTGCCGAGGCGACCACCGCGACCGAAGCAAGGTAAAAGTCCACGTCAAAGACCTGATATACGAAGAACAAAAGGGTCAGCGCAAGCAGTGCGAGGATCACCTTGAAGGGATCGCCGAAGCCGTAGAACACGAGCGAAACAAAGAGTCCCGACGCGCAAAGGCCGAGCAGAAGCGGCGAGGAAAGCACACGGCGCTTTTCATCCACGCCGCGCTTTTTGCATACGCCGTACCACACAAGCGCCGCCGCGGTGAGCACCGCAAATCCGAGCTGTACGTAGGGCAGTGCCGCGAGGAAGCCGCCAAGCATTGCCGGCGAGCCCACCTTCATCAAAAAGGCGATGGCAAACACCAAAGCGAGAAATACGATGATCATTTTATTGGTGATCACACTCGAGAGCAGTTCCTTTTCACGAATGCGTTCTTCTTTTTTGATTTGATTCTTTTCCACGACGATCACTCCGTTTTCGTTTTATAATTCAAATTGGTAGGAAATACACGCAAAAGCAAAGCCCGAGGCACTCTCGCACCGAAGGATACGCTTGCCAAGGCCGCAAAGCAAGGCGCCCGCATCCCGTGCGGCTGCCGCCTCACTTTCGGAAAAGCCGCCCTCGCTGCCGACAACGACCGATACCGTTCCGCCGCGCGGGATCTCCTTGGCGGAAAGCACCGTGCGGATCGACTGCGTCCCCGCGCCCTCGTAGCAAAAGCAACACAGCGTGTCTGCCGCGGCAGACTGAAGCATCTGCCCGTAGGTACAGAGCGGTGCGACCGTTGGGATCACGCCGCGTCCGCATTGCTTTGCCGCCTCGAGCGCGATGCGCTGCCAGCGGACCAGCTTTTTTGCCATTGCCTTGTCGTCGGGACGGGAAATACAGCGTTCGGACAGGAACGGGACGATACGGGTCACGCCCGATTCAACCGCCTTTTGCACGATGAGGTCCATTTTGTCCCCCTTCGGCAACGCCTGATAGAGCACCGCGGTGAACGGCATTTCGCTCTCCGACGGGTAGGAAGCATCAATATGCGCCGTAACGCGCTCGTCGGTGATCGCGGTGAGGGTACAGTGATGCTCATTGCCCGCGCCGTCGCAGACCGTGACCGTTTCGCCTACAGCCATGCGCAATGCGCGTGCGATATGCCACGCATCGTCCCCGGTGACCGTCACCGTATCCGATGCGACGTTGTCTGCTTGCACAAAAAATCTCGGCATAGCCCCTCCGCATACTTTTCCTTATACTGTTTTATTATATATTATTTTTTTGCGTTTGTAAAGACCTTACAAAAAGATTTAAGGAAATATGTAGATTTTTGCCGAATGAGTGCGATAAAGGGGAAACAGAAAGCCGCCTGCGGCAGATTCCTATGGGTTTCCCTTCAACAAAGGTAGGAAACCAGTGCCTCCGTATTGTCGTCGGAGTACTCGATCTCGGCGGAGAAAGCGCGGCAAAGCTCGATCTGATCGGCAACGGTAAAGTCGCCCGTCTCGGTAAACGCGATCGCACCGAGGAAAAACACCATCGAATAGCAAAGCGCGGCGAATGCCGCCCACGCCGCCGCCTCCCACGTGTCGCACGCCTTTGCCACGTGGCGGTAGACGAGGTAACAGAGCAATTGCTCGTACTCGGTCTCGCGCCCCTCCATATGGGTGGCAAAGCCCTCGAGATCCGCAGTCACCCAGCCGTCACGCAGGGCTTCCAGCCGCCGTGTCCAATCCGCGTCCAATCGCTCGAGCGAAAGAAAGTCCTCCGCCCATTCCGAAAGATCCCGTTCGGGCAGGGCGGTGCCAAGGGACGCAAGCATCCGCTCCGAGCGCGCCGCTACGGGCAGAGTGCGATCCTGTAGGATGGCAAGCGCTTTCGCACGCGCGGCAAGCACCTCGTCCGTTTCGGCTTCGGGCGCGCCGACCAGGCGCATCGGTTCTTCGGCGGTCAGGATGATGCGCGCCGCCTCCTCACACGCCATGCCGATGCCAAGCTCCACGCGGCCCTCCCGCTCGTTCGTAAAGCGCGGATGCATGGCGCAGACGTCGCAAAGCGCGTCCTCGCCGCACGCGAGAATGATATCGCACAGGTTATTGTCGTTCAAAAACGGACAGCGCTCGTCCGCGCCGAGCACAAAGTGCGGCGGGTCGCCGCAGGTGCTTGCGGCAAGGCGTGCACCGAGCGTGCCGCCCATCGCACGGTAGCGCGCGGCGGTGTCCTCGTCTATATCAATCTCCCAACCGATGCAGCAGTTGTGGCGACAGCGGTCGGCGATGCAGGTAAATTCCGCATAGTAGGCAGGGTAAACGGTCATATTCTCACCTCAAAAGCATTGTAGCACACAACGCCGAAAAAAGCGACTGTTTTCGGACTTTTCTTGCTTTTTGCGGGAACCTGTGGTATCCTTAAAATAAAAAAGGAGCTTTTTTATGGAAGCAAGCATTCTTTTGTGGATACAGGAAAACCTGCGCGCCGATTGGCTGACGCCGATCGTGACCGCGATCACTTACCTTGGCAACGCGGGGTGGATCTGGATACTGTGTACGGTCCTGCTCCTCTGCCTGCCAAAGACGCGCAGGATCGGATGCACGACGGCACTTGCGCTGATCCTTGACCTCGTTTCGGTCAATATTCTTGTGAAAAACCTGGTGGCGCGCACGCGCCCGTATGAGGTGATCGAGGGGCTGACTAACCTGATCGGCCCGCAGAGCGACTTTTCCTTTCCGTCGGGGCACACTGCGGCGTCCTTTGCCTTTGCGGTCGCCTTTGCGATGACGGCGCCGAAAAAATATTCGGTTCCCGCCCTTGTGCTCGCCTGCCTGATCTCGCTGTCCCGCCTGTACGTGGGCGTGCATTACCCCACCGATATTCTCGGCGGCATCGTTATCGGCGCCCTCTGCGGCATCCTGGCTGTGTGGATCGTGAAGTGCATACAAAAAAGATGCAAGAAAACTTTTTGAAAAAAGTTTTCCCGCACCTTTCAAAAAGAGCGCGAGAGAAGCTTTTTTATAAAAAAGCTTCTCTCGTTTTTCGTTTTATTCGTACAGTGCCTTGTAGATCTTCATAAACTTCTCGTCGCGGTCGTTCAAAGCGGCCTTGTCCTTGCCGTCCGAGTAGTCGTAAAAGCCTTTGCCGCTCTTGACGCCGAACTCGCCCGCCTTGTAATGATCGTCGAGGAACTTCTGCACGTCGGTCTCGCGGCAGAGCTCCTTATTCAGATAGGATGCGATGTGGTGGAAGGTGTCGATACCGCCGAAGTCCACGACCTCAAACGGGCCGAATGCCGCGTAGCGGAAGCCGAGACCGTACTTCATGCAGGCGTCCACGTCCTCAACGTTTGCAATGCCCTGCTCCACAAGCGCGATGGATTCGCGCAGGATCGCGAGCTGGAGACGGTTGAGGATGAAGCCGGGTACGTCCTTTTTGCAAACGGTGGTCTTTTTGCCGACCGCGTGCGCGAGGGCGATGACCGCCTCCGTGCTTTGGTCGTCGGTCTCATCGCCGCGGATGATCTCGATGCAGGGAATGAGGTGCGCGGGATTCATCCAGTGCATACCGAGGAAGCGGTGCTTGCCGAGGATGTCCTTGGCGATCGCGTTGATCGAGATGCCCGAGGTGTTGGTGGTGAGGATACAGTCGGGGCGCACGATGCGGGACAGCTTTGCCCAGAAGTCCTGTTTGATCTCCAGATTTTCAATGATGCTTTCGATGATGATATCGCAGTCGGAAAGTTCTTCCATCTTATCGGTGAATTTCAGCGCCGCGAGGATCGCTTCCGCCGCGGCGGCAGTTGCCTCGCCGCTTTCCACCTGCGTTTTCTGATTGACCTCTACGAGCGCTCTGCCCTTTTCAAGTGCGGCGGGGAAAGCGTCGTACACGGTCACGTCGTAGCCGAATTTTGCAAAGATCTGCGACATGCTTGCGCCCATAAGTCCCGCGCCCGCAATGCCGATTTTACGAATGTCCATAACAGCCTCCGAAAAATAGTATTCTGCCTTTACAGTAAAAAAAATCCGCGAAAAAGTAAATGTACTTTTCCGCTTTTTTGTACTTTTGAGAAGAAAAGTTGAAATGGGGAGATAAATTAGAATTTGAACGAGAGAGCGTCCTTTCTTAAAAAGAAAGGACCAAAGAAAAACTGTGGGGATGCTTACATCGCACCGTGGCTTTGGCGATGCCGCAAGCTTTATTCCTTTTGCCGATGGCAAAATGAGCAGTTCGGCTTTGTAAAAGCCGTCCCAGATTCTGAACTGAAGCTTGCGGGTACGATCTCATCGCACCGTGGCTTCGGCAAAACCGCAAGCTTTATTCATTTTCGCTCCGCGAAAATGAGCAGTTCGAATCATTTCACAGTTCAAAGACAAAGAAAAAACCGCCCTATTGGGCGGTTTCTTCTTTGTCTGGAGCTGCTACCCAGATTCGAACTGGGGACCTCGTCCTTACCAAGGACGCGCTCTACCGACTGAGCCATAGCAGCATCTCATCGACTTGCCTATTATACCAAGGATTTTTCGGTTTGTCAACAGTTTTTTTCATCTTTTTTGTTTTTATTTTTTCGACAGGAAGAAAAGATGCCGCGCGAAAAACCAATATTTCCCGTTTGTACGCGGCAAAAACACCCTTTTTCCTACAGGCAAGGCGCGACAAACTCCACGCGCGACGCGGTGTAGGATAAAAGCAAAAAACGAAAGGACGTTCAATCATGAAAGACCAACAGGCTCTGCCGCAAAGCCGCTTTGCGGCACTCGGGGCGCGACTGCGCGACCTTGGAGATCGCATACGGGAACGGCGGGAGGGCAAATGGCTTGTCCGCGCTGTCAAGCACGGTACGCCCATCCTCCTCGCGGCGCTGATCTCGGCGGCGAAATTCCCCTTTGCCACCTATCCGCTCGGCTTTTCCCTCCTCGCGGCGGCGCGCGAGGACACGGTACATTTTTACATAGGAACGCTTCTGTTTGCGCTTGTCGCGGGCGAGTGGCCGAGCGCGGTGGGGGCGACGACGTTGCTCCTCTTCCGCTTTCTCTTTTCGCGTGTGCTCGTGTCGGACGCGCCGCTCGCCGCCAAGGGCCGTCTGTGGGAAAAACTACGCACGGGGCCGCGCCCTTTCGGAGAAAGCGAGACCCTGCGCCTTGCGACCGCCTCTCTCGCCGCCTTTACCGCGGGGATGTTGCGCGTGGTGGCAGGCGGGTTCACCTTCGGCGACCTTTTGGGCACCTGCCTTGCCGTGGTGATCTGCCCCGCGGTGACCTACCTCTACAGCGGAAGTCTGCTTGCCGCCGAACGGCGGGGCGTACGCTATGAGATCGGCTGTATCGCCCTGCTCTGCAGTCTCGTGTTCGCGCTCGAATGTCTGCCGACGGGGCTCTCCCTTTCGGTGGCGGTGGCGGCTTTCTTTGCGATTGCGCTGGCGCGGTGCAAGGCGCCGCCCTATGCCTGCTTGTTTGCGCTCCTGCTGATCCTGCCCGCCGAGCCACTGCTTGCACCCGCCTTCGGCATTGCCGCCTCTCTCGCCGCCTCCCTCTTTCCGCGGTCGCGTCTGTACGCGGTGACCGTCTCGGCGGTCGCCTTTGCGGCGGTCAGCTTCTTTGCGGGCGGGCTCTGGCGCTTTGCCACGGCGTTTCCCGAATTTTTACTGGGTGCCGCCGTCGCTTCGACGATCCCTGCGGCAAGCGTGGAGGCATATCTGCCCTTTTTCGGCGACAAAAAAAGTGTCGCCGAGCACGAGATCCTCGGCTACAAGGAACAAAAGAGCCGCGAAAGCATCTCGGATATTTCGGAGGCGTTTGCGGCTCTTTCCAAGACCTTTTTCGAGCTTTCGGACAAGGAAACGCGCATCGGTCTGTTCGACACGCGGCGCATCTGTGACCGCGTGCTCGACCGCCATTGCCGCCGCTGTGCATTGCGCTCGCTCTGCTGGGAGCGCGACTACGCGGTGACGCTGGAGGCGGTCAATCGCGTGAGCGCACAGCTTTACAAGTACGGAAAAGTCCAAAAAAGCGAACTGCCGCCCGCCTTTGCGGCACGGTGCGAGGCGGCCGACAGGATCCTGGAGGACGTCGGCAGGGAGAATCGCCGCGCCTTGCGCGCGATCCTCAAGGAGGACAAGACGCGCGCGTTCGCCGTAGACTACGCAGTCTTTGCGCGCGTACTTTCGGAGGCGCTTGAAAAAAACGAGGCGGAATACGCACCCGACGTATCCGCGCGAAACGCGGTAACGGCATCCCTGCGAAAGATTGGATTTTCGGCGGACAGCATCGGCGTATACGGAAACCGGTGCAAAAAAGTACATGCATTCCGACTCTCGCAGAGCGCGATGCGTTGCAGTGCGGACGCGATCAGAGCCGCGCTCACAGAGGCGCTCGGTTGCCCGATGGAGGACCCGCTCTTTGAGTTCGCGGACGGCGCGATCCACATGGTCTGCCACGCGGCGCCGCGCATTTCCGTGACCGCCTCGGTGGCAAGCCTTGCCGCAGGGCAGGAGGAGGAAAACGGCGACCGCGTGATCTCCTTTGACGGTAAAAACGGCTACTGGTACGCCTTGGTCTCGGACGGCATGGGCAGTGGCCCCTCCGCCGCGCGGAAATCGGGTGCCGCCACCGTATTTCTCGAAAAGATGCTACGCGCGGGCAACAGCGTTTCGGCGGGCATGGATATGCTTTCGGCACTGGCACGCGCCGACGGCGAGGAGGGCTTTACGACGCTGGATCTCTTTGAGATCGACTGCCTCGCCGCGCGCGGCTCGTTCATCAAAAGCGGTGCCGCCCCCTCCTTTGTGCGGCGCGGGAATAAGCTGTATAAGATCCGCTCGCGGACGTTCCCGCTCGGCATCCTCGAGGACGTGGACGCCGAACGCACAACGTTTGATCTGCTCGACGGTGACCGCGTGGTGCTCCTCTCGGACGGCGTGACCGAAGAGGTGGAGGAGCCGCTGTGGCTGTGCGAATTCCTGACCGCCGCCGACCTTTCCGCCCCCGACGCCGCCGAACGGATCCTCGCGGAAGCGAAAAAGCACACCCTCGGACGCGATGACATGACCGCCGCCGTCGTGACGGTGCGTGGGGGGAAGAAAAACGAAGACGCCCTTTCTTGAAAAGAAAGCGCTAACCCGTAGGTTATCGGAGCGTTCTACCTTTGGCTCCCTCAGACGAGGGATGCTGTCATAGCGACGCTTTGCGTCGCATTGGCGGCTGACTGAGGGAGGGAAAAAGTAAGAAAATCCATGGTTCTCTCCCTCCGACACGCTACGCGCGCCACCTCCCTCGTCTGAGGGAGGCGAAGAAAAAGCTCCAGTTTACTCACCGTTAAATTTCCAATTTATCTTTCTTTACACACATGAAAAAACTATCCATCTTACTTTTGCTTCTTTTACTGCTTTCGTGTGCGCGGGAGAGTCTTTGCGACCGCGTCACGGTGACGCTTGCCGCAGAGGACCTCCCTGCGGGACGGCTCCTTTGCTACGGGCGACGCACCGACGGTACGCTTTCCCGCGAAACGCTTTCCGACTACCTCGGACTGGATGGCTATCCCGATTTTGCCGAAAAGATCGAGGAAATGGTGCTCTACTCCTCCCTCGGCGGCGAATTTGCCGAGCTGTGCGCGATGCGCCTGTACGACCGCAGTGACCTCGCGGACGCCAAAGCTCTGCTCACGCGGCGCGTGACCGACGTGCGGCGCACCCTCTGTACCATGGGGAAGCCCGTGCCGACGGCGGTGATCCGCACGCGCGGAAACGACGTGATCCTCGCCATGCTCCCCGAAAACACCGTGGCGGAAAAGCTCCTCGGATAGTGTATACGGTTCATTTTTCGCAGGCGGTTGCATATACTGAAAACAGAAAGGCAGGGGAGAGGTATGCATCCATGGAGAAACACGGCAAAATGCATCGGGGTGGCGGTGCTCGCGTTCGGCGCGGGGCTACTGCTTTCGATGTTTCTGCCCGAGGGCTTCCTCGTTGTCATCGAGGCGCTTGTGATCATCGGCATCGGGGTGCTGTACTTCTCCGCAAAATAGCCTTGGAAAAGGGAGTCCCTTATGCGTATCATTACCATCCGTGCGCCGCGCCCTCTGCGCGGCATTCTGAAAAAGTTGTTTCATTAAAAAAGTCGCCCGAAAGGGCGACTTTTATCATTATAGAATTGCAAGCAGGATCGGCATTGCCACGGAAAAGGCGACAAACAAGATCACGCCGATGCCCGTAAAGGCAACGGTCGCCTCGGTGTCGCGGGGAAGATCCAGCTCGGCGGGGTAAAAGCGGAGCTTTTTGCGATACAGGAAGAAGAGCACCGCACCGCCAAACACGAGCGCAAGCTCAAAAAGTCCGAACGCAAGCATTGCCACAAGCCCCAGCGGATGCGCCTCCGCCGCGGCGGCAAGTGCCTCGGGCGAGCCCGCAAGCGCCGCATCGAGAAACTCCCCGTACCCGCCGTACTGCAAAAGCAAAAGCGGAACGACCGAGCCAAGAAAATTGATGCAGGCGTGGATCGCAAAGCAATAGCGCATCTTACCCGTGCGGAGATAGAGATAGCCGAGGAGCAGTCCGACGAGCAGTGCGTAAAAGAACTGCTGTACGCTCGAATGGTAGAAGGCAAACAGGATCGCCGAAAAAAGAATGGCGAGCTTTTCGCCGTAGATGCGGGTACGGTCGAGGATCAGCTTGCGGAAAACGTATTCCTCGGCAAGCGGGCCTGCCAGCACCACTACGGGGATGGCGATATACCACGGCATCTGCTCGACGACCTCCAGCGTGGTCTCAGGGAGCGGGAAGTGCAAAAGCGACTCCAGCGTTGCGGAGGCGAAGGTGCCGAGGATATTGCCGACGTAAATAAACGCGAACGCGATCACCGCAAGGACAAGCAACGTGGAAAAACGCGCCTTGCCGCCGACGGGTGCGGAGGCGGGCAGTCTGCCGAGTGCCGCACGGCACACAAAGGGCGAAAGAATGCTGAGCGACAGCATGGAGATCAGCGAAAGCACCGTGACCGACGGGTCACCGTCGGCAAACAGGAACATATACGCATAGGTAAAAAGCAACGAGAGCAGATTGGCGCACACCATATAGCCAAGCAGTGCAAACCCGATGCGGGAAAAGACCTTGGTCGCGCCCCTTTGGTCAAAGGGTGCCTTTTCGGTCGAAAGATCCATGGAAGATCCCCTCCTTTTTACGTTTATTTTAGCATACTCCGTAAAAGAAGTCAATTTCTCGCGTAAAATCATTTGCCACGGTCAAAAGATTGTGATATAATGTCGATAAATTGGAATTTGAAAGGGAAACCCCTCATCCGTCGCTAACGCGACACCTTCCCCCGAGGGGGAAGGTAATGCAGCGTACCAATAGCTTCCCCCTGGGGGGAAGCTCCCGCGGAGCGGGTGATGAGGGGTACTACCGCAAACAACTTTCAACCTACAATTTATGCTTTATCTTCGGAGACTACACATGAAAAACTTTTTTGACCGCTACTTTATCCGCGCGATGGGCGCGATGGCACAGGGGCTTTTCGCCTCGCTGATCATCGGCACCATCTTGAGTCAACTTGCCGCCATTCCGCGACTGGAATTCTTGACGCGGTTCACCGCGATCATCGGTGCATCCTCGCCCGTTGTAGGTGCCGCGATCGGCGTTGCCATTGCCTTTTCGCTGGGTGCCAAGGGGCTCCTCCTCTACACCGCTACGGTCACGGGCGCGCTCGGCTATGCGCTTGGCGGCCCCGTCGGCGCATACGTTGCCGCCGTGATCGGCAACGAGCTCGGCGCGCTCGTCGCGGGTAAGACCAAGCTCGACATCCTGCTCACCCCCGCTCTCACTATCCTCACGGGCGGTACGGCGGGTATCTTTGTCGGCCCGTACATCGCGCAGTTCATGACATGGCTCGGCAGCTTTGTCAACGAGGCGACCGAGCTTGCCCCCATCCCGATGGGCATTGTAGTGGCGGTCACGGTCGGCATGGCGCTGACCGCGCCGATCTCCTCGGCGGCGATCTGCATCTCGATCGGCATTGACGGCATTGCCGCAGGTGCGGCGTGCGTCGGATGTTGCTGTCAGATGGTCGGCTTTGCGGTTGCAAGCTTCCGTGACAACGGCTTCGGCGGCGCGCTCTCGCAGGGCATCGGCACTTCGATGCTCCAGTTCCCCAACATTTTAAAGCGTCCGCAGATCTGGCTTGCCCCCACGCTTGCCTCGGCGGTGCTCGGTCCTATTTCCACAGCGCTCCTCGGCATGACGAACACGTCGGCGGGCGCGGGCATGGGTACCTCGGGCTTTGTCGGACAGTTCGGCGCGTTTGCCGCGATGGGAACCGATCTGAAAGCCTGCATTTCGGTCGTACTGATGCACTTTTTGCTCCCCGCACTGCTCACGCTCGGCTTTGACCTCATATTCCGCAAGGCGGGGCTTGTTAAAGCGGGACAAATGAAGTTGGAGAAATAAAGCGGTAAGCTATATGATTTGCTCGCAAAGCGAGCATTATGGAAAAAAGTCGCCCATAGGCGACTTTTCATCCTATGTGTAAATCTTCGATTCGGGGGGCGCAAAGCCAGCACGCTTGCGTGATGGCTGCAGAAAACAAAAAAGCACATCCCTTGGATGTGCTTTTTTGTTTTCTGGAGGCGCCACCCAGAATCGAACTGGGGAATAAAGGTTTTGCAGACCTCTGCCTTACCGCTTGGCTATGGCGCCGAGAATAGAAATCGGACACGAATGCTCGTGTCCGATTTTGGAGCGGATTACGGGGCTCGAACCCGCCACCTCCACCTTGGCAAGGTGGCGCTCTACCAAATGAGCTAAATCCGCATAGCGGTCTTATGCCGCTGGTGCCTCCGGTCGGAATCGAACCAACGACACGAGGATTTTCAGTCCTCT
>JAZQHV010000023.1:0-10107 GCA_045540755.1 Eubacteriales bacterium
CCCTCATCAGTCACCTTCGGTGACAGCTTCCCCCCGGGGGGAAGCTATTGGTGCGCTGTATTACCTTCCCCCTCGGGGGAAGGTGTCGCATTAGCGACGGATGAGGGGTTTTTCGCAAACAACTTCAAACTATAATTTATCTCTTTGCTTGCGGCGGGAGCGCGTGGGGTTCCCCGAAGCGAGCCACGCGAGCTTTGGGGGTTCCGAGCAAACCCCGCCCTACGGTTTAGCGCATAGCGCTAAACTATAATTTATCGCTTTTTTTATTTTTCACAGAAAATTCATTTACTTTTTTGTTTTTATATAGTATAATGAATAGGATATTCTACGAAACGGAGGGGTATGCATGAGAAAAGCACTTCTGACGGCGATGGCTCTGTCCTTGGCAGTGGCACTTGCCGCTTGCAACGGAGACACGAATCCGCCGACCACGACTGACAACTCTGTTTCTGCTGAAATTCCCGTAACCACCGAGGCACCCGTGACCACCGAGGTCACCACCGCCGAAATTACTGCCGCGGTCACCACCGTGGCACCCGAAACGACCGAGGTCACCACCGAAGCGACGACCGAGGTCACCACCGTGACCACCACGACCGAGGCGACGACCACCGAGGACACCGAGGTGTCCATCGACGTCATTCCGATTCCCGTGGAGCCTCCCGTGACCACGACCGAGGCACCCGTAACCACCGAAGCGCCCGTGACCACCGCGCCTGCGGAGCCGCCTGCGCCCGAGGTCTTTGACTTTGCCGTAAGCGACCTTTCCGACTACATCACGCTTGGCAAATACCTCGGCATCGAGGTACACGTGACCGAACCCGCCCCCATCGGCGAGGAAGCCATTGACGAGGAGATCGAGGCGCTGATCCTTTCCCTGCCTGCGGACGCACTGCGTACCGAGGGCACTGCTTTGGACGGCGACACCGTTTGCATCGACTTTGTCGGCAGTATGGGCGGCGTGGAATTCGAGGGCGGCAGTGCCGCCGACTATCCGCTGACGCTCGGCTCGCACACCTTTATCGACGGCTTTGAAGAGGGTATCGTCGGCATGTCCGTCGGCGAGACCAAAACGCTGGAGCTCATCTTCCCCGAAGAATACTACGAGGAGCTTGCGGGACAGGCAGTCGCCTTTACCGTGACTCTGAAAGGCATCTATCCCGCAATGGACGACACGACCGCGCTGACCTATTTCGAGGCGGCAAGCGTTGCCGATCTGCGCGACCGCATCCTTGCTTCGCTCGAGGCAAAGCGGCAGGCGGAGATCGCCGCCGTCCGTGAGGAGGAGGCGTGGACCAAGGCACTGGCAAACTCGCGTGTCACAGGCTACCCCAAGGAGGCGCTGGACGAGGCGTTTGACGCAAACGTAGCGGCATACACCTCGCTTGCCGAGTCCTACGGCATCCCCTACGAGGAGCTCTTTCCGCTGATGTACGGCATCCCGCTTGCCGAAGCCGAGGAGATCCTGCTCGACAGCGCGAAAAACATCGTTGCCCAGCGACTTTTGCTCTATGCCATTGCGCGCGACATGCAACTGGATGTGTCGGACGAGCGCTTTGAAGAGGACCTCGCGGCGACCGCGACCATCCTCGGACTCGAGAGCGTGGACGCGCTGATCGCACAGCTCGGCCGCGACAAGGCTTCCCTCAAGGAGGACAAGCTCTTCTCGCAGGTCATTACCGAAATCGTAAATCAGGCAAATTTTGTCTTGAATAAATAAGGAGAAAACCCATGTATTGCAGAAAATGTGATAAAACGTTGCCTGCGGACAGCACGTTTTGCCCCTATTGCGGCAATGAAAAGCTGGAAGCAGACCCCGTCACCGAGGAAGCACCCGTAGAGGAGACCCCCGTGGAAGCTCCCGCAACCGAAGCCGAAGCAACCGCAGAGGAGACCGCCGAAGCAACCGAAGCCGAAGCAACCGCAGAAGAGACCGCCGAAGCTCCCGAAGCCGCGGAAGTCCCCGTGACCGCGCCCGACGGCGACAAGGTCGTCGAGGGTAAGAGCGGCAAGGGCGCGATCATCGTGCTTTCGGTACTGGTCTGCGTAATGGTGGCTGTCTGTGCATTCCTCGCAGGCAGACTGCTTTCGGACAAGCCCGCGGAGACGACCGAGGCACCCGTAACCACCGTGGCACCCGAAACGACCGCGGCACCCGTGACCGAGGACCTCTTCCCCGCCGAGTACACGACCGCGTACCCCGACGGCTATGCCTACGGCAACGAGGATCTGTCGAAATACGTGACCCTCGGCACCTACAAGGGTCTGACCGCAACGCTGACGATCTCCTCCGAGATCACCGACGCGGACGTTGCAGACTACATTGACGGCGTACTCGCGCAGTACACCACCGAACAGACCGTGGATCGCCCCGCCGCAGAGGGTGACATCGTTGTCATCGACTACGTCGGCACCAAGGACGGCGTGGAATTTGAGGGCGGCAAGGCATCCGACCAGACGCTTGCAAGCCTTGGTACGAGCGGCTACATCCCCGGCTTTGAAAGCGGTATCGTCGGCATGAAGGCAGGCGAGACCAAGGTCATCGACGTGACCTTCCCCGCCGATTACCACTCCGCAGACCTTGCGGGCGCGGCGGCGCAGTTCACCATCACCCTGGACGCTGTCAAGGAAAAGGTCGTCCCCGAATATAACGACGCTTTCGTGCGCGAGCACTTTGACTATTCCACAATGCCCGAATACGAGGCGTACGTCCGTACCGTTCTCTCGCAGAATCGCGAGATGGAGATCCTGACCGAAAAGCAGGAAGCCGTTCTCTCGCAGGCGGTGGACAACGCAAAGGTCATCGCCTTCCCCGAAAATCTCGTAGAGGACTACATGTTCCAGCAGATTGATTACGTGCGTCAGTATGCGGCGATGTACCAGATGGAGTACACCGACTTTACCGAGCAGGTCATCGGCATGCAGGCGGGCGCCTATGAAGCAGAGGTCCGCGCAAGCGCCGAGGATGCTGTCAAGCAGGAGCTTGTCATGTACGCGATCGCGGCGGCTGAGGGGCTGACCCCCACCGACGAAGAGCTTGCGGAGGCAGAGGCTTACTACCTCCAGTACTACGGCGCCGAGGACATCGCCTCCCTGTGTGAGACCGTCGGCGTGACCGAGACCTACTTCCAAAACACCATCCACTTCTCGGTGACCTACGCAAACGTTATGGACTTTTTGACTGAAAACGCAACCTTTCAAGGTGCAAAATAAAGGAGATTAAATCATGAAAAAATTTGCTGTAATCCTGCTCAGCGCTCTGCTGGCACTCGCACTCGTATCCTGCGGCGAGCAGGCCTTCAACTATATGGAAGAAGACCTCGGCGCGTACGTAACCGCGCCCGCATACAAGGATCTGACCGTTACCTATCCCGCTGTGGATGCCGTTACCGATGAGGAAGTTGCAGACCACGCATTCGCGCACCTCTCCCACGTAGAGGCAGAGATCGCAGGCGTTGACCGCGCGGCGGCTGACGGCGATATCGTCAACATCGACTACGTCGGCACCATGGACGGCGTGGAATTTGAGGGCGGCACCGACGAGGACACCGACCTCGAGCTCGGCTCGGGCGCAATGATCGACGGCTTTGAAAGCGGCATCGTCGGCATGGCAGTCGGCGAGACCAAGACCATCGACGTGACCTTCCCCGAGGACTACGACGCAGAGGAGCTTGCAGGCAAGCCCGCACAGTTTGCCATCACCCTGAACAAGGTCTATGACCTCGAGGCGCTCCATGCCGCTGTCCGTGCAGAGATGGAGGAAGCCAACGCAGAGAGCGAGGAGGCTGTCAAGAATCAGTACCTCTGGACCGCGATCGTCAATGGCGCAAACGTGACCGCGTACCCCGAAAAGGCAGTTAAAAAGCTCGCAAAAGACTTCTACGACTACTACAGCGCGATCTACTACCAGTATCAGCAGTACGGTCTGACCCTCGAAAACCTCGGCATCACCGAGGAGGGTTGCCTGGAGGATGCAAGAAACACCTTTAAGGAAGAGATGGTTCTGTACGCGATCGTCAAGGCAAACGGCTACACCGTGACCGACGAGGAATATGCGGCAAAGGTCGAGGCACTGGTTGCCGAGATCAACGAGACTGCCGCTGAGGGTCAGGAGATCACCGTGGCAGATTACGAAAAGAACTACTCCCGCCAGAGCGTAGAGACCAAGATCTACTATGAAAAGGTCATGGCAGACGCTCGCGCGACCGCAACCTTCGTTGCAGAGTAAAGAAGCGTAAAAAAAGCACCCGAAAGGGTGCTTTTTTTGCTTGTACGATGCATTGAGAATTTGCCGCAGGCAAATGTATGTTTATCACTACATATTCTCCAGTTTTTCAAGGAGGTCTCCGAGGGTGCCGCGGGTGCAGGGCGGGATCTCGCCTTCGGCGATGAGACAATCGGTAGCCAGCCACGCGGTCATCCCCGCCGCCGTGGCGGCGCGCACGTCCTCCTCGGCGTTGTTGCCGATCATGAGTGCGTTTTTCGGATCAAAGCCGCATTTTTCGGCGATCTCCAGATAGTATTTCGGATTCGGCTTGCAAAAATGCGAGTTTTCGTAGTCGGTCACAAGGTCAAAGTCGTTCTCGTCAAGCCCTGCCCAGGAAAGGCGCTCCAGTTGCGCGACGCGCGGAAAAAGCGGGTTGGTCGCAAGGATCACGCGCTCTGCCTTTTCATGTGCCGCCGCCACGATCTCGCCCGCAAGCGGCGTGGGCATGGTATAGCGCGACGTTTCGCGGAATTTTCCGCTGTAAAATGCGTCGAAGTACGGGATATGTGCAAGCGTCTGCTCGCCGAGAATGGCGGCAAAGGTCGCCCAAAAGGCATCCGCGTTGGTGCGCGTGCCGTCGTTTTTCACCATCGCGGCAACGCCCTTCCACATCGCGCCGACCAGTTCCTCGGACGTATAGCCGAGCGGCGCGACCTCGGTGGCAAGCAGTCCGAGGTAGCCGCGCATGAACGCATCTTGCTCGAGCGGCAACAGCGTGCCGTCCATATCAAATAGGATCGCCTCAAATTTTTTCATTCTTTTTTCCTTTTTCGTCTGTTTTTGCAAATCGTGTATGTATATATAATATTGTACGCGTCTAACGTTGGTTTGTCAAGAAAGACGGAGAGGGATAAATTATAGTTTAGCGAGGAGCCCCTCATCCACCGCTAACGCGGTCCCCCTTCCCCCGAGGGGGAAGGTAATACAGCGCACCAATAGCTTCCCCCCCGGGGGAAGCTGTCACCGAAGGTGACTGATGAGGGGATTGACACCATACAACTTCCCCTTCAAATTCCAATTTATTGCCGAATAGACACAAAGTTGTTGACAGGTCAACAAGTCTGTGGTATACTGAATTGACTTTTGCAAATAAAAATGGTATACTGGTAAAAAGGAATACTACGGAGAAAAACTATGGAATATAAAATCGTTTCCGATTCGTCGAGTGATCTCGTCACGCTGGAGGGCGTTCCCTTTGCCTCGGCGCCGCTGATCATTCACACCGCCGAGCGCGAATTTGCGGACAACGCAGACCTCGACGTTGCGGCAATGTGCGACTTTCTTTCCACCTACAAGGGCAAGAGCTCGACCGCCTGCCCAAGCGTTGGACAGTACCTTTCGGCGTTCGGCGATGCCGTAAACGTGCTTTGCGTGACCATCACGGGTAAGCTTTCGGGCAGCTACAACGCGGCTTGCACCGCGGCAAAGAATTATATCGAGGCGCATCCCGACCGCCACGTGCTGGTCGTGGATTCCATCTCAACAGGCCCCGAAAGCATGCTGCTGATCGAAAAGCTTCGCACGCTCATCCTCGCCAAGCTTCCGCTTGCGGAGATCAAGGAAAAGATCGGCGAATATCAGAAAAAACTGCACCTCTTCTTCTCGCTGGAGTCGATGCGTAACCTTGCCAACAACGGTCGCGTCAGCCCCATTGTTGCCAAGATGGCGGGCATGCTCGGCATCCGCGCCATCGGCAAGGCGTCCGACGAGGGCACGCTGGAGATGACCAACAAGTCCCGTGGGGCGAAAAAGATGCTCGAGGACATGCTGGAAAACCTCAAAAAGGCAGGCTACACAGGCGGGCGGATGAAGATCCACCATTGCCAGAACCTGCCCACCGCCGAGGCGCTGAAGACGGCGATCCAATCGCTCTTCCCCGCGGCACAACCCGAGATCGCGGAGGCGCGCGGTCTGTGCACCTTTTATGCAGAGCGCGGCGGTATCCTCGTCGGCTTTGAGGGCACACACAATCCCACCAAGGCAGAACGAATGCTGCTGGTGTAAGAGAAAGGTAAATGACTATGAGAGATTACGTGATCCTGACCGATTCGGCGTGCGACATTCGCGCCGACGTGCTTGCCTCGTGGGGTGTCGGCTTCAAGAGCCTCACCTTTAAGTTTACCGACGAGGACAAGGAATATACCAACGACGAAATGGACGCATCCGCGTTCTACGCCGAGATGAAAAAGGGCAGAAGCGCCAAGACCGCGGCTGTCAACATCGACAGCTTTACCGAAATGTTCGAGGCGCCGCTCGCCGAGGGAAAGGACGTTCTGTATATCGGCTTTTCCTCGGGTCTCAGCAACACCTACAACGCGGCGCGCCTTGCCGCTGAGGCCTTGCGCGAAAAGCACCCCGAGGCGAAGATCCTCACCGTGGACACCCTTGCGGCATCCGCAGGCGAGGGCCTGATGCTCTACCTCACCGTCGAAAAGAAAAAGGCGGGCGCCACCATCGAGGAGGCGGCGAAGTTCTGTAAGGAGCTCATCCCGAACACGAGCATCTGGTTTACCGTAGACGACCTCGTGTACCTCAAGCGCGGCGGTCGCATCAGCCCCACGGTCGCTTTCGTGGGCAACGCGCTCGGCATCAAGCCGATCTTGCACATGGACGAGGCAGGTCACCTTGTAAACGTGTCCAAGGTGCGCGGCAGAAAGGCATCCATCCTCGAGATGGCAAAGAAATACGACGAGCTTGCGCTCGATAAGCAGGGCGGCACCGTATTCATCTCCCACGGCGACTGCCTTGCGGACGCAAAACTGCTGGCAAACACCCTGAAAGAAAAGCACGGCGTGACCGTGCAGATCATCACCGACGTCGGCCCCGTCATCGGCGCACATTCGGGTCCGGGAACGCTTGCACTCTTCTTTATCGGTGAGCATAAATAATCGGAGGCTATCATGAATCAGGAAAAAGACACCTTTATTGACGGCGAACTGCTCGCCAAAATGGCGCAGGGCGGCGCGGCTCAGCTCCATGAAAACGCGGAAGAGGTCAATAAGCTGAACGTTTTCCCCGTGCCGGACGGTGATACCGGCGACAACATGCGCATGACCATCGAGAGCGGCGTTGCCGCCATCGAAAACTCCTCTTCCAACAGTCTTTCCACCGTCATGCAACAGCTTTCGCGCGGCATGCTTCTCGGCGCGCGCGGCAACAGCGGCGTTATCCTGTCGCAGTTCTTTGCGGGCATGGCAAAGGGACTTGAAAGCTACGAAAAAGCAGACGCCCCCGTCATCGGCAACGCGCTGATGCAGGGCGTAAAGCAGGCATACGGCTCGGTCATGACCCCCACCGAGGGCACCATCCTGACCGTTGCGCGCGAGGCGGTCGAATACGCCGTGGCAAACACGACGCCCGAGACCACCGTGCGCTCCTTCTTCTCCGACCTTGTCCGCGAGATGTACGCCTCCCTCCAGCGCACGCCCGAGATCCTCTCGGTGCTGAAGGACGCGGGCGTTGTCGACAGCGGCGGCGCGGGTCTGTTCTACATCATGGACGGCTTTTACCGCGTGCTCAACGGCGAGGAGATGCAGGTCGCGGCATTCTCGCAGACTGCCGAAAAGAAGCCGCAGATCAACCTCGATGCCTTCGGTCCCGACGACGTGATGACCTACGGCTACTGCACCGAGCTTTTGCTCCGTTTGCAGTCGAGCAAGGTCGATCTCGACACCTTTGATTACACCGTGATCCCCGACTACCTCTCGACCATCGGCGACTCGATCGTTGCCTTTCAGACCGAGAGCATCGTCAAGATCCACGTGCATACCCTCACGCCCGAAAAGGTGCTGGCAAAGTGCCGCGAGTACGGCGAATTGCTGACCGTCAAGATCGAGAACATGACCGTCCAGCACAGCGAAACCGAGGAAACGAAGCAGGCAGAGACGCCCGCGGAAAAGAAGTTCTGCGGCATCGTGGCGGTCGCCACGGGCAAGGGCATGGAGGATATCTTCCTCGAGCTCGGCGTGGACACCATCGTCGAGGGCGGACAGACGCAGAATCCCTCCGCACAGGACTTCCTTGACGCATTTGCCAGAGTGAACGCGGAGCACATCTACGTCTTCCCGAACAACGGAAACATCCTGATGGCGGCGGCGCAGGCCGCCGAGCTGTACGACAAGGCAGAGATCCACGTGATCGAGTCGAAGTACCTCGGCGCGGGCTACGTGGCACTGTCGGTCTACGACCCCGAATCCACCGACGTGGAAGGACAGATCGCGGCATTCAACGAGGCGATCGCGTCCGTGGCAACGGGCTTTATCTCCCCGTCCATCCGCGACGCCGAGCTGAACGGCGTGCAGATCCATAACGGCGATTTCATCGGCTTTGTGGGCAAGGAGATGCTGGTTGCCGAGCCGACCAAGTGCGACGCGGCGGCAGGTCTCATCGAAAAGATGTTTGATGGCGGCGAGCGCTTTATGCTGACCGTGTTCTACGGCAAGGACGCGGACGAAAACGACCGTGCGGCGCTGGAAGCGCTGGTCGCAGAGCGTTTTGCCGACGTGGAATGTTACTTCCTCGAGGGCGGACAGGACATCTACCCGTTTATCTTCGTGGCAGAATAAAAAAGGAAAGTTGTTTGGAATCATACCCCTCATCACCCGCTTCGCGGGAGCTTCCCCCAAGGGGGAAGCTTACTGTAATACCTTCCCCCTTGGGAGAAGGTGGCGGCGGAGCCGTCGGATGAGGGGTTTTTGCAAACAATCAAAGGATATACTATGGACTTTTTACAATATCTCTGGGGGCCGCTCGTCGGAGCGATCATCGGCTATGCAACCAACTTTATCGCCGTGAAAATGCTGTTCCGCCCATACAAGCCGTGGAAGATCGGCAAGTGGACGGTTCCGTTCACGCCCGGTATCGTGCCGAAGCGCAAGGACGCGCTCGCAAGAGCCATCGGCGACGCAGTGGGCAACCGTCTCTTCACAGGTGACGACCTGAAAGATCTCCTCCTCTCCGAGGAGACGAAGAGCCGCGTGGTGGAGACCGCCATGGACGCGCTCGACCTTTCGCTGGCGTTTCATCCGAGTGAGGAGGGGCACCTCATGACCGCGGACGACCTCGCGCTGACCTACCTTTCCCCCGAGCTGTGGGGCAAGAGCAAGGGCAAGATCGTCAAGGTGCTGTCCGAACGCATCCTTGCCGCGGCAAAGGACATGGAGGTGGGGCAGATCATCGCCGCGCACGCACGCGACGTGCTCCTCGAAAAAAAGTCGTCGCTCGGTATGATCGCGCTTGTGGTGAATGAAAACACGGTGGGTGCTCTGCTCCCCGTTTTTGCGGAGCGCATCGACAATTATATCGCCGAAAACGGTAAGTCGCTGATCGACCGCGCCGTGCTGAAGCAGGTGGACGACTACACAAGCCGCCCCTTGCACGACGTCATGGACTACACCGACGAGGAACAGCTTCGCTCGATCGTCACGGTCGCCTACGAAAAGCTGGTCAACGGCATTGGTCCGCATTTCCGCGATTATCTGGATATTGCAAGCGTGGTGCGGAAAAAGGTGGATGCCATGGATGCGCGCGCGCTGGAGGAGCTTTGCATGCAGGTCATGAAAAAGGAACTGCACGCAGTCATCAATCTGGGTGCCGTGATCGGCCTCATCCTCGGCGTATTGAATCTGATCATATAAAAAAAGACCGCTTTTGCGGTCTTTTTTTGCCTCGGCAAAACGATACATTGGAATTTGAAGGGGAGTTAGTTTGGCTTTGATCCCCTCATCCGACGGCTTCGCCGCCACCGTCTCGTTGCGACTCGGTCACGCCGCGGCTCTGACAGTCCACCGGACTGTCATTCACTACCGCGTCGCCGCTTCGCTACCCCGAGGGGGAAGGTA
>JAZQHV010000024.1:0-11119 GCA_045540755.1 Eubacteriales bacterium
AACCGTAGCGGCTACCTCCGCTCCGCACGCCGAGATCCTCGAGCAGTGCAAGGACGCAATGGCAGCAAAGGGCTACACCCTTGAGATCAAGGTTATGGATGACTACATCATCCCCAACACCGCGACCGAGGACGGCGAGGTTGACGCAAACTACTTCCAGCACATCCCCTATCTTGAAGAGTTCAACGCAAGCCGCGGTACCCACCTCGTCATTGTAGACAAGGTACACTATGAGCCCTACGCGATCTACGCAGGTACCACCAAGGCACTTGCAGATCTCGCTGACGGCGCAAAGGTTGCTGTCCCCAACGACCCCACCAATGAAGCGCGCGCTCTGCAGCTTCTGCAGGCGGCAGGTCTGATCACCCTCAAGGAGGGTGTAGGCCTTGGTGCAACCAAGCTCGACATCGTGGAGAACCCCAAGAACCTCGAGATCGCCGAGATGGAAGCCGCTCTGCTTACCGGCGTTCTGGACGACGTTGCTATCGCAGTTATCAACGGTAACTACGCAATCGCAGGCGGCCTGAAGGTTGCTGACGCTCTTGCAGTAGAGGCTACCGATTCCGAGGCGGCACAGACCTTTGCAAATATTCTCGTTTGCAAGGAAGGCAACGAGAAAAACGAGGGCATTCTTGCACTTGCAGAGGTACTCAAGACCGATGCGATCAAGGAGTTCATCGAGACCAAGTACGAAGGCGCAGTCGTTCCGCTGTTCTAAAGAATCACTTCAAAATGTGAGCATTTTGAAGTGAAGAGGGACGTTCGCAGAGCCCTTTTTACAGATCATGCAAAAAAACAAGCCCCTGTTGGGGCTTGTTTTTTTTGTGTTTATCTGTTCAGACAGAGTTTGATGATCAGGAGTACGTCTACGATGGTGATGACGCCGTCGCTGTTCAGGTCTGCCGCAAGGGAGATCTCCATGGTTGCGTCTGCCGTGGCGCGCAGGGCACGGATCGCGTCAACAAGCGTGGTCACGCCGTCACCGTTTGCATCGCCGCTACGGTCGATCTTGTTACGGATAGAGACGTTGTCAAAGTGGTCTGTAAGGCTTGCGGGGAGTGCCGCGGTCTCATCATATACGAGCGTACGCGAGCCCTCGTTTACGAAGTAGCTTGCCGAGGTCTGTCCGAATGCGGAGAGCGTAGCATCGTCAAAAACGTTGACTGTGACGGTGCCCGTGGTGGAGCCTGCGCGTGCCGCCGCCAGATGCAGTTTCTTGATCTGTGCATTGTCTGTGAGCGTGAGCACGGTGGTACCTGCGGTGGGTGCTGTACCCGTTCCCGTGTAGAAAGCGCCGAGATAACATTCCTGTACGGTCACGTCACCGCCGACAACGAGGTTGACGGTGCCTTTGTGGTTCTGTGCGCCTATGCCGCGAGAGAAGCCGATGAGTGTGGAGTATCCACCGGAGAGCAGGGTAACTGTGCAGGTCTTTCCTTCATCGAGCAAGGGGATATCCGCATTGAAGTTTGCGCCGCCGATCACCAAGGAGCGCGTGGAGGGATTGCCGTTTGCATCGACGATCGCAACGTCTTCGCCGATGGTGAAGTCATGGAAGTTTGCACAGAAGACTGCGCCGCCCGCGTCGGTAATGAGGAGGTGGTTGATCTCGGTCGTGCCGCCAAAGCCGATGCGGTAGGAGGTGGACCAATGGAGGGTCGCACCGACCTCACGGTAGTCTACGCCGCCGTAAACGCTCGTCCAGAGCATCTTGCCCGTATGTGCAGGAAGTTCGGTCGCCGCAGGGACGGTGTACTTGCCGACAAAGACAAGCGTGCAATCTTTTTCGGTATCGAAGAGGGCGTAGGCTGCCGCAGGCGAGCCGAGGGGATTCTCGGGGGTGAGACCGTTGCCGCTGCCGCCGTTTGCAACGAAGAGGACAGTGGGCTTTTTAGCCTCTTCGCGGTGGGTGACCGTCAGCGTACCCGTGTTGTTTGCCGCATCGTATACGCCGTTTCCATCCGTACCGATGGGGGCATATTCGGGAAACTCCATGCCAAAGGGCAGGGAAACGGTTGCTGTGCCGGTGAGGTAGTTCTGACCGACCGCGCCCGAAATCTCGTTCGATACAGTGACGTTGTCACCGATGGTCGCGGTCATGTTGCCGCTGTAGGTGCCGTAGGGTGAAGTGGAGGTAAAACGGCAGTTGCCGAGCAGGAGACGGTTGAACGCTGCGTTACAGTTCAAAATAAAGGTACAGTCGTTTGCCGCAGAGGAGACCGTCGTATCGTCGCCGTTGTATGCAAACAGACCGCCGACAAAGGACCAGTTGCCCTCAAAGGTAACACTTTCGGTGAATTCTGCATCGTTGTAGCCTGCAATGAGGAACATGTCTGCAATCGTGGTCTTCAGCGTGATGTTGTCAAACTTGACGTCCGAAAGAAGCTTGAAGGTCTCCTTTCCGGTCGCTGCGATGGTCGCGCCATTGCCTTCTCCGATGACGGTCAGCTTTTGCGGGAGCGAGGAGGTTGCGAGATAGCTTGCTACCTCGATCGTGCCCTTGACGTGTAACATGCCCTCGCCGTCGTAGGGCATCAGTGCCATGGCGTGTGCAAGCGAGGAGGTGGGATCGTCCTCGGTACCGCTTGCATAGGGCTCACCGTCTGCCGAGAGGTAAACGTTACCGTGGCGGTAGTCGGTTTGGGGAACGGTCACGCCGTTAAAGATCGCGCCGTAGATGGCGTTTGCCATGGCAACGTAGCCCGTAGCGTTCGGGTGGATATTATCTGTGCCGAGCAGGGGGCCTTCTGCCGCAGAGTGTAGGGTCAGACCGTAGAAGTCTACAAAGACGTACTTGTCCGCATCCACGGCGGCATACGCCTTTGCGATGCGCTCCTGCAGGGGACGGATGACCGTTGCCACGCGGATCTGCACAGTGCCGGTTTCGGCATTGCCGAGCGCGATGGCATTGGTGATAAAGACCTTTTCGGTGCAGGGCAGTGCGCCGAAGGTATCAATGATGGCTTTGTAGGAATTCTCAAAAGCAACGCGGGTGGAGTTGACTCCGCCTGCGGCACTGTCGTTCGTGCCGAGTGCGAGAACGATATAGTCCGCATCGGTCTCCTCGGTGAGAACGGGCCAGCTGAGGCGGTCACAGTAGTAGACTTCGGTGTTGGGGAGCGCACCCGAGCCGCTGACACCGAAGTTGGCTACGACAACGTCGCGTCCGTCCGCTTTTGCAAGAGAAGCGAATACTGCGGGATAACTTTCGGTAAAGGGCTTGGCGGAGCCGACACCCTCGGTGATGGAGTCGCCGACAAAGGCGATGCGTAAAGGCTCGTTATAGATCTTTGCTTCGCCGTTGACGCTGTCAAAGCGAACAACGTCAAACGTATAGCTGTCGGGGTAGGTGATGGAGGCAAGATCGTCGCTCTCGCCCGCGTATGCTTTGACCTGCGTAGCATCCACCACGGTGCCCACAGCAAAGGTACCGCCCGTAACGGAGACGGTGAAGTTACCGCGCAGAAGCTGCGTGTAGGCAACGGACGTATCGTATGCGCTGATCAGACCGCCGTTAAAGGTACCGCCCGAAATGGTGATGGCGATGTCGCCGTCCATGGCGTAATACTTGCGGTCGGAGGTAACGGTGGGGGAGAGCTTGGTGGCTCTTGCCTGATTGGCACGGGAAACGCTGCGAACGTAGAGGGGACAGTCAAACGTGCCGCCGCTTACGGTCAGGGTAGCGTCATCCGAAAGGAAGCTGTCGCCCGAGAGGTTAAAGGTGTCGGTAAAGGTGCCGTCCTCGATCACAACGGTGAGGGGAGCGGCGATGGCGCCGATAATATCACGGTAGTCGTTGCGGAGGTTGCCGCCTACGAAGCGGCGGAAGGTGCCGCCCTTGACGGTGACGGTGTAGGGTAGCTCGGTGATCATATCGGTGTCCTTGGCAGTATCCAACTGTGAGGAGAGCACGCCGCCGTAGAAGTCGAGGACACCCGTGACCGTGCAGTTCTCGCCGAAGGTCACGTTGTTGAAGCCGCCGTAGATTACAGCGTTGGTTGCGGTGATGGGTGTATCAAAGGTGACCGTATATGCATCGGTATTCTTGGCAAGCGTGATGTTTGCGGAAAGGATCAGGGATGCGCCCCCTTCTGCGGAGAGGGTGACGTCGCCGCTGAGTTCGTCAAGCGTAAGAGCGCTTGCCACGGTGGTGTCGCCGACAAGGACGATCTCACCGCCGTCCTCGCCGAGGAGCGCGTAAGCATTGACCAGAGTTCCGATGGGGGCGGAGGCACTCATACCGTTACCTTCGCCGCCGTCTGCGACGTATACGGTGTCGAGGTTGCCAACGACCGCATCGGTCTGCGTGATGCTGTCAAAATAGGTTTCGAGAGTACCCGGTAGCGTTGCGGTGGATTCGTAGTTCAGCGTGCGCGTGCCATTCGGGAAGTAGGTCTTGAGATAACGCAGAAATGCACCGATCTTGGCGTTGTCGGTCATGTTGACCGTGACGGAGCCGTTGCTGGTTGTATTCAGGCTCGCCAGATAAAGCGTACCGGTTATCTTGGCGTTGTCGGAAATGTTCAGTACGGTCGTGCCGCCTTTTGCGCCGGTGCCGTTTGCGCCGAGGTAACAGTCGGTTACGGTCGTATTACCGCTGAGGTTTACAGTAACCGTTCCTTGGTGAGAAACGTTGTTCACCATGCGGCTGAAGGCAATGATCGAAATGTAAGAGCCGCTTTGGATCGTCAGTGTACTGCTCTTGTCGGAAGCCAGCGCGGGAATCGCGGCATTATTGTTTGCTCCTCCCGTAATCAGAATCTTGCCCTCGACAGCGCCGCTTGCATTCAGCGTGGCAACGTCTGCGCCGATCGTGAGGTCATGAAAGTTCGCAGAAAGCACACCGTTGCCTGCATCAACAAAACGGAAGCGGTCGATCTCGGTGGGACCGCCAAGACCAACGCGCACGCTGGCATTCCAACGGAGTGCTGCGCCGCTTTCGCGGTAGTCGGTGCCGTCCCAAACGCTTGTCCAGGTGATCTTGCCTGCGTGTGCGGCAAGGTCAACTTTGGCAGAGAGTGGGTATTCGTTCATGAAAACGAGGGTGCCGCCTTCGTCGCCGAGTGCGGCATAGGCACCTGCGAGCGTACCGACGGGGTCATCGGCAGAGGAGCCCGTGCCGGTCGCACCGTGCGAGAGAAAGACGACGTTGTCCTCTGCGCTGACGGCAAAAATGCACAGCAGCGAGAGAAGCAGGGTGATTAGGGAAAGAAATATGTGTTTGCGCATATGGTTTTCCTCCTAAAAATTTGTATACAACATTATTATAATATACAAATCGCAAGGCGCACAAGAGAAAAAACTTGTGCAAAAATTACAAGGATTTTTAGCCGATAAAAAAAGGATCGGCGAAAGCCGATCCTTTTTTGGGGATTATGCGTTCAAAATGCGCTTGATCAAGAGGAGAACGTCCACGACCGTGATCGTGCCGTCTCGGTTCAGGTCTGCCGCCATCGAGATCTCCACGGTGGAATCGGTAGAGGCGCGCAAAGCGCGGATGGCATCCATGAGCGTGAGAGTGCCGTCGCCGTCGGCGTCTCCCGTGCGCTCGGTGGTATCGAGCAGAGTAATGCGGTCAAAATAGGTGGTAAGCGAAGTGGGGAGGGATGCGGTTGCCGCATAGTAGAGGGTGCGCGGCTCCTCGCTTGCAAAATACTTGGGATCGTATTTGGAGACCGTGCCGATCTTGGACTGATCCTTTGCATATACCGTGACGGTACCGTTGGTCTTTGCCGTAGACTCGTTTGCAAGGTAGAGCGTGCCGACCGAAGCATTGCCCGAAAGGGTCAGCACGGTGTTGCCGCCGCACGAGCCCGTCGCCTTGGCGCCGAGGTAAATGCTTGTTGCCGATACGTCGCCGCTGACGTTCAGAAGCACCGTACCCGTGTGCGAAAGGTTTGTGTTGTAGGCGCTGAACGCAACGATCTGCTTGTATATGCCGCTCTTGACGGTGAGGGTATTGGTCTCGCCCGCATCCAGCGTGCCGATGGCGAGATTGTTGTTGCCGCCGCCGATCAGCGTGATCGTGGCTGCCGCATTGCCGTTTGCATCCACGGTGAGAACGTCTTCGCCAACCGTGAGCGGATGGAAGTTCGCGCAGAGCAGAGAGCCGCTTACGATTTTGAAGTGTTCGATGACGGTCGGACCGTTGAATGCAACGCGGATGCCTGCGGTGTACTTGAGAGCCGCGCCGCTTTCGCGGTAGTCCACGCCGCCGTAGACAGAGGTGACGGTGACCGTACCCGTATGTGCGGGCATTTCGGTTGCAGAGCCGACCGAGACCTCGTTCATCCAGACGAGCGTACCGCCGTCTTCACCGAGCTTTGCATATGCCTGTGCCAATGTGCCGACGGGGGAGGCGGCGGAGAGACCGTTGCCGCTCGCACCCTCTGAGAAGAAGATGAGGTCGTACGTTCTGCCCGTGGGCTTTACGGTTGCGCCGTCGCCGACGGAGACGTTGCTTTCGCCCGTGAGCGGGAGATCGTCACAGCCGACCGAGCCGCCCTCGATGCTTGCAAAGGTACCGCCGTTTACGGTGACGCTGGAATTGAGATCATACATGCCGAGCACAAGACCCGCGTAGTCCTCGAGGCACCACTCGGGATCGAGCAGCATTTCTGCATTGGCAACGGGATCGCCGTTCGAGTTGAGGTTAGCGATCGCAGTTGCGTGCTCTACGCCCACATAGCGGAAGTGCCATGCCTCGTAGATGAAGCCGGTAACGTATTTATCCTTGGGCGTAAAGCGCAGGATGAGACCGTATTTGTAGCCATTCTGCATGATCCATGCCCATTCCTCGGTGGTGTCGTACTTGAAGTGCGGATTTTCGCCGGGAATGTCTGCGTCGTTGAAGTCAAAGGCGTAGCCGAGATGATGCTCGGATGCACCGGGGATGGAGCAATGGGTGATGACCCAGTTGTGCGCCTCGGGATAGGTCTTGTTCTGGTTGATGCGGTAGTCGGCGAGCTGACGGGTGTAGCCGTCGTACTGCTGATGATAGCCGCGCCATGCGTAGCCGATGCCGGTCGGCTCCTTGAGACCGAGTTTTGCCATGTCGGCAAACATGGTGTTAAAGGCGTTTGCCGCATCCGCACGCAAAAAGCCTGTACGTTCAATGCCGCCGATCACAAGGTTTACGGGGTCATTTACCGTATAGTCGCCCGTTTCGGGATCTGCCGTCAGAATGCGTGCGGGGTTGACCATTTCGATCAATCCGTCCTCGACGATAACATCGGTAAAGTCGGTGTAGCGGAAGTATTTGTAGCCGCCGATAAGGTTCAGGCGGTAGCTGTCGTCCATATCGCGGAGCATTTCCACGTCCTCACCGAAGACGATGGGGAAGTAGCGTGCCACGATCTCGTTTTGCGTGGCTTCCGCGGTGGCATCAAATACGATGTGGTCAAAGGTCACAGGACCGCCGAGCTTGTAGTCCACGTTGCCGTCAAAGATGAGCTTTGCGCCTTGCTCGCGGTAGTCGGTCTCGCTGTAAACCGAGGTCACGGTGATAGTCCCCTTGTGCAAGGGCTCCTGGAAGAATTCGGGTGCACCGCCGAGCTTCTGCTTTGTGTTGGTCACAAGCGTGTAGGCATTCATAATGACGATGGTGCCGCCGCTGTTTTCGAGCTTTTTGAATGCCGCATACAGGTCGCTTGTCGGCATCGAGGGATGCGATCCGTCGCCGAGACCGCCATCTGCAACGAAGACATAGTTGCCTTCCACTGCCGCGGGCAGATCGCCGACAAACTGGATGTCGCCGCAGATCGAGCAGCGCTTGAGTTGAATATTTGCGTCAAACTCGCTCGGATAGGGCTCGGAGTAGGCATGCGTATCGTCGCGCTCGCAGAAGGTGCGGATCACGTCAAACCATGCAAGCTCCGCAAGGTAGGGGTAACCCGCGGGCGCGGTGCTGACGTCGTAGGTGAGGATCTGCGTGCCGACTGCGGTATGCAGGGAGCAACGGTCGATCTCATAGATGTCGCCACCGTAAATGACGAAGTCAAAGGTGCCCGTGAGGTAGTTGTCGCGCTCCTTGCCGCCGATATACAGATTCTGGATGATGGCGGTGTCCTTCAGCGTGAGGCTTGCGTTTGTCGCGGTTGCGGAGTTGCCCGAGGCACCGACGACTACCTCGTCTACCCAGGTGTCGCCCTCCACAACGACGGTCGCCGTGCCCGTGTGTGCGGTCTTGCCGGTCAGACGGTCGGATGCCCATACGCGGCGGAACGCGCCGCTCTTCAGCGTGATGGAGGAATCCTTGTCCACGGTAATCTCGCCAAGGGAAACACGGTTGTAGCCGCCCACGATGTAAAGACCGCGCGTGCTGTCGGATTCCTTGACGTCCTCAGCATCGGGATCGTTTGTCACGGTCACACCCGTATCAAAGGTAATGGGGTGGAACGCCGCCGCGATGACACTGTAGGTGGTGGTGTGGATGGAAATGTCCTTCCAGAGCGTTTCGCCGCCGAGCTGCAAGGTAATGGCAGTCGGGAAGAGGAGGCGTGCGCCGCTTTCACGGTAGTCAACGCCGCCGTAAACGCTTGTAACGGTGAGCGTGCCCGTGTGGTCGGGCAACGTGCTCTTTGCCATGGTCAGTTCACCCGTGATGACGACGGTGCCGCCCTCGGGCAGAAGTGCCGCCGCGGCGGAAAGCGACGCGGTGGGGGTATCGGGGGTAAAGCCGTGTCCCGTACCGCCGTCACGGACGTATACGGTCGAGCCGTTGAAGGTCTCGGAAGCGGTGAGGGTGGCGCTTGCCACACCGTCCTTTACGGTGACGGCAAAGGTCTCCGCCTTCTTCACCTCGCCTGCATAGAGGAGGTTCAAGGTAAAGGCGGTCAGCTTTTCGGGATAGGGGAGCATGATGCCGCCGTCTGCTTCGGTGACGTAGTCGGTCACGTCGATGGAATCCACGGTGGCAACGGAAAGACCGTCTGCCGTTTCGTCCGCTACCGTGAGGTAAGCGACGTCGGTAAGCGAAACACGGTCAAAGGTGTCCGTGGGAACCGAGGCGGTCAGTGCGTGCGTGAGGGTACGCGCGTTTTCGGGGACAAACAGGGAGGGATCTGCGTGCTCGATTTCGCCGATGGAGGCAAAGTCGTGCGCATTTACGGTGACCGTGCCGTTTGTAACGGAGGTCTCCAGGTTGTTGGCGAGGTAGAGCGTAGCGATCGCGGCGTTTTCGGTCATGTTCAGCACCGTGGTACCGCCGGCGGCATTTGTGCCGTGCGCGCCGAGGAAGCACTCGTTGACGGAGACGTTACCGCCGACGTTCAGCGTGACGGTGCCGTTGTGGGAGCGGTTTGCCACCGCGCGGCTGAAGGCGACTACCGTCTTGTAGGTGCCGCTTTGGATGGTGAGCGTGCTGCTTTCACCCTCATCCAGCGTGCCGACGGAGGAATCGACGTTCGGACCGCCCGTGACGGCGGTCTTTGCCTCAACTTTGCCGTCCGCGTTCAGCGTTTGCACGTCTTTGCCGATGGTGAGGTCATGGAAATTGGCGGCAAGCACACCGCCGCCGTTGTCGGTGAAGACAAAGTTATCGATCTCGGTAGGACCGCCAAAGCCGATGCGGTAACTGCCCGCCCAGTACAGGGTCGCGCCGCTCGCACGGTAGTCGGTATTGCCGTACACGCTCGTCCACGTGATCTTGCCCGTGTGCGCGGGCAGGTCGATGCGTGCGTTGAGGGTGTATTTGTTCATCAGAACGACGGTGCCGCCCTCGTCACCGAGCGCCGCATAGGCGGCGGCAAGCGTGCCGACGGGGTCGGAGGCGGTTGCGCCCGTGCCGCTTGCACCTGCGGAGAGGAACACCACACCCTCGGTGGGCGTTTCGGGCTCGTTGGGTGTTTCGGCATCGGTCTGCGTTACCGCGGTAAAGCAGGAGGCAAAGCCGCTCGGTAACGTGACGGTGGACGTATAGTTCAGCACGTCCGCCGTTTTGGTCAGCGCGGCGATGCTTGCATTGCCTGTGAGGTTGACGGTAACGGTGCCGTTCATGGCAAGGGTGGTGCTGTTGGCAAGGCAGAGCGAGGTGGTGATGCTTGCCGAATCTGTCATGTTCAGCACGACCGTGCCGCCCTTTGCATTCGTACCGCGTGCGCCGAGGTAGGCGCTCTTTACGACGGTGTCGCCGCTAAGATCTACGGTGACCGTACCTTGGTGCGAGCGATCGGAAACGCTGTTGCTGAACGCGGTGACCGACAGGTACGTGCCGCTCTTTATGGTCAGCGTGCTGCTTTCGCCTGCGGCAAGGACGGGGACGGTGGTGTCAATGTTGGGACCGCCCATGACCGCTGTTTTGTACACGGCATTGCCGCTTACATCGGTAAAGGAAACGTCCTCGCCGATGGTGAGATCATGGAAGTTGGCGGCAAGTACGCCGTTTCCTGCATCGATAAAGTGGAAGCTGTCGATCTCGGTGGGGCCGCCCATGCCGATGCGCACGCTCTTAGTCCATTTGAGCGCCGCGCCGCTTTCGCGGTAGTCGGTATCGCCGTACACGCTCGTCCACGTGATCTTGCCCGTGTGTGCGGGCAGGTCTGCTTTGACGGAGAACGGGTATTCGTTTATGAAAACGATGGTGCCGCCCTCGTCACCAAGTGCCGCATAGGCATTGGCAAGCGTGCCGATGGGGTCGGAGGCAGAAGCTCCGGTACCGGTGGCACCTGAGGAAAGAAAGACGGTCTTTTCGCTTGCGCTGACCGAAAGCAGGCAAACAGAGGCAAGCAAAAAGAGGACAAAACAGAGAAGCAGGCTTTTACGCATAAAAAAGTCCCTCCCAAATAAAATCTTGTAATTTTATTATAAAGGAAAGAACTTTGCCCGACAAGGCAAAACTGCTCTGCGAAAATTACAGAAGAAATTTAGCCGCGCGGAGGGGGAGAAAGCAAAAACAAAAGCAAGCCCGAGTGTTGTGCCCCAAATTGTACGGACAGCACAAAAAAAGCGCCCAATGGTAGAAAATATTAAAAATTAAGCAACATACTGGCTTCGTTTTTCAAGCGGAGTCAGTTTTGTTTTAAGCTGAATACGTTCATGATTGTAGAAGTATATGTATTCAGCTATGAGGAGGCGAGCCTCCTCATAGCTGCGCGGCTTCGCTCGGTGGATACACTCTGTT
>JAZQHV010000025.1:0-5593 GCA_045540755.1 Eubacteriales bacterium
GTCGGCACCGTTACTTCCGCTCCCTGTATCGCAGTTGTAGCAGAGGCTGAAGAGGACAACATTTTCATGCTGACTCCCTCGGGCTCCGCAGTTGCAGCGATCGACGCTCCCAACGCATTCCGCGTATGCTTCTCCGACCCCAACCAGGGTATCGGTGCGGCTGACTACATCAAGAACAACAACGTTGGTTCCAAGGTTGCTGTGATCTACAACGTATCCGACCCCTACTCGAACGGTATCTATGAGAAGTTCGCTGCACAGGCAAACGCTATCGGTCTTGAGATCGTAGCTGCAGAGGCGTTCACCAACGACTCCGCTACCGACTTCAGCGTACAGATCCAGAAGGTAAAGGACAGCGGCGCAGATCTTCTGTTCCTCCCCATCTACTATGAGGCAGCAGCTCTGATCCTCGACCAGGCAAACAGCGCAAACCTTGACGTGAAGTACTTTGGTTGCGACGGTCTGGACGGCGTGATCGGCCAGCTCGGCGACAAGGCAAACCTTGCAGAGGGCGTTATGCTTCTGACTCCCTTCGCAGCAGACGCTACCGACGACAAGACCGTAGCATTCACCGCTGCATACAAGGCTGCATACAACGGCGAGATCCCGAACCAGTTCGCTGCTGACGCTTACGATGCAGTTTACATTGTAAAGGCGGCTATCGAGGCTGCAGGCATCAAGGATGCTTCCATCAGCGCTTCCGATCTCTGCGACGCGATCGTTGCACAGATGACCGAGCTCGAGTACGACGGTGTAACCGGTCTGATGACCTGGTCTGCTGACGGCGAGCCTTCCAAGGAGCCTAAGGCAATGGTTATTAAGAACGGCGCATACGCTGCAATGTAATTTCCTATTGCATTTTGTAAAATAATATGGTAAAATAATTAGGCTATTGTAAAATAGCCTAATTATTTTTACTTTTAGAAAACATTTGTTTTGTATTTGAAGGAGCAGAAAAATGAGTAGCTTTTTATCCTATTTGATAGGCGGTCTCAGCCTTGGAAGCATTTATGCGCTCATCGCTCTGGGGTACACCATGGTTTACGGCATCGCCAAGATGCTGAACTTCGCACACGGAGACGTTATCATGATCGGCGGTTACGTCGCATGGCTGGTCTTCTCTTCGCTTGACATGCCTGTTTGGCTTGCCATTCTGTGTGCAATTCTGGTTTGTACGATCCTCGGCGTGACCATTGAGAAAATTGCATACAAGCCGCTACGTACCGCGACGCCGCTGGCAGTTCTGATCACCGCGATCGGTGTCAGCTATCTGCTCCAGAACTCTGCACTTCTGATCTTCGGCCCTGCGGCAAAGACCTTCGACTCGGTCGTGCCCGAAGGTACAGACCTTGCGCTTGGTACGGTCAATATCACGGGTGAAACGGTCGTGACCATCATTGCCACGATCGTGATCATGGTTGCGCTCACGTTGTTTGTCAACTTTACCAAGAGCGGCAAGGCGATGCTTGCCGTTTCGGAGGATAAGGGTGCGGCACAGCTCATGGGTATCAACGTCAACAAGACGATCTCGATGACCTTCGCTATCGGCTCTGCGCTTGCGGCAGTGGCAGGCATCCTGCTTTGCTCGACCTATCCGCAGATCGGCCCGTACACCGGCGCAATGCCCGGTATCAAGGCGTTTACCGCCGCCGTATTCGGCGGTATCGGTTCGATCCCCGGTGCTATGATCGGCGGTGTCGTGCTCGGCGTGGTCGAAAACCTCAGCAAGGCGTATATTTCCTCGCAGCTTTCGGATGCGATCGTATTTGCGATCCTCATTATCGTGCTGCTTGTTAAGCCTACCGGTCTTCTCGGTAAGAAGATCAATGAGAAAGTGTAAGGTGGCGGCATGAAGAATATGAAAAAGATCTCTCTTTCGGCTCCTGCAAAGGACCGCTATATTACCTACGCACTGGTGATCGCGCTCACGCTCGGCATTCAGCTGTTCGTGTCCTTCGGCGGTGCAAGCCGTTCTTTCCAGGCGTTGCTCGTGCCGACCTGCGTATACGTGCTCGCGGCAATTTCCTTAAACCTCGTTGTCGGCGTTTCGGGTGAACTCAGCCTTGGACAGGCAGGCTTTATGTGCATCGGTGCATACGTCGGTGCGACCTTCTCGCTGATGACCGAGGAGGTGCTTTCCTCCGCAGTGATCCGCTTCCCGCTTGCACTGTTGCTCAGCGGTATCGTTGCGGCAGTATTCGGCTTCCTCATCGGCATTCCTGTTCTGCGTCTGCGCGGTGACTATCTTGCCATCGTTACGCTCGCCTTCGGTGAGATCATCAAGAGCGTGGTCGGCAACCTCTATCTGCTGTCGGACAAGAATGGTCTGTTCGTTGCGCTTGATGCCAAGGTCAAGAATGCACACGAGTTTGATCTTGAAACCAAAAAGACGTTTATCGACGGTGCACTCGGCATCACGGGTACGCCCCGCGATTCGAGTTTCCTCGTCTGCATGATCGCCATCTTTATTGCGATGGTCGTTATGCTCAACTTTATCGACTCCAAGCAGGGACGCGCCGTCATGGCATCTCGTGATAACCGCATCGCGGCAGAGGCGATGGGTGTCAACGTTACCCGCGCCAAGATGACCGCTTTCGTTATGTCTGCATTCTTTGCAGGTGTTGCGGGTGCGCTCTATTCGCACAACTACAAGATGGTAGATGCATCTACCTTTGACTATAATCTGTCGATCCTTGTTCTTGTCTTCGTCGTACTCGGCGGCATGACCAAGATGCGTAACGTGATGATCTCCACGGTCATCCTGTACGTTCTGCCCGAGGCACTGCGTTCGCTCAACAAGTGGCGTATGCTGATCTACGCGATCGTGCTGATTGCCATGATGCTGTTCAACAACAGTGCGATGCTCAAGAAACTGCAGGAGGCACTGCGGGCAAAGACGGCAAAGAAGGAAACCACGGGAGGTGAGGCGTAATGGCTATTCTGGAAACACACGACCTCTCCATCCAATTCGGCGGTCTGAAGGCGGTCAGCCACCTCGATCTGAAGATCGAGAAGGGTGAGCTGTACGGCCTCATCGGACCCAACGGTGCGGGTAAGACCACCGTGTTCAACATGCTCACGGGCGTTTACCAGCCCACGGGCGGCACCATCCATCTTGACGGCGTTTGCCTCAACGGCAAGAACCCCGTAGAGATCAACAAACTCGGCATTGCACGTACCTTCCAGAACATCCGTCTCTTCGGCAAGATGAGCGTACTGGACAACGTACGCGTCGGCTTCGGTAACAGCATCAAGTATTCGCTCCTTGAAAGCTTTTTCCACTGCGGCAGATACCGCAAGAATGAAAAGGATATCACTGCAAAGGCGCTCGATCTTCTCAAGGTTTTCGACCTCGACGGTGAGCGGGATACGCTTGCGTCCAACCTGCCGTACGGTAAGCAGAGAAAGCTGGAGATCGCACGCGCGATGGCGACGAATCCCAAGCTTCTGCTCCTTGACGAGCCTGCCGCGGGCATGAATCCGCACGAGACTGCGGAGCTGATGAATACCATCCGCTTCGTGCGCGACAACTTTGACATGACTATTCTGCTTATCGAGCATGATATGAAGCTGGTCGGCGGCATTTGCGAAAAGGTCACCGTCCTCAACTTCGGTCAGGAGCTTGCTAAGGGCGAGACCGCAGAGGTATTGCACGATCCGCGCGTCATCACCGCGTACATCGGCGAGGACGAATAAGGAGGTGCTGTAGAATGTTAAAGGTTGAAAATATTCAGGTTTACTACGGCATGATCAATGCCATCAAGGGCGTTTCCTTTGAGGTCAACGAGGGCGAGGTCATCGCGCTGATCGGTGCAAACGGTGCGGGTAAGACCACCATTTTGCACACGGTTACGGGTCTCGTTGCGCCCAAGAGCGGACACGTTTTCTTTGAGGGCAAGGATCTGACCAAGATTCCCGCACATAAGATCGTTTATCTCGGCATGGCACACGTGCCGGAGGGACGCCGCATTTTCCAGCAGCTCACGGTTTACGAAAATCTCAAGCTCGGTGCGTTCTCGATCACCGATAAGGTACAGATCGAGAAGAATCTCAACTACGTGTATATGCACTTCCCGAGACTTGCGGAGCGTAAGAATCAGATCGCGGGCACCCTTTCGGGCGGCGAACAGCAGATGCTTGCCATGGGTCGCGCGCTGATGTCCAATCCGAAGATCATCCTGATGGACGAGCCTTCGATGGGACTTTCGCCATTGCTTGTTAACGAGATCTTCAAGATCATTTCCGAGGTCTCCAAGGACGGCACCACCGTTCTGCTCGTTGAGCAGAACGCAAAGAAGGCGCTTTCGATCGCCGACCGTGCGTACGTTCTCGAGACGGGCAATATCGTGATGGAGGGTAAGGCGAGCGAGCTGCTCAACGACCCCAGAATTCGCGAAGCTTATTTAGGTGAATAAAACAAAGGGCGCAAATGCGCCCTTGTTTTGTATAGGTATTATGAAACAAGACGTTAAAAAAGCATTAAAAGACACCATCCCCGTGTTTTCGGGGTACATGGTGCTCGGCATGGGCTTTGGCATCCTCATGCAATCCAAGGGGTACGGCGTGCTCTGGACGTTTGCCATGAGTGCGCTTATCTACGCGGGCTCGATGCAGTATCTCGCGGTGGATCTCCTTGCGGGCGGCGCATCGCTCATCTCGGCGGCGCTTACCACACTGCTGGTCAATGCGCGCCACCTGTTTTACGGCATCTCCATGGTGGATCGCTACAAGGACGCCGGCAAAAAGAAGCCGTATCTGATCTTTGCGCTGACCGATGAGACCTATTCGCTGGTCTGCAACACTGAGGGTAGTCACGCCTATTGCTTTCTTGTATCGCTCTTTAACCAGATCTGGTGGGTGAGCGGTAGCGTGCTCGGCTCGCTTCTCGGCAGTGTCCTGCCGTTTTCGACCGAGGGCATCGACTTTGCGCTGACCGCGTTGTTCGTCACCGTGTTTGTGGAGCAATGGAAGAGCACGAAGGATCACGTGCCCGCGGTCGTGGGCGTGGTCGCCTCGGTCGCCTGCCTGCTTCTCTTTGGCGCGGACGGTTTCCTCATTCCTGCCATGATCGCCATTACCGCGGCACTTTCACTTTTGAAACTGCTTCGCCCGGAGGTGCACCATGACTGAAACAATGCATTCCGCTCTGCTCATCGGCGTGGTCGCGGCGGTGACCGTTCTGCTCCGCTTTTTGCCGTTCTGGATCTTTGCAGGGCGCAAAACGCCTGCGTTCGTTGCCTATCTTGGCAAGGTTCTGCCCTTTGCCGTCATGGGTATGCTCGTCATTTACTGCCTGCGCGGCATCTCGTTTGCTGCATCCCCGCACGGCATTCCCGAGCTTGTATCGGTCGCGCTCGTCGTTGCGCTCCACCTTTGGCGGCGCAACACGCTTCTGTCCATCCTCGGCGGCACCGTCTGCTACATGCTACTCGTGCAATTGGTGTTTTAAGATAAAAAAGAATGCGGGAAAACCTTTTTTATAAAAATGGTTTTCCTCCGCCCTTTCCAAAAAATTTTATAAAAGTGGATTGGTATACCAATTCTCTTTTCACAAAAGTTTTACGAGGGGTGTGGGGAACGCTTTTACAAAAGC
>JAZQHV010000026.1:0-74126 GCA_045540755.1 Eubacteriales bacterium
TTGGTGCGCTGTATTACCTTCCCCCTCGGGGTAGCGAAGCGGCGACGCGGTAGTGAATGACAGTCCGGTGGACTGTCAGAGCCGCGGCGTGACCGAGTCGCAACGAGACGGTGGCGGCGAAGCCGTCGGATGAGGGGATCAAAGCAAAACTAACTCCCCTTCAAATTCCAATGTATCGTTCAAATCTATCACGCAAAAAGCGTGTGCCCGTGGGCACACGCTTTTTTACTGCTGTTCCAGATATTCGATATACTCCTCAAGACACATATCCAGGCGGTGCATCTCACTTGCGTGGAGGCGACCCACGAAACGGTAGTGCCACGGCTCAAAGCTGTAGCCCGTGATATCCTCCTTGCCCTCGGGAAAACGCAGGACAAAGCCGAATTTGTAACAGTTTTCGATCAGCCACTTGTACGCCGCCTTTTCGGCAAAGCGTACCGAGGCACTGCCGAGGTTGTGCATGTCCACGCAAAGACCGGTCTGGTGCTCGCTCGTGCCGGGACGCGCCGAATAGGTATCGACCTCCTGTTCAGCCCGTGCCTTTGTCCAGTCGGGATGCGCCTTCATCTCGTTTTCGGTGTACAGGCGGTACAGATAATCCTGCTTTTCGTAGGTGCGGTAGCCGCTGGTGACCGAAACGTCGGTATATCCCGCCGCGCGCATCTCAATATAAAGCGCCTGCAAAGCCATCTCCGCCGTCTCCACCATGCGCTCAGTGCGATCGGAGCGGGAGGCGCGGATGTTGACGAGATTCTCGGGCACGTAAGTGCTGTCCACCGTTTTTTCGCGGTTGACCAGCACAAGGAATGCGTCGGGATCCTCGGGACACATATATTGCTCGTAAGCAGAAAGATCGGTCACAAACTCATAGGTCGGCACCACCGTTTCGGGTGCGGGCGGCGTGGTGACAGGCACGTCCTCCCCGCCGGCAAAGGTGGTATCCACGTAAAGAGGATTGTCCGCGGTGCTTGCGTTATACTCGCCACGGCGCACGGTCACGGTGTCCCCCTCGCGCGTAACGGCGATCCCCGACATATACTCCTCCACAAAGGTAAGCGGCACGTACAGCTCCTCCTTGTAAAGGCGCGCGGCGGCAAGCATATCCACCTTGGCACCGTTCAGAAGCGCGATGGCACTGTTTTCGGTGAGCGCAATACTCTCCTCGGAATTTGCGGCATAAAACGTGCGCGATGCAACCGAGCCCGTCTCGCTCATTTCACAAACAGCCGCGATGTCGTCAAAGCTGACGAGCAATTCCCCGTCCGCATACGCCTGCTTGGCGGAAAGCGTATAGGATTCCTCGCCAAACACGTAGGTCACCGCCGAGTGCTTTTCCCCGCCGAAAAAGTCGAAGGCAAAAAAGCTGACAATGAGCGCGGCAAGTACGAAAAATACGATAAAAAAGGTAGCGGCGGCACTTTTCCCCGCCGAACGTTTCGTTGCTCTGTAATGATCCATTTTGTCCTCCTATTTGGTTTCGATCACGAAGAAGAAGGGCGAAGTCGGGGAGTTCACGATGCGCACCTTGGTCACGCAAAGCTGAAAGCGGCTGATGCCCGAGAAATACTCGGTCAGCATCTCGCCCTCAAGGCGCCCCTCCTCGTGTCCGGGGTAGACCGCCACGAGCAATACAGCATCCTTGTCCATCAGCTCAATTGCCGCCTTGACCGCGGCAAGCGTGCTCTCACGCTTGGTCGTCACCTCGTGGTGCCCGTGACCGGGCAGATAGCCGAGGTTGAACATGCCCGCCTTGATGGGCTCTTTCACGTATTCCTTGACATTGGCATGGCTGTCGTGAATGAGCGTATAATTGTGAAAGCCACAGCCCTCAAGCCGCGCGCGGGTAGACGCAACTGCGTCCGCCTGAATGTCAAAGGCGTAAACGCGACCGCTCTCGCCGACGGTGCGGCAGAGAAACTCGGTGTCGTTGCCGTTTCCCATAGTAAAATCCACCGCAACGCCGCCCTCACCGAGATGCGTGCGGATAAACATCTTGTGTAATTCGAGAAGATCGATCATGATACTGTCCTTTTCTGTGGAATATTATTATTATAACACAACAATTCCGAACTTGCAACAAATCATTTGACTTCCTTGCGTAAGGAGGCTATAATACAAATAGTAACTCTTTTTCGAGGCGAAGCAATGGTACATATGACAAAGCACCCGCATGCCGAAGGCACGCGGGATATGACCGTGGGAAACATCTACAAATGCATCCTCTTTTTCGCACTGCCTGTGTTTCTCAGTCAGGTCTTTCAACAGCTCTATAACACCGCCGACACCTTTCTCGTCGGAAAATTTTTAGGCACGAACGCGCTTGCCGCCGTCTCCTCCTCAGGAAACCTGATCTTCCTCTTGATCAGCTTTTTCGAGGGTGTTGCCGTCGGTGCGGGCATCGTCATCTCCCGCTATTTCGGTGCGGGACAGAAAGAGCGCGTTGCCCACGCGATCCACACCGACCTCGCTTGCGGTCTTTTCAGCGGTGCTCTGCTCACCGTGGTGGGCGTGGCATTCACCCCCACCTTTCTCGTCTGGATGCACGTGGATCCCGAGGTACTGCCCGAGGCGATCGAATATTTTCGCTACTATTTCCTCGGCGCGCTGTTTCTGGTGCTCTACAACATCTGCCGCGGCATCATGAATGCCCTCGGCGACAGCCGACGCCCGCTCTACTACCTCATTTTTTCCTCGCTACTTAACGTCCTGCTCGACCTGCTCTTTCTCGGCGTTTTCCGTTTCGGTGTGTGGTCGGCGGCAATGGCAACCGTCATTTCACAGGCGGCAAGCGTTGTGCTCTGCCTGCGCTATCTGATGCGCAAGGATTCTCTCTTCCGTGTAGAGCTCCGCAAGATCCGATTCCACCGAGAGATCCTCGGCGAGATCATCCGTTACGGTCTGCCGAGCGGTGTACAGAACTCTGTGATCGGCCTTGCCAACGTCGTTTTACAGGCGCAGGTCAACTCCTTTGGCAAAATGGCGATGGCGGCGTTCGGCACGCAGGCAAAGATCGAGGGCTTTGCCTTTATGCCCATCACAGGCTTTAACCTTGCACTGACCACCTTTATCGGGCAGAACCTCGGCGCCGCGCAGTACGATCGCGCAAAGAAAGGCGCGCGCTTCGGCATTCTCTCTGCCGTGGTGCTTGCTGAGCTGATCGGTGTGATCTACTACTTTTTCGCCCCCGACCTCATCGGGCTCTTTGACAAGTCGCCCGAGGTCATCGCGCTCGGCACACAGCACGCGCGCACGCTCGTCTTTTTCTACTGTCTGCTCGCATTTTCACACTCGGTTGCCGCCGTTTTGCGCGGCGCGGGTAAGGCGTTTGTCCCCATGCTCGTCATGCTCTCGGTATGGTGCGTACTGCGCCTCATCTACGTCATGAGCGTGATGCATTTTATCGGCGAGATCGGCTATATCTACTGGGCGTATCCCATCACGTGGACGATCAGCTCGATCATCTACTTTCTCTACTACCACTTCTCCGATTGGGTACACGGATTTGAAAGGAAAAAAGCATGAACAACGAAAAGATCAAGCCCGTTTACGAACCGGGCACCAAGTTCACACGATGGCTGGATAACTTCTGGTACCACCACAAGTGGAAGGTCATCATCATCGCATTTCTCGTGATCACGTTCCTTGTCTGCACCGTGCAGATGTGCAGCCGTACCGAGGCGGATATCCACATTCTCTACGCAGGTCCCTACAAGTTTGGGCAGACCGACACGCGCAGCTTTGAGAGCGCGTTTGCCGAGATCGTGACCGACCGCAACGGCGACGGCAAGGTCTACGCACAGCTTGCCGACTACTATATCCTCTCAGACGAGCAGATCACGGGTGAGCTTGCAAAAATGACCGCAAACGGCGAGACCGCCGTAGTCAATTACGAAATGTTTGCCTCCAGCCGCAAGGCGTTTGACCAGCACATCATGGCAGGCGAAATGGTCATCTGCCTGCTCGATCCCCACCTCTACGCCGACGTATACGTTTACGGGGACGACGGCGAAAAACTTTCAGGCTTTATGAAGCTGGAAACCGTGCTCGGTTATAAGCCCGAATACGCCGTAGACGACTACGCCGTCCGCATCGGCGACACCCCGATGGGACAGTATTTCTCGGTGCTTTCGGGACTGGACCGCGATACCCTGCTCTGCGTGCGCGAGATGAGCAGTTTCTCCTTCCTTGCGGGCAAAAAGCGCACCGAGGAGCACCATGCATATTGTCTGGAGATCTTCAAAAAGATCTTCGCATTTGAAGCGCCTACGGCAGAATAAGCAAGGCAAATTACGTTTTATCCTTTCACAGCAAAAAAGATCCGCCCGAGGGCGGATCTTTTTACTTTAGTCGTTAACGAGGTCCTGCATAATGTCGTTGATGGTCTTGATCTTAACTTCTGCCTGCGACTTGTAGGTCTCATACATGGAGGAGATCGGCGTGCGGTTGACAAACATTCTGCCGAGCTGATCCTTGTAGGTACCGATGTTGTAGTATGCGCCGAGGTCGTATACGCGGGAAGCAAAGATGATGTCGAGCATCTCTACGCTGTCCTCATCGCGCACGCTTCTGCCCACGAGTGTCTGCTCATAGTACGCAGGGCGGATGATCTCCTGACCCTGATATGCAAGCTCTTCGAGGACGATACCGCTACGCTCATAGTCGGGCGCAAGCTCGGGGATGCAGATAAACTGGCTGTGGTATGCGCTGACCTGGTGGCCGTAGTTGTCCTGCGTATCGTCAAACTTGGGATACGGCAATACGCCGAAGTCTACGTCGCTGTCGCGGTGACGCTCAACGGTAGCAAGAGTATTGAGGTAGAATACCGCACGGTTCTCGGTAAAGATGGCGTCACGGTTGGTATTCCATACCGAGGAAGGCGTAGCCTTGCCCGTTACGTTGTCGTACTGATAGTTGTAGGAATGCGCCGCATCAAATACGATGGACTGTACCGCATCGTACAGGTTGACAACGCGCTCGTTGTAAAGCGAAAGCTCGATGAGACCCTGCTCGTTGACCGTGCAGATCTTTTCGCCCGCGGTGGACAGGAAGGCAACCATCGGGTCGTTCCAGGTGAGCAGACCGTAGCGGTCGTTTTCATTGTAAATGCCGTCCTGATTGAGATCCTCGCCGACGCTCTTTACGAGCTGACCGAACTTTTCGAGATACCACTCGTCATCGCGCACGAGATCGTACGGATTCTCGAGATCGTACTCGGAGATCATGTCCTTGTTGAACAGGATAGCGTGCGTGGTCATGTGGTTGACAACGCCGATATCACCGTTGGTATAGAACATCTTGCCGTTGATGGAAAGGTCCTCGTTGGCACGCTGATCCCAGTAGTCCTTTTCCAGGTTCAGATAGGGGATGTCGTTGAGGTCATGGATGTAGCCGCTGTATGCCAGCGTGCAGACGTCGTATGTACCGATGGAGGCAGCATCATAGTTGCTCTCGCCCGACATATAGTCGGTATAGATCTTGGTAAATCCGGTGCCGCTGCCGTTGGTCGAGCCGAACTTGGTGACGTCCTCGTCTACGATCTCCACACCGTACTTTTCCTTCATCAATTCGTTACGGCGGAAAATGGCGATCTCTACCGCGGTCGAGCCCTCCTCGCCGTCCGAATGGAAGTCATTGCGAACGTAGTTGCCGCTGACAAGAATGTTGAACTCGCCTGCAATGTTCAGCGTCTCGGGCGCGGGCAGGTCGGGAACGTTGGTGGGCGCGGTGGTCTCCACGGGAGCCGCCGTCGTTACGGGCGCCTCGGTGGTCGCGACGGGGTCACCGCCACAGGAAGCCAATGCCGATACGAGCATAAGTGCCGCAAGCAGCAAAGAAAGCATCTTTTTCATAGTTTTTTCCTCTCTTTCAAGGTTTTCTGTCTATTATTATACACAAATTCCGAGAATTGCACAATATAAATTTCATGCAAAAAGATCAAGTGAATTTTAGTTTTTTACACCAAAGGAGGGGGAAACTGTAATTCGAAATACAGTTGGCTTCCCCTTGAGGGGAAGGCTTATAACTTCCAATTTCTCGCTTGGATTTTTGCCTTCGGCAAAAATCCACCTTTTCTCTTCACTGAAAAAAGCACCCTTTCGGGTGCTTTTTTGAAAATCACTCCAGCTCGGACATGAACTCGTTGATAAGCTTCAGCATCTGCTCGGCAGGGTTGCGGAAGGTCTCGTAGATCGAGGCGATTGGTGCGCGGTCGATGCACAGGTTGACCAGTTTATCCGAATAGGAACCGATCTTGTAGTAGTTACCGACGTCGTACACACGAGAGGCGAAGATGATGTCCAGCATCTCCACGCTCTCCTCGTCACGCATGGTCTGACCGACGAGGGTCTGGTCATAGTAAGCAGGCGTAAGGATCTCCTTGCCCTGATATGCCAGCTCCTCAAGGACAATGCCCGTGCGCTCCGCATCCTGAATCATCGCAGGCACACAGAGGAACTGCGCGTGGAAGGAACTGATGGCGTGGCCGTAGCTCTCCTGCTCCTTTTCAAACTTGGGCATCGGCAGAATACCGAAATCCACGTCGCTGTCACGGTGACGGTTAACAACAGTGAGCAGGCTCATGTAAAATACCGTGCGTCCCTCCGTAAAGACAGCATCGCGGTTGGTATCCCACGTACCGATGGGCGACTGTGCACCCGTCAGATTGTCGTACTGGTAGTTGTACACGTGCGCCTGGTCATATGCCATTGCCTGATATGCCTCCAGCAGGTTGACCATACGCTCGTTGTAGAAGGTCAGCTCAAGCAGACCCTCGTCGTTGATCTTGCAAACGCGCTCGTTGCCTGCGGCATAGATGCCGAGGGTCGCGTCCTTCCAGGTCATGAGACCGTACTTATCCTTTTCGTTATAAATACCGTCCTGATTGAGATCCTCGCCGACCTCCTTCACGAGTGCCGCAAAGTTTTCGAGCGTCCACTCGTCCTCGCGTACCATCTGATACGGATCGTCCAGACCGTACTCGTCGATCATATCCTTGTTGAACAGGACCGCATGGGTAAAGAGGTTGTCCGTGATGGAAATATCGCCCGTGGTGTAGTACATCTTACCGTTCAGGGAAAGATGCTCGTTGGCGCGCTGATCCCAATAGTCCTTGGAAAGATCCATGTGCGGCATCTTGGCAAGATCGTAGATGTAGCCGCTGTACGCAAGCGTTGCCACGTCAAAGGTGCCGATCATTGCCGCATCAATCGCATTGTTTCCCGACATATACTCGGTATACATCTTGGTAAAGCCCTTGCCACTGCCGTTTGCCGTGTTGAACTGCGTTTCGTCCTCCACGACGATCTCCACGCCATACTTTTCCTTGATGTACTCATTGCGGCGGTGGATGGCAATATCGATCGCCGAGGACTCGGGATCGTTGGTGTTAAAGTCGGTCAGTCCCGCTTTTCTCGCCGAGTTGCCCGCAACGTACATATTGAACTCGCCGCCGATGTTCAGCGTAGCCGCATCGGGCAGATCGGGGGCATCGTCGGGCGCCTCGGTCACGGGGGCAGCCGTGGTCTCGGGAGCCTCGGTCACGGCGACCTCGCCGCCGCAAGCCGCAAGCAGAGAGCAAAGCATGACTGTTGCAAGAAGCATTGCAAGAATTCTTTTCATGAGAAATCCTCACTTTCTAAAATACTACCTATATTTTACTAAAAAAGCGCACGGCTTGCAACATAAAAAACCGCCGAAAATCTTCTTTGTCTTTTGTGCGCAATGATTAATAAAAATCGCCTCTTTATACAAAGAGGCGATTTTAAAATTACTTGTGCTGGCAGGCGCGACCTGCGTCGATCGCGTAGTTGGAGCCTGTGATAAAGGATGCCTGGTCACTGCAAAGATAGGTGATGAGATTGACGACCTCGATCGGCTCTGCCGCACGGCCGAGCAGTGTGGGAGTCTTTGCCATTGCCTCGCGGGTGAGGACGGGACCGGGGGAGACCGCGTTACAACGGATGTTGTAGGGTGCGCCGTACTGCGCCATCGACTTTGTCATGCCGAACATAAGACCCGCCTTTGCGGTCGCATAGTCTGCCGCACCGCCGTTGCCGCCGCGCGAGCCGACCGCACTACCGAGATACAGGATCACGCCGCCGTTACCGCCGTCGATCATGTCGCCGATGCAAGCACGGGTGAGGTACATCGGTCCCTTGAGGTTGACGTCAATGCCCCAGTCGAGAGCCTCAATAGGCCAGTCGCGGAACTTTTCCTGCACATGGTTGATGCGGCCCGAAGCGCCGCCCGCGCTATTGATAAGGAAGTCGATGCGGCCAAACGCCTCCATCGCCTTGTTGCGAACGTTCATCACCTGTTCGAAATCGCGGATATCCGCCGAGACAGCAACCGCCTTGCCGCCCTTGGCGACGATGTCTGCCGCGACCGCGTCAATACCCGCCTGATTGATATCGGTGAGGACAACGTTTGCGCCCATCTCACCGAAGCGCTCTGCCGAGAGTCTGCCGATGCCGCTTGCCGCGCCCGTAACGATGGCAGTTCTGCCCGTAAAGTCAAAATTGATCGGATCTGTATAGCTCATGAGAATACCTCCTGCGTTTGTTTCTACCTTAATGATAAACCTTTCCGTAAAAAAAGCAATGTCTTTTGTGATAATTTTTTTGTACCGCGCGATACAAAAGAAAAAGCACCCTTTTGGGTGCTTTTTCCATTATTTCTTTGCGAACTTTCTCTGGAAGAACTTGACGGTCTCGACGATCGGGATGGTGAGGAATGCAAGACCGATTGCTACTGCATACTCTGCCATGCTGACGGGAGCAAAGCCGAACGCATTTGCAAGGAACGGGATCTCGCAAACGAGCGTGGTCGCCACAAGGCTACCGAAAGCCGCAATGCCGAGCACCTTGTTGAAGCTGCCGAGACGGAAGATCGAACCGCGCTGAGAGCGCATATTGAAGGAGTGGAAGATCTCTGCCATTGACATAGTGAGGAACGCCATGGTCATACCGTGCTCACTGTCGGTGATCGCAAAGGTGCCGGTCTCCATAAAGTGACCGATGAAGTACGAAAGAATGGTCAGTGCGGAGACCATGATACCCTGATATGCGATATCCACGCCCATGCCGCCTGCAAACACGCCTTCCTTAGCGTTACGCGGCTTGCGCTGCATAATGCCGGGCTCAGCCTTTTCCATGCCGAGCGCGAGCGCGGGGAAACAGTCGGTAACGAGGTTGATGCAGAGCAGGTGTACCGGTTTCAGAATGGTGAAGCCCATAAGGGTAGTGACAAAGATCGAGATGACCTCGGACATATTGGAACCGAGCAGGAACTGGATCGCCTTGCGGATATTGTCGTAGATACGGCGACCTTCCTCAACGGCGCCGACGATGGTGGCAAAGTTGTCGTCTGCAAGGACCATATCCGCAACGTTCTTGGTAACGTCGGTACCCGTGATGCCCATGCCGACGCCGATGTCGGCAGACTTGATGGAGGGAGCGTCGTTGACGCCGTCACCCGTCATGGCGGTGACGTAACCCGCGCCGCGCCATGCGTTGACAATGCGCGTCTTGTGCTCGGGCTGTACACGTGCGTACACGCTGATGCTTTCAAATACCTTGGCAAACTCCTCGTCGCTCATTTCGGAGAGCTCGGAGCCGGTGATGGCACGCTTGCCCTCGGTGAGGATGCCAAGTTCCTTGGCGATCGCAACGGCGGTGTCGATATGGTCGCCCGTGATCATAATGGCACGGATACCCGCGCTCTTGCACTCCACGATCGCGTCCTTGACCTCGGGGCGGACGGGGTCGATCATGCCCGTAAGACCGACAAAGCAAAGATCGGTCTCCAGATCCGCAGGTTCAAGCGAGGCAGGCACTGCATCATAGGTGCGCATGGAGGCCGCCAGCACGCGGAGCGCGCGGTCTGCCATTGCCTTGTTCGCCGCCATGATCTCCTCAAGCTTTGCCTCGGTCATGGGAACGGTCTTGCCGTCTTCGACGTACGTGGTGCAACGGCGCAGGATCTCGTCGGGCGCACCCTTGGTAAACTGTACGATCTTATCGCCCGTTTTGTGGACGGTGGACATCATCTTTCTGCCGCTGTCAAAGGGTGCCTCGCCGACACGGGGAGAGGTCTCCTTCAGGGCATTCTTCTTCAGGCCGAGCGATGCGGCATACGCAACCAGTGCAGCCTCGGTCGGCTCGCCCGTGACGCCGTCGGTCTCGTCATACTCCGCGTCCGAGCAGAGTGCCATTGCGGTGGCAAGCAGTTTTTCGTCGTCACCGTAGTGGTCCACGACAGTCATCTTGTTCTGGGTGAGCGTTCCCGTCTTATCCGAGCAGATGATCTGCGCACAGCCGAGCGTTTCTACCGCGGTCAGACGGCGAATGATGGCACGGCGCTTCGACATATTGGTCACACCGATGGACAGAACAACGGTAACGACCATGGCAAGTCCCTCGGGGATCGCCGCAACGGCAAGCGAAACGGCTACCATAAAGGACTCAAGGATCTTCTTGAACAGCTCTGCCTCGGAGGGACGGAGAATCTGTACGGCGAAAATAACTACGCTGATGCCGAGTACGAGGTAGGTGAGGATCTTAGAGAGCTGTGCGAGCTTGATCTGCAAGGGTGTCTGACCCTCTGCAGCGTTTGCAAGTGCGTCTGCGATCTTGCCCATCTCGGTCTCCATGCCCGTAGCGGTCACAACGAACGTGCCGCGACCGTAAACGACCGTGGAGCCCATGTAGACCATATTCTTGCGGTCGCCGAGGGGAACGTCCTTCGACTCGTCGGCAAGGTTGATGATCTCCACCATCTTGTTGACGGGCACACTTTCACCCGTCAGTGCCGCCTCCTCGATCTTCATAGAGGCGTTCTCGATGATACGACCGTCTGCGGGAACGGCATCGCCTGCCTCGAGCAGAACAACGTCGCCGACAACGAGATCCTCGCTCTTGACGATCGCGATCTTGCCGTCGCGCAGGACCTTTGAGGTCGCCGCACTCATTTCCTGCAATGCTTCGATGGCTTTTTCCGCCTTGGACTCCTGGTACACGCCGAGTACCGCGTTCATAATGACGACAAAGAGGATGATGAACACATCCACAAAGCCTTCGCCCTCGATCGCCGCAGTCACGCCGCTGATCGCCGCCGCAACGAGCAGGATAATGATCATCGGGTCTGCAAGTTGCTTCATAAAGCGATGCAAGAGAGACTCTTTTTTCGCTTCCTTCAGCTTGTTCTTGCCGTTTTCGGCAAGGCGCTTTTCGGCTTCCGCGCTCGAAAGGCCCTCTGCCGAGGAATCGGTGGCTTTCAGCACCTCTTCCATGCTTTCGGTGTAGAATTTCATGTGATTCCCTTCCTTTTATATATTTATTTATATAATTATTCTTGCTGGAATATCATTATTTTAACAAAGAAAAACAAAAAGACTCACGGATAGGAATAGCCTACCCATGAGTCTTGTCATTTCATCCAAACCAGATGCAAAAGCATCGACTGTTGACTTGGAACTTCGGAGATCTCTCGCGTGACTACTCCCTCACGGAACAGTTGTATTGTAACACGGAAAAATTTTCTTGTCAAGGAAATTTTCCGTGACGTCGCGGTGATCTATTTTTCCGTCACGGCACCGTCTGCGGCGACAGTCGCCGTTTCGGAAAGATTGAGGCGCGCAAAGATCTCTTCACGGCGCTCGCCGCTTGCGATGTAGGTGCGGCTACCGACGTTGATGCAGGGGATCAGCGTAAAGGAGAGCCCACCTTCGGTCAAGGAGATCGAAACCGCGGCACTCTCGCCGTCCGCACTGCCAAACCACAGATCGCCGATACTGTAGAAGATCGGGCTACCTGCGTAATACTCTATGCCCTGCAACGTGTGCGAATGCGTACCGATGATCGCCGACGCGCCCGCGCCGATCATGGCGTAAGCGGCATCCCGCTGTGCCTCGTCGGGCATTTCTGCGCCTTCGGTACCCCAATGTACGTAAGCGATAATATACTCCGCCTCCGCATCGCGGATCCTGCCAAGGCAGGCGGAAAGCTCTGCCGCAGAGGTCAGATCCGCCAGAACGACCGCGACCGTACCGCCCTTCAACTCTGCGGTATAGCTCTCTGCCGTTGCGGCAACGCCGAGCCCGGTCAGTGCCATACCGCTGTCGGCATGGCTATTGCCGCCGTAATCATCGGCATGGTCGTTTGCAAGCGAAACGAGGTCGGCGCCGATGCGCGACCAGAACACCGCGTTTGCCGGATCGGAGCGATACGCGCCCTCGCGGTTGGCGGCAGTCGTAAAGACGCAGGCATTACTGCCGACGCAAAGTTCTGCCGAGCGGAAGATCTCGATCAGGTTGTCCTCGATACAGGACGCGGGACTGCGGACCGCCTCGGATACCAGTGCGTTATACCGTTCGTCCAGATTGACCTCGCCCGCAAAAACGATTCCCTCCCCTTCGGGCGAAAGGAGCGAAGCATCCCCCGTGGTCTCCACCACCGAAAACACTTCCTTCATCTTTTCCTCCACGCGCTCGTCAGCACCCTCTGCCCAGGCAACGGAAACCAGTTTCCAAAGTGCAAAGATCAATGCCAGAAGCAAAAGGAGGCGAAAAATATCCCAAAGCAAAAGTTTAAAATTAAACTTTTCTCTTTCTTCGTTCACCTTTGTGTCCTCCTATATTGCGATGATGCCCATCATGGTACCGCGTTTTTCGCCCATGCGGCGGTGTGAATAGAACAGCTCGCCGTTTTGGTAGGTGCATTCGGCAGAAAGGTCGATATGCGCCTCGGAAAGCCCCGCGCGGAGCAGGAGCGTTTTGTTGACCGCACCGAGTCCGCAAAGGAACTTGCCGGGGGTCGCGGTGGTACGCAGATGGTCAAAGGTGAGATTTTCCTCGCCGACCACGCGCAGGACCGCGCGGGCGACCTCCTCACCAACCTCGTAATTCTCCATAGAAATGTGCGGACCGATCGCCGCGCGGATATCCTCCGCGGAGGCGCCGAGATAGCACATCTTTTTTACCGTTTCGCCGACGATATCGCCGACAGTGCCGCGCCAGCCCGCATGGACCGCCGCGATCACGCCCGCGCCGGGATCGGCAAGCAGGATCGGTACGCAGTCGGCAACGCGCACGCCGAGTGCCGTGCCCTTGGAGCAACTCACCAGTGCGTCAGCCTCAAAGGTAGCGGGCGTATAGATGCCGTGACCGCACAGATCGCGGTCTACCTCCACGACCTTGGTGGAGTGGATCTGCGGCATGATGACGAGCGTTTCGGGGTCGATGGCGACCGCCTCGCAGAAGCGCTCGATGTTTTTGCGCACGATAATGTCCTTATCGCCGCGATAAAAGCCGAGGTTCAAGGACTTTGTGTGCTCGGGCTTGGAAAGCCCGCCAAGGCGGGTGGAAAAGCCGTGGCGCACAGGGTACATCCCCTCGGAATAAAAATAGGTAACGCCGTTATAGTCTGTGCGTTTTTGCATGGTAGATCTGTGTTCCTTTACAGAGTAAATAATTTGATCATTTTGACGGCGGTGCCGTCCGCATATTCGCGGATCTCGCCAAGTCCGAAAAAGCCGTCCGCATCCCAGAGCTGCACGCGTGTACCAGTGGAAAAGTGCGTGCCGATCTTTTTCTGATAGATCTCACAGCCGTTGCGACAAAGCCTTGCAAAGAAGGGAGCAAGGCGAAGCTGTTCGAGGTCGCCGAACGCCTCGGAGAGCGGCAACAGCTTCGCCACGCGCTCCGCATGCGTCATTGCCTCCAGTGCCTCCAGAGTATGCGCCTCGGTGATGTCAAACGTGCCGCTCTGCCAACGGCGAAGCGAGGTCATCACCGCGCCGCAACCGAGCATCTCGCCGAGATCGGTGATGACCGTGCGGACGTAGGTGCCTTTAGAGACACGTAAAGTCAGCGAATAGCTGTAGTTCGACAGATGCTTTGCCGCCGCGGTATAGATGGTGATCGGGCGGGCGGCAACCTCCACGGTCTCCCCCGCGCGCTGATAATCCACCAGCTTTTTGCCGTTCACCTTGATCGCTGAGGTCATCGGCGGTGTCTGCATCCGCTCGCCGACTAAGGATGCGACCGCCTCCAGCACGGCTTCGGGCGGGGGGATGGGTGCGCCTGTTTTGCGCACCACACCGTCGGTATCGCCCGTGTCCGAGACCTTGCCGAGTACAAAAGTCGCCTCATACGCCTTATCGTGTGCGCTCAGGTACTCGGACGCCTTGACCGCTCTGCCGCAAAGAATGGGCAAAACGCCCGTCGCCATTGGGTCGAGCGTGCCGGTATGACCGATCTGCCGCGTATTCATCAATTTACGCATCTTGCTGACAACGTCGTGCGAGGTAAAGCCTGCGGGCTTATCCACCACGAGGATGCCGCAAAAATCGGGGGAATTATTCCGCATCTTCGCTCTTGACGACGGCGATCGAAAGTTCTTCGAGCGCCTTGGCATCGGCAAGACCGGGAGCCTTGGTCATCAACTCGGACGCATTCTGCACCTTCGGGAACGCGATAACGTCGCGGATGTCCTCAAGCCCCAGTGCAAGGGTGACCAGACGGTCGAGACCGAATGCCATACCGCCGTGCGGGGGTACACCGAACTTGAACGCCTCGATGAGGTAGCCGAACTTCTCCTGTACGTCCTCGTCGGAGAGGCTGAGCGCCTTGAACATACGGCTCTGGATCTCAGGATCGTGGATACGGATGGAACCGCCGCCGAGCTCGGTGCCGTTGAGCACGATGTCGTACGCGATCGCACGGCAATTTCCGGGATCGGTCTCCAGCTTATCGAGGTCCTCGGGATTGGGCATGGTGAAGGGGTGATGCTTTGCGCAGTAGCGGTCCTCCTCCTCGGAGTACTCAAACAGCGGGAAATCGGTGACCCACATGAACTTGAAGTCCATGGGATCAAGCAGGTTCAACTTCTTCGCGCAGTGTACGCGGAGTGCACCGAGCGAGTCGAACACAACGCTGTCCTTGTCGGCACAGACGAGGATCAGGTCGCCGTCGCACAGCTCCATGCGCTCTGCGATCGCCGCATTCTCCTCGGGAGTGAGGAACTTTGCAAACGAGGAGGAGACCTCACCGTTTACCATCTTCGTCCATGCAAGACCCTTTGCACGGTAAGACTTCACGAACTCAACGAGTGCGTCGATCTCCTTGCGGGAGAATGCCGCGCCGCCCTTGACGTTGATCGCGCGGACACTGCCGCCGCCCTGTACCGCACCGGCAAACACCTTGAACTCGGTATTCGCTACGATATCGGACAGGTTCTTCAGTTCAAAGCCGAAGCGCAGGTCGGGCTTATCCGAGCCGAAACGCTCCATTGCTTCCTTATATTCCATACGCAGGAAAGGGGTCTCAAGGTCGATGCCGTGGAATTCCTTCCACAGCTTCTTGAGGAAGCCCTCGGTCACGCCTATAACGTCGTCCTGCTTTACGAAGGACATCTCCACGTCGATCTGCGTAAACTCAGGCTGACGGTCTGCACGCAGGTCCTCGTCGCGGAAGCAACGTGCGATCTGGAAATAGCGGTCAAAGCCCGAGACCATCAGAAGCTGCTTGTAAAGCTGGGGCGACTGGGGCAGTGCGTAAAATCTGCCGGGATGTACGCGGCTGGGTACGAGGTAGTCGCGTGCACCCTCGGGCGAGGGCTTGATAAGGTTCGGCGTTTCGATGTCGATAAAGCCGTTGTCTGCATAGTAGTTGCGCGCAATATTGGTGATCTTCGAGCGCGCAAGAATATTCTTCTGAATATCAGGGCGACGCAGATCAAGATAGCGGTAGGTGAGACGCAGTTCGGGACGGACGTTGCTGTTCTCCTCGATCGCGAAGGGAGGCGTCTGCGCCGCGGAAAGCACGCGCAGCTCGGTGACGAACACCTCGATCTCACCGGTGGGGATATTCTTATTGACTGCACCCTCGCCGCGTGCGCGGACAACGCCCTTTGCGAGCAGTACAAACTCACTTCTGACCGTAAAAGCGGTGTCAAATACCGCGCGGTCGGTCTTTTCGTCAAATGCCAGCTGCAGGATGCCGCTACGGTCGCGCAGATCAATAAAGATCAGCGAACCGAGGTCTCTCTGGCGCTGTGCCCAACCCATCACGCAGACTTCTCTGCCGATGTCCTTGGCGGAAAACTCGCCGCAACGGGCGGTACGGTTGTCATTAGGATTCAAAAGCTGTGCCATGTCTGTAACTCCTTATATATCCTGATTTTTTTAATCTTTTATAAGTCGCTTTTCGAGAATGGACAGTGCCTTCTCGTAAAGTGTTTTCCGATTGTAATAGTCCATTGTAAGACGGTCGTTTCCCGAAAGCACCGTCTCGGCAACAAGCGTCTCGATCTCGCCGTAGCCAAGCAGTCCCGCAAGGTCGCAGACCGTGCTTTCGCTGATCAGCGTGAGTACACTGCGCGTATCCGGATCATCCCCTGCGATACGCTCGGCAAAATAGGGCTCGACGTAGCCCGCGGAGAGAAACGCCATGCGGTAGATCAGGTATTCCACCTTTTCCGCATCGGAGTCGTCCCGTGGCAGAGCAAGCATCGCCGCGCCGCGCGGATCAATATAGGCGCGGTAGTCTGCGTCCTCCGACGGCTTCGGTAGCGGCAGGATGCCGACGTCAATACCGCTCTCGCGCAAAGTCGCCGCCTCGGCAAGCGTTGCCACGGTAAACAGGGTCGCCCCTTCGGCAAAGGCATCCGGATTTTCCACAGAGGAAGCATCCTCGGTGAGCGGCATCAGTGTCGCAAGTCCGTTTTTCAGCACGGGAAGCGAAACGATCTCCCCCTCACAAAAGCTGCCGCCTGCGGCAACGTAGAGTGGGAAGATATCCTCCTCACCGAAGCTGAAGCCGTGAAAGACCTCCTCCTCAGCAAGGGAGACCGAAAGCTCAGGCAAGGCGTTTCCCGCAAGAAGCGCCGTGCTCTCGGCGCGCTCGGCACCGCGGCTCGCCACAAGAAACTGCTCAAAGGTCCATTCGCCGTCCAGCGCCACCGCCGTCAGCGTCCGCTCATGCTCCTCGGTGCGGGAGCGCTCGTACAACGTGCGATCGTAGAGAAGCACCGCCGTATTCTGCCGCGCATCCGCCACGGTGGAGGAGATCAGGTACTGCCCGCCGTACAGGGACAGGCTTTCCATGACCGTGCCGTCAAACCATGCGTCCGCGGTACGGATATACTGACTGCCCGACACGTCGCGCAGAAGACCTGCGCTGAGCAGTGGCGAAAGCCCCTCAGCGGCATCTGCCGCATAGAGCGAATACTCGTTCATGCCCGAAAGAGAGTTTGTCCATGCCGCGTCGTAGACCGACGGCACAAGAATTCGCGTGATGTACGCGCCCGTCTCCGCAGTCAGATGCGCATTGCGCTTTTCCACACGCTCGGAAAGCGCGATCGGCGCCCCCTCGTCGGTGACAAAGAAGTCGGAGGCATCGGTATCGCACAAAATGGAGAGGACAAAGCCCTCGGTATCGGGTCGGATGATCCGAGCAGGCTCGGCGATCGCCAGTGCCGCACGCTCCTCGTGCTGTTCCGTGGTCTCCACGTCCTCGCCGATGGCAAAGCCACCGAAAACTGCCGATGCAAGCGCGACCACGACAAGCACCGCCACGACCAACGTTTGTAACCGTCTGTTGATATCGATCCCTCCTTTCCGAAAATGTGGGTGTTTGTCAGATCGCTACTCTTTTTACGCGCTTGCTGACGAGGCAGATCGCCTCATAGGGGATGGTGTCCGCGGCGGCACACAGACGTGCCATGTTCTCGCCGTCGGCATCGAATATGTAGACGTAGTCGCCAACGGCGATGTCCACGTCGGTAACGTCCACCATGCACTGGTCCATGCAGACGCGCCCAAGCAGGCGCACCGCCTTGCCGTTTGCCACGACCGTACCGCCGTGCTTGTAAGCACGGAGAAAGCCGTCGGCATAGCCGATCGGAATCGTCGCCACCGTCATCTCACGGTCGGCGCAGAATTCCGCGCCGTAGCTGACGCAATCCCCCGCGTGCAGGGTGTGGATGTGCGCGATACGGCTCTTGAGCCGCATCACGGGGCGCAGATTCGGGTCGCACGCCGCGCCCGACGGCGATAGACCGTAGAGCACGATGCCCAGCCGCACGAGATCCTGATACAAATGCGGATAACGGAGCGCACCCGCGCTGTTGCAGATATGCTTTTTCGGGAAGATCACGCCTGCCGCCTCACATGCCCGTACGACCGCGTCGTAGCGGTCAAACTGTGCCGCAGTCATGCGGTCGTCCTCTTCATCCGCGCAAGCGAGATGCGAAAAGATGCCGTCGATACGAATGCCGGGGAGCGCCGCCACCGCGGCGATCTCCGCCGTCGTTTTGGCAACGCGCTCGGGATGGGTGTCCCAGCCGAGACGGTTCATGCCGCTGTCCAGCTTCAGGTGACAGCGGAGACAGTCGGTCTCGCCGAGCACGCCGCGCGTCCGCAGATCGCAAAGTGTCTCGGAAAGAGCCCTTGCATATTCAAGCGAATAGACCGCCTGGGTGATCTTATGTCTTGCAAGTAACTTAACGTTGTCCTGCTCCGCAGGTGTGTAGCCGAGAATGAGAATGCTGTCCGCCACGCGGTTGTCGGCATCAAGAATGTCGTAGATCTGCTCTGCCTCCTCAATGCTGGAGACGGCAAAATGTCTCGCACCCGCCGCGTACAGCGCGGGCACGCAGATCCCCGCCGAATGCCCGTAAGCATCCGCCTTGACCACACACATCGGCTCGGTCGTGGGGGATGCGGCACGGATCCTGCCTTGCAGATAGGTGAAATTATGTTGCAACGCCGCAACGTCGATCTCTGCAATATTCTTTTCGTTCACTCTGTATCCCCTCTTTCAAATCGGATAAACCGCATGCGGTATCTGCCGCTTTCGAGCGAAAGCGGGAGCCCCGTGCTATCGGTGACGAGCGTGTAGTCCTCGCCCGTAAGGCGATACCCGTCCCCGTCAGCCGTACAGGTCAGCGGCATCGGCCGCAGTACGGCGGTAAAATCAAACAGCTTGTCGCCCGCAAGGGGCGTAAAGGTCACGTCGCCCACCGTCAGCGTCACGCCCTCTCCCGTACGCATGGCGGTCAGCCCCAAGAGCGTTTCGGGCGCGGAAAGCGTAAAGCATTCGGTCTCACCGCGCCTTGTATATTCGGCGCAGTACCCGGTCTCGCCGAGCGTAAAGGCGACCTCGCAGGTAAAGTCCCCGACAAAGGGGTTCTCCACCCGCGGCGTACATGCCGCAAGCGGCAGGCACAAAAGCAATAGCAAAAGCAGTTTTTTCACCGTCATCACCTCGTAACAAGGTATGCGGCGCAAGCGCGGAAAATGTTTTACTCCGGCAGGTCGTCCGAAAGCACGGTGACCGACGGTACCTGATAGCGGATATTGCCGACGATACGCTTGTTCGCATCAAAGAGTACGGCGTGTACGCCGTTCTCGGTCTCGTAGACTGCAACGTACGCATTCGGCGTATCCTTTGCCGAACGCAGATCGGTGATCTTTGACGGTGCAAAGCCGCCCTCGATGCGCCCGTTCTTGTACGGCGCGACCAGACGCGCGCTCTTTTTCAGATCCACCGAAAGAAGCTCGCGACGGTACTGCTTGGAGTAGACGGCGGCAAAATCGAGGATCGCCCCCGTCTGGCTGTATTCGTATTCAATAAAGGTATAGCGCGAAAGGTACCAGACGAGCGCACCGAGCGCCGCAAGCGCGATCAGCCCGAAAGAGACCTCGTAGGGCATCAGCCACAAAAAAACGGCGATCACCGCCACCGTTGCCAGCACAACGGCGAGGATGATTTTCGCAAGATAAGCGCCTTCTTTTTTCTTTTCGACCGCGTATTCGCAGAAATCGTGCTCGTACATTTGCACACCATCCTTGATTTACATACTTTTTCAATTTATCATTATAGCACCAAACCGCCATGATTTCAATATTTTTACCGATTTCTTATTGAATAATATTTTTATTTATAGTATGATAAGGTGTAACAATATTATTTTCAGGAGCAAGATACCATGAAAGCAGTTATCACCGTTATCGGCAAGGACCAGGTCGGCATTATCGCCTCGGTCAGCGCAAAATGCGCAGAATACAGTGCAAACATTACCGAGATCACCCAAAGCGTTCTCGACAAATACTTTGCCATGATCATGATCGCGGACATCGACGGGCTCACCGCCGATTTTGCCGCTTTTTCGGACGCACTCGCCGATCTCGGCAAGGAGACAGGCCTTGAGATCCGTTGCATGCACGAGGACATCTTCGATGCCATGCATAAAATCTAAAACGCCAAAGCGTTTTAGATTTATTCCGGCTCTGCCTTTTGCGGCTGAACGCCGCAAATTTTGGTAAAACCGGCAGATCCGCCGCTGCGGATCTCACCTAAATAACACATAAGGATTTATAAAAATGATCAATACCCAGGATATCTTAGAAACCATCAACATGATCCGCGAAGAGAACCTCGACGTGCGTACGGTCACCATGGGCGTTTCGCTCTACGACTGTGTCAGCGACGACGTCGATCGCCTCTGCGACAATATCTACGACAAGCTGATGCGGAGTGCATCCCGCCTTGTCCCCACCGCGGAGGAGATCGAAAAGCTCTACGGCATCCCGATCGTCAACAAGCGCGTTTCTGTCACCCCCGTCTCCTACGTCGGCGGCAAAGCAGGTCCCGACGGCTACGTCAAGATCGCCAAAACGCTTGACCGCGCCGCACACGACCTCGGCATCAACTTTATCGGCGGATACTCCGCGCTCGTGCAGAAAGGCATGACCCGCGGTGCCGACGCCCTCATCGAATCCATCCCCGAGGCGCTTGCCGAAACGCAGATGGTCTGCTCCTCGGTCAACGTCGGCTCCACCAAGGCAGGCATCAACATGGATGCCGTTGCCCGCATGGGCAGGACCGTGAAAAAGGCGGCAGAGCTTACCGCCGACCGCGACGCGATCGGATGTGCAAAATTGGTCGTCTTTGCAAACGCAGTCGACGACAACCCCTTTATGGCAGGCGCATTCCACGGCACGGGGGAGAGCGACTGCGTGATCAACGTCGGCGTCAGCGGCCCCGGCGTTGTCGAAAAAGCCATCCGCCGCGCAGGTGATTGCGACTTCTCTGCCCTCGCGGACGTCATCAAGAAGACCGCGTTCAAGATCACGCGCGTTGGTCAGCTCGTTGCCTTTGAGGCATCAAAACGCCTCGGCGTCCCCTACGGCATCGTGGACCTCTCCCTTGCCCCCACGCCCGCGATCGGCGACAGCGTTGCCTGCATCCTCGAATCCATGGGTCTTGAGGTCTGCGGCGGCCCCGGCACGACTGCGGCACTCGCCATGCTCAACGACGCCGTCAAAAAGGGCGGTGTCATGGCATCCAGCCATGTCGGCGGACTTTCGGGCGCGTTCATCCCCGTCAGTGAGGACGCAGGCATGATCGCCGCGGCGGAGAGTGGCGTGCTCACCCTCGAAAAACTCGAAGCCATGACCGCCGTTTGCTCGGTCGGTCTTGATATGATCTGCATCCCCGGCGACACGAGTGCCGAGACCATCAGCGGCATCATCGCCGACGAGATCGCCATCGGCATGGTCAACAACAAGACCACCGCCGTGCGCGTGATCCCCGCGCCCGGCAAGGGCATCGGCGACACCGTCGAATTCGGCGGCCTGCTCGGCTACGCACCCGTGATGCGCGTCAATCCCGTTTCCTGCGAGAAGTTCATCGCGCGCGGCGGCAGAATCCCCGCACCGATCCACTCTCTCAAGAACTAACCGATGAAGGTCGTTGTATTCGTCCATCCCGACACCGATGCTTTCTGGACACAGGTCACCCTCAGCGGCATTGCCGATGAGATCGCGCGCAAGCGCTACACGGCGGAAATTCTGGACGTCAAAGAGGTGCGCGAAATCGACTTTGACCGTGTGTTCGCAGGCGAAAAGAAACGTCTGCTCCTTTACATCGGCAACTCCGCGCTGCACCTGCCGCGAGACCTGCACCACCTTGCCGCAAACGGCGTACATACCGTTCTCGCCAACCACGAGACCGACCTGCTTTCCGGTAACTGCTCCAAGGTGTTGCTCGACTACCGCGGCGGCATGCATAAGTCGATCTGCTACCTCACGGCAAATGGGCGGAGGCGCATCGCCTTCTTCGGCGTCAATCCCTCTTCCTCGACCGATCTGCTCAAAAAGAGCTTTTTCGCAGAGTATCTGCAAAAGCAGGGCGCAAGTGCCGAGCGGGACATCTACTTCAACCACGCTAACATTGAAAGCTGTATCGCGGCTTTCCTGCAAAATTACAAGCTATACAACGCCGTCATCTGCGCCAACGACATCGTGGCGCTTGCGCTGATCCGTGCTTGCACCGAGCGGGGCGTGCGCGTGCCGGAAGATCTCTACGTTGCCTCCTGCGGCGGCTCTTCACTGATCACCGAAGCGGCAAAGATCCCCGTAACAAGCGTGTTCGCCGATCAGCACGAGGTCGGCAGACAGGCAGTGCTCGCCTATGCGACGCTTTACAAGAATCACTGCGACGTCGCCCTCACCTTCCACGTCAAGGCAAAGCTGACCGTGCGCGCTTCCACCGCGTTCGCACCCGATCCCGGCGACATCTTTGACGATCCCGGCGACGCATCCATGCAACCGGATGTCAATTTTTACATAGATCCCGCAATCCGCAAACTGCTGACGGTAGAAACGTTGCTTCGCGAATGCGACGAGCTGGATCGCGATATTCTGCACGGATTGCTCACGGGCGAGACCTACCCCTCGCTCGCCGCGCGGCTGTACACCTCTGAAAACGTGATCGCCTACCGTGTAAAGCGTATGGGGCGCATCACAGGTACAAACGGCCGCGAGGAGCTGACCGCGCTGATCTCCCCCTATTTGCAAGTATAGCCGAAAGGAGCGATTCTTTTGACGATCAAGATCTACATCCATCCCGAATTTAAGGATACCTTCTGGACACAGCTCACAATGAAGGCGACTGCCGCCGAGATCACGCGCAAGCGTTATACGGCGGAGTACATCGAAGCGGAAAGTGTGACCGATATCGACTTTGACAGCCTGTATGCCGAGGGCGAGCGCCGTCTCCTCCTCTACATCGGGCACTCGGTCTCCGGCACGCCGCGCGACCTCAAATTCCTCACCGATAAGGGCATCCACGTGATCCTCATCAATTACGAGTCCTCGGTGCTGGCAGGCAACTGCTCCAAGGTGTTGCTCAACTACAGGGACGGTATGCAGAAGATCATCAGCTATTTCACGGCAAACGGTCACGACCGCATTGCCCTGTTCGGCATCAACCCCAATTCCTCCACCGATATGCTCAAGGATTCCTATTTTGTGGAATATCTGCGTGAGCGCGGCGGGAACCCCACGCGCGATATCTACTACAACTACGGCTCGATCAGCGGTTGCTTTGCGCGCTTTGCGGAAAACCGCAGTGACTACAACGCCGTCATCTGCGCCAACGACGTCGTCGCTCTTGCGCTGATGCGCTTTCTCAAGGAGGCGGGCGTCCGCGTGCCTGAGGACATCTACGTTGCCGCCTGTGGCGGCTCCTCGCTGATCAACACCACCATCACCAGCGTGTTTGCCGACCAGTATGAGCTCGGAAGACAGGCTGTGCTCACCTACGCGCATCTGTACAAAAATCCTTGCGCTGTGGCACTCTCGGTCAAGGTCGAAGCAAAGCTCACCGTGCGCGCCTCCACCAATTTCGATCCCGATCCGGGTGAGGATCTCGTCACCACGCTGAACAAGCAGGTGCCGAACGTAGATTTCTACGACGACCCCGTCATTCAGGAGATCTTCCGTCTTGAAGCGCTCTTTCTCGGCTGTGACGAACTGGACCGCGGCATCCTGGCAGGTATCTTGGCGGGTGAGACCTATCCCTGTATTGCCGAACGGCTGTATACCTCGGAAAACGTGATCTCCTACCGCATCAAAAAGATGTGTAACGTCACCGGCGCAGGCAAAAAGAGCGAGCTCATTGCCCTGCTCAAGCCGTATATGTAAAAAAGCGCCTTTAACGGCGCTTTTTTTACGCGAAAAAGAGAAGTTGCAGGAGAGTTGTTCCCCTTTGATCCCCTCATCCACCGTTAACACGGTCCCCCTTCCCCCGAGGGGGAAGGTAATACAGCGCACCAATAGCTTCCCCCCTCGGGGGAAGCTGTCACCGAAGGTGACTGATGAGGGGGTCAAAGACTTTCAACCTATTATTTATCGGTTGCATAGGTCGGGAGTAAACCCCCGCCCTACGGTTTGAACGCTTCGCCTTCAAACTATAATTTACCGTTTGCCTTATACAAAAATTTTCCAATATCATTTTACACAAAAATATCGCGAAAAACATTTACACATGAAGCGTTTTGCGGTATAGTAAAGAAAAAGCAAAGAAGGAGGCGGCAGCGTGAAAGTCAAGATCTTCCTGCAATCGAATACCAAAAACGACTTCTGGATCCAACAAACGCAAAAAGCGCTTGCCGCAGAGATCCTGCGCAAACGGTATACCGCCGAATACATTGAGGCGCTCGATGTAAGTACGCTTGACCTCGACAGTCTCTTTGCCGCAGGTGAGCCGCGCGTGCTTCTCTACCTCGGCTACTCCAAGCTCGGCGCACCCAAAAATCTCACGCATCTTGTCGAGCGCGGTATCCATCCGATCCTCGTCAACAACGGACTTGCTAACTTTTCGGGCAGTTGTTCCCGTGTGTTCATCAACTATCGCGATGCCATCGAAAAAGCCATCGGCTACTACACGGAAAACGGGCGCAATCGCATCGCGCTCTACGGCATCAATCCCTCCTCACCCACCGACAAGATCATGGAAAACTGCTTTGCCGACCACCTTGTCGCAAACGGTAAGGATCCTGCCCGTGACATCTACTACAACTATGCCTCCATCACGGCATGCTGTGCCGAATTTTTGCCGCACGCACGCGCATACAATGCCGTCATCTGCGCCAACAACATCGTCGCGGTGACGCTTCTCAGCAGTCTGCGCGCCGAGGGCATCCGTGTGCCGGAGGACATACAGCTCCTCTCTCTCGGCGTGTCTACTCTGCTTGCAGAGCAGGCGTCCGTGCCGATCACCACGGTCTCTGCCGACCATGATTCCATCGCAAGGCAGGCGATCACCGCCTACACGCTTTTGCGAAAGTACAGCGGGGAGACAACGCTGACCATGCGCGTGGCTCCGCAGTTTCATATCCGCGCCTCGACTGCATTTGCACCGTTGCCTGCTACCTTTTCCCCCGCGTTTCCCATCACCGAAAAAACGCCGTCGGTCAACTTTTACAAGGATCCCGTTGCCAAAGAGGTCTTTGCCGTGGAACAGCTTTTGCTTGGGTGCGATACGACCGATCTTGCGATTCTTACACGTCTGCGACAGGGCGTTTCCTACCCGAAGATCGCCGACGAGCTCTTCACCTCGGTCAACACGGTCTCCTACCGTGTGAAACGGATGTGTCGCCTTGCAAAATGCGAGAGCAAAGAGGAGTTGATCGCACGCATCTCCCTCTACCTGCAATAAAACGAAAGGAGCAGAATCTTGAACGTCCACATCTTTATCCACCCCAACGAACGCAATATGTTCTGGGCAAAGCGAACGCAAAAAGCGATCGCCGCCGAGATCCTGCGCCGCCGTTTTACCGCCGATTATATCCATGCCGCCTCGGTGTGGGAGATCGACTTTGACAAGGTTTTTGCTAAAGATGAAAAGCGCGTGATCCTGTACATCGGCATCCAAACGCCGAACGAGATCGACTATCTGACCACGCACGGTGTGCACACCGTCCTTGTCAACAACGATTTCGCCGACTACTCCGCCACGCACTCTCGCGTGCTCATCAATTACCGCAGTGCGCTCAACAAGGCCATGAGCTATCTACTTGCAAACGGGCGGGATCGCGTCGCGCTCTACGCAATCAATCTTGCCTCGGCGACCGACCGTATCATGGAAACGCGTTTTTCCGAGATCCTGCGTGCAAGCGGTGAGGAGCCCTCCCGCGACATCTACCACAACCGCACCTATATCAGCGAGTGCTACGCGCGTTTTGCGCCGCACCGCTCTGCCTACAATGCCGTGATCTGCGCAAACGATATTTCCGCCGTGGATCTGCGCCGCCGCCTTACCGCAGACGGCATCCGTGTCCCCGAGGATATGTTTATCCTTTCCTGCAGTCCTTCCTCTGTGCTTGTGGAACAAAACGGCACCTCCATCACGACCATCTCCGCCTCCCGTGAGGAGATCGGCACACAAGCGATCTACATTTATTCCCTGTTGGCGCGCAATCCCACCGATATTACACTTTCCGCGCACGTCGAACCCGTGCTCATCCCGCGCGCCTCGACCGCCTTTGCTCCCGAGCCGGAGAATCCGCTTCTGTTCGGCTATTATTCGCCGCACGTCGCGGCAAAATTCTACGAGGATCCCGTCACGCAGAGCTTTTTCAGTGTGGAAAACCTGCTCCTCCATCAGGATGACCTGGACCGCGCGATCATCGAGGGCTTGCTCGCAGGCGAAAGCTATTCGGCAATCGCCGAGCGCACCTACACGACCGCCAACATGATCACCTACCGCGTCAAAAGGATGTGTCGCCTGACAGGATGCTCCGACCGTGCGGCATTGCTCACGCTTATCACGCCGTATCTGAAATAACGAAAGGAGGTGCGCGCATGCGGATCTTTATCTACGTACAGCCCGACGTCAAGGATACCTTTTGGACCAAGCAAACACAAAAGGCGATCGCGGCGGAGATCCTGCGCAAGCGCCACACCTCCGTATATCTGCACGGCGCGACCGCAAGCGAGATCGACCTTGACGCCGCTTACGCGGGCGAAGAAAAACGCATTCTTTTGTACGTCGGCACGTCGCTGAAAAAAACACCCGTTGACCTCGCCTTTCTCGCAGAGCACGGCGTACACATCATCCGCATACACAGCGGAAGCGACTCCTTCCCCGCCGACTGCTCCCGCGTTCTGCTCAACTATCACGATGCCATCGAAAAAGCCATCTGCTACCTTGTGGGAAACGGGCACGACCGCATTGCGCTTTTCGGTGTCAACCCCTATTCGCACACCGATATAGAGATGAAAAACCGTTTCTCGGCATATCTCCGTTCCAAGGGGGCATCCGCACAGCGCGATATCTACTACAGCCGCGCCTCGATCGCCGATTGCTACGCAAGCTTTTTCCCCTATTGTGCCGCGTACAACGCCGTCATCTGTGTCAACGACATGGCGGCGATCACGCTTTTGCACCGTCTGAAGGCAGACGGCGTGCGCGTACCCGAGGATCTCTATATCGTTTCCTGCGGACTCTCCTCGGTATTTGCCAATCACCCCTCCACCGCGATCACCTCGGTCTCTGCCGACCGTGACGCCATCAGCGCGCAGGCAGTCTTCGCCTACGCTACACTCCTGCGTGCCTCCGCCGACATCACGTTGAATCTGCGCGTAGCGGCAAAGCTGACCGTGCGTGCCTCCACCGACTTTGCCCCCATCCCTTGGGGGAAACGGTTTACGCCACACTCGTTTTCCCCCGTACCTATAGATTACTTCTCCGATCCCGCCGCCAAGCGGTTTTACAGCATTGAAAGTCTCCTGTCCTCCTGTGACGAGACCGATGCGGGCATCCTCGACGGTCTGCTCGTGGGTGAGAGCTACTCTGCCATCGCCGAGCGGCTGTTCACCTCGCGCAACATGGTCTCTTATCGCGTCAAGCGCATGTGCCGCCTGACCGAATCTGCCAACCGAGAGGATCTCGTCGCACTCCTTCGACCGTATCTGGAATAAAAAAGCCGCCACCGGCGGCTTTTTTTGTTTGCAAAGTTAAATTAGTAGCGCTAAACCGTAGGGCGGGGGTTTATCTCCCGCCGTAAACGTAGCGCTAAATTATAGTTTGAAGTTGTTTGCGAAAAACCCCTCATCCGTCGCTAATGCGACACCTTCCCCCGAGGGGGAAGGTAATACAGCGCACCAATAGCTTCCCCCCGGGGGGAAGCTGTCACCGAAGGTGACTGATGAGGGGGTCCAAGCCCCCTTCAACTTCCAATTTATTGCGCGAAAAAGGAAGGCGAAAGCCTTCCTTTTTGCTTGTTCTATTCTTCGATCGACTGCATCATCTGGTTGATGAGGTCGATCATGCGTTCTGCGGAAACGCGATAGGTCTCGTACATCGAGGCAATGGGCGTGCGCGTGACGTAGATCTGGGACATCTTCGAGTTGTAACTGCCGATCTTGTAGTATGCGCCAAGGTCAAAGACGTGCGTTGCATAGATGATATCCAGCATCTCGGCGCTTTCCTCATCGCGGACGTATCTGCCGACCAGCGTCTGGTCGTAGAACGCAGGCGTGAGCAGGCGGAGTCCCTGATATGCCAGCTCCTCCAGCACAATGCCCGTGCGCTCGTAGTCCTTTGCCATCTTAGGTACGCAGACGAACTGCGAATGGAAGGCGCTGACCGCATGGCCAAAGCGCTCCTGATTTTCGTCCAGCTTGGGGTACGGCAGAATGCCGAAATCGGTCTCGCTGTCGCGGTGGCGCTCGACCGTTTCCACCAGCGTCATGTAGAACACCGCGCGATCCTCGTTGAAGATGGCATCGCGGTTGGGGTCCCACGTAGCAAGCAGGGTCGCTTTGCCCGTAACGTTGTCATATTGGTAGTTATAGGAATGTGCCTGGTCGAACACGAGGTCGAAATAGCGGTCATAGAGGTTGAGTACGCGCTCGTTGTAGAAGGTGAGGTGGATAAGTCCGTCCTCGCCGACCGAGGCAATGCGCTCACCCGAGCAGGCAAGGATCGCGGTGGTCGGGTCGTTCCATGTGAGGATGCCGTAACGGTCGTGCTCGTTATAGATGCCGTCCTGGTTGAGGTCCTCTCCCACGCTCTTGGCGATGCGCGCGTAGGACTCCATCGTCCACTCGTCGTCGCGGACGAGCTGATAAGGATCCTCAAGACCGTACTCCGCGATCATGTCCTTGTTGAAGAGGATCGCGTGGGTCATGAGGTTGTCCACGTGGCTGATGTCGCCCGTGGAATAGTACATTCTGCCGTTGACGGCGAGATCCGCGTTGGCGCGCTGATCCCAGTAGGGCTTCGTAAGATCGACGTAGGGCGTTTGGTTCAGGTCGTGCAGGTAGCCGCCGTAGGCAAGCGTTGCCACGTCGTACGGACCGATGGAGGCGGCGTCGTACAGACCTTCGCCCGCCATATAGTCGTTGTAGACGGTCTTAAAGCCCGTACCGCTTCCGTTGGTGGAGCCGAATTCGATGAGGTCTTCATCGACGATCTCCACGCCGTATTTTTCCTTCAGCAGTTCGTTGCGGCGGAAGATCGCCGTTTCCACTGCGGTGCCCTCCTCGCCCTCGGCGTGGAAGTCGTTGCGCTCGATGTTGGCGCTGACGAGGATGTTGAACGTGCCTGCGATGTCGACCGTTTCGGGATCGGGCAGGTCGGGGGAATACGCCTCGTCGGGAGATGCGGTCACGGGAGATGCAGGCGCCGTAGTCTCGGCGGGCGTGCCGCCGCACGCCGCAAGCGCAAGCAACATCAGCGCCGCAAGCAGAAGTGCAAGAAGTTTTTTCATGATAGTCTCCTTTGTAGAGAGATAAATTGGAATTTGAAGGGGGAGTTAGTTTGGTAAAAAGGAATCCTCCACCCGCCAAAGGCGGGAGCCCCCTTTGACAAGGGAGCCTTGGTTTCATCGCATTTGAGCCTCCCTTGTTAAAGGGAGGGGGACCGTTTACGGTGGTGGGATTCTTCTTTCTCAAACAACTTTCAACCTATAATTTATCGTTTGTTCAGTCGAGAATGACACTCGGCCAGCGGGAGGTGTCCACGCCGCCGACGCTTGTCATTGCATCTGCGGTGATGCCCTCGGCATCACGGTTGTACAGGATCGGCGAGATGGAAAATGCGTTTCTGCCGAGCATGCCGACCGCACTGCGCGGCAGAGCGATCTCGTAGAGCACGCCTTCGTCGGTATCGCTGTTGTCACCGACCGTGCCATAGACCTTCACCGCCGCCTTGTCTGCGGCAAAGCTGCTCTTTTCAGTACCGCCCGTGACGTAAGAAACGGTCACGCCGCCGTCCATGTCCACGCGGACGCGATAGAAACGGAAGGTATCCAGCGCAACGCAGATCTCGATCGCGTCGTCCGCCGTCAGGTAATTGTCAAGGCGGCTGACAAGGAAGTACAGATTTTCCGCATCGTGCGCGGTCTGTACCGTCATCTGCGCCTGCGTTTCGCTGCCGACAAAGTGTGCATCGGTGTTGGTACGCCACTCCATGCCGTCTCCGTCCACGGTGGCGGTCATTTTTTTCGCATTCGTGCGGTGATTGAGGTAAGAATGCTCCAGAATCAGCGCCGAAATATTGGTCACCTTATCCAGCCTTTGTGCGGCGGTGATGACCTCGTGCGTACCGACAAGCTCACAGCAGGTCCACATGCCTCTGCCCTCGGGCACGGTCACAAATTCAAAGGAGTCATACTCCTTGCCGTCGGGACGGATCATGCGGCCGTAGAACAGCTTCTGACCGTCGTTATGGTAAGCGCAGTAGACCTCACCCGACGGGAAAGTGGCAAGGTACGGGCCTGCGCCCGTGAAATTCTCGCGGTAGTCGCTACCGTTTGTGGTCGCGCCGTCCTTAAGATCCTCCTCCCAGAGTCCGCCGTCGGCGCTGACCGTCATGCCGATCGTAAACTTGATGGGATCGAGGGTCTTGACCTCTGCCGCAAGGAGCGTTTTTCCATTATACAGGCGGGTCGCCGCAGGCATCTGCGCCGAGAACCACGGCAAAATGCCTGCCTCGGGCGCCTCGGTATGCGTTTTTCTGCCAACGTACTGGCTGAACGCGATAAAGGGCTGATAGTAGTTGGTGTCGCCCGCCTGTACGTTCGGCGTCCAGGTGTAGCCGCCGTCATCCGACCAGACAAGTCCGATCGCGCCCGCGCGGTGGTCGGCATCATAGCCGTACTTGCGCATGTAATAGGAGCCACTGGAGAAGTAGACCTCGATGCGGCCGTCGTCACGTTGCCAGATGAACGGCTCCCAGTTGCCGCCCGTATAGATACGGGTCGGCTCGCCCCACGTGATGGTGTTGTCGGCGGCGATGGTGCCGCGGCGCGTCCAGAGACCGCCGTGCTCGGGATACTGCACGCGCCCATCCGCGTTATTGAGGCGCAGATAGTACACGCAGAGGAGTTCTCCGTTGTCAAGCAGAGTCACGTCCACATTGACACCGCAGAACTTGTCCGTCTTGCCCGCAAGCGGGCCGTCGGGATAGGTAAATGCGTTTGCCACACTGTAATAGAGATATTCGGGCGCGCTCCAATGGATGCCGTCGGGCGAGGTACACCAGTAGAGATGCGTACCGATCTGCCCGTACATAAAGGTCATAAGGTAGAGGTCGTCCTTCAGCTTTTTCACGCGCGGGTAATACGCCATATCATAGCGCGTCTGCCCCGTAGAGGCGGACGAAAGGGTCAGCGACTCGCGGTAACTGCGCTCCAAAGAAGCGGTGGTGTAATCCTCGCCGACGTGGCTGTTTGTCACCGCCTCGGTGTTCAGCTCCTTGATCGTGGGGAGCTGCGCAAAAGCCGTGAGCGTGAGCAGTGCCGCAAAGAAAATGCAGAATAATTTCTTCATGGCGCCTCCTTACTTCACAAGCGTCGCCGTGGAAGTCGCGCCGTCCCATGCCACGGTTGCGCCCATTGCCTCCGCAACCACGCGGACGGGCAGGTAGGTGCGGCCGCTTTCGATGAATGCGGGTGCATCCAACGTGACGGTCTTGCCGTTAATGGAGGCAGTCGCGGCGCCGACCTTGATGGCAATATCAATGCCGTTTCCCTTGATGGTGACCGAGGAAGTCGCGCCGTCCCAGCCGACCGTGCCGCCGAGGTTCTCGGCTACGAAGCGGACGGGGAGCATGGTTCTGCCGCTTTTGATCATGGGTGCGGCATCCAGCGCCTTGGGCTCGCCGTTGACGTAAGCGGTCTTCTGCCCGATGGTAAGGCGAAGCTCGGTAGCGTCTCCCGTGTATTCCACGACGGTGCCGCCGTTGTTTTCAATGGTAAATGCCGCCATCGCCGCCTTGGAGAGGATGGCAGTTCCCTTTTCCTCGATCACGAGGGTAAAGGTGGGCTTGACACCCGACTTTGCAAGAAACTGCACGGTATCGGTAACGACCAGCACGCCGCCGCGGCCGACGGTGAGGGTGTTCTTCGTGCCCTCCTGGAAAAGGTGGATGTTGTCAAAGGTCAATTCACTCACGAGGGTTAGGTTGATACCGTTCTTCAGGCGCAACGCACCTGCGGGCGCATCGGCGGGCTGTGCGTTTCTGTAGTCCACGCCGCCGTACACTGCAGTGATGGTGGTGGGACCGTAGGTCTTGGCAAAGGTGTAGTTTGCCGTGATCGCCGCTCTGCCGACCGTGACGATGGTGCCGCCGTCGGGAATGAGACCGTAGCAATGCGTAGAGAGCGTACCGAAGCTCATCTTGGGAGTCTTCGGCGTAAGACCGTCGTTGTCATTGGTCGCGGAGGAATCGTAGTACACCACGCTGACGATGCCGTTCTGCGGGCCGTTGCCGTCCACCTTGGGCGGCTCGGGAATGGCAACCGTCTCTGCTTTATGTACTGCGGGCACAGGGCACTTTGCACCCATCACCCATGCGGAAAAGTCCAGACCTGCAAAGGTGTCCTTTTTTGCCATATCGGCAAGGGAAAATGCCTTGGCACCCGAAACGTCGTATGCCTCGACGTTGACGCCGACTGCGCGGGACGAGAGGTCGGCATAGAAGCAATTTTGCAGGTGGCGGATCTCGGTGCCTGCGGTGGTGCCGATGATACCGCCCTGATTTGCGCTATTGGAAACGATACCCGAAAGGAATACGCAGTTTTCAACGTGCACGCCACGGCTTCTGCCGAGAATACCGCCTGCCGCACCCGCCTCGACAGACGCGGTCACAAGACAGTTTTCGATCACGGAGGGAGCCTCCTCGCTGCCGTCCTCACTCTGTGCATAGCCGATGATGCCGCCTGCGTAGGTGCCGCCCTTGACACTGCCCGTTACGGTGCAGTTTTTGACAAAGGAGGCAGTGCCCTTGCAAGCACTGGCACGGAGGGAGTAGCCGATGATACCGCCCGCAAACTTGTTGCTCTCGACGTTACCGCTGACAAAGCAGTTTTCGATCTGCAAAGCACTGCTTGTCTTGGAAACGATCTCGGCACGGCCTGCGATACCGCCAACGTTGGGGAAATTGGACTCGGTCTTGTTGGTGTTGGTGCCGACGAGGTTACCCGTGTTCCGACAGGCATCGAGGATGACGGCACCTGCGTTGATGCGGAGGTAGCCGACGATGCCGCCGAAGCGGGCGCGGTCGTTTGAGGTATAGGTGATGTCCGCGCGGTTTTCACAACCGTTGACCGAAACGGCAGGATGGCACTCGGTCTGCACCTGAATGCGGCCGAGCACGCCGCCGTGGTTACCGTAAGTACAAGACAGCTCGCCCTCGTTTACGCAGTCCGTGATCTCCACGGGGGCAACGCCGTAGTTGTGCGCGATGCCGACCACGCCGCCGAGATTACAGGGACCGATGACCTTGGCCTTGTTGACACAGTTGATCACAGAGGTGCCCGTCATGGCAATGCCGACCACGCCGCCCGTTGCGCAGTAGTTGCCGCCGAACTTGGTCTCGGCATTGGTGGCGGCCGCCGCGTTGCGCACCTCGCCCGCGACGGTGAGATTTTCGATGAGCGCACCCTCGGTAACGGCAAACAGACCTGCACACTCGGTGCCGATGACCTGCACGGTCACGGTAAAGCCGTTTCCGTCAAAGTGGCCGCTGTAGGGCTTTGCATAGTTACCGATGGGAAGCTGTGCCTTGCCCGTGAGGTCGATGTCCGCAGTGAGGGTAAAGTCCTCGCCCCAGCGGTTCGGATCGTTCATCACGGCAACAAGCTCCTCTGCCGTGCCGATCTTTGCCGCCGATGCGCCAAAGGCAAGCGCAAGCACAAGGATCGCCGCCAAAGCAGCGTACAAGCATACTCTTTTCATGGGATACCTCCGAAGAATATTTCTACAATTATATAATACCATTTCCGTTTTGCACCGTCAACTCGAAAATCCGCTTCAAAATCCGCAGTAAAAATCCACAAAGTCGGAGGGGTAAATGCGACAAATTATAGTTTAGCGCGTAGCGCTAAACCGTAGGGGCGATTATAATGCGACCGCAGGTCGCTATATCGCCACGCGGGCGACCGCTGGTCGCCCCTACAATAATTTGTAAAAAGGGCGGACACGCGCCGACCTTTTTACTCCTTAAAGGGGCGCGCACGGTTGAGTGCGGCGCGAGCGAACGCCCCTCCCCACTTGAAAACGCTTGCGTTTTCAAGTGATATAACTTCCAATTTATCGCGCAAAAAAAGGAAGGCTCAAGCCTTCCTTTTTGCTTCTTTTCTTATTCTCCGATCGACTGCATGCTTGCGTTGATGATCTTGATCATCTGCTCTGCGGAAGTGCGATAGGTCTCGTACATCGAGGACAGAGGCGTGCGGTCGCGATGCTGTGCTTTGATCTTGGTCTCATAGCTACCGACCTTGTAATAGGAGCCAAGGTCGTAAACACGCGTTGCAAACACGATATCCAGCATATCCACACTCTCTTCGTCGCGGACGTATCTGCCGACGAGCGACTGCTCATAGTATGCAGGTGTCATCAGCTGGAGTCCCTGATATGCCAGCTCCTCGAGCACGATGCCGCTGCGCTCGTAATCCTTTGCCATTTCGGGCACGCAGATAAACTGCACGTGGTACGCGCTGATGCTATGACCGTACTCCTCCTGCTCGGCGTCCATCTTGGGATACGGCAGGATGCCGAAGTCGGTCTGGCTGTCACGGTAGCGCTCTACGGCACCCATGGTCTGCATGTAGAAGAGGACGCGGCTCTCATTGAACATGGCGTCACGGTTCGTATCCCATGCGGCAGTAGAGGGCACGGTGCCGGTGTTTGCATCATACTGATAGCTGAAGCAATGCGCCTGATCGTATGCAAGCTCGCGGTAGCGGTCAAACAAGTTGACCACACGCTCGCTGTACAGTGTCAGCGCGATCTCGCCGCTCTCTTTCACCGAGCAGATCTTCTCCCCTGCCGCCGCAAGAATACCCATCCAGGCATCGTTCCAGGTCAGAATGCCGTACTTGTCCTTTTCGTCATAGATACCGTCCTGATTGACGTCCTCGCTGACCGCCTTGCCGAGGCGGGAGAAGCTCTCCAGCGTCCACTCGTTGTCGCGGACAAGCGTATACGGGTCATCCAGTGCATATTCGTCTACGATATCCTTGTTGAAGAGGATCGCCATCGTGCAGACGTTATCGTTGAACGCAATATCGCCGGTGGTGTAATACATCTTGCCGCCGATCGCAAGGTCGGCGTTTGCCTTCTGATCCCAATAGGGCTTCGAAAGGTCGATGTACGGCGTATCGTTCAGGTCGTGCAGATATCCGCTGTAGGACAGGGTCGCGATATCGTATGCGCCGATCGAAGCGGCATCATACGCGCCCTCGCCTGCCATATAGTCGTTGTAAATGGTGGTAAAGCCTGTGCCGCTGCCGGTGATGGAGCCGAACTTGGAAATGTTATCGTTCACGATCTCCACGCCGTACTTTTCCGCCAGCACTGCGTTTCTGCGATGGATCGCGATCTGCACGGCAGTTCCCTCGGAATTTCCCTCGAAGTCGTCGCGTGCGGAGTTGCCGCTGACGAGAATGCGGAATTCGCCGTCGATGTCAAGCGACTTGGGATCGGGCAGTTCGGGCGCGCCGTCATCGGGCGCATCGGTGCTGACTGCCGCATCGGAGGATGCGGTCGTCTCGGCGGGCGTGCCGCCGCATGCCGCAAGCGCAAGAAGTATTGCAAGTGCAAGAAGCGTTGCAAGAAGTTTTTTCATGATAGTCTCCTTTGTAAAAAGAGAAATTGGAATTTGAAAGACTTTCAGTTCAAAGATCCCTCACATACGTTCGGGATGACAAGCCGAGGTTGCTTTAGGGTGCTTTAGTTTGTCATTCCGAGCAACGCGAGGAATCTGCGAACAAGAGCGATAAATTGGAAGTTGTTTGGCAAAGAACCCCTCATCACCCGCTCCGCGGGAGCTTCCCCCCAGGGGGAAGCTATTCGTGCGCTGTATTACCTTCCCCCTCGGGGGAAGGTGGCGGCGAAGCCGTCGGATGAGGGGTTTTTCGCGTCCTCTTCAAACTATAATTTATCGTTTGTTCAGTCGAGAATCACGCTCGGCCAGCGGTCGGTAACGACGGAGCTGACGCCGTTCAGCTGATCAAAGAATACACCCTCGCCGTCCACGTTCATGAGCGTGGGAGACAGCGTAAAGGAGGTCGCATTCGCGATGCCGAGAGTCGCCTTGGGCAATGCAAGCTCGATGCATACGCCCTCGTCGGTGTCGCCGTTATTATCCACGGTGCCGACCGTGCGGACGGCCGCCTTGCCGCCGTCAAACGTAGCGACGGTCGCCGCATTGCGGATCTGCGATACGGTGACCTTGCCGTCTGCCGCGATCTCCACGCGCATAAAGCGCAAAGGCGTGGTGCCGACGTTCAGCGTAACGGTGTCGCCGCTTGTCAGATAGTTGTCGAGACGGTTGATGCAGAAGTAGACGTTGTCCTTGTCGTGCGCGGTCTGCACGGTCATCTGTGCCTGCGATGCCGAGCCGACAAAGAGCGCATCTGTATTATTCTTCCACTCGCCGTCCTTGCCGTCGAGCGTGGGGGTCATTTTCTTTGCATTGGTGCGGTGATTGAGGTAGAGGTGCGCGATCAACACGCCCGAAACGTCGGTGGTGTTGTTCAGTTTTTGCACCACGTTGATGACCTCGTGCCCCGTGATCGGCTCCAGAGCGCCCCACATGCCGTTACCGTCGCGAACAGCACGGAGCTCGAGCGGATCGAATTCTTTTCCGTCGGGCGAGCCCATCTTGTAATAGAACTTGGAGCCTGCGCCGCGGTGATAGGTCATAAGCACTTCGCCCGAGGGGAAGGTGGCAAGATACGGGCCTGCGCCGAGGTAATTCTCGCGATAGTCGCTTCCGTTTGTGGTCGCGCCGTCCTGTAGGTCGTGCTCCCAGAAGCCGCCAGGGCCGCTGACCGTGTGCGACAGCGTAAACGAGCCGCTGAGCAGTTTGACCTCAGCCGCAAGCAGAGTTCTGCCGTCGTACAGTCTCGTTGCCGAGGGCATCTGTGCACAACCCCATGGAAGCTCGCCAAGGTCGGGCTGCTCGGTATGCACCTTGTTGCCGACGAACTGGCTGAACGCCATGAAGGGCTGATAATAGTTGGTGTCACCCGGCTGAATATTCGGCGTCCAGGTGTAGCCGTTGTCGTCCGACCAGATCAGCGCGGTACCGTTGGAGCGGTGCTCGCTGTCGCGGCCGTACTTGCGAATATGATACGTACCGCAGGACCAGTAGATTTCGATACGGCCGTCCTCGCGTTGCCAGATGAAAGGCTCCCATCCCGAGCCGTAGTACACCTGCTTGTGCTCGCCCCAGGTGATCTTTCCGTCTGCACTGATCGTACCGCGGACAACGACCACGCCGCAATGCTCGGGATAGGTAGCGTAGCCCTTGCTGACGCGGATGGTGTAGGTAGCAAGGATCTCGCCGTTTTTGAGGTGCACGGCATCGGCGTTCACCGCCATAAAGGTGTCCTTGTAGCCGTCAAAGGGCCCGCCCGAAAGGACGATCTTTTTGTCGGAATTGTCGTAGAAATACTGCGGCTTTTCCCAGTTGACGCCATCCTTACTGGTGGTCCAGAAGATGTCGCCGCCCGTGGAAGTACCGTGGAAGAAGAGCAGATACAAGTCCTCGCGGAGCTTGAGCAATCGCGGATAATACGCCTTGTTGTACTCGGTGTAGCCCGTGGTCATGTAGTTCAGCACCACCTGCTCACGGTAATTCTCCTCCATGGAAGCAGTTTTGTAATCATCGGCAAGGTGGCTGCCCGCCGTTGCCACGGTGTTCAGCTCCTTGACGGTGGTCAGCTCTGCGGCAGAAACTGCCGTAAGCAGCAGCCATGCCGCAAGCAACAGAGTCAGAGTTTTTTTCATGGCGCCTCCTTATTTCGTGAGGGTTGCCGTGGAGGTCGCACCGTCCCAGGCTACGGTTGCGCCCATTGCCTCCGCAACCACGCGGACGGGCAGGTAGGTACGGCTGTTTTCAATAAAGGCAGGCGCATCCAGCTTGACGGTCTTGCCGTTGATCCATGCGGTGTCCGCGCCGACCTTGATAGCAATGTCGATGTTATCGCCCTTGATGGTGACCGAGGAGGTCGTGCCGTCCCAACCCACCGTGCCGCCGAGATTCTCGGCTACAAAGCGGACGGGAAGCATCGTTCTGCCGCTCTTGATGACGGGTGCCGCATCCAGTGTCTTTGCACTGCCGTTGACGTAGCCCGTGAGCTTGCCGATGGTGAGCTTCAGTTCAGTGCCGCCCGCATACTCGGTGACAAGTCCTCCCTCGTTGACGATGGTGAACTTCTGCATTGCCTCCTTGGAGAGGATCGCGGTTGCGCCCTCCTCTACGACCAGCTTGTAGTGGTAGTCGAGGCCGGGCTTGGAGAGAAGCTGTACGGTGTCGGTAACGACAAGGTTGCCACCGTTCTGCACGAGGATGGTGTTCTGATTGCCCATCTGGAACAGGATGATGTTGTCGAAGGTGAGGTCACTGCAAAGAGTGAGCGTGAGGCCGCTGTTGATATTGAAGCAACCTGCGGGCTTGTCTGCGGGCAGAGGATTGCGGTAGTCCACGCCGTCCCATACAGAGGTGATGGTGACGGGGCCGTAGGTCTTGGCGAAGGTGTAGTTGGAGGGGATATTGGAGTTGCCCACGCAGACGATGACGCCGCCGTTCTGAATCATGCTGTACAGATGCGTGGACATCGTGCCGAAGGTCTGCTTGGGGGTCTTCGGCGTGAGTCCGTCGTTATCGTTGGTGGCGTCGCGGTCGTGGAATACGACCGTGGGGCTTCCCTCTGCGGGGCCGTCGCCCTCCACTTCAAACTGGGAGAGGTCGCCGACGGTGATGATGATCTCCACGTTCTGCATTGCCTTGGGAACGGGGCATTTGTCGCCCATGACCCACGTATCAAAGTTCAGTGAGCCAAAGGTCTCCTTTTTCGCGGCCGCCTTGGTATCAAACGCCGCACTGCCGCTGTCGGTGTTGGTCTCCGCGATGGTGCCCGTTGCGGCGCGGTTGATGTTCGGATAATAGGAAGCGCTGATGTCGCAGGGGATCGCGCCTGCGGCAACGCCGACAAGACCGCCCATGCCAGCCTGCGAGTACGCACGGCTGACCGAGATGCAGTTGATGACGTTCACGCCGCGCTGACGGCCGAGCATACCGCCGCCCGCGCTGACACCGTCCACAGGCGCGGTGTTCAGACAGTTCTGTACGGTGACCGCAGTCTGCGAATCGGTGTAGGCAACGATACCGCCCGCCTGCGCGCCGGTACTCGTGACCGTGCCGACATTCACGCAGTTATCGTAGATCACCTCATAGAATTTGCCCTCGGCACCGATGCCGTGGTAGCCGGTGATACCGCCCGCATAGCGAGAGGAAAGAATATTACCCTTGTTGTAGCAGTTGATAACGTCCATGCCTGCGCTGATGTGCGACTGCACCTCCGAGCGGCCGACGATACCGCCGAGCGATACGTAGTGCGTGGAGGAGGAAGCATTGTTCTGCGCGTCGAGATTACCGTAGTTCGCACAGCCCTCGATATGTACCGAGCCCTGATTGATACGCAGGTAGCCGGCGATACCGCCGCAACGTGCGCGGTCGGTGGAGGTGTAGGTGATATCGGCGTAGTTTGTGCAGTTCAGCACCGTGAGCGCGGGGGCTGCGGCGTTGGTCATACGGCCTCTGCCGATGATGCCGCCGAGGTTACCGTATGCGCAGGTGAAAGTGCCGCGGTTGACACAGTCCACAACGGTGACGGCAGACGTGCCGCCGTGCGCAACGATGCCGATGATACCGCCCACGTTACAGGGGCCGATGACGGTTGCCTCGTTGGTACATTTCTCTACGGTTACGCCCTGAAACGCAGTGCCGACGACGGCGCCGACAGCCACGTAGTAGTCGCCCACCTTGACCTCCGCATTCTGTGCGGGATAGTTACACTGTACGGTGCCCTTGACCGTAACGTTCATGATCGTGGCATCCTTTGCCGCACCGATGAGACCGACCGTGCCGTTCATCGACACGAGGTTCAACGTAACGGTGTGTCCCTTGCCGTCAAAGGTGCCGGTATACGGCTTTTCAAACGTGCCGATCGGCTGCTGTACCTTGCCGCTAAGGTCGATGTCTGCCGTCAGCGTGATGTCCTCGTCCCAGCGAGAGGTGTCGGACATGATGGCGACAAGCTCGTCGGCAGTGCCGACGTTTACTGCCGATGCCGTGAGCAGCATTGCCGCCGCAAGCACAAGCATAAGCCAAGCGAAAGAAAAAAGCTTTTTCATGGAAACCACCTCATTGTATAGTTTTCTATCATAATTATATAATAGAACACGTTCCGCTTCAACACAAAGTTTTTTGTAAAAATCCGTACCTCTCATCGGACAAAGCGAAAAGATAGATTATAGTTTAAAAAGTACCAATCCCTCAGTCAGCTAACGCTGACAGCTCCCTTTACACAAGGGAGCCTTGGTTTGATCGTATTTTAGCCTCCCTTGTGTAAAGGGAGGTGGCGCCGACAGGCGACGGAAGGATTGGTCTATACCAAACTAACTCCCCTTTCAACTTCCCAATTTATCTTGCAAAAAAGCACCCTTTCGGGTGCTTTTTTACTCTGCGTATTTTGCGTCGTGCAGTTCCTTGACGATGCCGCCGACGGCATAGATAAACTCGGTGTTCGCACGCTTCATATGCCCCTCGTCCATATTGGAGAGGAACACCACTACGTACGGATGCTCAGCAAGTGCGACACCGCCGTCACAGTAGGAATCCTCGTCCCAGCCGTACTTGTGTGCGACGGGATCGGGGGAAAGTGCGCGTTGCAACATGACGGTCTGCGTGGAGCGTTCCATCTCCTTGCAAAGCCACTTGGCATTTTCGCTTTCGGTAGCAAAATAGGCGTGCAGACGGGTGAAAAATGCGCCGTAATTACGCGCATTCGTGCGCCACCATGCGCCGTAGCGCGTAGGCGTCAGCCCGTCCCGCTCCATAATGCCGCGGAAAAACGCCGTGCCGAAGTGAGCCTGCAATAGGGCATACGCCGTGTTGTCGCTGTAGCGGATGGTATGCGAAAGCAATTCTTGCACCGTGAACTCGGTGCCATCCGGAACGTCGGCAAAATTACCCGAGCCCTCGACAAATTTATCCGCAGTGTAGACGATCTTTTCCGTAAGATCGACCTCACCCGCATCGGCAAGCTGTAAAAGTGCGTACACGTACACCGCCTTGATCATCGAAGCGCAAAAAAAGGTCTCGTCGGGCGCAAAGGCAAACGCCTCGCCGCTTTCCACGTCCTGATAGTAGAGCGCCACTCTACCCTCCACCTCGTACACGGTGGTCACGGGCGGCTCGGACGTTGTTGTCGCAGTTTCCGCAGGCAACTCGGTCACGGGAGGCTCGGGCGCCTCCGGGGTTTCGGCGGCGACTGTTTCGGTCACCTCCTCCACCTTTACGACGGGCGGCACCTCCAGATAGAGCAGCTCGGCAAGGCGATATTCGGGCGTTTCGGGGTCCAGGAATATAAAGTTCTCCACGCGGCGGAGCCCCTCCTCCTCGGGGACGGAGACAGGCACAAAGCCGAACGTCTCGGTCACGGTAGAGCTCTCCGGTGCGACCGTAGTCTCCGGTGCGACCGTAGTCTCAGGCGCGACCGTAGTCTCGGGCGCGACCGTAGTCTCAGGCGCGGCGGTGGTCTCGGGCGCGACCGTAGTCTCGGGTACAACCGTGGTCTCGGGTGCGACCGTGGTCGTGGGGACTTCCGTTGTCACCGCAGGCGGCGCAGTACAGCCCGCAAAACAGGCGGCAAGTGTCGCCGCAAACAGCAGTTTACAAAGTGACTTCAGCATGGCGAATGACGTGGCAGTTGATGTTGACGGCGACCGGCAGACCTGCGATATGTGTCGGTGCCGCGGCGACCTTGACCGCAAGCGCAGTGGTGTCACCGTGAAAGCCCTGTGGGCCGATATCGGTACGGTTGATCTCCCCAAGCAACCGCGCTTCCAGCGCGGCATAGCGCGCATCGGGGTGCGTGTCGTCCAGCGGACGGGCAAAGCATTCCTTAGCCAGTGCGGCGCACTGCTCAAAGTCGCCGCCGATTCCCACGCCGACCGTGATGGGCGGACAAGGATTGGAGCCCGCCTTTACCACCGTATCCACCACGAAGCGAACGATATCGTCCTCGGTGGCAGAGGGGGTAAACATACGAAGCGCGCTCATATTCTCACTGCCAAAGCCCTTGGGCAGTGCCACAATGCGAAGCGCATTTCCCTTTACGGGACGGATATGCAGGATCGCAGGGGTGTTATCCTCGGTATTTGTACGGTCGTAGAGCGGGTCGCGTACGACAGAAAGGCGGAGCGCACCGTCCACGTACGCGCGGCGCACGCCGCGGTCCACGGCATCGCGAAGGCTACCGTCAACAAGCACGTCCTCGCCGACGTAAGCAAACACGACCGCCATACCCGTATCCTGACAGATGGGTACGTCGATCTGCTTTGCCGCCTCGACGTTATCGAGCATACGAGAAAGCACCTGCTTTGCAAGCGGCTTGGACTCGCGCGCCCGCGCACAGGCGATACAGTCGGTAACGTCCTGTGAGAGCGTATAGTTTGCCTTCACAAACAGCGCGGCGACCGCATCTTCGATTTCCTGCGGCTCGATCACGCGAATCTCTCTTCCGTTATACGTAATACTTCCCATGTTACTTGTCCTCAAAATTGCTGAAATAGATGACCTCGCCGGGCAGGCAGTAGCCAAGCTCGCGGCGGGCGACCCGTTTGATATATTCCTCGTTCCACGGAGCAGCAATCTCCTCGGCAAGACGGTCGTTCTCCGCGCGGAGCAGTTCGACCTGCTTTGCCAGCGCCTCACGCTCGGCAAGCATATCGTTGTAACGCATCCAGAGTGCGCCGATGAGCAGAAAGCCACCAAGAAGCACCGCGACAAGTGCGATGCGTACCGAGATCGGCAGATGTTTTTGCTTTGCCATTTGCGCTCCTCCTTTTACATTCCGTTGCGGATGCCGCCGCGCATGCGTTTTTTGCGTTTTCTCGCGGCGACCGCCTCCCGTCTTCGGGATACGTATTCATTATACCGCGCGACTGTGCGCGTGACAATAGGCATTTTGCAAAAAAGTGCGAGCATCCGTCGAAGAAAAGCACGGACGCCGCGGTCGATCCGTTCGGCAAGCCGGATAACCAGCCTGCCGACCGTCTGATAATAACAGAAAAATCCGAGTGCCGCGCCGAGAAGCCCGTAGCCGCGCATGCGCCCGTCCCCCGTGAGAAAAAAGAACACACAAAGAACAGCGCTTGCCACCGCAAAAAAGAACAGATCGCCGAGCGCGGCGAGGATATACGAGATCCAGCGGCGCACACCGCTTTTCCCGAAAGGGCTTGCGACCGTCACGCCGAACAGGATGCGCACAAGACGCACAAGGTCATAGACCGCGCCAAGGCAGGCTCCGACAGGGACACTGAGCGCCGCAGAAACGGCGATCGCCTCCATGGATACTTCCATCTACTTTTTGCGGGTCGGCCATTTTTTGCCGCCCGCGGCATAATACACACCGTCGATCGTCCCAAGCACCGTGAGGTCTCCGCTTTCCGCGGACATGTTGACGATCTTCAACTCCTTGCCCTCGATCTCCACCTTGCCAAGCGGCGTCATCACCGTGACAAATCGCTCGTCAAAGCTGAGCACCTCACTGACCGCACTCATCAAAAGTGTCGCACGGTCGTGTATCTCTATTCTCGCTCCCATCTCGCACACCTCCTCGCAAAAGGATATGCGAAACGGGAAAAGAAAATGAAGCCCGAAAGATAAATTGGGAATTTGAAGGGGGCTTGGAACCCCTCATCAGTCACCTTCGGTGACAGCTTCCCCCCGGGGGGGAAGCTATTGGTGCGCTGTATTACCTTCCCCCTCGGGGTAGCGAAGCGGCGACGCGGTAGTGAATGACAGTCCGGTGGACTGTCAGAGCCGCGGCGTGACCGAGTCGCAACGAGACGGTGTCGCATTAGCGACGGATGAGGGGTTTTTCGCAAACAACTTCAAACTATAATTTATCGCTTCGTTTACGGCGGGAGTAAACCCCCGCCCTACGGTTTAGCGCTACGCGCTAAACTATAATTTGTCGGTTATATCACTTCGTACATCTCGGCGGCATCGGCTTTTTTGGTGCTTTCGCGCACGTCGGTCACGCGGACGCGAAGCGTCTTTTCGCCGAAGGTAACGGCGATCTCATCGCCGACCTTGACGTCGTAGGATGCCTTGACCACCCTGCCGTTCACGCTGATGTGCGCGGCGTCACAGGCATCGTTGGCAACGGTGCGGCGCTTGATGATGCGCGACACCTTTAAAAACTTATCAATACGCATAACAATTCCTCACAAAACAAAAATCGGCTCTTTTGACAGAGCCGATTTGCTTGCTTTCGCAGATTAGTTGAGCTTATCCTTGAATGCCTTGCCTGCGGAGAATGCAGGATACTTGGAAGCCGCGATCTTGATGGTAGCGCCGGTCTTGGGGTTTCTGCCCTCACGTGCTGCACGGGTCTTAGCCTCAAAGGTACCGAAGCCAACGAGCTGAACCTTGTCGCCCTTTGCGAGAGCACCCTCAACAACGTCGATAAATGCTGCGAGAGCAGCCTCTGCGTCCTTCTTCTTCAGGTCGGCGTTCTTAGCAATCGCTTCAATCAGTTCTGTCTTGTTCATGGGTTTTTTATCCTTTCGAAAATGAAATACTTGTTTACGCAGGAAATAGTTCCCTACACGTAATATTGTAGCATGGTTTAAACGCCATTTCAAGTATTTTTTCAAAAAAACGCATGAAAATCAGTGGTTTTTTAGTTATTTTTACTATTTTTGCGCGCTTTTGCGGCATCCCAGTAGGCATCGAGCTCCGCAAGCGACAGTTCCGCCATGTTTTTGCCGTCGGCAAGGACCCCGTCCTCTACCTCCGCAAAGCGGGAAATAAACTTGTCGGTCGCCTTTGCAAGCGCTTCCTCGGCGGAAATACCGTACTGACGCGCAGTGTTGACCACGGCGAACAGCAGGTCGCCGAGCTCCTCAAAACGTTCCTCCTCGGGAGCGGAAAGCAATTCCGCAGTCTCCTCGGTGATCTTCTTTGCCGCGTCGGCGGCAGAGGCGAAGTCAAAGCCGACCTTCGCCGCCTTTTTGCCCACCTTCTGCGCGCGCAGAAGCGCGGGATACTGCTTGGGCACACTGCGGAGCGAATCGGTCACCGTGTCACGGTGCTTCTCAGCGTTCTTGAGCTTTTCCCAGTTGACGAGTACGGCATCCGACGTGTCGGCGACCGTGTCGGCAAAGACGTGTGGGTGGCGATAGATCAGTTTTTGGCAAACACCCGTAGTGACGTCCTCCATTGTAAAGCCGCCCTGCTCCTTTTCGATCTCGGCGTGGAACACGACCTGCATCAGCACATCGCCAAGCTCCTCACACATGAGCACCTTGTCGTCGGTGTCGATCGCCTCGACCACCTCGTAGGTCTCCTCGATGAGATTCTCGCGGATAGACTTGTGATCCTGCTCCCTGTCCCAAGGGCATCCCCCCGGCGCACGCAGGATCTCCATCACGTCGCAGAGATCGGCAAAATCATATCTTTCCTTATTTAATAATGCTTTTTTCTTGTCCGTCATGATTAGAACCTTGTTGGATGCGAGAACCTTTTCAGGAAATGGTTCTAAGGCGACTCCGGCTACCCGAAAATACAAGATTCCGGTTCCGTCGCCTTTCGACCGTGCCTACGGCAGGTCGTTTTCTCCTTGCAAAAGTCCTATTATCTCCAAACCTTTTTTAAAAAAATTGTATATGCGTAGCCATGGCTACACATCAGATATCCCACAGCTTTTCTTTTGTTCCCTTTAAATCAATGATATGCATTCGCCTTGGGGCGAATACGGGGTGCGACGGAACATAAAGTGAAAAGTAGTAGATAGTTGGAGTCGCACTTTTCTTCTTAAGAAAGGACGCCCTCGTATTACTTTACCAAATGCATCTTACCAAGCAGGCGGTAGATGGCTTGCCCCTTGGGAATAAAGTCAAAATCGTCCTTTTCCAGCGCACCCGTAAGCAGGATGGCGGCAAAATAGACCAGCGCCGCCAAAGCGATCGCCACGAGGGTGAAAAGCCGCGACGCGCCGAAGAGATGCGTGCAAAGCGCGTAACTGCCTGCCGCCGCGACGCCGCAGAGGATCGCCGCAAAGAGCGGCTTTACGAACACGCGGCGCACGCTGGGACGGAACTTTGCATAGCGCGCACAGAAATAGAAGTTGCAGACCACCACGATGATATAGCAGATATCCGTGGAAATGGGCGCGCCCCAGATGCCGATCTCGGGATCGCCGATAAGCAAAAAGCTTGCAAGGATCTTTGCCGCGGCGCCCACAAGCATCGAAATGAGCGGCAGATACGGGCGCTTATGCGCCTGCAAGATCGAGTTTGTGATGGCGAGCATGCAGACGAGGAACGAGGACACCGCAAGGGTCGAAAGCAGAGGTGCCGCAAGCGATGCCGACGAGGTCTCCGCGCCGATATAGGACATAAACTTTGTGTCCGTGAGAAGCTCGCTTCCCTCCTCCGTGTACTTGGTGAGCAGAGATGCACCGCCGTAGATCAGCTCTAAAATCGGCTGTGCCAGCACTGCCATGCCGACCGTGCAGGGCATGGACAGGATCGCCGCCGTTTTGAGCGAGGAGGTGCAGACGCGATCGGTCTCCTTATCCTCTTTTTTCACCAAAAGTGCACTGACCATGGGCACAAGCGAATAGCCGATGGGGTAGACTAAAACGGGAATGAGATTGAACATCGGCACGGCAAGGGTGGTATAGTTGCCGTACAGCGCCGCCGCACCCTTTTCGGTAAAGCCGATGGACTGAAGCTGACGGGAAATGACCGTGAGGTCAATGAGATTGGCAAGCGACATGACCGAAGAAGAGAGCGTGACGGGCACCGCCATCACGACAAGCTCTAAGAGCAGTGACTTTGTACCCGCAACGGGGAGAGAATCGCTGTTCGGCAATGCGTACTCGGCATTGATCTTTTGCGTGTTGTAAAGCAGTTTGGTGATCCAGATAAAGCCCATGCCGCAGAGCACGCCGATGGTGAGACCGAAGATGGTCCACGCCGCCGTCACGGGCAGGCTGTCGCCGCGGGCGATCGACCAGTGGGCAAGCAGAATGCCGATGACCAGCTTGCCGAGCGACTCCAGAAGCTGAGAAACGGCGGTGGGCCACATGACCTGATGTCCTTGGAAATAGCCGCGGAAGGCGCTGGTCAGACAGACGAAGAAGAGCGTGGGCGCGATCGCCATGATGCAGTATTTGGATTCGCCGATCTTGGCAACGTTTTCGGCAAAGAAGCCTGCGCCGAAGAAGAGCGCACACGTGCCGACGGTGCCAATGACAAAGAAGACGGTAAAGGCGATGCGCATGATCTTTTTGACCTGACGGAAGTTGCCCGCCGCGCGACTGCGCGAGATCATGTAGGAGATCGCCACGGGGAGTCCCGCCGTGGAGATCATAAAGAAGGTGGTATAGATCGTATACGCCGCATTGAAGTACCCCATACCGTCATCGCCGAGGATGTCGTGCAGCGGGATCTTGAACAAGAGTCCGATCGCCTTGACGATCAGGTTAGAGACCGTCAGGATCAGTACGCCGTTGACAAACAGCTTTGTGCTTGTCTTTTGTGTCGAATTGCTCAAAACTTATTCTCCTATAAACTCTCTGAAAACAGAATCCGCGGGAACGAATTTTGCATCGATCACGGGAACGTCTTTCAGTTTTTTACGCAGTGCGACCGCCTCCGGCCAGTAGACACTGCCCGCAGGCAACGTATCCAAAAGGGCAAGTACCTGCGGCTTGATCACGCCGACCTCGTACCCCATGGCGGAATCAATATACTGATCGATATTCCCGCGGTTGGGGTAGATGTGCGTCTTTTCATTTTCGAGCACGCCGTTCCAAAGCGAAAAGGTAAACTCAGCAGACGCTCCGCGCGTGCGTGCATCGCGCACGAGGCGGCGCATAAAGCGAAGCTCCTCGGGTGAAAAAACGGTGTCGCCGCAAGCGATGGAATGTTCCACAGAGATGAAAAGCGAAGCATACCGATGCCCCGCAAGATACGCGGTCAACTCGGGGTAGACCGCCTGGATGCCCTCAAAGAGGAAGACGTCGCCGTCGGTCATCTTGACCGTCTCAGATCCGACGCGCTTTCCCGTTTGAAAGTCAAAGCGCGGCAGTGTGACTGTGCCGCCGTCCTCAATATCGGCAATGACCTTGCCGAACAGATCGAGGTCGATGGTGGAGGGCGAGTCGTAGTCGAGCGGCACGCCTTTTGCCTTTGCGCGCGCCTCCAGCACGGCGCGGTCAAAGTAAAAATCGTCGATCGAAACGGTGTGCAATATCTTGCCGCGTGCGGCAAACGCGGCGTCGAGGATCCGCGCCGTCGTGGTCTTACCCGAGCAGGTCGGACCGCAGAGCGTAATGATGTGTCCGCCGTCCTGCGCCCGCGCGCATGCCGATGCCACGTCCTCGAGGTATTCCGCCTCGCACGCGGCAATATACCGTTTCTGCTCCTCCTCCGAGGAAAAATGCATTTTAGCTTGTTTCATTTTGCTCCTTGTTGAAGAATCGGAATACTTTTTCGGGATAGGTCGCAAGGACCGTATCAAAGTCTCTTACATATTCGTATGGATATTTCGGTGCAAATATGCGCTGCATGCGGCGCTCGCCCTTTTCGTCAAACGAAACGAGCTTGGTAACCGCGCCCGCGCCCGCACCGAAGATGGAGTGAAGTTCCTCCATCATGTAAATGTTGTACATGCACTCACTGCCGGACTTTGCATAGCCGACGTTTTCGAGGTTGCCGACCGCGTTTTTCTGCCGGTACATGTAGTAGGGCTTGTAGCCTGCGTTGGCAAGCATGAGCTGGGAATACTGGATACATTTTGCCGCCGAGGGCACGTCGGGCTCGAAGGGGGCACTGTTTTTATCCGAGAGTGCCGCCGCACGCTTGAAGCAGAAGGTATGCACCGTGATATTGGACGGTGCAAGCTCGATGATGCGCTCCAGCGACGCGGAAAACTTTTTGAAGTTGTCGCCCGGGAGACCGACGATGAGGTCGGTATTGATGTCGCGGATACCCGATTTTTCGGCGACCGCATACGCCTTGAAAAAGCCGTCTGCCGTGTGACGGCGACCGATGTTTTCGAGCACGTCGTCGGCAAGCGTTTGCGGATTGACGCTGATGCGCGTGACGCCGAACTCGGCGGCGATGCGCAGTTTATCTGCGTTGATGGTGTCAGGGCGACCTGCCTCCAGCGTGAATTCATCCAACGCGGTGACGTCGGTGCAGGACGCGACGGTGGAAAGCAGTTTCCGAAGCTGCTTGCCGCTGAGCGTTGTGGGCGTACCGCCGCCGATATAGACGGTGGCGACCCGCTTGCCAAGCTTTCGGACGGTGGCAAAAACGTTGCGGATATCCTTGCAAAGCAGAGTGAGATAGTCGTCAAGCATCGAGAGCATCTTCTGCGACGCCGAAACGAACGAGCAATATGCACAGCGCGTGGGACAGAACGGGATCGAAATATACACACTGCAATCGTTCGGATCCTTGTCCTTGGTGAGCTTTAACTCGGTCTGCGCGACCGCCGTGGCTAAAAACGCCTTCTTGGGGTTGAGAAAATACTCGGTAGCAAGTAGCTTGCGCGTCTTCATCACGCCGTAGCCGTCCGCAAGATACTGCGCCGCCACCTTGGCAGGGCGCACGCCCGTCAGCAGTCCCCACGGAGAAATATAGCCGAAAAAGTCCTTGGCGGCAAGCGTCATCGCGTGTCCCGATGCCATCTTGCGCACGCGGTCCTTCGGAAAGATCTCCGAAAAAGGCACAAAGCACTCTGCGGCACATTTTTTGTCACCGAGGCGGATCGTGGCGTGCGAATAAATGCCGTCCTCTTGATCGACAACGACAAAATCCACTACGGGCACGTCCGCGCCCTCGACCTCGTTTTCCCCGAATTTTGCGCCGGGGAAATAGATCAGGCACAGCGTCTGTGCATAGTATCTGTTTAAATTTCCTTGTATGTTTAAAATCATGGTATTGTATGCGAGACCCTTTTAAGGAAAGTGTCTCGCGCTCCCCAAACCTTTTTGTAAAAAGGATAGTATTCTCCGAAATAGAGCGACAAATTATAGGTTGAAGTTGTTTGCGAAAAACCCCTCATCACCCGCTTCGCGGGAGCTTCCCCCCGGGGGGAAGCTGTTGGTGCGCTGTATTACCTTCCCCCTCGGGGTAGCGAAGCGGCGACGCGGTAGTGAATGACAGTCCGGGGGACTGTCAGAGCCGCGGCGTGACCGAGCCGCAGCGAGACGGTGTCGCGTTAGCGACGGATGAGGGGTTCCAAGCCCCCTTCAACTTCCAATGTATCGCTTGCTTCGTCTTACTTCTTCCACAAATTCGAATCCATCAAAATGGTGACGGGGCCGTCGGCATGCAAGGTGATCTGCATATCCGCGCCGAAGACGCCGCGCTCGACGGGAACGTCTTCCGCCGCGAGCTTTTCACAGAAATACTCGTACAGCGGCTCGGCGACCGCGGGGTGTGCCGCACCCGTAAAGGACGGTCGGTTGCCCTTGGCGATATCCGCGCCGAGGGTGAAATTGGACACGACCAGCACACTGCCGCCGATGTCCTTGACCGACAGATTCATTTTATCGTTTTCATCCGTGAAGATGCGAAGCTTTGCGATCTTGGCGGCAAGAATGTCCGCATCCTGCTCACTGTCGCTCGGCACAACGCCGAGCAGTACGAACAACCCCTGTCCGCACTTGCCTGCCTGTGCGCCGTCGGCGATGACCGAGGCGGAGGCGGCTCTCTGTACAACTGCGATCATTTTCCGATACCTCTCGTGACCGAAATTACGCTGGGTACACGTTTCAGTCTTGCAACAATGGAATTATAGTGGTCGGTATTCTTACAACCGATGGTGAGATTGACGAGCATATTGTCCTCGCCGCGCTTCTGTGTGTTGATCTGTAGCAGGGAGACCTTCATATCCGCGAGCACAGCGGTCACCTCGGCAAGCAGGGTGATCGAGTTTTCGGCATAGAGGATGATGAGTGCCTCGTACACGTCGCCCGTGCTCTCGGCGGCATCATATTCCCAATGCGCATTGATAAAACGGTCGCGCGACTCGGGATCCGCCTGCCCGCGCAGGACGTTGGGACAGTCGATCTTGTGGATCGACACGCCGAAGCCGCGCGTGATAAAGCCGACGATCGAGTCGCCGGGGAGCGGATTACAGCAGTGTGCAAACTTGGTCATACAGCCTTCCTCGCCGTCCACGACGACGCCGCCCGTTGCCTTGACCTTTTTGGGCGAAGACAGTTTGACGTCCTCGGCGACAAGGGGCACGGTGGACGCCGTGACCTTGACCACGCGGTCAAATTCGTCGCGAAGCTTGGACGCGATCTTGGAGATGGGCATACCGCCGTAGCCAAGCATGTTGTAGAGGTCGTCCACATTCTGCATGCCCACGCGAGCGGCAACGTTTGCGGCGATCTCAGCGCGTTGCTCCGCCGTAAAGGAGCGCCCTGCGCGGCGCAGTTCGCGGTCGATATCCGCCTTGCCGAGCGCGATATTCTCCTCGCGCTTCTCTTTTTTGAACCACTGGCGGATCTTACTGCGTGCATCACCGGTCTTGACAATGTTCAACCAGTCACGCGAGGGTCCCTTGGATGCCGAAGAAGTCAGAATTTCGATGATATCGCCCGTTTCGGGTGCACGGTCGATCGGCACGATCATACCGTTGATCTTGGCACCGACCATCTTGTTGCCGACCGCCGAGTGGATGGCGTAGGCAAAGTCGATACAGGTGGAGCCCTGCGCCAGCACGAGCACGTCGCCCTTGGGGGTGAAAACGTAGGTCTCGTGGCGGAAGATGTCGATCTTGAAGGCATCCATAAATTCGTCGGGGTCGCGCGTATCGTCCTCGATGGCGAGCAGGCGGGTGACCCACTGAAGCTTTTCGTCGATGCTCTCGTCTGCGGTCTCGCCCGACTTGTACTTCCAGTGCGCGGCGATACCGAATTCTGCCACGCGGTGCATCTCAAAGGTGCGGATCTGCACCTCGAACGGGATGCCGCCCGAGCTCATGACACTGGTGTGCAACGACCGGTAGAGGTTGGGCTTTGGCGTGGAGATATAGTCCTTGAAGCGACCGGGGATGGAGTGGAACATCTCGTGGATGAGACCGAGCGCGGTATAGCACTCCAGCTCCGTGTCCACGATAATGCGCAGGGCGTAAAAATCGTAGATCTCGTCAAAGTTCTTGCCCTGCTTTGCCATCTTGTTATAGAGCGAATAGGTGGACTTGACACGCCCCTTCAGCTCAAAGTGGATGCCGTTTTCGGTCAGCTTTTTCGCGATCGCGTCGCGGGCAACGTCGAGCAGCTCGCGCGACTCGCCGTACCGCTCATTGACCTTTGCCTGCACCTCGCCGTAGCCGATCGGATCCAGGTAGGAGAGGCTGAGGTTCTCCAACTCCTGCTTGATGAGGCTGATACCGAGACGGTGCGCGAGCGGCGCGTAGATATACATGGTCTCCAGCGCAATGGCACGCTGGCGATCCTCCTTCTTTGCGGCAAGCGTGCGCATATTGTGCAAACGGTCGCAAAGTTTGATAAAGATGACACGGATATCCTTGGACATCGCAAGAAGCATCTTGCGGATGTTTTCGATATTTTGCTCCTGCTTATCCTCCACGTCGATGAGGACGAGCTTGGTCAGTCCATCCACGAGCAAAGCGACTGCGGCACCGAATTTTTCTTTTAAGATATCGAGATTGGTCTTATCGGCGCAGTCCTCCACCGTGTCGTGGAGCAGTGCGGCGCAGACCGAGTCGGTGTCAAGCCCGAGCGAAATGACGATCTCGGCAACCGCGACGGGATGCGACACGTAGGGCTCGCCGCTCTGGCGCTTTTGCCCCGCGTGCAGTTCGGCGGCGTACCAGAACGCCGCCTCTACCTTTTCGCGGTTATAATTTCTGCCGCTACCGTCCATAGCGGTCTGCAATTGTTGTAACAGTTTTTCCATAGTTTCCTCTGTATACGGGAAATTTGTGCCTTACCCTTTACGCATGCCCAAGCGAAGCTTGCGTAAGATCGCGGATTTTTCAAGGTCGGTGTGCTTTTGCTGATAGTGGACGTGGAAGGCATACTTCTCCTCCCCCGTTTCCTCCATGCCGACAAGATTCATTTCAAGGAGGACGTTCAGAATGATCCGCAGCTTTATGTACCCGATCTCTTCTAAAATGTCATCGCGCATGAGCATCTCGCGCACGGCAAATTCCTCCTCGCCAAAGCGCGCGCGGCGGCGGATAAAGTTGTATACCGCGGCAAAGTCCTCGCGCACGGGAAGCTCGCTTTCGGTGATAGGCGCACCCGCGCGGATCTCGGCGTAGCGTGCCTGCGATGCGACGTAGGCATCGAGACTGCTCTCGGAGAGGCGGATGTCACGCACGATAAGCTGTGCGGTCTTCTGCCCGCCGAATTCGTTGATGTCCATGGTGGCAAAAATGTCCACAAGATCGCCCGTGTAGACCTCACACTCCTTCGGAGAACGCGAGAAATACATTGCGGTGAGCGGCTGCATGCCCTCCCGCGCAAGCAGGATCTTGGTGTGCTTACCGAAGCTGATGGGCTGGATCTCGGAAATGCGTACCGAACGGAGAATAAACGAGGGCACGGGGTTGGAAACGCCGTACGGCTCGAGCAGACGCAACTCCTCTGCGTTCTGCATATTGACCTCGGATGCCTCGATGGCAAAATCGGCATCCAGGGTGGGAACGAGGTCCTCGTGCGAGAAATTCTCGCGGGCATAGTCGTTGATCTTTTCGCGGAAGGCGTCGATATTCTCGCGGCGCACGCTGAGACCTGCGGCAAGCTCGTGACCGCCGAATTTTTCGAGCAGGTCACTGCAATGCACGAGCGCGTTGACAAGGTTCAGCCCCTTGACCGAGCGGCCACTGCCCTTGCCGATGTCGATATTGCCGTCGCTCTGCGCGCCGTCAAACGAGATGAGGATCGAGGGCAGACCGTACTTTTCGGTGATGCGGGAAGCCACGATCCCGATAACGCCGTGGTGCCATGCGTCCGCCTCGAGCACGATGACGGGATCGCGCGCAAAGTCGTGGCTTGCCTCGATGCGGGCATATGCCTCCTGCGCGATACGGTTTTCCTCGGTCTGGCGCTCGCGGTTGATGTCACAAAGACGCGCGGCAAGCGTGTCTGCCTTCTCACGGGAATCGGTAAGGAAAAGTTCTACCGCCTGACTTGCCGAGCTGATACGGCCCGCCGCGTTAATGCGCGGCGCAAGCGTGTAGCCGATAAAACCGGAGGTGATCTTCGGCGGGCGGCTGCTTCGCGAGCCGTCAGGCTTACGGGAGACCGCCTCACAAAGTGCGGAGAGACCCATGCGCGTGGAGGTCTCCATCTTGTGGAGACCGTACGCCACGATAAGACGGTTTTCGTCCTTGATAGGCATTACGTCCGCAATGGTGCCGATGGCGACCAGATCCGCATACTCGTCGCAGATACGGCGCACCGCCTCCTGCTCGGAGATCCCGTGATGTGCCGTCTCAAAAGCGCAGAGCAGTTTAAAGACCACGCCGACGCCCGCAAGTTCCTTGAAGGGATAATCACAGTCGGGACGGCGGGGATTGACGACCGCCGAAGCATCCGGCAAGTCGCCGTGGCACTCGTGGTGGTCGGTGACAACAACGTCCACGCCGCGCGCTGTCGCATGTGCGACCTCGGCGTTTGCCGTGATGCCCGTATCCACGGTGATGATGAGGTTTGCCCCCTCTTCGATGAGGTGATCGACCGAGCCCTCGCTCATGCCGTAGCCCTCGCCGATGCGATTGGGGATGTAGTAGCCGACGTCGGCGCCGGGCGCCGCAAGATAAAGGTACAGGATGCTGACCGAGGTCACGCCGTCTACGTCGTAGTCGCCGTAAATGACGATGCGCTCCTTACGCGCAAGCGCCGCTTCAATACGGGCGACCGCCTTTTCCATGTCGCGGAGAAGCATGGGCGAGTGGAGGAGCTCCTCCTCCATGCGAAGAAATCGCTTCGCCGCCTCCGGCGTGGTGTAGCCGCGGTTGCACAAAAGCCCTGCGGCAAGCGTACCCACGCCGAGGGCGCGGGCAAGCGCCTCGGTGTCGCCGTCGCGCACGCCGAGGATGTTCCATTTTTTCTGCATTTTGATATATCTCCAATTTTTAATAATAAACGAATGTAAGCGGTACTGATGCAACCGCGAACGCAATATAAACAGTCCGGTGCCAATCCCTCACCCGCTCCGCGGGAGCTCCCTTTACACAAGGGAGCCTTTGCAGAGGACACCTTTTCTCATATCTTCTTTTTCAAAAGTTTTTGAGGGGCGTGGGGGACTTTTTTGAGGAAGTCCCCCACATAACGCGTCCCCTCACTCCATCGGTTTGAACTTTGCGATGATCTTTTCGGCGATCTTGATGCCGTCAACGGCGGCAGAGGTGATGCCGCCTGCGTATCCCGCGCCTTCACCGCCGGGATAGATGTCGTTTTCTCCCGCAATGGCGAGATCCTCGCCGCGCAGGATGCGCACGGGTGCGCTGGTACGTGTTTCCACGCCCGAAAGCAGAGCGTCCGCCGCGTCAAAGCCACGTATCTTTCTGCCAAAATCCGAAAGTCCGTCGGCAAGCGTGTCGCCGAGCGCTTTCGGAAAGAGCGCGCGCAGGTTGGCGCCGCGCACTCTGCCGCCCATATAGGTCGGCTCGACTCTGCCGAGGGTGGTAAACGGTCGGTCGGCAAGAAAATCTCCGACCGTGGCGATCGGTGCGGCATAATCGCCGCCGCCCGCCGTGAACGCCGCACGTTCTAAGGTGCGCTGAAACTCGATCGCCGCCGCGGGGGTGTCGCCAAAATCACTGCGGAAGACCGAAACGCATACGGCACTGTTGGAATTGCGCCCGTCTCTTGCAAAGCGGCTCATGCCGTTGACGCAAAGGCCGCCGCGCTCGGAAGCGCCCGCAACGACCTCGCCGCCCGGGCACATACAAAAGGTATATACGCCGCGCGCCTTGGTATTATACGAAAGATTGTACTCGGCGTACGGGAGCTTTTCATGTCCCGCAAAATCGCCGTACAAAGCGGTATCTATGTCTTTTTTCAGGTGCTCCACGCGCAGTCCCACCGAAAAGTCCTTGGCGACGACGTCGGTGCCGCGATCGAGCAGCATTTGATAGGTATCCCTCGCGCTGTGCCCGATGGCAAGCACCGTTGCCGATGCCGCTACATCGCCGCGGTCGGTATGCAGGGTGCGCACGCCGTTTTTATACGCGCCAAAGCCCGTAAAGCGGGTGCGGTAGCGGATCTCACCGCCAAGGCGCTCGATCTCGGCGGCGGCGTTTGCCACGACGGTGCGGAGCACGTCGGTGCCGATATGGGGCTTTGCGAGAAGCAGGATCTCGGCGGGTGCGCCGAGCGCCGCCAGCGTCTCCAGCACGTAAGCACAGCGGCTGTCATGGATGCGCGTGACGAGCTTGCCGTCCGAAAACGTACCCGCGCCGCCCGCGCCGAACTGAATATTGGAATTTTCGTCAAGGTCGCCGCCTGCATAAAAGGCATCGACCGCGCGCACGCGCGCATCGACCGCGTCGCCACGCTCGAGCACGAGGGGGCAGTAGCCCTCTTTCGCGAGGAGCAGCGCCGCAAACATGCCGCAGGGACCGAAGCCGACCACCACGGGGCGCTCTGCCATGGGCGCGTCGCCGTGAGAAAGCGTGAGCGATGCGGATGCCGCCGTTTGCAAGCGCAGTTTTTCCACCGTCTCCTTTTTCAGCGTGTACGCGGTCGCAAAGCGTACGGCGTACACAAGGCGGACGTCCCGCTTGTCACGGGCATCCACCGAGCGGCGGTAGACCGAAAGTTGCTCCGCACGCACGCCTGCACGGCGGAGCTTTTTTGCGGCGAGTGCGACTGCCTCCGCCGCGTCCGCGTCGGGAGACAGTGCGATGCCGCCGATCACATACTGATTCATTGTCCGATATTCACCGTCAGCGTGTAGTCCCCGATGGGATATACGCTGTCCTTATAGCGGGTGGGAACACGCACGGTGAGCGGCATCTGTACCACGCCGCGCACACCGCTGTAGGCAAGTTCGCCCACGACCGAAAAGTCGGCGGAGACCAGCGTGTCGGCAAGCTCGGTCGGCACGCGGAAGGTCACGTTGACCGTCTCGGTCGCCGCGCTGTATTCAAGATCGTTGGGGTTCTCCACACGAATGTTGTAAACGGCGAGCGTCTTTTTCACCGTGCCCTTATGACGCACCGAGATGGACGCCGTTTCGGTGCCGCTGACGTTCTCCACGCCCTCGGGCAGAGTGATCTGCACGATCTGGGTGATGTTATCGCCGATCTTCGTCTCGTCCAGCGTTGCCACCGCAAGGGAGGTCACACCCTCAAGCACCTTGGGGTCGGCACGCACGGTCAGCGTTTCGGGCACGACCTTGATCTCGGAATTGCCCTCGTGCAGATAGCCGTTCTTCATCGCCACGGTGATGGGGAGCGCGCGCTCCACGTATACAGGCACGGTCACGCCGACCGAGCTCTGTGAAAGCACAAGATAGGGGTTGTCGATCACCGAGCCGTCCTCTGTGACCACGCGGAGCGAGCCGCGGGCGGTAAGGCTGGTGGTCACGGTGCCGAGCGCAAGGTCCACGACCGCCTCTTCGGCGGCGTCGATGACCGAGACGGGACCGCTGACCGTAACGGTGGAAACGTCGGGCAGGATCGCACCGAGCGAGATCTCCTGATCGTACTGCACCGAGGTCACGTTGACCTTGACGGGGATGGTCTTGGTGGAGAGTTCATCCACGTACACCTCGACGGAGGCGGGGCGCACGGTCTGGAGCACACAACCGTCCGGCGTGGAGACCGAAATGCGCAGAGAATGACGCCCGGGCGCGGTAATACCGCTGACGTCCACGCTTGCCACGATGTCGTCGAGCGAATAGGAGATGACGTCGCTCTTTTTGCCCGTGACGGTGATGTCGGTGAGATTGCCGTAGCCCTGAATGACCGAGAGATCCTTTTCGGTGGTGAGAAGCGCCGCGTTTTCGACCGCGACGGTCACGCCCGAGAAGGTACGCTCGTAGTCGGGACTGTTGTTGGACATGACGTACAGCCAGAGCAAGAACGCCACGACCACGCACAGAATGCGCGGCACGAGGTCGGTGACACGCAGACGGTCACGCACGGTCTCATTCGTTTTCGTTTTTGCCATTGTCTGCGCCTCCCTTCTTATCTTTTCTCTTGCCCTTGCGTTTCTTTTTGCCCTCCAGATCGCCGAGAAGCTGATCGGTGAGCGCCTTTCGCAACGTGGTATAGTTCTGTCCGCCGAGCATCTCGCCGCCGATGCAGAGCGAGATCTCGCCCGTCTCCTCGGAAACGACGATGACGATCGCGTCGCTGACCTCACTCATGCCGACGCCCGCGCGGTGGCGCGTGCCCTTGTCGGCGCTGATACGGCTGTTCTGCGTCAACGGGAGAAAACAACCCGCCGCCGCGAGGCGGTAGTCCGAAATGATGACCGCACCGTCGTGCAGTGCCGCCTTATTGAAAAAGATGTTGCGGAGCAGGTTCTGCGAAACGACGGCGTCGATGCGGACGCCCGTTTTCATGATGTCGCCGAGCTTGGTCGAGCGTTCGATGACGATGAGCGCTCCCGTGCGGTCACGGGACATCTCGCCTGCCGCAATGCAGATATCGTCGATCACGGCGGTGCGTTCGGCGATCTCCTTGGGCTCTGTAAAATTCTTCAGCGTGCGCAGAGGGTCGGCACCCACTCTTTCCAGTGCCGCACGCAGTTCGGGCTGAAAGAGGATAACGAGTGCCAGCAGTCCGATCTGGAAGAAATTTTCAAACAGAAAGCTGATCGCATGCATCTCCAGAAGTGCGGCAAACGCATACAGAACGACCAAAAGTCCGAGACCGAAGGCGAGCTTGCCTGCGCGGCGCTCGCGGATAAAACGGTAGACGTAATACAGCAAAACCGCAAGAAGCGCGATATCGAGCACGTCCACAAAGGACATAGCCGCGATCTGCGCGCCGAGTTTGCCGAAAAAGGCTCCGAGGTATTGTAAAATTGTCTGCACGGTCTGCACCTCCGAAAACGATTTTTGCCTTACGCGCACGCGCGTATGTGCGCGTGGGAATATGTATGCGAATTATATTATAACATAGCAACTGCCGCTATACAAGCGGAAATTTCGGGAATTTTCATAAAATTCACACAAAAGTGTGGCATATGCAAAAATTTCATGCTATACTGTATGTTGAAAAGTTATGTTCGGAGGCCGAAAGTGACAAACTGCTTCGACGGAAAAATTGCATATGCGCGCTACGGCAACGGGGAGCAACTGCTCGTCATCCTCCACGGTTGGGGCTGTAACAAAGAGCTGTTTGCCACAGTGGCAGAGCACCTTGCGACGCGCTACACAGTGGTCGTTCCCGACCTGCCGGGGTTTGGCGAAAGCCCCGAACCGCCCGTTCCCTACTCGGTGGGAGACTGCGCGGAGCTGATCGTTGAATTTATAAAAAGTTTAGGTTTTGACCGTGTTTCCCTTCTCGGACATTCCTACGGCGGGCGCGTCATCATCAAGCTGTTTTCACGCGGCGCTCTTCCCTTTACGGTAGAAAGGATCGTGCTGACCGACGCCGCGGGCATCCGCCCGAAAAAGAGCATCGGGCAACGGCTCTCGCTCCTTTGCTACAAATGCGGACGGCGTATTTTGTCCCTGCCGCCGCTGCAAAAGCTCTTTCCGGACGCCATCGAAAACTGGCGGAAGAAACGAGGCAGTGCCGACTTCAATCAGGCAAGCGAGATCATGAAAAAAACGCTGGTCCTCGCGGTGAACGAGGATCTGACGCCTTGTTTAAAAAATATCACTGCACCCACCCTGCTGTTTTGGGGGGACCGCGACGATGCTACCCCTCTTTCCGACGCAAAGATCATGGAGAAAAAGATCCCCGATGCAGGACTCGTGGTGCTAAACGGCGGTACGCATTATGCGTTTCTTGAAAACACGCCCTATTTTCTGCGCGTGCTCGATGCATTTTTGAATGGATGAGGACCAACATGAACGAGATCAAAAGTACTATCCAAGCCAAGGAGACCGCCATTTCTGTCATTAGCAGGATCGGCGAAGACGACTATATCTCCTTGACCGATATCGCCAGATACAAAAACCCCGAAGAGCCGAATGCCGTCGTTGCAAACTGGATGCGTCTCCGCAGTACGATCGAATTTCTCGGCCTTTGGGAGCAGATGAACAATCCGGGTTTTAAACCCCTCGAATTCGAGGGGTTTAAAACGGAGGCGGGCGCAAACGCCTTCACGCTTTCCCCGCAAAAATGGATCCGTTCCACCGATGCGATCGGCTTGATCTCCAAATCAGGAAGATACGGCGGCACCTTTGCACACAAGGACATTGCCTTTGAATTTGCATCCTGGATCTCCCCCGAATTCAAACTGTACATCATTCAGGATTACCAGCGTCTCAAGCAGAGTGAAGCACATCGTGATTCTCTGGATTGGAACGTGAAACGCCTGCTCTCCAAGGCAAACTATCGTATCCATACCGATGCCGTAAAAAGCAATCTGATCCCCGAAATGCTTTCCAAGCGGCAGATCGGCTTCGTCTACGCAGAGGAGGCAGACGTACTCAACGTTGCACTGTTCGGCAAGACCGCCGCAGAATGGCGCACCGAAAACCCCGACAAAAGCGGAAATATGCGCGACTTTGCCACGATCGAGCAGTTGCTCGTGCTCAGCAACTTGGAAAATCTCAACGCGCACTTTATTGCGGAAAACATTCCGCAAAGCACCCGATTAGAACGCTTACGCGAGATCGCCGTCTCCCAGTTGCTCGTGTTGACTGAAAACAAGAGCGTCCGCACCCTCGCAGAGCTCGAAAAACAATAACGAGGTATACTATGGAACTTTCCGCACATATTTTAGCAATCGTGGCGCTCGGCTGGTTTACGGCTCTTTGCGTGCGCTACTTTACGCACATGTTTCAACTCAATTCCTACACCGAAAAGGTGCAGACGGCGTGGATGAAAGCGAATTTCCTCCGCCTTGTCCCCGCGATCTTCTGCGGTGTGGGCGCGCTCGTCTGCGCGTTCCTCCCCGTTCTGTACGCACGGCTCGGCTTTGCACTGCTCGCGCTTTTGCTCTCGCTCCTCTATTTCCCGCGCAAGGCGAAAAAGCCGCTGGTGTATACCGCGCGCGTCAAGCGTCTGCTTGCCACCTTTACCCTGCTTTCGGCGGCGGTGGTGGCACTCGGCATCCTGCTCGGCGGCACGGGAGAATTCCTGCTCCTCGGCGCGGTTGCGGCGCTCGCACCGTTTACGTTACTCCTTGCGAACATCGTGAACGCCCCCATCGAAAAGGCGGTTCGCAACTACTATATAAAAGATGCCAAGAAGCTGCTCGCCTCGCACAAGCGGCTTCGGATCATCGGCATCACGGGCTCGTTTGGCAAAACAAGCGTGAAGTATTACCTCACCGCCCTGCTCGGCGTCAAATACAACGTACTGATGACCCCCGAAAGCTACAACACCCCGATGGGCGTGGTCAAGACGATCCGCTCCTCACTTCGTGCAACGCATGACATCTTCGTCTGCGAGATGGGTGCCAAGTACGTCGGCGACATCCGGGAGCTTTGCGACATCGTGCATCCCGAAAACGGTATCGTGACCTCGATCGGCGAACAGCATCTCGAAAGCTTCGGCTCGGTGCAGAATATCATAGGCACCAAATACGAGTTGGCAACGGGCATTCCCGAAAGCGGCAAGCTCTATATCAACGTTTCGAGCGAGACGATCGACAAAAACCGTCCCCCGCGCGACGCCGTGACCTACGGTCTTACCGCGGCGGCAGACTACTATGCAACCGATATTTCGGTCTCGGCGCGCGGCACAACGTTTACGCTGGTGCACGGCGAGGAGAGACAGGAATATACAACAAGGCTCATCGGTGAAGCCAACGTGGTCAACATCGTGGGCGCGCTTGCCGCGGCGAACGACGCTTACGGCATCCCGCTTACCGAAATGAAGGGCGCGGTCGCCTCCCTCAAATGCGTGCCCCACCGCATGGAACTGCTGGATCGCGGGAACACAGTCATCATCGACGATGCGTTCAACGCAAACCCCGCAGGCGCGGCGGCGGCGCTCCGCACGGTCGCCCTGTTCGACGCGGTCAAGATCATCGTGACCCCCGGTATGATCGAGCTTGGCGACAAGGAAGAGGAACTGAACGCGGCGCTCGGCGCAAATGCCGCCTCGGTCTGTGACTACATCGTCGCCGTCGGCGAAAAGCAGGCGAAGCCGATCGTCAAGGGAGCAAAGGACGCAGGCTTTGACGAAAGCAGAATCTACGTGGCCAAGACCTTTGCCGAAGCCATGGCGTTTGTCAACGGCATTGAGCAAGGCAAGAAAAAGGTCGTTCTGCTCGAAAACGACCTGCCGGACAATTTTTAAAAAGTCACTTCCGTTTCGTTAAGCTATAGGTTGAAGTTGTTGGGGAGAAACCCCTCATCAGTCACCTCCGGTGCCAGCTTCCCCCGAGGGGGAAGCCATTATAGCGTACCAATAGCTTCCCCTTGAGGGGAAGCTCCCGCGGAGCGGGTGATGAGGTGTAGCCGCCGCAGCGGCGTTACCCATTCTTTCCCTTTCACCTACCAATTCATCTTTAAACCGCAAGCCGGATTATTATTTTTTTGAGGTACACATATGAAAATTCAACTTGGCGTACTGTTCGGCGGCAACTCCACCGAGCATGAGATCTCCATCATTTCCGCAGTACAGGCAATGCTTTCGCTCGACCGCGAGAAGTATGACGTCGTACCGCTTTACATTACCAAGGACTCCCGCTTTTTCACGGGCGAGGCGCTCCTGTCCATCGAAAACTACAAAAACATCCCCGCACTGTTAACAAAGTGCACCGAGGTCATCCTTGTCAAGGAAAACGACGTTGCCGCCATCTACAAATTCCCGCCGAAGGCGTTTGGCAAGAGCCGCATCGGACACATCGACATTGCCTTTCCGATCGTACACGGCACCAACACTGAGGACGGCGTTCTGGCGGGCTTTATCGAGATGCTGGGCATCCCCTACGTAGGCTGTGACGTGGCATCGAGTGCGCTCGGCATGGATAAATTTGCAATGAAAGCCATCTTCCGCGAGTACGGCATCCCCGTGCTCGAAAGCAAGCTCTACACCACTGCCGACCACGTAGAGGGCGAGGCGCTCCTCGACCGTGTGGAGGGCGCGTTTGCCTACCCCGTGATCGTCAAGCCCGTCAATCTCGGCTCGTCCATCGGCATTTCGGTGGCGGCAGACCGCGACGCCCTGCGGAAGTCGCTTGATACCGCCTTCTCCTTTGCGGAGGTGGTACTGGTAGAGCGCGCGATCACGAATCTGCGTGAGATCAACTGCTCTGTCCTCGGCGACCGTTTCTCAGCAGAGGCATCCGAATGCGAGGAGCCCGTGCGCGGCGACGACATCCTCTCCTTTGAGGAAAAATACATGAGCGGTCAAAAGGGCGGCGCAAAGGGCATGGCAAGCGTTACCCGCAAGATCCCCGCGCCCATCTCCGACGAGATGCGTACCGAGATCCGTGAAATGGCGGTCAAGGCGTTCCGCGCACTCGGCTGCTCGGGCGTTTCGCGCATCGACTTTATGATCGACGGCGACGAAAATAAGGTATACTTAAACGAGATCAACACCATCCCCGGCTCGCTCTCGTTCTATCTGTGGGAGCCGATCGGCGTGAAGTATGCGGACCTGCTCGACCGCATGATCGATCTTGCGATGAAGCGCCAGCGCGCACGCAAGAACCTGACTTTCTCCTTTGAAAGCAACGTGCTTTCGGGCATCAGCCTCGGCGGCACCAAAGGCGCCAAGGGAAGCAAGATGTAAGGGAGAGAAAGATAGATTATAGGTTATCGGAGCGTTCTACCTTTGGCTCCCTCAGACGAGGGATGCTGTCATAGCGACGCTTTGCGTCGCATTGGCGGCTGACTGAGGGAGGGAAAAGTAAGAAATTCCATGGATCACTCCCTCCGACACGCTACGCGCGCCACCTCCCTCGTCTGAGGGAGGCGAAGAAAAAGCTCCAGTTTACTCACCGATAAATTTCCAATTTTTCGCTCACATTATATTTTTTCACAAAACCCCTCGACTATGCGAGGGGTTTTGTGTTATACTGTATCTGTATAATTATATTTAGTAGGTAATTATGGATTTTTCGGTGGACAAAACATATGACGGACGGTTGCTGCGGGACTTTTTGTTTCGCGGTCTCGCGCTTTCGCGCGCACTTTGCACCGACCTGAAAAAACGCGACGGCATCCTTGTAAACGGCAAGGCTGTGACCGTGCGGCACATCCTTGCCGCAGGCGACACCGTCACGCTTGCCACCGAGGACACCGAAATCGACGTTGACCCGTCGCTCACCGCGTGGGAATTCCCGCTCGACATCCTCTACGAGGACGAGCACGTCCTTTGCGTGAACAAGCCGCCCTATATGCCGACGCATCTCTCGCACGGGCACCGTGCGGACACCTTGGCAAACGCACTCAAAGCCGAGTTTGACCGCCGCGGCGCGCTCTTTGTGATGCGGGCGGTCAACCGTCTCGACGCGGACACCAGCGGCATCGTGATGATCGCGAAAAACCGTTACGCCGCCGACCGTTTTTCGGGCGCCAACCTCGCCTACGAAAAGCGCTATATCGCCCTTTGCGAAGGCGACGTACCCGATGCAGGCGAGATCCGCGGCTACATCCGCCGCGTGGAGGAAAGCATCATCACCCGCGCCGTATACGAAACGGGCAAGGAAAGTGAATGGGCGCACACGCGCTACCGCACGCTTTCCCGCAAGGGCGGTGTCTCGGTCGTGGAATGCGAGCCCGTCACGGGGCGTACCCACCAGCTCCGCGTGCACCTCGCTTCGATCGGGCACCCGATCGTCGGCGACGACCTCTACGGCGGGGCGGATGCCCTGCCGCGCCAGGCGCTCCACGCCGCATCCCTTGTTTTCGACCACCCCTTTACAGGCGAACGTATCACCCTCTCCGCACCCCTGCCCAACGATATGGAGGACTATTTACAAACACTATGAACATCCGTGCATTCTGCAAAAAGAACATTTCCGTCCCGATGTGGATCCTATACGGCACGGCGCTTCTTTGCATTCCGATTCTGATTGCAAGCCGCCTGTCCGTCCCCTTTGCCGACTTTTTCAACCGCTATATTTCGAGCGTGTTCCGCGCCGCCTTCGCACATATCGCCTCTCTGCTCCCCTTTTCGCTTGCGGAGACGGTCATTCTCGCCGCGATCCCCACGGCGGCAGTGTTCCTTGTGTACACCTGCAAGGTCTCCTTGCAAAAAGGCAAGGCGGCAAAGCAGTTTCTTCGTCTGCTTTGCGTGATCGCCTTTCTGTTTTCCTCGTTCGTGCTGAACTTCGGCGCAGGCTACAACACGACGCCGCTTGCCGAAAGGCTTGACCTTACCGCCGAAGCGCCCACCAAGGACGACCTGCTCCTCGCCTCGGCATACACGCTGATCTCCATCGGCGACATCGAAAAGGAGATCGCCTACAAGGAAAGCGGGCAATCGGATATGCCCTACGGCTTCGGTGAGCTCTGCGACAAGTTGAACGACGCCTACGACACGCTCTATGCCCGTTACGACTTCCTCTCCCCCTTACACACGGGCGTCAAGCGCATCGCGCTTTCAAAGCCCATGACCTACACGCACATTTCGGGTGTATACACCTGCTTTACGGGCGAGGCAAACGTGAATATCAACTACCCCGACTACGTTATTGCCTTTACCGTGGCGCACGAAATGGCGCACCAGCGCGGCATTGCCCGCGAGGATGAGGCAAACTTTGTCGCCTACCTTGCCTGTACGGCGAGCGAGGACACCTACCTGCGCTACGCGGGGCACGCCAACATGATGGACTACCTCGCCGCAGCGATGATCAAAACCGATGCCGAAACGTGGCGGGAGCATCTCTTCCGCTTCTACCCCGACGGACTCGTGCGGGAATACGCCGCCTACGCCGAAATGTTCAAGCCCTACCGTGAAAACGTGGCGTCTACCGTCTCGGACGCGGTCAACGACACCTACTTAAAGGTGCAGGGACAGACCGCGGGCACCGAAAGCTATGGCCTTGTGACCAACCTTGCGGTCGCGTATATCGTAAATCTGGAAGAAGTACCGAAATAAAGTGTCCCGAAAGGAGGGAAACGCATGCAAAAGAGAATATCGAGGCTGTTCTGCCTCCTTCTTGTCTGCCTGCTCTGCCTGCCCATCGGCAGTGCGGAGTACACGCGCCCCTCTCTCTTTCTCGGAGACGGGGTATGGGCAGAGGATGCTCTGCTCCCCTTTCTCGAAATCGAGGACGGCATGCTCGTCCCCGCCGCCGCATTTTCGGAGCTTGGCATTGCCGTGACCTATTCCGAAACGCTCGGCTCGCTCCTCCTCGAAAAAGAGAACGTCTATCTCTCCTACAACCTGCAATTCGGCAGAGTGCTGGACGAAAGCGGCAAGATCACCGAGGCGACCGTCTACCGATACGGCGGCGCACTCTATCTTGCGCCCGAACCGGTATGTGCAAAATTCGGTCTTGCCTTTGAGACCACCTACGCCGCGGACGGCTACCTTGCCGCGCGGATATCGGTTGGCGGAGAAACCCTCTCCTTCCACGATCTTTTATCCCTGCACACCGAGGATACGAAAACGCCCCTACCCTACCTGTACAACCCCACGGGCAAGACGGTGGGCGGCACCTTTATGTACCCGATGATCCTGCGTCCCACCGCCACGGTCATCCCTACCCTCCTGCGCTCCCTCGGCACGCACAGCGTGACCTTTGTGCTTTCCCCCGACGATCTCGACAGCTACCTTGCCGCCCTGCCCGCGATCTATGCCGCAGGACACACGGTAGCCTACTATATGGACGGCGGTGACCGTGCTGACCCCGAACGCTTTGCCTCCGAAATGGCGACGGCAAACGACCTGCTCTTCTCGCTGGTCGGCAAGACGGCACGTGTGTACGTTTCCACCGAGATCTACAGCACCATTCCGAAGATCGAGGGCTATCAGGGAAAATCCTGCCGCATGCATCTGGTCGTGGACGATCTCTCCAGCGACCGTATGATCGACATTGCGCTCTCGCAATCCCCCTCTTTCGGCGTATACAACTTCTCCATCGCGTCCGACCGCGAAACAAGACAGCATTACGGCAAATTTTTCCGCCGGTTTGATACCTACACACACCTGCGCTCGATGTCGGTCACCGAATCGAGTGCAACGCAATAGAAAGGAGTGCTTTCCATGGAACAGAAAAAAAAGGTCCTCATCGTCGAGGACGAGCCTACGATCGCGGGACCGCTTGCCTACAACCTCGGCCGCAACGGCTATGAGACCGACTGGGCAGAGGACGGCGAAATGGGTCTGCGCAAGGCACTGACCGAAAACTACGACGTGATCCTGCTCGACATCATGCTCCCAAAGCTCGACGGCTTCAAGGTACTGGAGGGCATCCGCACGCGCAGTGACGTTCCCGTTATCATGGTCACCGCGCGCGACGATGAAAAGGATAAGATCGCGGGTTTAGAAAACGGCGCGGACGACTATATCACAAAGCCCTTTTCCACAGCGGAGCTTGTGGCGCGTATCCACGCCAACATCCGCCGCTCCCGCGAGGAGATCATCACGCCCATCCGTCGCGAGGGGGAAAGCACGCTTTCGGTGCGCGGTCTTTCGATCGACCGCTCCCGCTATATCGCACGCAAGGACGGCGGCGAGCTTGAGCTTTCCAAAAAGGAATACGAGTTGCTCCTGTTCCTGATGGAGAACGTGGGCAAGCCCTTTTCGCGTGAGGAACTGCTCACCAGCGTCTGGGGCTACGACGGCTTCCTCGGCGACGTCAACACCGTGGACGTGACCGTTTCCCGCCTGCGCAAAAAGCTGGAAAAAGACCCGTCGAATCCCGAATATCTCATCACCCGCCGCGGTGTGGGCTATTATATCCAGTAAGTGCATAAAAAGGTCGGGAAACCCGCCCTTTTTACGGATTTTTATTGTATTCGTCTGATTGTAACTTTCAGTAAAGGAATTACTATTCTATGCAACGAGGTCTGTATTTTAAGATCATTCTGATCCTCGTCGTGTTCATCCTCATCGTCATGAGCGTGGTGGGCGCGGTGCTGATCAGCAGTGTTCTGCGTTTTTATACCGACGAGTTCTTCGACTCGATGGAGGAAAACCTTGCGAGAGACGCACAGCTCCGCGTGTACCTGGAAAATACGATGGAGGGCGACGATCCCGCCGCATATGCCGAAAGCATGATGTCGATCCTCGGCGCCTACAGCTCCCGTCTCGGTATTGACGACTACCGCAGTTACTATATCTTCGATACCGACGGGGATCTTATCGCCGGCAGTGATGCCGCAGGCGCTTCGCTTGCCAAAACGCCCAACCTCATCGCCGCCATGAGCGGCGAGGTAGGGGACGCCCGCACCGAAAACTCCGAATACGTGGACTACGCTCTGCCGCTTTCAGCGGGCAATGCCGCCTGCATCCTCTACCTGCGCGACACACAGGAGGAGCTCGGCGAGGTCACGTGGATGCTCTTTTCCATCATCCTGCAAGCACTGTTTGTGGGTCTTGTCATCGCGTTTATCCTCTCCTTCTTCTTAGCGCGCGCCATCTCCCAGCCGCTTTCCCGCCTGACCGAGGGCGTACAGCGCGTTGCGGAGGGTAAATTCAAGGAAAAGATCAGCGTGCAATCGAACGACGAGATCGGTGTGCTGACCGAAAACTTCAACCGCATGAGTGCGATGATCGAGGAAAACCTCGACGAGATCAACGGCGAGCGCGAAAAGCTGGAGACCGTGCTCTCCTGCCTCAAGGACGCGGTCATCACCTTCGGTGACGACGGCAAGCCCCTGCAAATCAACGATGCGGCAAAGAAGCTCTTTTCCTCGGCGAGCCGCAAAAAGCTTTCGCTCGACTACATTTTCAGCCTCCTACAATACGACAAGGAGGACATCCACATGGATCCCGACAGCGGTGACGTGCCCGCCGTGCGCTACGGCGACCGCGTATACGAGCTCTACTTCGGCAACATCCGCTACCGCGACGACGACCGTATGCGTGAGGGCATTATCCTCGTGATCCACGACGTGACGCAGAGCTACGAGCTCGACCGCAGCCGCCGCGAATTTGTGGCGAACGCCTCGCACGAGCTTCGCACGCCGCTGACCACCATCCGCATGGTGCTGGAGGCGATCTCGGACGACGAGGCGATCACGCAGAACGCCATGATCAAGAGTTTCCTCACGATGGCGGAAAACGAAAGTTCGCGCATGGAATCGCTGATCAAAAATCTGCTCACGCTCTCGCGTCTGGACAGCCGTACCATGCAGTTTGACAAAAAGCCGCTGGAGCTCGGTGCATCCTTAAAGAGCATTTCCGAAACCATGAAGCTGACCGCCGAAAAGAAGGGACAGACCCTCACCTTTACGGGTGCGGACGCCCCTGTCACCATCCTCGGCGACAAGATCCGCGTGGAGCAGACGATCATCAACATCGTCTCCAACGCGATCAAATATACGCCCGAGGGCGGCGAGATCCGCCTAACACTGACCGCCGCGGACGGCACGGCACGCATTGCCGTTGCCGACAACGGAATCGGCATCCCGAAAGAGGACCTGCCGCACCTGTTTGAGCGCTTCTACCGTGTGGAAAAGGCACGCAACAGCGATAAGGGCGGCACAGGTCTCGGCCTTGCCATTGCCCGTGAATTTGCCCTCGCCCACGGCGGCGACATTCTCGTAGACAGCGAGCTCGGTCGCGGCACCACGTTTACCATCGTGTTCCCGATAGAAAAGTAAGGCGAAGAGATAATTTGCAGTTTGTACGCAAAGCGTTCAAACTACATGATTTGCCCTGACGGGCATGATTTGGAGCCTACGGCTCCATGAATGGACGGCTTTGCCGTCATGATTTGCTCGCAAAGCGAGCATTATGGAAAAAAGTCGCCCATAGGCGACTTTTCATCCAAAATGTCGGGCAATGCCCGACAAATCATGAACGCGAAGCGTTCAAATCACGGCGTAGCCAAATCATGCGCCCCCGGGGCGCAATTCATGAATTTGCCTACGGCAAATTCCTATTTTTGTGGAGGTGAAAAGCATGGAAAAGATCAAAAGATCCTTTGCGGCGCGGTTGCGTAACGTGCTGCTCTTTTTGCTGACGCTTTCCATGCTCATCCTCGCCATTTTGTACATCGGCGGGTTCCAACGCGCGGACGGTGCGGCGGCACTGCTTGCCACACCGCTCCCCGAAGGCGCGGTGCCCGTGGGCGAGGAACTGCCTGTAAAGGAACCGCTCCATGCAAAGGACCTGCTTCCCCTCTCCTTCGCCGCGATCCGCTACGGCAAACAGGGTGGCGGTGCCTACGGCGGCGAGGCGGCGGCAAAAGCGCTCCTCGAATACGCGGCAGAGCCGATCCACCACTCGCTTTCGAGCGCGTTTCTGTTGACCGCCGTTTCGAAAAACGATTTTGGGCTTGCACTCCTCGGCGACTACCTCCTGCTCGACTTTTACGAGTCGATCCCCTATCAGGCATACTACGCCCTCACGGGCGAATATACCGCCGCGGCACGCAGCAGTGTGTCGGTCAATGCCGACCGCCTGCTTCTCTCCTTTTCTGTGGACGGCACCGCTACGCTCTACCTTTCGGACGGAGCGCACGTCTACCGTGCGGGACAGAACTTCGCCTATAAAGCGACCGAAGTAGCGACACTCGCCGCCGATGCGCGTCTTTCCCCCTGCACGGTGACAGAGCGCGGCGTTGCAAAGTGTACCGCTTCTCCGCGCGCATCCTCGATCACGCTTGCAAACGACGGGCGCGTCACCGAAGCACAGTATCAAGTCCTGCTCGACCTGCTCGGCTTCCACACGGGCGGCGCAGGCGACCCGACGGCGGAATCGACCGTCGAGCCGCACGGCACTCTGCGCATGATGCCCTCCCGATTTGTGTTCAGTGCGTCGCGGGACGGCGGCATTACCGTTTCCGACCTGCTCGACACTGCCAAGGACACGCTGGATATCGACCTGTACGACGTCCTTGCGGCAAGCGTTGCCCTGCTCGAACAACTGCAAACGGCACTGCCCGAGGCGGCAGGCGCGGAACTCGAGCCCTACCTTGCCTCCTTTTCACACGACGCGGACACCTTTACCGTGACCTTTGGCGCTTCTTTTGGCGGGATCCCGCTTAACGGCGCATCTTTCCCCTTCCTTGCGAAAATGACCGTGCAAAGCGGTCGCTTCCGCTCGGTAGAGCTGCGCTACGTCCGCGCCGCGCAGAGCGGCGTTTCGCGCACGCTCTTCCCCTCGGAATGGTGCTATGAGCACGCGGCAAAGGCCGGCACTCTGCGCTCTCTGCGCCTCTACTACCGTCTACCGTCCCTGCCTACCGAAGCACTGGACGCGGCATGGTACTGTACCTATGAAAGCGAGGTGGCAGAGTGAACTGGAAGCACGTAAAACACGTCTTTTTACTCCTTTTGATCTTTGTAAACATCCTGCTTGGCTTCTTTGCCTATACCGACTACCGCGAGACCGCCTTTACGGATCCCCTGACGGCGGCACGCACGGTAGCCCTCCTGCGGGAAAAGGGCATCCACGTTTCCGAAGAGCTTCTCACCGTGAAAAACGACGTGGCGGCGACGCTTTCGGTCCCCTATGACCGCGAGGAATACCTTCTGACGGCGGCGGCGTTTCTGCTTGGCGGCACGCCCGACGGGATCTACCTGCTCCCTGACGACATCCGTGCCGAGACTGCGGCGGGCGAAAGCGTTCTGCTTGGCAATGACCTTTCGATCTCCTTTTTCGCCAAGGACGGCGGCGAGGCGGTACGCGCCGAGCTGCAAAAGAACCGCATCCTTCCCCATACGGAGGAGGAAGCGAGGGAGATCCTCCCCCGTTTTGCCGCGCTTCTCTCGCTTTCGCAAAACGAGGTGGAAAGCGGCGTTCTTGCCAAGGGTGACGGCGTTTGGCTGCTGACCCTCACGCAGAGTGCGGACGGCATCCCGCTCGACGGGTTCACCTGTACGTTCGGCATGCGGGACGGCGCACTTGTGTACGCCAAAGGGCGGCACTTTTTCGGCGCGCCCGAAGCGCGCACCGAGGCACCGCTTCTTTCCCGCGTGAATATACTGCTAAAAGAACGGGAGCACGGCGTCGTAGGCAAGGTCACGGACATCAGCCTTTGCTATACCCTCTACGAGGAGACCGAGCGCGGCGAACTGCTCTTCATCCCCGCCTACAGAGTGACGTACGAGGACGGGAGCGTTTCCACGCGGAACGCCATCAGCGGAGATATCGTCCTTCCTCTTGCATAATTTTGCATCCTGTGCTATAATCGTACTGTTATAAAGAAGATTCGGAAAGGAATTCCTATGGATAAAATCGTCGTTAGCGGTGGCATTCCGTTAAACGGTACCGTCGAGATCAGCGGCGCCAAAAACGCCGCCCTGCCCGTCCTGTTCGGCACCATCCTCACCGCAGATCGGTGCGTGATCGAAAACGTGCCCGAGATCCTCGACGTAGACCTCACGCTCGAGATCCTCGAAAAGATGGGCGCAAAGGTCCGCCGCGACCACACCACTGTCGAGATCGACACAAGAGACGTTCTCCCCTGCCGCTCCCCGTACGAGCTGGTCAGCCGCATGCGCGGCTCGACCTACCTGATCGGTGCGGAGCTCGGCAGATTCAAAAAGACCAAGGTCGGCATGACCGGCGGCTGTAACTTCGGTATCCGCCCGATCGACCAGCACGTCAAGGGGTTTGAAGCGCTGGGCGCTACCGTGGACACCCGCGGCGGCTACGTGGAGGCAAGCGCCGAGAGCCTTTGCGGTTGCGAGGTCTATTTTGACGTGGTCTCGGTCGGCGCGACCGTCAACGTCATTCTCGCAAGCGTGTTTGCCGAGGGGACGACCATCCTGGAAAACGCGGCGCGCGAGCCGCACATCGTTGACCTTGCAAACTTCCTCAACGCCTGCGGCGCCAATATCATGGGCGCAGGCACGGACGTCATCAAGATCAAGGGCGTGCAGTCCCTGCACGGCTGTACCTACGCGATCATCCCCGATATGATCGAAGCGGGCACCTTTATGTTTGCCGCCGCCGCGACGGGCGGGAACGTGAAGATCAACAACGTGATCCCCAAGCACTTAGACTCCATTTCGGCAAAGCTTTCCGAGATGGGTGTGTACGTAGAGGAGCTGGACGACGCGATCATCGTCCGCCGCGACGGCGTGATGAAGAGCGTGAACGTAAAAACGCGCCCCTACCCCGGCTTCCCCACCGATATGCAACCCCAGATGACCGCACTGCTCTGCTTTGCAAGCGGCGACAGCAAGGTGAGCGAGGGTGTGTGGGAAAACCGATTCCGCTACGTGGAGGAACTGCGTAAAACGGGTGCAAATATCGACATTGCGGGCAAAACAGCGATCATCCACGGCGGCGTAGCCGAGCTTGTGGGCGCACCGATGCACTCGGTGGACCTGCGCGCAGGCGCGGCAATGGTCATTATGGGCCTTGCCATAAACGGTCGTACCGAGATCTTCGATATCCATACCATTGAACGTGGCTACGACAACATCATCAAAAAATTCCGCGCCCTCGGCGCAGACATCCGCAAGGTCTCGTATTGACAGAAAAACGAAAGCATGGGGGGCCCTTTTGGACCCGGCCCTTTTTGTTACCGCTTTTC
>JAZQHV010000027.1:0-9754 GCA_045540755.1 Eubacteriales bacterium
GCAGATCTTGCTTGCAGTGCCTGCGGATAGCCCGCTTGTTAAAAAGAAAAATGTATTTCTCCGCGATATCGCCGCGTATCCGCTCATCACGATCGGCAAGGGCTTTCCGCTTACCGATATGATCGACAAATTGCTCGCCGGTAGTGACGCAAGACCGGCGTCAACGATTCGCTGCCAGGATCCGCATATGGTACGGAACTGTGTGGCGGCGGGTCTTGGTGTCTCTTTTATGCCCATGGCACAGTGGCAGGGGGCGCAAAGTGATGGGATCTGCCAGATTCCGATTGCCGATCTTTCGCTTTTCCGCTCTTCATATCTGTGCTGGAACGACGATATCTCTCCCATTGCTGCCGCATTCCGTGATCTGGTGTTGGAGGTTGCCGCGGCAACGTAAAGATCCCGCCGAAGGGGATTGTCTATAAGGAAAGAAGCACTATATCCGTATAAAAGCGGATATAGTGCTTCTTTGCGGTTTGTGTTAAACTTTTATTCCGCGTCGAGCACGATCATTCTGACCTGTGCGCCGGTTTCGAGGGTGCGGTCGTAATACACGTGCATGGCAAGCTCTGCGGAGAGGGCAGTGAGGAGCCCTTCCTCGCCGCTCTGCCATTTGCCTGTGGTTTTGATGTATACTTGCAGATTGTCGCTGACCGGGATGGAGGTGTCACCGACGGAGAAGTACCACTCGTCCTCACTGTTCAGTGTAAAACGCTCGGGAGAGACTTTTTTTACGACGGTAGGCCAGACGATGTTTGCCACCTTGGTGTAGCTCTTCGAATACTCAGCAAGCGCGATGCCTGCATAGCCGTTACCGCCCGTTGTGCAGATATAACGTGCACTGCCGCTTTGCTGTGCGGCGTTTTTGATCGTGATCGCGTGGTATACTTCGATCGCATCCCGCGTGAAAGTCAGCTCGCCGTACTGATAATAGTTGCCCGTCGCATCCTTTAAAACGAGGATGTCCACGAGTCCTGCGTCGTTCTTATGATAGAAGCTGACATAGGTGTGGGGGAGCGTATCCGTCCACCGAATGGCATCGAGGGTACTTGAAGCGACGTTCTTTTCGCCGTCGAGGCTGTAGACGTAGCCACTGCCGCTCCATTCATAGATCGAGCAACCGGGGGCAAGCGGGATGCCGCCAACGGTGCCTGCGGCGATATCTACGGTGTCGGCGGTGGATGTCTTTTTGCCAACGCCTGCGCAAACGACCTTATCGCTGTCTGTCGTATCTACACTGACCAGAGAGCCGTTATACATCGTATTTGCCGAAATATCCTTCGGGCGCATGGTAAGACCATTGCCCACAAGCGTGATGGAGTTCCCGTCCGACGAAAGGATGCCGAACATTTTTGCAGAGACCGTTTCTGCGGGGTAGACTGCGGCAACGTAGCCGTTATCGGTGAGGAGGGCGGTGACGCGACTGCCGAGGGTGAGACCTTCGAGGCTGTCCCACGCACATTGCAGTACGGGAAGCTCACAGCCGGAGACCGTGAGGCTTTCTGCGGCGCTGACCGAAGGGGTCGCATACTCGATATAACCCGTAAACTTGTGATCCGAGACGCGCATGGTGTTCGTCATGGCATCGTAGTATGCGACGTCGTACATAGCAAGAGCGGCGGTATCTGTCATACCGCCGTTTTTGAGGATCGAATACGAGGACGTGGGAATGTCGAGCGCCGCGGCAAGCGCGGAGGCAGGCGCCTCGGTCGAGGCGACCGCAACCGTGGTCGAGGCGGGATCGGTAGCCGCGTTCAGATAAACGTAAACGATGCTTCCGTCCTCTCCGTAGTAGAAGCGCGCCGCGCGGTTTGCGTGTGCGTGCACCTTGACGTAGCCTGTAGTGCCGTAGGGGTAGATGCTTCCCTCACTGATGACGCTGACACTGCTGTCGAGGCGGTAGACGTTGCCGTCTGTCGTTGTTATGCCGGAGAGCTTTGCTTCTTTGATCACAACGTCGCGGACGTCCTCGCTCTCTTCGAGGAATCCGATGACTTTTCCGGCACTATTGAGAAGCAGGGAGCCGAGACCGCCGACAAAGCGGTCGGAGACCGTGTTTTTCTGCGTGTAATAGCGCATTTCCGCGCCCGTGCTGCCGAGTACGCAGGCATAGAGGTCACCTGCGGTAGAGTCGGTCACTGCATTGTCGAGCAGGATGACCTTTACCTCGCTTGCGTAGCCGCCGACAGAGCGGTAGTATTTGCCCGAGGAACCCTTGGCGGTTGCTTGCAGGGTGTTGTAGAGCAGAATGGCGGCATCACCGCGCGTGACCTTGTCGTTTGCGTCAAGGTCAACGTTTTCGTTGATCTCAAGGTCGTCGGCAAATACGACGTAGTCGGCAGGCCAAAGCTTACCGATGTCGTTTTCGTTGTAGCCGAGCAAACGGAGCAGGATGGTGACGAACTGTCCGTAGGTCACCTCGTCATCGGGGCCGAATTTTCCGTTGCCGTAGCCGTTGATCAGACCGTCGCGGTAGGCAAGGTTGACGTAGCCTGCGTGCCACATATTGCTTTTTACGTCGGTAAACAGGTTTTGCGTCGTGTAACTGCCTGCAGCTGACTCCATACCTTTAAGGCGGATGATCATGGTGCAGATCTGTGCGCGGGTGAGGGTAAGCGAGGGGCTGTACTTGGTCGCGCTCGTACCCGTAACGATACCCATGCCGTACAGGGTCTCCACGGCGGACTCGGTGGTCTCGTCCGTGATATCGGTAAATGCCGCCGCCGAAACGGAAAGTGCCAGTGTCAGCAGAACGGTCAGGGAGAATAACAGAGCTTTTTTCATGATAACAGTGTTCCTTTACTCATAACGAAGTGCATCGATCGGATTGAGCTTTGCCGCCTTCCGCGCAGGCAGATACCCAAAGAGGATACCGATGACGGCAGAGGCGCCAAAAGCAATGGCGATCGCGCCGGCAGAGGGGGCAACCACAAGGCTGTCCTCCATCATTTGGCTGATCACGGTGGTCGCCACCGAGGAGAGACCGTAGCCCGCGAGGATGCCGAAGATGCCGCCGATGGCGCTGGTGACAGCCGCTTCGATGACAAATTGCGAGAGGATGTAGCGTTCCTTGGCGCCGAGCGCCTTGCGGATGCCGATCTCGCGCGTGCGTTCGGAAACGGATACCAGCATGATATTCATGATGCCGATGCCGCCGACCACAAGGGAAATGCCCGCAATGACGGTCAGTACCAGCACGACGAGGTCGATCATCTCGGTCATGATATCGAGGATCGCCGACATGGTGGTCACTGAGTAGGCATCCTCGTTGCGGAGCAGGGTGAAGAGCGCGTTTTCCATACGCTTCTGTCCGAGATCGACCATTTCGTCGGTGTGTACGGTAACGGTGTAGGTGGAGACCACGCCCGAATAGGAGAGGCGCGCCGCCGTGGAATAGGGGATAAAGACGGCGTCGTCCGAGCCGCCCTCCTTCATCTCGTCGTCGATCTGATCGAGCACGCCGACGACTTTGAATACCGTGCCGGCGATGCGGAGCGTTGCACCGAGCGCCTGCCCGTCAAAGAGCTCCTTGTCGACGTAGGCACCGACGATGCAGATACGGGTCCGCTTTTCCATGTCCATGTAGCGGAACTCGCGTCCCTTTCCCACGGTGTATTCGTAGATGTCGAAATAGTCCTCGCCAACGCCCTTGGCGCTCGTGCGGCGGTAGGAATCACTGCCGATCTTGACCGAGCCGTTCATCGAGACGGTGGGGGAGACAAGGTCGAATACGTCGGGATTTTCTTCGACGATCTCGTAGATATCCTCCTCCTTGACGGTCTTGGAGGAGCCCGAGCCTGTCAGTGCGACGGTGATGGATCGGGTACCCACGCTCTCAAAGGCAGAGGTGATATACCCCTCCATGCCGTCGCCGAGTCCGACGATGACCATGACTGCGGCAATGCCGATGATGATGCCTAACATCGTGAGGAAGGAGCGCATCTTACTGCTCCAGATGTTGGAGAGGGCAAGTGCAAAGCTTTCTGTGATCTTCATAGCATTTTCCCTCCCCGCGCGTCAAACGCGCCCTCGGTGGGGCCGTCGTAGATCACCTGACCGTCCGCGAGGCGGATAACGCGCTCGGCGGTCGCGGCGATCGAGTTGTCGTGTGTGATGAGGACGACGGTGTTGCCCTCCTTGTGCAGGGATTGCAACATTTCGAGCACCTCGCGGCTGGTACGCGAATCGAGCGCGCCCGTGGGCTCATCCGCGAGGATGACTGAGGGGTTGCCCGCAAGGGCTCTTGCAATGGATACGCGCTGCTGTTGACCGCCCGAAAGTTGGTTGGGACGGTTGCGGAGCTTGTCGCCAAGCCCGACTGCCTCCAGTTTTTCTTTGGCGATCTTGCGGCGTTTGTTCTTCGGTACGCCCTTATACATCAAGGGAACCTCTACGTTTTCGAGCAGATTGAGTTTGGGGAGCAGGTTATACTGCTGAAAGATGAAGCCGAGCTTTTCGTTACGGATCTCGGCAAGCTCGTTTTTGTCCATCTGCCCGACGTCTCTGCCGTCGAGCAGGTAGGTACCCGAGGTGGGGACGTCCAGGCAGCCGATGATGTTCATGCAGGTCGATTTGCCCGAGCCGGATTTGCCGACGATCGCCACAAACTCGTTTTCGCAGATGGAAAAGGAGATGTGGTCGGCGGCGCGCACCACGTCGTCACCCATGTAATAGGTCTTGCAGACGTCGCGAAATTCGACAAGCGGTGTCTTCATCAGTATCCACCTCGGTTGCTGCTCTGCTGACGGTTGCCGCCCATTGTGCCCTGCGGGCGGGTTCCACCCATTGTGCCCTGCGGACGGGTGCCGCCCATGTTGCCGCCCATCATGCCGGGCATCATGCCAAAGCCAAAGCTGTTTCCGGAGGAGGCGGTGCGCTTGATATAGGCAACGGTGTCACCCTCCGAAAGACCCGAAATGATCTCGACGTAATCCTCGTCCGCCAAGCCGATCTCTACGGTCACGTAGGAGCAACCCTCGGGTGCGCCTTCGCCGGTAGAGCCGTCGGCGTTCTTCACGGTAACGCGGTTATTGCGTTCCACGGCGTCTACGGGGACGGTCAGCACGTTTTTCGCTTCCTTCACGGCGATGATAATGTCTACGTTCATGCCGGGAAGCAGACCGTCGGTTTCGTCGATGCGGACGTCTACGGGGTAGGTCGTTACGCCGCCCGAGGTCGTTCCGTTGACGCCGACGCGCGTAACGGTGCCCGCAAAGACGGTGCCCTCCATGGCATCGGCGGTGACGGTCGCCGACTGTCCGACCGAGACCTTTTTGATGTCCAGCTCGTCGATGTTCAGCGTAACGGTGAGGTAGGAGAGATCATAGATCATACAGAGCGTTTCGCCGCCCTCGGCGGTCTCGCCTGCCTTTAAGATCTTACGCACGACCGTGCCGTCGATCGGCGCGGTGAGGGTGTAGCTCTCCAGCGTGTCGTTGAGATTGTCGAGTGAAAGCTGTGCGTCCTCGACCGCATCCCATGCGTTTTCGATCTCGTCCTCAAGATTCTCGCCGTCAAAGATGGCAAGCACTGTGCCCGCCTTGACGATATCGCCGTTTTCAACGTGGAGTGCAGACAGTTCGCCCGCCACCTTGACGGTGACAGTCTTGGTCGCGCTTGCCGAGAGTCCCGCCGTATCGGTGATGGTGGGGTAGATCTCACCGATCCACGCGGTCGCGGAGGTGCCGACGACCAAAGAACCTGGGTTTTCTATCTCTATGGTGACGGGAAAGCAGATCACACCGGTTTCGGAGGTGCGGGTGAGAGCAGAGACTTTGGAAACTCTGCCGCTCACGTTCAGCATTTGTCCGGGAATCGAAACGGTGGCAGTCGTGCCGACCTTGATCTCGTCCATGTACTCGACGCTGTAGTATTCGGTCAGGGTCAGCGTATCCACGTTGGTCAGCTTCAACAGCTGTGTGTCTGCACGCAGGGTGTCCCCTTCATTAACGGAAAGACCGCTGACGATGCCGCCGATGGGAGCGGTAACGGTCAACTCCTTGCGATCGGCAAGTTTTTCGTTGTAGGTCTCCTGCGCCTTGGAAAGATTTTTCTTGGCGCGCTCCAGTTTTTCATCCATTTCCGAGCTGTCGAGCTCGTAGAGTACGTCGCCTTCTTTCACGGTGTCACCTTCGGCGAAGGTGTCTGAGAGGATATCACCGCCCACGCGCGTGGAGAGGGTGTAAGCATCGGCGCTTTCCAGCGTGCCGCTACCCGAAAGCTCCTCGACGATGTCACGGCGTCCGACCTCGGCGTAGGTATAGGTGACCGTGCGCGGAGCGGCTTCTTCCTTAAAGAATCGAGTGTATACAAATCCTGCCGCAATGCCGAGGACCGCAAGGATCACAAGAATACGGACAACGGTCTTTACGACCTTTTTGCGTTTTCTGCGCTTTTGCGCTTTTTGCTCTGCAAGGTTGGTGTTGCCCGCCTCGGCAGGGGTGCTTTCGGCGCTCTGCACAGGCTTTTCGTTTTCGTTCATGCCGTCTTCTCCTTCTTTGAGAAAAGTTTTCCATTTCATTGTATGTTTTTAACCTTTGTCGTACCTTAAAAATCCTTGAAAACTATATGAAATTTGCGTAAAAAAGAGCCCGAAGGCTCTTTTTATCTTCTTCTGCGGTGGCGGGAGTGCATGTGACTGCGGCGACGGTTTTTGAAGACGGCGCCAAGGATAAAATAGAGGATCGTCAAAAGCACTGCCGTGAGGACGGTGACGATAAAAAAGGTGCTTGTCGTAAAGCGCTCGATAGTGTCCAGCACTACCAAAAACTCGCTTCGCGCGAGGGAGTTCTTCGTCACAAGGTCGACACTGCCGAGGATCTCTCCTTCCAGCGAAACACTGTAGGTTCCCACGACCTGCCCCTCGGTTACGGGGGCATCGAGCGTTTCACGCTCAAGACGGTAAGAGTAGGTGAGGTCGGTCTTTGGGTCGATCTCGGTGGGGAGATAGAGCGTGAGCTTTTCAGCAGGGACGAGGGTGACGTAGTCTGCATCAGTGGAGAGACGCACGGGCATCTCACAGACAAGTCCCGTAGTCTTGATGACCTCGGTGTAGCCGTAGGCTTTCTGCGCGTAGGTGGCAAGACCGCTTGCCGCAAGGTAGGCGGTGTTGCGCTCTTCGACCATTTTGCCGCCGAGGACAACGAGGATATAGGTGAGTTCTTCCCCCTCCATTGCGCCTGCGGCGTAGTAGCCCGCCTGCGTGGTGGAGCCTGCATTGATGCCGAGAATACGGGAGTCGAAATATCCCGTCTCGCTCACGCGGGAGGCGAGTGCGTTGCGGTTGTAAATGATGCGCACGCCGCTACGCTCGGTGGCGGGCATCTCATACTTGACCGCACCCGAAAGCTCGGTCAGAAATCCGATCGCATAAAAGGCGCGTGCCACGAGAATGGAATCGGCGGCGGTGGTGACCATGCCGTCCGCATCCATGCCCGTGGGGTTTTTGTAGACGGTGCTCTGCATACCGAGGGCGGCCGCCTTTTCGTTCATATATGCAACAAAGGCGTCGGTAGAGCCCTTTGCCATATAGGCGAGCAGGTAGGCAGAGTCGTTGGCGCCGCGGAGCAAAAGTCCGCCGAACATATCGCGCACGCTGACGGTCTCGCCGACGTAATAACCGACCTGGTTGCCTGTGGCATCCTTGATCATGCTGTATTCCACAGTGAGCGTTTCGTCAAGCCGCTCCTGAAGCAACTCATAGGCGCAGACCGCGGTCATCATCTTGGTAAAGGAGGCAGTGGGGAGCACCGTGTCGGCATTATGTGCGAAAACGGTCATGTCGTTTTCAACGTTGTAGACCGCGGCGGCGGCCACGTGCTCTATGTAAGCAGGGGTGAGCGTTTCCTCGGGTGCCGCCTCGGTTGCAAGAACGGGCAGGCAGAGTGCAAAAAAGAGAAAAAGGGCACAGAAACGTTTAGCCATCGTTTTCCTCCTTTGCAAAATAGCGCCGCGCGGCGGCACAGTCGTTTTCTACGGCGGCTTTCAGGGTGGCAACGTCGGAAAATTCCGCCTCGTCGCGACCTTTTTTGTAAAACCGTACGGCCACGGTCTTGCCGTACAAGTCGCCGTCAAAATCCAGAATATGTGTTTCGGCGTTGACACGGTCGGTCTGCTCTACGGTGGGACGCACGCCGATATTGGTGACCGAAAGGTAGGTCTTGCCGTCGATCTCGGTCTTGGTGTAATAGATGCCGTGTGCGGGCACAAGACGGTCGCCGAAGAACTGGTTTACGGTGGGGAGCCCAAGTGTTCTGCCGAGAGCCTTGCCGTGCGTGACGGGTGCACGCAGGGTGTAGGGCGAGGCGAGCAGGGTGTTTGCCGTCTCCATATCGCCGCGCAAAAGCAAACGGCGGATGCGTGTGGAGCTGACGCTTTCGCCGAGGGCGTCCACACGCTCGGTAATGCCGCAAAAGATACCTGCGGCGTGGCATAGGCGCAACAGGGCATCGGCATCGCCGCTTGCCTGCTTGCCAAAACGGTAGTTATAGCCCGCGAAGGCGGCTTTGGCACCGAGGGTGCCGATCAGCACGTCCCGCACAAAGTGTTCGGGGGGGAGGTCGCGTAACTCCGTAAAGTCGTATACGTAAGCAAAGTCCACGCCGCAGGCGGCGATCGCGGCGCAACGCTCCTCTAAGGTCTGGATGGGCGCGGAGCCGTGCGGCGAGGATGAAAAAAGAAGCACCGAAGTCGAAATGCCAAGTTCGGTGCTTTTATTTTTTGCCGCAGTTAAGATACGGCGGTGTCCCAGATGTACACCGTCGAACATGCCGAGCGCAACGCTTGTCCCATCGGTGGGGGTGCGGTCGGAAAGCGAAAGGATCTTCACGGCTTATTCTACTCCAAGGTAATTTTTTACGAGTGTGTTGAGGAGCTTGTCACGGTCGATCTTGCGGATCAGACTGCGCGCACCGTTGTAGTTGGTAATGTAGGTCGGGTCCTCGGAGAGGATGTAACCGACGATCTGATTGATAGGGTCATAGCCCTTTTCGATGAGTGCGCTGTACACCTCAAGCAAGATAGCCTTGGTGCCGTCGTCATTCATGTCCACGCGGGTGAATACTTGCGTGCTCGGTCCTTTTTTGTCTAAAATCATATCGGGTACCTGCCTTCCAAAAAAGATTCCTCTGTCCTATTATTATAGACCAAAAAAAACCGCGATGCAAGTATTTTTCCGTGAATGTAAGAAAGTTGTAAGAAAGAAAGATAAATTATAGGTTATCGGAGCGTTCTACCTTTGGCTCCCTCAGACGAGGGAGCTGTCAGCGTCAGCTGACTGAGGGAGGGAAAAAGTAAGAAATTCCATGGATCTCTCCCTCCGACACGCTACGCGCGCCACCTCCCTCGTCTGAGGGAGGCGAAGAAAAAGCTCCAGTTTACTCCCCGTTAACTTCCAATTTATCGGGTACTCTTTCCTATCGGTCACAACAATACAATGAGCAGACGTTATGTAATCGCAGGCAACTGGAAGATGAACCAAACGCCCGCACAGACCAAAGAATTCATCACCGCGCTTGCACCCATGGTCAAGGGCAAGGATGCATGCGACATCGTGCTTTGCGTTCCCTTTGTGGACATCGCAACCGCAGTAGAGGCTGCCGCAGGCACGAACATCCACATCGGCGCGCAGAACGTACACTTTGAGGAAAAGGGCGCGTTCACGGGCGAGATCTCGGCAGATATGCTGAAGGCTGTCGGCACCGAGTACGTCATCATCGGCCACAGCGAGCGCCGTCAGTACTTCGGCGAGACCGACGAG
>JAZQHV010000028.1:0-21154 GCA_045540755.1 Eubacteriales bacterium
TCGCTGCGGCGCGGACCCGCCGCGGCTCTGACAGTCCCCCGGACTGTCATCCACTACCGCGACGCCGCTTCGCTACCCCGAGGGGGAAGGTATTACAGCGCACGAATAGCTTCCCCCTGGGGGGAAGCTCCCGCGGAGCGGGTGATGAGGGGGGTCTTTGCCAAACAAATTCCCAATTTATCGCTTCGTTTATTTTTCCTTCGTCAGCCCGTGGGCAAAGCCTGCGGGGTCGGCGGAGCAGACGTCCCCGCCGATGACCTTGTTCTTGTAGACGAGGATGCTTGCGTAGACGGTGTCAGTGTAGTCCGCGTAGTTGGTCACGCGATAGGTATAGCGCATCACGGTCTTGCCCTTGTAGCGACCGAGGTCGAGTCCCTCACGCTTCTGCAATTCGTTGTAGGCGGCAAAGACCTTGTCGAAATCCTTCGGGATGGTGACCTCCACGCTTTCTACGGGCGTGGCATCGACCGCGTAGCCGTATTGCGAAAGAAAGGCAATACGGTCCTCCTCGGTCTTCACCTTGTCAAAGCGGATCTCCTTTTCGCCCTCTACCTCGCCGACCGAGGCGGCAGGGCTCTCGTAGGACGGGAGAAAGACGACCAGCGCAAAGATCGCAATGAGCGCGAGCGCGGTGATGGAGACCAGCTTTACCGTGTGCATACGTATCGAACGAACAAACATAAAAACCTCCTTGGAATATCTTTGCTACAAGGTATTCCGCGGAGGTCTTTTTTATTCGATCTTTCCGATATATTTTTGTTTCAGCATGCAGGGGTTGTAGGAGCGTTTTGAGCGGCGGAGCCCCTCGTTGCCGTCGTCCTCCTCGCGGTTGATAAAGCGGACGTCGGGATAGGCGCACGCCTCGAGGTGTACCAGCATCGGGTAGACGCCGCGGTAGGCGGCGAGCCCTTTTTCCACATGGATCATCAGCGTGTCGCCCACGCGCTCCATGATGCACATGCCGATGACTTTGCCGCCCACCCGCAGGATGCGCGTATCGAGGTCGAGGTCGGGGAGCATGGCAAAGAGCCTGCGGCAGGCAAGCGATTCTTTTTTGGCGCTTTCGGTCTCGTCCGCGACGGTGTCTTCGTACTCGTCGAGAAAGGCGGTCAGGAGTGCAGGATCGGAGGCGGGAAGAAATTCATAGTCCACGTAGGTACGCAAAAAGGCGTTCATGTGGTTTTTTTGCGCGTGGAATTTGCGTCCCGCAAAGGTACGTAAAGCCTCGGCATCGTAGATATAGTCGGCGGCACCGTCCTCGCCCTCGGCGGTAAAGCGGTCGCCGTACAGGTCACGGAGGACGGCGACCTCCTCCTCCTTCATCGAGCAGAGGTGGAGGGGCGTGCCGAACTGTGCAAGCAGGGCGGCGATACGCGCGGCATAGTCCCCGTCCGAGACGCGCAGGGCAAAATAGGTGTCGCCCTCGTAGTGCTCGGCAAGGCAGAATTTGTCCGCACCGATACGGTCGGTCGCAAGCGTATCCTTCCACATATAAATATTGCCGACCGAGTGGTCGCAGATCTCGGCAGACGGCTCACCGAGTAGGGAGCGCAGAGCAGGCGCGTCCGCAAGGTCGATCCTTTTGATTTGCAGTTTCGTCATACCGAGTACCGTTCCGCCGCCGCTACGGCAAGGCGGTCACACCGTTCGTTGTATTCATGCCCGTCGTGCCCCTTGATCCAATGGAAGGTGACGGAATGCGTTTCGAGCAGGGGGAGCAGACGTTGCCAAAGGTCCACGTTGAGCGCGGGCTTGCCGTCCGCCTTTTTCCAGCCCTTTTTCTGCCAACCGTAGACCCAACCCTTGGTCACGGCATCGACCAGATATTTGGAGTCGGAGGTGAGATGCACCTCGCAGGGCTCCTTCAGCGCGGCAAGCGCGGTGATGGCGCCAAGCAGCTCCATGCGGTTATTGGTGGTCTCGCTCTCGCCGTCCGAGAACTCCTTTTCGATCCCGTTGTATACAAGGATCGCACCGTAGCCGCCGGGTCCGGGGTTGCCCTTGCAGGCGCCGTCGGTGTAGATATCGACCTTTTTCACGCTTTTTCCTCGCTTTCGTTTTCCTGTCCGCTCTATTGTACCACGACCGCCTGCGGAAAGCAACTTTTTTTCAAGGAATCCGTTCCTATTTTTCGACAAACGTGATAGAATAAGCTTGTACACAAAAACATACTTTAGAAGCGGAGGTGGGAAAATGAAAGATCTGAAATTTTATATCTGTCTTGGCTCCGCTTGTGTACTGTTGCTTTTATCTGCGCTTTTGCCGCTCGTGCTCCTGTTCGGAGGCGGCATGGAGGCGCAGGCGCTCACGCCGCCCGCCCCTGTCGGTGCGGGCGAGGTGCTTGCCCTGCCCGAAAATGCCGAGCGCGAAATGCGCGGGCTTTGGATCGCGACGGTCAATAATATCAACTTCCCCTCGCGGCAGGGACTTTCCCAAAAGAAGCTGGCTTCCGAGCTTTCGGCGATCGTGGAGTTTGCCGCAGAAAACGGGTTCAACACCATTCTGTTTCAGGTACGTCCCGCGGCAGACGCGCTCTACCGTTCGGAGATCTTTCCTGCGTCGCGTTACGTTTCGGGCAATACAGGGACGCGGCCGGACGGAGACTTCGACTGCCTTGCCTATCTTTTGCAGGCGGCAAAGGAGAAGGGCATTGCCGTGTATGCGTGGGTCAATCCCCTGCGCGTGACGAGCGGCACCGCCGCCTATCCGCAGACCGATCTGCTCGCCCTGCCTGCCGCAAGCCCTGCCGTGCAGAATCCCGATTGGGTCGTGCCCTATGCCGACGGAAAGCTTTACTTTGACGCGGGTATCCCCGCAGTGCGTGAACTCGTTTCGGCGGGCGTGCGCGAGATCTGCGAGGGGTATGACGTGGACGGTATTATTTTTGACGATTATTTCTATCCTTATCCGCAAAGCGGTGCGGCGTTTGACGATGCGAAGACCTTTGCTCTGTACGGAGAGGGCTTCGCGGATATCGGCGATTTTCGCCGCGACAGTGTAAACAAGCTGGTGCGCCTTTGCTATGAGACTGTCAAGAGCGTGGATGCGGACATCCGCTTCGGCGTTTCGCCGTTCGGCATCTGGCAAAACGACGACGGCAGGAACGGCGGCAGTGCGACAAAGGGCCTTTCCGCCTACGACGCCATCTACTGTGATGCACTGGCGTGGGCAAGGGACGGCTACGTGGACTTTTTGGCACCACAGCTCTACTGGAGCTTTGATACCAAGGCGGCGCCCTACGAAACGCTCTGCAATTGGTGGAGCCGTGCGCTTGATGGCACGGGCGTGACGCTCTATATCAACCACGGCGTCTACCGCTATGCCGAGGACGGTATGAAAAGCGGCGAGCTTTTGCGGCAGGTGGAGCATGCGCGCACACTCTACGGCGTGCGCGGCGGTATGTACTACGGCTACGCGGCACTACGCGACAACGCCCTCGGCGTGACCGAGGAGGTGCGTGCGGCGTTTGCCGCGCAGATCACGCATTTCGACTACCGCGCGGGCGAAAGCCACCTGACCGTGGATACCTACAAAGATGGGGACAGGGCAGGGCGCACCGCCCTGATCGCGGGGCAGTCGGATCCGGCGTATCCGATCAGCGTCAACGGCATCACGCCGCTCCGAAAGCAGGACGGCAGTTATTCGATCACGCTTGCGCTTTCGGTGGGCGAGAATCGCATCACCGTTGCCAACGGCGCAGACACGGTCGAGCTGTTTTTGGTGCGGGAACGATAAATTATAGGTTATCTCACTTGAAAATCCAAGGATTTTCAAGTGGTTGCAAAACCGCAAGTCTCGCGACGCCCTCACCGGGCGCGGTTTTTAAGGAGTTTTCGGGTCGGCGCATGTCCGCCCCGAAAACGGATTTGAATCGTTCAACTTCCAATTTATCTTTCTTAAATTTTACGCAAATATTGACACGGAAAACAAGATGTAGTAAAATTACATTGGATAACTACTACATTTGGAGGTAAAAATGAAAAGACACATTGTTTTTTTACTTTCCGCGGTTCTGGTGCTGTTGCTTGCACTTTCGGCAGGCGCCGCTACCTGTACGCACAACTGGCGCATTGACTATGAAAAATGCATCGCCGCCACCTGTGAAAAGGACGGCAAGAACGTATATACCTGCTCGCGCTGCTCGGACACCAAGTCCGAGACCGTGACGAAGACGGGGCACGACTTTGTCAAGGCGGAGGAAACGCCTGCCACCTGCACCGAAAAGGGAAGCATCACCGAACGTTGCTCGGTCTGTGCCGAGGAAAAGGTCACCGTGGTGGAAGCGCTCGGTCATAAATACAAGGTGACGAATACCGTCAAGGCAACCTGCGCCGCGGCGGGCTCCGAGACCTCGAAATGCTCGGTCTGCGGCGACGTCAAGACCGAAGAGCTGAAGGCGCTTGACCACGACTTTTCCAAGTTCATCAGCTCGTCCGCGACCTGTACCACGGCGGGTAAATCGACCTACCAGTGCTCCCGTTGCAGTGAGCTTACGCTGAAAAGTGTGACCAAACTCGGCCACGACTACAAGGAAGAGGGCGGACCGACCTGTACCGAGAGCGGCAGGATCACATACACCTGCAAGCGCTGTGACAATACCTATCAGTCTTCGCTTAAGCGCGCGCTCGGCCACGAACTGCCCGAGGAGGGCTCTAAGCTCTGGACGGTGACCTCCAAGGCGACCTGCGAAAAAGAGGGCTCCCGCCGCGCGAAGTGTACGCGCTGCAAGACCTACGTGACCGAAACGATCGAAAAGACAGGGCATGAGTACGGTACGGTCAAGTATCTCATCAAGGTGCCGACCGAAAGCACGACGGGCAAGTACAGCGTGACCTGCAAGTACTGTGACGATACCTTTGAAAAGACGATCTCCCGCGGCACCACCGATCTTGAGGACTATACGATCCCGCCGGTGGTCGCCTCTGTAGACAGCGGCTTTGTGGACGAGGGAACCACGGTCAAACTGTCCTGTGCGCTTTCGGGTGCGACGATCTACTACACCACGAACGGCAAGAGCCCGAAAACGACCGCGGCGAAAAAGTATTCGGGTGCGATCGAGATCGACACCTCCTTCCGTCTCCGTGCGTATGCCGTTTACGAGGCGGGCGACGTCGAGGTAGAATCTGCCATTCTTTCCCGCTCCTATCAGGTTAAGGGCGAGAACACCTGGCTGTACCTGAAGGACGATGCTTCCGACGGCGGTTATATGGATCTGGAGAAGGGCAATAAGTTCCGTCCCGACGACAAGGCGACCCGCTATGAGGTCATTGCGGCGATGGATCGCCTGTTCGGCTCCTGGACCGACGATGCCGAGATCGATTTCACCGACGTGGCTGACGAGTATAAAGCGGCGGTCGCCAAGTTTGTCGGCGCCGAGCTCATCGACGGCTATGGCGACAAGACTTTCCGCGGTGAGGCAAATATCAAGCGCGGCGAGCTCTGCAAACTGCTTGTGCTGGCACTCGGTATGGATCTTGACGACGCGGGTGTGCTCGCCTTTGGCGACGTGCCCCCCTCCCACTGGGCATACGACTATATCGCGCTTCTGACCGAGGCGGAGTACTTAAAAGGCGACACCGAGGGTAATTTCCGCCCCGAGGACAACCTCACCCGCGCCGAACTTGCCACGGTGATGAACCGCATTGCCGAGATCAAGGGCACGGGCGGCGTTCCGATCGCGGACGTTGCCGCATCGCACTGGGCATACAGTTACATTTGTGCCGCTGTGGAAGCAAAATAAGTATATTTTCAAAAGAACCGCTACAACGTAGCGGTTCTTTTTTTGGAAAAATTGTACCTTTAGGTTCAGTTTTAACATTGACGGCGAGCAAAAGGAATGGTACAATCAAGAAAGAAATCAAATTTTTCCCGGAGGACTGAAATCATGGATTACAGCATCGGTAAACAGCAAGAGGTCGTTCTTGCTTATGAGAACAACTTTACGGACATGCAGGATCTCACTGTGGTCTACGGCGAGATGGAGGTCAGAGACGGCGCGCTTCGCACGGTGAAGACCGGCGGACATTCTACGGCGCTTCTGGATTTTGCCAATAAGCCGAATTTTGTGCTTGAAGTAGACTTCCTCAACCATCAGGGCGGCGGCGGTGTCTTCTTTGGTGGCGTTGCGGGTGGCATGCTGAGAAGCACGCCCGAGGAGGACAAGACAAACGGCTACTATGCGTTTATCGGCGTAGACGGCAAGACCGGCGCACTCGGCTGTACCAACCACCCCGGAAAGTGGATGGGCAACTTCACCGCAAGTAAAAACGGCGACCGCTTTGCGATCGGTCAGGATCTGCATTTCTACATCCGTGTCAACGGAGATTACATTATTTATATCGTTTCCGACTGTGCAAGCGGTGAGGAGCTCTACCGCGCCGAGTATCGCAAGGGCGACAGCCGTCATGACGGCTCACCGTTTGAGACGGGTACGATCGCATTCCGCATCAACAACGACGGCGGCAAGGGCGGCTTTGCCAACCTCCGCATCTACGAACGCAAGGAAGCCGAGATGAGTGATGTTACCCTCGGCATCTCGCAGAAGCTGACGGCAAAGATCACCCCGAACAACAATGAGGAAATGCTCGTGCTTGCAAACGGCGGTCAGGGCTTCGCCTTCTCCTACGATGCCGCCACCGAGCGTCTTGTTGCCTACAAGTATCTCCACGGTAAGGTAATGTTCCTTGCACAGCACGCAATGATGCTGACCGCAGGCAATACCTATGACCTCTCGGTAGTCAACGGCGGGGGCGTGCTCTCCTTCTATTTCGGCGACCAGACGTGGCCGATCATGGAGGCGCAGGTCAAAAAGCCCACGTCCTTCAAGGTCGGCGCGACCGATGCAGTGACAGTGACCGTTGCGGATACGAAACTGTACGACGGCGAGACTTACGTCAACCCCGTGACTTACGGTGCCGATCCCGAGATCCTGTACCACGACGGCACCTTCTATCTCTACACCCTGCATCATCCCTTTGGCTCCAAGTGCTCCGTCCGTGTGCGCACCTCCAAGAATCTTTACGATTGGGAGGAAGCGGGCTTTGCCTTTGAGATCACCGAGGATAGTCCCATCCACTATTTCATGAGCCCCAACGTCTTCTATAAGGACGGTTGGTTCTATCTGCTCATCGCTTCGCAGTTTGCAGGCGGCTACGGTCCCACCGAGTTCCGCGTGTTCTACGCAAGCGCCCGCTCGCCCCTCGGCCCCTTCGTGATGAACAAGGAAAAACCCTACGTCAACATCGAGCCCGAGATCGGCGGTGCACCTTTTGTGGATGATGACGGGCGTGTATACATCACCACCGTGCGCTTTGGCGGCGGCAACCACGTTTACATTCAGGAGCTGGAGGCAAAGGACGGCGTTCTTTCCCACAAGCGCGAGGCTGTCCACTGCATCAGCCCCACCGAGCATTATGAGATCGATGAGTACGCACCTATTTCCGAGGGCGGCGTTATCACCAAGCACAACGGCTACTATTATATGATGTATGCGTCGGGTCACTTCCGTGGCCACTACGGCGAGTCCTATGCGGTCAGCAAGGACATCTACGGCCCGTATACCAAGTACAAGTATAACGAGGTGCTGGCTTCGAACCGCTACGTTGAGGGCGCCGGCGACTGCATGTTCGTGGTTTGTCCCGATCTCGAGGAGAACTACGTGGTCTACCACAAGCACTCCGACCGCGCAAACAATAAGGGCTTTGACCGTGATATCTGCATCGACCGCTTCTACTTTGTTCCTTCCGAGGACGGCGGTCCCGACGTACTGCGCGTATACGGTCCGACCGATACTCCCGTACCCGCACCCAAGTTCAAAAAATAAGTGAAAAACGGCTCGAAAGAGCCGTTTTTTCTGCTTTTTTATACAAGAAAAATAAATTCTTGTACGGCGCTTCTGTTGACATTGTCACCGAAATATGCGAAAATATAGATGTCAAATCTTATTTTGGGAGGATATTATGAAAAAACTTCTTCTTTTTGTAAGCACCGTGCTTCTGGCATCCCTGCTGGCGCTCGGCGCTTTTGCGGCAGAGACCGTGATCTATGAGAATGATTTCTCGGATCCGTCCACGCTCTCCGATTTTGAGCAGTACTGTCTCCCCTGGGAGATCTCGGACGGCGGACTTCGCCTCACCGACGACAAGGTCGTTTGGTCGCACATCATCTATCAGGCAGACAAGGCACTCACCGAGTATATCGTTGAAGTTGACTACATGAACGTGCAGACCGCCGGCGGTATCGTGTTCAACGTACAGCAGGACAAGGTCGACGAACAGCAGAACGGCTTCTACGGTCAGGTTGCGTTCCTGTCCAATGACGCTACCAAGGGCGCGCTCGGCTCCACCACCGACACCGGTGCATGGAAGGGCAACATCAACGTCGGCTCTGCCAAGTCCAATATGAGCGCAAACGTGCACATCAAGGTCACCGTCAAGGGCGGCAAGGTGCGCGTACAGATGAACGACATTGATTCCAAGGCGGTCGTTTACGACTACACTTATTCCATCGGCTCCAGCGCAAGCGACCAGGGCTTCACAAACGGCACGGTCGGTCTGCGTATGCGTTCGAACAACACCGCAACGCTGGCAAACTCCGTCGGCGCGGCTTACTTTGACAATTTCAAGGTCACCACGGCAAACGAGGCAACGCTCGGCAGTGCTTCTACGGGTGTGCAGCCTGCAAAGCCCAAGGTCTCGATCGATACCTCGAAGTTGACCGAGGTGTACAGAAACACCTTTGACGATGCTTCCGCGATCAGCGATTATTCGCAGTACCGCGGTACGTGGGTCGTACACGACGGCAAGCTCTACCTCTCTGCGGCGACCGCAGGACAGTCCTACATCCTCTTTGAGGGCGCAAAGGATCTCACCGAGCTTGGCGATTACGTTCTGGACGTAGATATGAACAACGTGCAGACCCAGGGCGGCGTAATCGTCCGCTCCGACATTGCAAAGGTAACCGGCGAGACCGATGACGGCATCATGGGCTACATGATGTTCATTGCCAACGACGGTGCCAAGGGTGCGATCGGTGCAGGTCAGGCAGACGGCAAGTGGCTCACCGGCAATATCGAGGTCAGCCCCGCTGTAATGCAGCCCGGCATGAACATCCACCTGCAGGCAGCCGTTAAGGGCAACCTCGTGCAGATCACCATCACCGAGCAGGGCACGGGCAAGCTGCTCTGGACGTGGGCAGAGACGAACGACCTTTGGTCCAAGGGTTCCTTCGGCTTCCGTCTCCGCGGCTCCAAGAACGGCAACTACGACAACATCAACACGACCTCTTTTGACAACCTCGTTATCTCCACCTTCGGCGGTTCCAAGACCGAGGTCAAGTTGCAGATCGGCAACAAGACCGGTTACGTGAACGGCGAGGCAAAGGCACTCGATGCCGCACCCATCATCCGCAACAGCCGCACCATGCTCCCCGTTCGCTTTGTAGCAGAGAGCCTCGGCGCGACCGTTGGCTGGGACGGTGCGACCTCCACGGTCACCGTGACCACTGCGACCACTAAGCTGGAGATCAAGATCGGTGCAACCACCGCAAAGGTCAACGGCAAGACGGTCACGCTCGACTCTCCCGCATTCATCGAGAGCAGTCGCACCTACCTCCCCGTGCGTTTTGTCGCCGAGAACCTCGGCGCAGAGGTCGCATGGGACGGCGCAACCTCTACCGCAACGCTGACAAAATAACACGCTTATGAAAAAAGCACCCGAAAGGGTGCTTTTTTGCGTGAAGAGAGAAGAGTGAAAAGTGAAGAGAAAAGGAAGATTTTTGCCGCAGGCAAAAATCATAGCGGTAAATTGGAAGTTATCGGTTTAGCGCTATGCGCAGACTTTTGCGTATTTATGCTTTTTGTACGCATTTGTGCATTTCTTGTACAGGCAAACTGTTGACTTTGCCGTCAAAATGTGCGAAAATATAGTTGCAATTCTATTTTTAGGAGGAAGAAAAATGAAAAAGACATTGCTTATTCTTTGTGCGGCTCTGCTTTGTGCGCTGCTTTCGGTCAGCGTGCTGGCCGCAGAGACCGTCATTTACGAAAACGACTTCTCGGATCCCTCCACTATCCGTGATTTCGAGCAGTTCCGTATGACGTGGGAGATCCGCGACGGTGCACTCTATCTCACCGAGAATATGGATCCCTCGGTTCCGAACCAGAAGCTGAACAGCACCTTTTCGCACATTGTATATCAGGCAGACGAGCCCCTCACCGATTACATCGTTGAGGTCGACTACATGAACGTGCAGACCGCGGGCGGCGTTCTCTTCAACGTACAGCAGGACAAGGCGGACAACCAGATGTCCGGCTTCTACGGCTACACCGCATTCGTTTCCAACGATGCCACCAAGGGCGCACTCGGCAGCGACGGCACGAACGGCGTGTACAAAGACAACGTAAACGTTGGCCCCGGCAACAAGATGAACGTCGGTACGAACGTACACATCAAGGTCACTGTGAAGAACGAGATCATCCACGTTCTTTTCACCAACAAGGATTCGGGCGCGACTATCTACGACTACACCTACGCCATCGGCAGCAACCTCTCCAAGGACGCCGTATGGAAGAGCGGTACGGTCGGTCTGCGTATGCGCGGAGGCTATGAGGCAAACTTTGTGACCTCGCCCGGCATCGCATATTTCGACAACTTCAAGGTCACCACGGCAAACGAGGTCACGCTGGAGAAGCCTGCGGCTCCCGTTGTCGTTGTTAAGAAGCCTACCGTGACCATCGATACCTCGAGCCTTACCGAGGTGTACAGAAACACCTTTGACAATGCGGATTCCATCGACGATTTCTCGCAGTTCCGCGGCACTTGGGTCGTCAACGACGGCAAGCTGTATCTCTCCGCCGCAACCGGCGGTCAGTCCTACATTGTCTACGAGGGTAAGAAGGAGCTGACCGAACTTACCGACTACGTCATCGACGTGGATATCAACAACAACCAGACGCAGGGCGGCGTGATCATCCGCTCGGACATCGCCAACATGACCGGTGAGACCGATGACGGTGTTATGGGCTATATGGGTTACCTGTCCTTTGACGGTACCAAGGCGGCACTCGGCGCAGGTAAGCCCGACGGCAAGTGGCTGGAAGGCAACATCGAGGTCAGCCCCGCTGTTCTGCAGCCCGGTATGAACCTGCATATGCAGCTTGCGGTCAAAGGCAATCTTTTGCAGGTGATCGTGACCGAGCAGGGCACGGGCAAGGTGCTTTGGCACTGGGCAGAGGCGCATAACCTTTGGCTGACGCCCGGCTCCTTCGGCTTCCGTCTGTATGCAAAGGAAAACGGCGGCAGAAGCAACCTGAACACGATGTCGTTTGACAATCTCGTTGTCTCCACCTTCGCGGAAAAGACCGAAGTCAAATTGCAGATCGGCAACAAGACCGGCTACGTCAATGGCGAGGCAAAGGCACTCGATGCCGCACCTATCATCCGCAACAGCCGCACCATGCTCCCTGTTCGTTTTGTCGCAGAGAGCCTCGGCGCGACCGTTGGCTGGGACGGTGCGACCTCCACGGTCACCGTGACCACCGACACCACTAAGCTGGAGATCAAGATCGGTGCAACCACCGCAAAGGTCAACGGCGTAGAGGTCACGCTTGACTCTCCCGCATTCATCGAGAGCAGTCGCACCTACCTCCCCGTGCGCTTTGTCGCCGAGAATCTCGGTGCAGAAGTCGCTTGGGACGGTGCCACCTCCACGGCAACGCTGACGAAATAAAAACGAGACCGCAACCGTTTTAACGGTTGCGGTCTTTGTATATTCGAACCTTTTCTTGGCAATACTGTAGGTAAAACCGAGAAAGGAAATAAAATGATGGCAGAAATGAAGAATTCCGAAACCGCAAAAAATCTGATGCGCGCCTTTGCGGGCGAGAGTCAGGCGCGCAATCGCTACACCATTGCCGCCGATGTTGCCAAGGATCAGAAGCTGTACGTGGTGGAGGCGGTGTTCCGCTTTACCGCCGAGCAGGAACGCGCCCATGCCGAGGTGTTTTACACCCATCTTGCCGAACTGGACGGCGAGGAGATCACGGTGGACGGCGGCTATCCCGTCAACGTGACAAAGTCGGTGCAAAAGCTGCTCGAATACGCCGCGGGTAACGAGTACAAGGAGCATGACGACGTGTACGCCGCCTTTGCCGAGGTCGCCGAGCGCGAGGGCTTCGCCAAGGTGGCGGTGGACTTCCGCAATATCGCCAAGATCGAGAAAATGCACGGCGACCGCTTTGCAAAGCTTGCCGAGTGGATGAAAGACGGTAAGCTTTTTCTTGCCGACGCGGACGGCGGCTGGATGTGCCTCAACTGCGGCAACGTCATTGAAACGAGCGGCGCGCCCGAAAAATGTCCCGTCTGCAATGCCGACCGGGGCTTTTTCATCCGTCTTGCTCTCGCCCCGTACACGGAAGGGTGAAGCGGAATATATCGTGGCCAAAACAAAAAGTCGCCTGCGGGCGACTTTTTGTTTTCCTTTTTTGCGCTTTGCAAAATCCTTTCGCAGAGATTTTTTATTTTTGTATGCTTTTTTGCAAAGCTGTGGTATAATGAAATTGTTAAAAAACTATATCAGGAGAAAACGACATGAAAATTCTGGTTTGCAACGTGGGCTCCACTTCGCTGAAATTCAAGCTGTACGAGATGCCCGAAAAGAAAGTATACGCTACCGCAAAGGTAGAGCGCGTCGGCAGTGAGACCGAGGCGATCTACTCCTTTACCAATATCGCCACGGGCGAGAAGATCGAAAAGGATCACCAGTGCGTACCGAAGTACGCTGACGGTATAGCACTCTTCCTTGCCGACCTGCTGGATGCAAAGCAGGGCATCCTTACCGACATCAAGGAGATCAGCGCCGTCGGCTTTAAGACCGTGCTTGCCAAGGGCCATCACGGCGTATTTGAACTGAATGACGAGGTGCTCGGCGCTATGCGCGACTATCTCTTTATCGCGCCCGCGCACAACCGTCCCTACCTCGATGCGATCAGCGAATTCCAGGCAATGTTGCCCGATGCGCTGCTTGTAGGCTCGTTTGAAACGGCATTCCATATGACCATTCCGATGGAACGCCGCCTGTACGCCGTTCCCTATGAGTGGTATGAAAAATACGGTATCCAGCGCTTCGGCTTCCACGGTCACTCGCACGAGTACACCGCGCGTCACCTGCCGGAGTTGACCGGAAAGACCTCTTTCAAGGCGGGTTCCTGTCATCTCGGCGGCTCCTCCTCGCTTTGCGCGATTCAGGACGGAAAGAGCGTGGATTGCTCCTTCGGCTTTACGCCCCAGACAGGACTTCCCCACGCGGCACGTGTCGGCGACATCGACGCATACGTTGTGCCTTTCCTCATGAACGAGGGCATGACGATGGACGAGATCACCACCGGCTTTGCAAAGAACGGCGGTCTGCTTGGCATTTCGGGCGTGGACAGCGACCTGCGCTTTATCGAGGAAGCGGCAAACGGCGGAAACGTGCGTGCAAAGCTCGCCATCGACATGCTGGTTGCATCCATCGTTAAGTACATTGGTTCTTTCTATGCCGAGATGGGCGGACTGGACTATATCACCTTTGCCGGCGGTATCGGCGAGAATTCCAAGACCGTTCGCCGCATGGTCTGCGAAAAGCTTAACTGCTTCGGCGTAAAACTGGACGCAGAAAAGAACGAGAGCGTCCACGGCGAGTGCGAGATCTCGGCGGCAGACAGTGCCGTTAAGATCTTTGTCGTTGCGACCGACGAAGAGCAGATGGTTGCTACAAAAACCTATGAATATTCTCTTAACAAGTAATTTTGCTACGGCAGGCGAAACCGCCTGCCGTATGTTGCAAAAAGGTGCAGAAGGCGAAGTGATCGGCGTTTTTTCGCAGGGCATCTATACAAAGATCGGCGAGGAGATCCTGCTCTTGCACGATGCAAAATGGGGCGTCGTATCGTTTGGCATTGCACTTGCGGATTTTGCCGCCTTTGCCGCAGAAACAAACCTTTCTGCAGGAGACCGCGTTTCCCTTTCGGGAAGCGGGATCGCCGTGGGCGAGAGACTGTTTGCCATGCGGCGCGTACCGCCGGACAAGGACCGCATCGCGACAGTGGAGGACTACGTTACCGAAAACGGTTCTGCGGGTGGTATGCTCGAACTGCTCCGTGAAAACCGCGGCAAGGTGCGCGAAAAGATCCGCGCGCTTCTGCACGGAGATACCGATGCCGCCGTAGCTCTGCTCGGGCTCGGACGCGGCCTCACGCCGTCGGGCGATGATTTTCTCTGCGGCTTTTTTTCGACGCTGTACGCGGCGGGCAACACCCGATTTGACGCCGTGCGCGACGCAGTGCTTCGTAGTCTCGATCGCACCACTGCCATCAGCGCGGCGTATGTGAAAAGCGCGCTGCAAAACGAATACTGCACGGTCTACGACCGCGCGGTACGCACGGTCCTTTCGGATGAGCCGTTTGCGCTGAACTGTGATTTTGTGCTGAAAATGGGTGCGTCCAGCGGCACCGACACTATGCTCGGCGTGCTTGCCGCGGCAAAACTTTTGTAAAAAAGCACCCACGAGTGCTTCCGTTTTCCAAAACCACTTGCAAATGCGGCGTTTGTCTGTTATAATCGCACTATAAATATATGAAAGGGATAACAATGATGGAAAATCCGGATAGAATCCCCGAATTGTTCGGCTCGCTGGTCTTTAACGACAAAGTTATGAAGGCGAAACTGCCGAAGGACATCTACAAATCACTGAAAAAGACCATAGACGAGGATGCTCCGCTCCAGATCGACGTAGCAAACGTTGTCGCCAACGCGATGAAGGAATGGGCGCTGGAGCACGGTGCAACGCACTATACCCACTGGTTCCAACCGCTCACGGGGATCACCGCCGAAAAGCACGACAGCTTTATCGAACCGTCGGGCGACGGCGTGGTCATGGAACTCAGCGGCAAGAGTCTGATCCGCGGCGAGAGCGACGCATCGTCTTTCCCGTCGGGCGGTCTGCGCGCGACCTTTGAGGCGCGCGGCTATACCGCGTGGGATCCGACCTCCTATGCGTTCATCAAGGAAAAAACACTCTGCATCCCGACCGCGTTCTGTTCCTACGGCGGTCAGGTGCTGGATAAAAAAGCCCCCCTACTGCGCTCGATGGAAGCTATCAATACGCAAGCACTGCGCGTTTTGCGCCTGTTTGGCAACACCGAGGTCAAGAGCGTGCGCACCACCGTCGGTGCTGAGCAGGAGTATTTCCTTGTAGACAAGGAAATGTACGACGCACGCGAGGATCTGCGTCTGTGCGGACGTACGCTGTTCGGCGCAAAGCCGCCGCGCGGGCAGGAGATGGAGGCACACTATTTCGGCGCGATCAAGCCGAGGGTCAAGGCGTTTATGGAGGACCTCAACGAGGAACTCTGGAAATTCGGCATCCTCGCGAAGACACAGCATAATGAAACTGCGCCTGCACAGCATGAGCTTGCACCTATTTTTGCGACCACCAACATCGCAAACGACCACAATCAGCTTACCATGGAGATTATGAAAAAGGTGGCGACAAGACACGGTCTGGTCTGCCTGTTGCACGAAAAGCCTTTTGCGGGCGTAAACGGCAGCGGCAAGCACAATAACTTCTCGCTCTCCACCAATACCGGCAAAAATCTGCTTTCCCCCGGTGCGTCCCCTGCGGACAACGCGCAGTTTTTGCTCTTCCTCTCGGCAGTCATCAAGGCGGTCGATGAGTACGGCGATCTGCTCCGTATTTCGGTCGCGACCGCAGGTAACGACCACCGTCTCGGCTCGTCCGAGGCACCGCCGGCGATCGTTTCTGTCTTCCTCGGAAGTGAGCTTACCGAAATTCTCGACTGCATCGAGGCGGAAAAGCCCTACGAGGGCAAGGGCGGTCAGGTCATGAAGATCGGCGCAAGCGTACTTCCCGACTTTCCGATGGATAATACCGACCGCAACCGCACCTCGCCGTTCGCCTTCACCGGTAACAAGTTTGAGTTCCGTATGCTCGGCTCCTCGCTGAACATTGCGGACCCCAACATCATTCTCAATACCGCCGTTGCCGAGGCTCTGCGTCAGATGGCAGACATTCTGGAGGCGGCGCCCGACTTTGACGTCGAGGTACATAACATCGTCAAGCGCGTATACGGCAACCACAAAAAGGTCATCTTTAACGGCGACGGCTACTCGGAGGAGTGGCAGAAGGAAGCGGAGAAGCGCGGATTGCCAAACTATCGCACTGTGCCGGACGCCGTGCCGCATTTCACCGATGCAAAGAACCTGAAGGTCTTTGCCGACCATAGGATCCTTTCCGAGGTGGAGATCCGCTCCCGCGTAGAGATCATGCTTGAAAACTATTCTAAGACCACCGCGATCGACGCGCTCACCATGAGCGATATGGTCAAAAAGCAGATCCTTCCCGCGGTGCAGTCGTATATCGCTGCGCTTTCGACAAACGCGCTCAACAAAAAGGCGCTCGGCATCTCTGCACTCGGCTATGAGACCAAGGTGCTGACCGAGCTTTCGGAGTATTCCGATAAGTTGTACGCTGCTACTGTCGATCTGGACGCGGCTGTTGCCGCCGCCCCGAAAGAAGGCGGCGAGGCGATCGCCAAGTATTATGGAAACACCGTGGTTGAAAAGATGCGCGCCGTTCGCGAGTATGCCGACCTGCTCGAAGGCATCACCGCTCGCGAATACTGGCCTTTCCCGACCTACAGCGATCTGCTGTTCGGCGTGAGATAAAGTGCCGAGGCATCCTTAAAAGGCATGGAGAGTGTGAGAACCTTTCCTCAAAAAAGGTTCTCACATTTCTTTTTGAAAACTTTTTGAACTTTTTTCAAAAAAGGGTTGACAAAGGGAATACACCCTGCTATAATATCTGCGTTACCGAAGACAGCAGGTTACGGTAAAAGCGTGTAAGACGCTTTCCTGCCGAGGAATGTTTTATAAATATCGTTATTTATGATCTTTCTCGGAACCTTTATGTCTTTCCGCAGAAAGATTTATTTTTTTGCAAAATTTTAACGGAGGTGAAATTACGATGCCCAGCAAGAAGATTCTTGAAGCAAAGCAGGCAACAGTAGCAGCACTTGCCGAAAAACTCAAGACCGCAGCTTCCGGCGTACTCGTACAGTACGAAGGTATCACCGTTGAGGACGATACCAAGATGCGTGCCGCTCTCAGAGCAGCAGGCGTTGAATACGCAGTTATCAAGAACTCGATCACCGGCAGAGCTTGTGACGAGGCTGGTTACGGCGCAATGAAGGAACATCTGCATGGCATGACCGCTCTCGCGATCAGCCAGGAAGACCCGATCGCTCCCGCAAAGATCCTGAAGGAGTACGTTGAGAAGGTCGAAAACTTTGAGTTCCGTGCAGGTTTTGTTGACGGCGCAGTCGTTGACGTTGCTGCTGTAAAGGAACTGGCTGATACTCCTTCGAAGGAAGTTATGATCGGCAAGGTTCTTGGCAGCTTGCAGTCTCCTTTGTATGGTCTGTGCTATGCACTTCAGGCCATTATCGACAAGGGTGGCGAAACCGCAGAGGCAGCTCCCGAGGCTGCACCCGCTCCTGAGGCAGCCGCAGAGGCTCCCGCAGAGGCGTAAATTTATTTAAATTTTAAAAATTGTATTATCAACAGGAGGATAGTAAAAATGGCTACCGAAAAGATCACTAACATTCTTGAAGAGATCAAGACTCTCACCATCCTTGAACTCAAGGATCTCGTTTCCGCACTTGAGGAGGAGTTCGGCGTATCCGCAGCTCCCGTTGCAGTTGCAGCAGTAGGCGGCGCAGCAGCTCCCGCAGCAGAAGAGAAGACCGAGTTCGACGTAATCCTTGCAGACGCTGGCGCTTCCAAGCTCAACGTTATCAAGGTTGTACGTGAGGTTACCGGCCTTGGCCTGAAGGACGCTAAGGACATGGTTGAGGCTGCTCCTAAGGCAATCAAGGAAGGCGTCAGCAAGGAAGATGCTGAGAAGCTCAAGGCTGACCTCGAGGCTGCAGGCGCAAAGGTTGAGATCAAGTAATTTCACCCCACCTATAAAAAAGAAGATCGCTTGGCGATCGTCTTTTTTGTTACAAAAAAAGAGAGCCGCAAGGCTCTCTTTTAATATTTTTCTATGTCCACTTTTTCCGCCTTGACGGTCTCGCCGCCGAGAAAGATGCGCGCCACCGCGTCAAAGTTGACGGGACTGTCGCTCACGTAAAACTCGGATTCGCCCTTCGTTGGCTCGCTCACCGTTTTTGCGACCGCTTTTGCCGCCGCCGCACCGGAATTGATCAGCGTCACGCTTGGGAGCAGATCGCCGATCAGCTCTGCGATGATGGGGAAGTGCGTACAGCCGAGGATCAGCGTGTCTGCGCCCGCGGCCTTGATTGGTGCAAGGTAGTCCTTTGCCACGAGGCGTGTTACCTCGCAGTCGCGCGCAATATAGCCGTTTTCGACGAGCGGCACAAACAGCGGGCAGGCAACCGAGATTACCTGCTTTGCTCCGCCTGCGGTCAGCTTCTTTTCAAAAGCGCCGCTCGAAACGGTCGCGCCCGTGCCGATCACGCCGACAATGCCGTTTTTGGTTGCAGAAAGTGCCTCGCTTACCGAAGCGTCGACCACGCCGACGATCGGCACGTCGTATTGTGCCGCCACGTTGTCCAGTACCACCGAGCTGACCGTGCCGCAAGCGGCAAGGATCGACGTCGCCCCCTTCGAGAGCAGAAATTCGATGTCCTGCTTCGTGTAGTGCGTCAGGATCTCGCGAGAGCGTGAGCCGTAGGGCACACGACCGGTATCGCCGAAGTATATGAATTTTTCATTCGGGAGCAGAGTGTGCAGTTCGCGGTAGGCTGTCAGCCCGCCGAGACCGCTGTCAAAAATTCCGATCAAAGCGTTATCCTTTCAATATGGCGGCGCGGAAATTGCCGCCGTAGTCGTACAGTTCTTCCATCGCAAAGCCGTGCGCGGTAGCAAGCGCCGCGATCGCCGCTTTTTGGTCGTAGCCCATCTCAAAGGCGAAGATGCCGCCGGGCTTCAGGTTGTCTTTAAAGTTTTGGAGGATCGCGCGGTAAAAGTGCATGCCGTCCACGCCGCCTGCAAGCGCAATGCGCGGCTCATACGCAAGCTCGGGTGCAAGCGTCGCCATCGCCGCGTCCGTGATGTACGGGGGATTGGAGACGATGCAGTCGAATTTTTCGGCAAAGGGGCTTTTCTCCGTGACGTCGGCACGGACGAAACTGCACCCGGCAAAATGATTGTGCGCCGCATTCTTTTTTGCCATGGTGAGCGCGTCCTCGCTGATATCGGCGGCGACGCCGACCGTATCGGGACGGTTTTTGCCAAGCGAGATCGCAATGCAACCGCTTCCCGTGCAAAGATCAAGGTAGTGCGCGCCCTTTGGCAGGTGCTTCACCAACCATTCCACGAGGATCTCGGTGTCACTGCGCGGGATCAGGCAATCGGGGGTCACGAAGTACTCCTCGCGAAAGAAGGGCCACTTGCCGATAATATATTGCAAGGGCTCGCGTTTTATACGCCGCATTACTGCGCTTTTGAGCGCCTCGCCCGAGAACTCTTCCTTTAATATATGTGCTTCGCCGTCGGCGTTTTCGATTTTTGCCGCGCGGAGCGCGTTTTTGATCTCGTCAATCGTCATGCTCGTCCGTCTCGTCGTCCGATGCTTCTTCTTCCGATTGCGGCTTGGTGGATTCGATAAACGCATCCAGCTCTGCACGGTCGAATTCCTCGGGCATAGACGCTTTCAGCGCAGTGATGGCGATCTCAAGCTGCTTTTCGTCCGGCTCGCGCGTAGTCACGCGCTGCATCCAAAGTCCCGGTGCGGACAGCACACGGGTGAGGATGTTGTCGTGCTTGCCTGCGTAGGCGATAAACTCAAAGCCGAGACCGCAAATGATGGGCATTAGCGGCAACTTGATCGCGTAGCGTAGCCAGATGTTGTCCCACGGGACGAAGGGTAAAGAGAACACCAGCACAGAGAGGATCAGCATCACGAAGATAAAGCTGGTACCGCAACGCGCGTGAAAGCGGGTGTGCTTCTTCGCGTTTTCGGGGGTCAGTTCCTCGCCCGATTCGTAGCAGGCGATGCTCTTGTGCTCGGCACCGTGGTATTCGAAGGTGCGACGGATGTCGGGCATCAGCGAGACGAGCAGGATATAGCAAACGAAGATCGCAATGCGGATGATGCCTTCGCAAAGTGTCTTTGCCCAACCGAGCGACAGCCCTGCAAGGCCGAGCAACCAATCAATGCCCTTGGTCGCCGCCGTCGGCAGAAGGAAGAAAAGTCCAACCGCCAGCAATACGCCGAAGAAGCCTGCAATGCCCATGATCACACTGAATACCTTGTCGCCGAACTTTTCGAGCAACCATTTTTCGAACTTGGTCTCGGGCTCGTCAAGGTCGATGTCCTGTGCTTCTGCCGAGATGGTCAGAACCTGAAAGGAAAGCTTAAAGGATTCTACCAGTGCTACAATGCCGCGGATGAGCGGCAGGTTGAAAAACTTATTCTTTTTGCGGAGGGAGGTGTAGGAGTGGTCGGAAACGACGATGGAGCCGTCCTCCTTACGGGAGGCAACGCTGTAGCGGTCGCCCGCACGCATCATGACGCCTTCCAGTACCGCTTCGCCGCCGACCTTGCCGAGACGGCAGTTGTTTTCGCAGTTTTTTGCCATGTATATATTCCTCTTTCATATTTCTGTGTTTCAGTTTATTGTAGCATATTCGCTTTAAATATGCTATAGTTTTTTGAAAACTTCACAATATTTCCTTATAATATACGTGTGCGCGCGACTATAATTTGTGGTAGTCGCGTCGAAAAACACCATATTCTGTGGTGGAAAAATTTCCTTGAAAAAATTGCAAAAAAGTGCTTGACAATTGGAAATGAAAGTGATAGAATAAAAAAGCTCACCCCAAGAAGGGAGTCGAGTGGTTGGAAAATTTTTTAAGAAATTTCAAAAACCTATTGACAAACGGATATGGAGTGTGTATAATCAATAAGGTTGCGCAAAACGCAGCCCGAAAGATTCGGTCATTGAAAATTGAACAACAAAGAGAAAGAAAACACGAACTAAGTTTAGTGTAGATCTCGAACAATTCTTTAGAGAAACCAAGTAAAGAAACTTATGCGAAAGAGCAAGCGATTGCTTGAGTAGGAAATCAAA
>JAZQHV010000029.1:0-4707 GCA_045540755.1 Eubacteriales bacterium
GTCAAGCACGATCTTACGCTGGATGATATTATCATCCGTCCCGGCGATACCATCAGCGGCATCCGCGTTATGTCGGGCGCAACGCTCACGATCACCGATTCCGTAGAGATCCTGAAGGATACGATGGTCATCATCGTAGAAGCGGGTGCTACGGCGAACATTGAGGGCGGTACCTATAAGGCAATCCAGGGTAACGGTACGATCAACCTTGGTGAAAAGGCAAAGAACCTCGGTGCAAAGCTTCCCGGCTTTATTTCTAATAACGGAGGTAACAACAATAACAGCGGTATTTCGGACGTTTCTCCGCGACAGAACCAAGGCGCGGCCAACGGTACCGGCATCCGCAATATGCTATACGGCGGCGGTACGCTTGTCGTTTCGGGCGAGTTTAATATTTCCAGTAACGAGGCATGGGATTACGGCGGAGAGATCCTTCTCACCGGAAGTCATAACGGTAAGGACTATAAGGATGCGGGGGCAAATACTGGCATCTTCAAACTGGCGGGCGGCAAGACACTTACACTCGCCAGCGACCTCGTCATAGATGATATCCTTTTCCGCGCCGGTGAGAACTCGGTTCTCCGCGTGCCGGACGGCAAAACGCTCACGATCAAGGACAGCGTAGTGATGCTGACGGAAAACCTCGTTATCCGCGTGGAAAAGGGCGGCACCGCCAATATTGAGGGAGGTACATATAAGTCCATCCAAGGCAACGGTGCGATCAACCTTGGTGAGAAGGTCAAGATAACGCATAAGGGACTCGGCTTTATCTCCAACGGTAAGGGCGGCGATAGCCGTGACGGACTTACGCCGGAAACGGCAAAGCAGAATCAGGGCCAGCCGGACGGTACCGGTATCCGCAACCTGCTGTACAATATCGGTGGCACACTCGTCGTTGTCGGCGACTTTAATATTTCCAGTAACGAGGCATGGAATTACGGTGCGGGCGTGACCGTCACCGTTACCGGTGTCTACGGTGGCAAGGACTATAAGGACTATGATCTGAACACCGGCATTTTCAAGCTGCATAGCGACAGAACGCTTTCGCTGGACAGTAATCTGACATTTGACAATATTCTCTTCCTCCCCGGCGACCAAGGCTCTGTACTCCGCGTACCGGCGGGCAGAACGCTCAGAATTACCGATACGGTAGACTTTCAGGCGAACACCCTGAGCATCGTGGTGGAAAAGGGCGGCACCGCTATTCTGGAGGGCGGCAGTTACATTTCGGTCAGCGGCGAGGGCGACATCCGCATGACGGAGAATGTTAAGATCCTCGGCTCCGACGGTGCAAAGGTACCGACCGAGCCTATGACCGCTTATATTTCCAACACGACGGGAACCAATATAAACGACGGTCTGTCGGCAAATGCGCCTAAGCAGAACATCGGCGCTGAAAACGGCACCGGTGCCCGTAGTATACTGGCTGCAGGCGGAACGCTTGTGGTTTCGGGTGACTGTGGTATCAAAAAGAATACGGAGTGGAAGGTTGGTGGCGCGGTGACCGTTACCGCAAAGGCAAACGGTACCGACTACAGGGATGCTGCGAACGGACGCGGTGTTATTCCCTTTATGCCCAATGCTATTCTGACCATTGCAAGCGACCTTACACTGGAAAACGTGATCCTCATCCCCTCCGACACCTATAATATCCTCCGCGTTCAAAGCGGCGTGACGCTCACGGTTGGCGAAAACGTGGAGATTCCGGTCCCCAATCTTGTTATCGAGGTAGAAGAGGGAGGCAAGGCCATCGTCGAAAGCGGTAGCTATCTGGCGATCCGTGGCAAAGGCGATATCAAGGTTTCTGACGCGGTGAAGATCGTGAAAAGAATGGGTGTGATCGATCCGGAGGCTCCGGCGACAAGCGTGCAGGGCAAAAAGGTCGGCTTCTTTTCCAACGGCAAGGGCAAGGATACAAATGACGGTCTTACCCCTGCTACGCCGAAGCAGAATCAGGGCTCTGTTGGTGGCAGCGGTCTTCGCAACCTGTTGTACGGTGGTGGCACCATCGTGCTTGTCGGCGATATGAACATCTCTTCGAGCGAGGCTTGGAATTACGGTGGCGCCATGACTGTTACCGGATGCTACGGCGGTGTGGACTACAGGGATTACGATGCGAACGCCGGTCTCTTCGTGCTGCACAGCAACAGAACGCTTACGGTCAAGGTGAACCTGTCTATGCAAGATATGCTTCTGCAGCTGGGAGAAAACAGCGCGTTCCGCGTCAACAACAAATCGGTCTTCTTTATCAGCGATACGGTTACGGTCGTCAACAAGCAAGGTTATGAGGCGGGCAAGTGGAACATTACTGTAGAAAAAGGCTCGGCTGTCGTTCTTTCCGAAAGAGTTGCCGAATTCTTTGCGATAGACGGTGACGGCGAGGTCGTCATATATAAGCCTTCGGCGGACACCGCTGCCGGCGAAGGTGCGGCAGGCGATTCCGCTGTCACGCCGGATACGCCCACGCAGGGTGTGACGGCAGAGGACGGTGTGGTCTTTCTCTCGGGTACCGATGGTAGCAACGACAATGACGGGCTCTCGGCACAGACACCCAAAAAGAGCTTCGGCGTCCCGTTTGGAAACGGCGTTTACTCCATGCTTTCGGACGGTGGAAAGATTGTGCTTTCGGGTGATCTGTCGTTCGTCGGCAACCACACCTGGAATTTCGGCGGCGCAGTTACTGTGACTGCAAACTTTGGCGGCAGCGATTACAAGGATTCTTCCTCGGCAGAGCCTGCCACGGGCTGTCTGAAACTGGCTTCGGGCGCAGTGCTCACGGTCACGAGCGATCTTACCCTTGATGATATGCTCCTTTTCTTTGAGGATGGACAGAATACCGTCAAGGTAAACGGCGCGACGTTTACGGTTACGGATACTGTGCAGCTCCTGAGCGGCACGGGCGGCATGCCTCAGTGCAAGCTTATCCTGGAGAACGGCGCTACCGCTGTTGTCCCTGAGGCGCTACAGGCACTCTTCTCGGTCGAGGGCGGTACTGTTTTGCCCTGCGAAAAATAAGGTAAATATTGCGTTACCATAGGGAAAGCGAGAAATTCGCTTTCTCTACGGTGTGCTAAAAAAAGAAAGGAACAGCATATGAAAAAATTGCAATTTCTTCTGGCGCTTCTCCTTGCGGTGCTTCTTCTTGCCTCCTGTGGCGAGCCGGATCTCCCCGAAGTACCCGAAACCACGCAGCCACAAATGGTGTTTACCGATCCGGATGCGCCTGCGATCCCTGCAGATCTTGATCTCTCGGGCGATTTCAACATTTTGGTCGTAGGCTCTACGGACAATGATTTTCAGGGGGATGCGGATTCCGAAACCGCAATTGATCAGGCGCGCTACCGCCGTAAAGAGATCATGCGCGAGAAGCACGGAGTCAACATCACCTACGAGGATCACCTCGGCTTTGATAAGACTAGCGGCTCGGGCACGGGCTACATGAAGATCTATACCGAGTATATGGCGGGTATGAACAGCTATAATGCCGCTATGATCGGTACCTATGACGTTGTTACTCTGGCACAAAACGGTACACTCTGGGATCTCTCCAGCCTGCCGTATATGGATCTTTCCAAGCCTTACTGGGATCAGAAGGCAAACGAGGACCTTACTGTTTTCGGTAAGATGTTCTATACCACCGGCGATATCAGTATTGTGGATAACCGTTATACGCACTGCATGTATTTCAACAAGGATATGATAGAGACCTACGGCTTTGCGTCTCCCTATACGCTGGTTGCGGATAACGAGTGGACGATGGAGACCTTCGGCAAGATGGTCAAGTCGGTCGGTCAGGATCTGAATCAGGATGGCGTCATGAACGAGCATGACCTGTACGGCCTGCAGACCTGGAACGACCCGATGCTGGCTGTTCTGGCAAGTGCGGGCGAAAAGATCACCACCGTGCAGGCAGACGGCAGCCTTGAGTTGACGGTATACAACGAGCGTATTGTCAACCTCTACGATGCCTTTGGCGACATCGTGTACGATCCGCAGCATACCTATAACTATCAGTACGACTTCCAGGCGGGCGAAAACCGCAGCAACGCCGGTACAAACCGTGATGCTATCTTCAGCGAGAGCCGTGCGTTGCTGTTCTTTGAAACGCTTGCGATCGCAGGCTTTTACCGTGACAGCGAGCTGGAATTCGGCATTCTGCCGTATCCCAAGCTGGATGCTTCGCAGGAAGAGTTCGGTCATCCGGTCAGCGCATACCACACGCAGTTCTTCTGCATCCCTCTGGCAGCAGAGCCGGTTCGCTCCAGTGCGGTTTCCGAGTTGCTTGCGCACTACGGCAAGGAGTATATTACTCCCGCTTACTATGAGAATACGCTGTACGGCAAGTACGTACGCGACGAAGAGAGCACCGAGATGCTCGACCTCATTCTGGCAACGCACGTCTTTGATATCGGCGGATATTACAGATTTGGCGATATTTCTACCTGGATTGGTCGTATGTATCGCACCAGACAGTCTTTGACGAACATTTATGAGACCTACAGAGATACTGCGGAAACCCAGATCGCGCAGCTCAACAAGACCTTCGATTCCATCAGCGATGAGGTCGTATATTCCGGCAACGGTGAGATCGTAGAGGACGAGGAGATCGTTGTGGATACGACGCCCTACACCGATGCAACGGTGGTATACCTTTCCTCGAAAGGCAGAGGCAACGGTTCTTCTGCAGAGAGCGCGATCAACTCGATG